>JAQBOV010000079.1 GCA_028287895.1 Mucilaginibacter sp. | reverse complement strand
ACATTCTTTTGGGCTATCTGCAATTGTGCATCAAGCATCAGCAGGTTATAATAACCCTGTGATACACCGGCAACAATATTGGTTTGGATAAGCTTCTTAGCTTCGGTAGTTTGCAGGTAAGTGGCTAAAGCGCTTTTGCTTTGATTGCGGATCTTACCCCATATATCAGCTTCCCATGAGAGGGCCAGATTGGCCGAATAATCTTCAACATGCTTGCTGCCGATAAATTGGTTAAGGCTAAGTCCGTTAAGGCTATTGTCTGACGGGCGATTGCTATTAGCCGTAACATTAAGACCTACACTTGGTACATAGTTCCATTTTACTTGTTTAAACAATAACTGCGATGCTTCGATGTTTTTAACAGCTATCTGCATATCGTAGTTTTTCTCTATAGCGCTGTCTATTAGCTTTTGCAGGGTAGCTTCGGTAAAAAAGCTCTTCCATTTAATATCGGCAATGCTTGTAGTATCGCTTGTTGCTGCTGCATTCCTGAAAGCTACAGGTAAGGCAGGTTTGGGTGTTTCAATATCTTTTGAAACTTTACAAGCGCTTAGTGCCAGTAGCAGCATAAAGGCGAATATGTTTATATACTTTTTCATTGTGTTTTGTCTTTGTTATATGTTGTTTAACTAAGAGGTGAGTTATTCATCTGGTCGATGCTTCGCTCGACCACCCTCTCTCCGCAAGCGGAAAGAGGGATTTGCTTTTCTCTTCACCCTCTTTGCGCAGCAGGAGGGTCGACCAGCGAAGCGTAGTTGGGGTGAATTAATACTCTTAGTGTGATTTTAATGCTTCAGCAGGCTGAGCGTCAGGGTTGTAATTTTTATCAAGGTGCCTTGAAAGCGGCACGCCTGTAATTTTTTCCTGCAGATGCTGGAAGATCACAAAAAGAACCGGGATGATTAATAAGCCCAATATTACACCTGACACCATACCACCTGCGGCACCAATACTAATAGAGTGGTTACCCTGTGCAGACGGGCCTGTGGCAATACTCATTGGGAATAAACCAAATACGAAGGCCAGCGATGTCATCACAATAGGGCGTATCCTTAACCTTGCCGCCTCAATGGCTGCGTCAACCAGGCTTAGTCCTGCCCTGCGTTTCTGTACCGCAAACTCTACGATAAGGATGGCGTTTTTAGCCAGCAGACCGATGAGCATAATAAGCGCTACCTGCACATAGATGTTGTTTTCGATGCCGGTTATGCCCAGTACGGCAAACACACCGAATATACCTGTAGGAATTGAAAGGATAACCGCCAACGGCAGGATATAACTCTCGTACTGTGCCGATAATAGGAAGTATACAAACACCAAACATAACAGGAACACAACGGTAGACTGACCGCCTGACGAGATCTCCTCGCGGGTTTGACCAGAGAACTCGTATGCAAAACCTTGCGGCAGCTCTTCTTTTGCGGTTTCTTGTATAGCCTTGATAGCATCACCTGTGCTGTAACCCGGTTTCGGGATGGCATTCACCTCGATAGAGTTGAACAGGTTATAACGTGACGCCGTTTCTGAACCATACACACGGGTCAGTTTAACCAGCGTGTTGATAGGAACAGTTTCGCCTGCTTTGTTTTTTACAAACACGCGGTCAATGGTTGTTGGGTCAGTACGGTCGGCAATATCAGCCTGCACCACCACCCGGTAATATTTACCGAAGCGGTTAAAGTCCGAAGCCTGTGCGGTACCAAAATAAGCCTGCATGGTCGATAAGATATCCTTAACATTTACACCAAGCTGGTTGGCCTTCTCGTCGTCAATTTCCAATTGTAATTGTGGGTAATCGGCTTTGTATGATGTAAAGGCATAAGCAACTGCCGGTTTCTGCATCAGTTTGGCAATAAAGTTATTGGCAATGCCGCTAAACTTATCCAGTTTGCCATTAGTCCTATCCTGCAGCATCACATCCAGCGCTTCCACGTTACTAAATCCCGGAACAGTTGGAAAACTGAATACGAAGAATGTACCGCCCGGCACGGCACCTAATTTCCCCCTTACGATGTTTTGGATCTCATCGATATTTTTAACCTTGCCACGCTCGTCAGTAGGCTTTAACAACAGGAAGATAACACCCGCAGATGGGCTGCTTGACTGTGTTAAGAAGTTGAAACCGGATAACGCAGTAACAAATCTTGCTGATGGTAAAGTTTTCAACTGATCTTCGGCTTGTTTGAAGATCTTGTTTGTACCACTTAACGAAGTTCCGGATGGCGTTGAAACCGCTATGGCCACAAAGCCCTGGTCTTCAGTAGGGATAAATCCGGTTTTTGTCTTATTCACCATGAACACGGTAACAGCAATTACTACCGCAAGGCCTGCCATGCTCACCCATTTATTTTTGATAAGCACTTTTATACCGCCAACGTACCTGTTAGTGATATAGTTAAAGCTGCCGTTAAAACCTGCATAAAACTTATCTACAAAACCTTTTTTAGGCGCAGCCTGGCCATCAGCCGTATGCTTGTTCTTTAAGAACAGTGCAGCTAACGCCGGGCTTAATGTTAAGGCGTTAACAGCCGATATGATAATAGCTATAGCCATGGTCAATGCAAACTGCTTGTAAAATATACCCGTAGAACCTGTCATGAAGCTTACGGGTAAAAATACGGCAGCCATAACCAGTGTAATAGATATAATGGCACCGGTTATCTCGTGCATGGCTTCGGTTGTTGCTTTTTTAGGAGTGAGGCTTGGATGGTGCTCCATTTTGGCATGCACAGCCTCAACCACTACAATAGCATCATCCACCACAATACCGATGGCGAGCACCAATGCAAACAGGGTTAACAGGTTGATGGAGAACCCCAATACACTCATGAAGAAGAACGTGCCAATGATAGCCACTGGAACCGCTATGGCCGGGATCAATGTCGACCTGAAATCCTGCAAGAATATAAATACCACGATAAATACCAACACGAAAGCCTCTATCAGCGTATGCTCAACCTGGGTTATCGACTCATCCAGGTCTGTTTTGGTACGATAGAACTGATTGTATTTGATGCCGATAGGGAAATCTTTTGATGCTTTTATCATCAATTTATCAATAGCTATCTGGATCTCATTAGCATTTGATCCTGACAGTTGTATAATACCGATAATAACACCGTCCTTCCCGTTAAGGTTGCTGTAGCTGTTGTAAGAATAAGCACCCAATTCAACACGTGCTACATCCTTTAAATGCAATACAGAACCATCTGCGTTAGAACGGATGGCAATGTTCTGATATTCCTCAGGCTTGGTCAGTTTACCTTTATATTTAATTACATATTCAAACGCCTTATCGCTGCGTTCGCCAAAACGGCCAGGAGCTGCTTCAATATTTTTGTCCTGTATGGCGGCCATTACCTCAGCAGGTGTAATTTTATAAGCAGCCATTTGCGCCGGATTTAACCAAACACGCATCGAATAATCCTTAACACCACCAAATACACTAGCAGAACCTACACCAGGTATACGTTTGATCTCTGGTATGATGTTGATCTGCGCATAGTTAGCCACAAATGTCTGATCGTATTTTTTAGGATCATCTGTGTAAATGGCCATGGCGCCAATAAAGCTGTTTTGCTGTTTGGTGGTAGTAATACCATATTGTACAACCTCGGCAGGTAACTGGCTTGTAGCTTGTGACACACGGTTTTGAACATTCACTGCCGCCTGATCGGGATCAGTACCTTGTTTAAAATAAACAGTGATACCCAATGAACCGTCATTACTGGCAGTGGATGTCATATAGGTCATATTTTCCACACCGTTAATGGCTTCTTCCAACGAAGGTGTTACGGAACGCAAAATGGTCTCGGCATTAGCGCCCGGGTAAACAGCAGACACCAGTACTGCCGGAGGTGCAATATTCGGAAATCGCTCCAAGGGCAATTTCGTTAAACCAAGTACTCCCACTATCACCAAAAGGATGGAGATAACTGTTGAAAGTACCGGTCTTTCTATGAATTTTTGAAACATAACTTTAATGTTTAAGTAGATGTATTAGTTTTTTACTACAGCAGCAACCTTGTCGGTAGCTTTTTCAGGATGGATCACTGTGCCTTCCTGCAAGTGGTCAATACCGCTTAGTACTATTTGGTCACCAGCTTTTACCCCATCTTTAACCAGGTAATTGTTCCCGCTTTTACCGATAATGGTGATTGCCTGTTTTTTAACCTTATTGCTATCAGCTACTGCAAAAACAAATACCTTGTCCTGCATTTCAATCGTAGCTGATTGGGGAACAATGAGAGCATCTTTATGCTGCAGGCTCAAACGTACTTTACCTGTATTGCCTGATCTCAATAAGCCTTGTGGATTTTCAAAGCTCGCCCTTAAGGTGATGGCGCCGGTAGTTTTATCAAACTGCCCGTCTATCATATCAATTTTACCTTGTTTGGTATAAGCGCTGTTATCAGCCAGTAATAAGGATACCGCTGGTAATTTCTTTAATTTATCTTTTAGTGTTTCGCCGGGATATTGCTCTTTAAAGCTTACAAAATCTTTTTCACTTAATGAGAAATAAACATGCACATCGTGTACATCTGATAATTGGGTCAATGCTTCAGCATCTGCCGGGGCAACAAGGCTTCCTTGTTTTTTTATCAAACGGCCGATATAACCGCTTACAGGCGCTTTAATTAAAGTATAACCCAAATTGATCTGTGCAGTTGAAACATTTGCTTTTGCCTGTTCAATATTGGCTTTTGCAACTTCATAAGCGGCTTTGGCTGTTTTTAGCTGGTAATCAGAAACTACTTTATTTTGAACCAATGGCGTTAATTTGTCCACTTCAAGCTGCGCGTTGGCGGCAGCGCTTTCAGTTGCATGCAGGCTTGCTAATGCATTGTTTAAAGATGCGCGATACGGCTGATCGTTAATTTTAAATAAAGGCTGACCTGCCTTTACGAAAGAACCTTCGTCAACAAATACCTTGTCAAGGGCACCGCTTACCTGCGGGCGAACTTCAACGTTAACTGTACCCTCTACTGATGCAGGATATTCCTGGTAAGTAGTATCAGTACCTGTAACTATGGTTGCCACCGGCAGTGTTGGAGGCGGCGGTGGCGGCGGAGCCGCAGGGCTTGATGAGCAGCTATATATAAATAGGGCAATAAAGCCTAAAATGATAATATTAACAGTGTTAAACTTTTTAACCTTGCTAATTAATTGATAAAGTGATCGAGTTTGCATTGTGTTATATTTATTGATGTGAAATTTGTGTTAATTTAACATTGTTAAATAATTTAACATTGTTATAAAAAGTACAAAAAAATTAAGCTTTTATCGACCTTATAATGCCGCTTATTGCAGTTTTTAGTACTTCATGAGTGATCTCATCCGATGTAGTACGGCGCACCATATTGATGGAAATCAGACCGTGTATTACCGACCAGAATGTATAATATTTGACGCATACCTCATCTCCGGTTGGTTTGTTAGGCGCCATTAGTGCTAATATTACTTCGCTAACCATTGCCGACGGAACTTCTGCTTCCGGCATTATCTCGCACAGCTCACAACAGTTTACGTCTACACCAAACATGACCTGGTATAGTTCCTTTTCGGCAAATGCGAAGTTCCAGTAGGCCAACCACATTGCTTCCAGTTGTTTTACAGGTAAGCGGTGTTTTTCTTTGGCTGCTTTCATATCCCTGGCCAGGATCAAAAATCCTTTCCTTGTCAATTCCAGCAGTATAGCTTCCTTGTTCGAAAAATACTCGTATATAATAGGTGCGGTATATTCAATTACATCGGCTATCTTACGCATGCTCAGCGCCTGCCATCCCTCCTCTTTCACAATTTGCAGAGAAGCGTCCAGAATATTTATCCTGGTCTCCTCCTTCAATCGCTGTATCCTATCCTTGCTTGCCATTTTTACTTAATACCTATTAAATCATTTAACAGTGTTAAGCAAATGTAGATAGTCTTTTTAATTTCAGTACCATCGCATTGTCATTTTGTAAAACCATATTAAAACCATTTCGCCATCTTTACCATTAAATTTCCAAATACCATGTCATTTCAAGCTTATTTAAATAGCATCAAAACCAAAACAGGAAAAAGTCCTGCTGATTTCAGGGCAATAGCTGAACAAAAATCTTTTACTCAAAACGGCGCATTGAAACCAAATGTAAAAGCCGGCGATATTGTAAAATGGCTCAAAGATGACTTTGACCTTGGGCACGGCCATGCGATGGCTATCTATGCCCTGCTTAAAGGTGTAAAGAACGAGGTTAGCGATTAACTCCTTTTCTATCTTATTCCCGAGACACTTTATGTATTCAACATTTTAGAGATCAGCGGATCAAGATTTAACGGTGAATTTTCATTATGCGATAAAGTATACCTCCCTTCAATGTACAATGCATCATTGCAGGCTATCCAAACCTTCTTTTGATTATCTTCCCATGCTATGGCTTTCAGTGGCAACTCGAGCGCAATCAATGGATTTTCAGCCATTAAAGCCCCGCCTGCTTTTGGATTACCAAACATAATAAATTCCAGGGCGGGTAAATTTTGCCCTGCTTTTCGTACTTCAGCCTGCTGATCGATCCTTGCATATATAGTTGCGCCCTGTTGTTGCAAAAATGCCTGTAAACGATCAATCGTTTCTTTTACGGAATATTGGCTTGCATAAATATTGACACCTTCGGGACTCATAATACTGGATTTTAAATGTTCAAATTCTTGATGGTGCCACACCATAAGTTTTTTTAAAAGCAAAGGAAAAATGCGACAGGTCCTCAAATCCCAATTCCAGATACACATCAGATGGCGGCTGGCCTTTCTCCTTGATCAGGTAATGCGCTTCCTGCAGTCTTCTTTGCAATAACCAGCGGCTCGGCGAAACATGAAATATCCGTTCAAAATCCCGCTTAAAAGTGGCCAGGCTACGCCCGGTTAAATAGGCGAACCTTTTCAATTGTACATTAAAGTGAAAATTTCTGTTCATAAAAGCTTCCAGGTCTATTTTCCCGGGTTCGCTAAAATCAAACAAAACATCCTTCAACCCGGGGTTTGCCCGCAGCAATATCAAAATTGCTTCCCTCAATTTCAGCGATTGCAGATTATCATTGATGGTCTGATCTGTTTGCTGGTAAGGCATCAACGAATCCATATAACTTTTGTAAAGCGGATCGGGTTTCAGTTTGAGTACGGCCTCCCCATCCTGTCCATTTTCTGCTTTGTAACCATACGCCATGCTAAAATTTCTCAACGTTTCCTGATCGAGGTACACCGATATCGCCTTAAACTCTCCGTTTGCGGGTGGTTGTTTGATAAATTTAACCAGATGGTTTCGCCTGCTTAACCTGAAATCGCCCTCGTTAGAAATATATTCTTTATCACCATCTTTAATGGTCAGCGTTCCGGCTATCTGGTAACTGAAAACATGTTCCGGGATAAATTGTTCACCCTCCCTGCTGCGCGTCACGTAGCAGGAATAATGTATTTGCTGCAGCTTCTTATTTTCTTCGCCTTTGAACATATCAGTCCAAATTTATGAAACTTGACATTATTTATAACCTATAAGTCCGCGATATGATTTACCTGCTTTCGTTTCAAAAAAGTCTCCGGCCTCATCGTGGTCAGTAGAAATACTAACCGGCAGCCATTTTTCTAATTCAGCATTTTTTGCAGCTTCTGAATGTTTTACTATACCGATAGCTTCACTGCCCAATATCAGGTGCACGGGAGGTTCAGGATTATCCACCAGGTCTGTCATTACTCTTGCAGCTTTGTCAGGGTCGCCCACCGGACTGAATTCTCTGCTTTTGAAAAAATTGGCCCTCACATCTACAGAATTTTCATAACCTTCAATTGATTTTGCATAGGTCATTGAATCTCCGGCCCAATCGGTACGGAAACCACCAGGCTCAACACAAGTTACCTTTATGCCCAACGATGCTACTTCTTTTGACAATCCTTCGCTGAATCCGCCCAAACCAAACTTAGCTGCCTGGTAAATGGTGATCCCGGCACTACCCACACGCCCTCCTACTGAACTGATCTGAAGAATATGACCCGATCGCTGCTTGCGCATGTAAGGCAATACCGCACGGGTGATGGCTATTGGTGCATACAGATTAGTTTCCAATTGACTGCGGACCTGCTCATCAGTATAGGCTTCGGCTGCGCCGGTGATGCCAAAGCCTGCATTGTTCACTAATACATCAATTTGTCCGAAATGATTTACAGCTTGTTCAACCGCTGATTGGATCTGACTATTATCGGTCACATCCAACTGTATGGGGTAGATCAAATCCGGGTATTTTTCTGCCAGGTCATTTAATTGTTCAGGTTTGCGCGCTGTCGCGGCTACTTTATCGCCTTTGGCTAATACGGCTTCTGTCAGGCTCCTTCCCAGTCCCCGGGACTTCCTGTTATCAACCAAACTTTTGTCATTGTCTTAAATTTTAATTTAGACAAAGATCAGCAGTATTTATTGGGCAAGCTTTGTTAAAAAGCTCAATTTACTTTGTTAAAAAGCTCAGATTGAAACCCCACCTATTTTCTCTATTTAGTCATTTTCACCGGCAAAATATGGCCTTCCTTATCAAAATGCATCTGATCAACACAAACCACGCGGTGGTTTGCACTGGTTTCTCCCAAAGGCCTGCGGTGGTAAACCATATAATATTTATCGTCATTAACCGAATGGATCACAGAGTGATGTCCTGCGCCGGTAGCCACATTGGGGTCCTGCTGTAAGACAGTAGCCATGCGTTTAAAAGGGCCCAGCGGCGATCTGGACATAGCATAAGCCACCTTATAATCCGGGCCGCCCCAGCCGCCTTCAGACCACATAAAGTAATAATAGCCGTTTCTGTAAAGCATGTAAGGCCCTTCCACGTACCCTTCAGGGGTGATCTCCTTATACAATTTGCCATCCGGGAAAGGAACGATACCACTAAAATCATCCTTCAGTTTTACCACATTGCAATGCCCCCAGCCGCCATAATACATATAATAAGAACCATCCCTATCCTTAAACACATACTGATCAATGGGTTGTGCGCCGCCAGCTATTTCGTTAATAAGCGATTTACCCAGCAGGTCTTTGTATGGTCCTTCCGGTTTGTCAGCAACAGCAACACCAATACCGCCAACTTCGCCTTTGTGCACATCATTGGCGCTGAAAAAGAAATAATATTTGTTACCCTTTTGTAAAACCGCCGGAGCCCACATGGCCCGCCTGGCCCATTTTATGGCTGAAGTATCCAAAATATCATGATGTTTTTCCCAACTGATCAAATCCTTTGAAGAAAAGGCATCAAAAAATACCTGGTCATTATAAGCGGCTGAATAAGTCGGGAATATCCAATAAGTATCACCGTATTTGATTCCTTCCGGATCAGCATACCAGCCATTAATAACAGGATTCTTTTGGGCATAGAGGTTAAAAAAAAATAAAAGCGACAGGCTGACGGTCGTCAAAAAGCATTTCATAGACAGTATTAAATTAATTGCCGAAAATTAAAAAAAATCGCGTTAGGTTTACCACAATCTATTTTTTTATTGAAAATGACAAATGGTGATTGGTATTTTAGGTTGCGGCTGGTATGGTAAAGCTTTGGCCAGAGCGCTGATACAAAAAGGCATAACAGTTAAAGGTTCTGCCACATCAGACGAAAAGTTAGGGCAACTTTCAGATGAAGGTATTATTCCATTTTTAGTCAAATTTGATCTGGAGAGCGAAAGCTTTGACCCTGCATTTTTTCAATGCGATGTACTGGTGATCAGTATCACGCCCCGGTTCAGCAAAGGAGAAACTGCAGGCTATCTGCCCAAAATCCGGCGGATCATCCGGGCAATCCTGCAATACCAAATAAAAAAGGTCATCTATATCAGTTCGACAGCTGTTTATGGCCATCATAATAACGAGGTGAACGAGTTGGACGAGCCCCGACCCGATACAGAATCCGGCGTCATATTGCTGGAGGCCGAAAAACTCTTCCAAAACGAAACCGCATTTAAAACCACCATCATCCGATTTGGCGGCCTGGTTGGTCCCGGCCGTCACCCGGGCCGGTTCTTGGCCGGGAAAAAGGATATCCCAAACGGAATGGCGCCCGTCAACCTCATCCATCAGCACAACTGCGTTAGTATCAGCACAGCCATCATCGAAAAAAACACGTTCGGTTACCTGTTCAACGCCTGCGCACCTGATCATCCTCAAAAGGCGGATTTTTACCGTGCGGCAGCATTAAAAGCCGGTCTGCCGGTTCCTGAATTTGTTAACGAGCTAAAAAATTGGAAAGTGGTAAACAGCATTAATTTAAGCGATGTGTTGGGGTATGAGTTTAAGGTTAAAAAATTGTCTGAATTGATTGTCTGAACTGGGATTTTTCAGATTAAAGGATTATAGGATTTATTTTGGGGTTCGTGCAAGTAATCCCGCCGTCCTAAGATCCGACAAATAATAGTTCAGACAAAAGTTCAGCGTGTTGCATATTGCACAGGCGCCACTTGCACCCAAACACAAATTGTTCTTTATTTTATTTGATTCGGATGAAACCCGAATACGGCAATCCCGCCGTACGACGCCCTTGGGAACCTTTCGGTTCGAGGGGCAAGCTGTGGATCCCCCTTAAGTTAAATTAATATACTAAAAGCAAAAAAACATAACCTTATTGAAAACCGATAGGTTTACTTTCGGGTTGTTGATGGTATAAACTTAACTACCATGAAAAAGATTTATTTGCTACTCACCGTAGTGGTCTTTTTTGCCGCTTGTAAAAAAGACAAACCCTCTGTTAATAATAATATTAGTAACAACGGGAGAAAAACAGATACCCTGCAGGGTACCATCACCGCCGACCTTACACTGGATGCCAATAAAAATTATTTTTTAAAAGGGCAGGTGTATGTCAAAAACAATGCTACGCTGACCGTCCCTGCGGGCATTATCGTATCTGCACAGGTAAATGACCAGCCTGCAAACAAAAGCGTGCTGGTGATCACCAGGGGGTCTAAAATATTTATAAACGGGACAGCCGACAAACCCGTTGTATTTACCTCGGCAGCGGCAACAAAAGCGCCGGGCGACTGGGGAGCTATTATTTTATTGGGCAGTGCACCAACAAACGTTGTAACGGGTAATGTCGCCGGTTTACATGCTTCGGCCGACACGCAGTATGGCGGAAATATGCCGGCTGACAATTCAGGGTCAATTACTTATTTAAGACTTGAGTACACCGGGGGAATCAACCCGCCTGCTGAGGATGAATGGGCGGTGGATAAAGCAAGCGGCCTGGTTATGGCAGGTGTGGGCTCGGCAACCAGGGTGGATAATGTAATGGTAAAATATTCTAATGATGATAGTTTTCAATTTGTGGGCGGCACGGTAAATGCCACACATCTGATCAGCTATAACTGCGGAGATGATGATTTCGACTTCGACCTGGGTTATCAGGGGAATCTGCAGTTTTTAATTGGCTACCGCACGCATGCATCCTCACAGGCGCTGCGTGCCAATGGCTTGGAAAGCTATAATGATTCGGTCCCCACCACCAATGCGCCTTTGACCCGTCCGGTAGTCTCCAACATGACCATTATCGGCCCGCAAGGGATTGATGCCACTAAAACCAATATTAACCAGGGTGTATACATGCGCAAGGCAACCCGTTTGGCCATAAGAAACTCGGTGGTAGCCGAATATTCGGAAGGTGCCTTTATGGTTTGTCCTAGAACTCGTCCGTTAATATTAGCCGATGACCATGCTGAATTCAGAAGCAACCTGGTACAGGCTGATACTACTGCCCGCACGTTTTGCTGGGACCAGGTAACAGCCGTAGTAGCCGACCCTGCTTTAACGATCTTTCTGACCAATTCAGTAAATAAAGATTCGGTTATTGTGGCATCAGCTGATATGAAACTGAAAGCAATGTATGCCACCGGTGCGCCTGACCTTACTCCTGCCAGTGGATCACCGGCACTATCCGGGGCCGATTTTACCGGGGTTGATTTTACAAATTCCTTTTTTAACCAGGTAACTTACCGTGGGGCCATAGGAACAGTCAATTGGGCAATACAAAGCAACTGGGCCGACTGGAGGTAAAGCCCTGCAAAGAGCCCGGGCCGCGGGCAAACTCCCTTGTTCAAGTCTTAAGTCTTCCGACTTAAGACTTTACTTTTTCCCCCGGCTCCATTTCCCGAATTTTACTGCTACCTTGTATCAACCAATTATAACCATGAGAAGAAAAGCCTTTATACAATTAAGCACTACCTTAATGGCCACTCCCCTGTTATCATCGCTCAGCGGCTGGGCACAGGCCCCGAGATTAAAAAACTGGGCCGGAAACCTCACTTACAGTACAGAGAATGTACAATACCCGAAAACAGTTGAACAGGTACAGCAGCTTGTAAAAAAACACGCCAAACTGAAAGCCCTGGGCACAAGGCATTGTTTCAACACCATTGCCGATAGCAAAGACGACCTGCTATCGACCAAAGAAATCAACAAAGTGGTGTCCCTGGATGCAAAGGCGCACACGGTGACGGTAGAAGGAGGCATCAAGTACGGCGAACTCGCCCCCTACCTCAATCAGCATGGTTTTGCCCTGCATAACCTGGCTTCGCTGCCCCATATTTCGGTTGCCGGATCAATCACTACGGCTACGCATGGCTCGGGCATTAAAAATGGCAACCTGGCTTCGGCTGTTACCGGTTTAGAAATGGTGATAGCCGATGGGAGCATTATTCAGCTCTCAAAAGCTGCAGACCCTGAAAAGCTAAACGCCGCGGTGGTAGGGCTTGGCGCGATGGGCATTATCACCAAAGTTACGCTCGAAATTCAGCCAACTTATATGATGCGCCAGCGTGTTTTTTTAAAGCTGCCCATGACACAACTGAAACCACATTTTGAGCAGATCGTTTCGGCCGGGTATAGCGTCAGCCTGTTTACCGACTGGCAAAGCGACAGTATCAACGAGGTTTGGATAAAAAGCCGCATCGATACCGATAAAGACCACAACCAGCCCGAATTTTACGGGGCAAAAGCGGCCACAAAAAACCTGCACCCGATAATAGACCATTCTGCCGAGAGCTGCACTGATCAAATGGGCGTACCCGGCCCCTGGTATGAACGTTTGCCGCATTTCAAAATGGGATTTACGCCCAGCAGCGGCAAAGAACTGCAGTCGGAATATTTTGTATCGCTGCATCAAGCAGTGGAGGCTATCGAAGCCGTTTCGCGCTTAGGTAAGCAGATCGGCCCGCACCTGTTTATTACCGAGATACGCACCATTGCAGCAGATAATTTATCGATGAGCCCATGTTACAAGCAAACCTCGGTTACCATTCACTTTACCTGGAAACAGCAAACCCAGGCCGTGCTGAAATTACTTCCCCTCATTGAAAAGGAATTGGCACCCTTTAAGCCGCGGCCGCATTGGGGAAAGATATTCACCTTATCGCCCGAAATATTGCAATCCCGCTATGAAAAACTGGCGGATTTTAAAAAACTGGCCGCCGATCACGACCCGCAGGGGAAATTCAGAAATGCATTTCTGGCGAAGAATATTTATGGGGTCTGAGTCAGAATTTACAGAAAAATAATTACCAGAGGCCATTATTTACGCGTATTCGAAATTCTGTAAATTTAATAATTCCGCAGATTGTGATTCAGACGAAGAAAATGACAAACCTTAAACCACCGATTATAATAACCCTGTTGCTATTGGTAGCAGGCCCGGTTACCTATGCTCAAACCACCAAACCCTGGAACAATAAGCCCTGCGCTGTAGTGCTTACTTATGATGATGCCATTGATGCTGATCTCGACAATGCCATCCCGGCATTGGATTCATTAAAATTGAAAGGGACATTCTATCTGATCGGCTCATCCGAGGTGGTTAATAAGCGAATGGCTGCCTGGCGGCTGGCTGCCAAACATGGTCACGAGCTTGGCAATCATACCCTGTTCCACCCCTGCGATGGCGGCCCGGGCGACCGGAGTTTTGTAACAGCCGAAGTTGACCTGCGTAAGTATACGGTAGGCAGGGCTGTTAATGAGATAAGGGCGACCAATATTTTGCTGAAAGCAATCGACGGCAAGAGCAAAAGAACCTTTGCCTATCCCTGCGGCGACAGAAACATCGGCGAGGTATACTTTTACGATATGCTTAAAAATGATTTTGTTGCCGCCAGGGGAACAGATGACGGTATGCAGACGGCAACCCAGGTAAAATTAGATAATATTAATTGTTACGCCATTAATGGGCAGTCGGCCGAGTATATGATCAACCTGGTAAAAAAGGCGCAGCAAACGCATACCCTTGTTGTGTTTTTATTCCATGGCGTAGGCGGCGGTCATGACCTTAACGTAGGTTTAACGGATCACAGCCAACTGTTGCATTACCTCAAAGCGCACGAAAAAGAAATATGGATAGCCCCCATGGTTGATGTTGCCGAGAAGATAAAGGATATTCAAAAAGGTGAATGACGATAAGCCCAATTCTTATCAAATTACTATCTTGCCCTATTCATATTCAATTCCATGTACGACATCTGTTGCATAGGACATATTACATCCGATAAAGTAGTTACCACCCAAGCAGTGATGCATATGGCGGGTGGAACGGCTTATTATTTTTCCTACGCGGTTGGCAACCTGGATGTGAACTATCTTCTGGTGACTGCACTTGCAGAAAGTGAAATGCATTATGTAAGCGCCCTTCGGGATAAAGGCATCGAAGTGAAAGTGCAGCCAAGCGCTCATACCGTATATTTCGAGAATATTTATGCCGATGACCAGGACCACCGTACACAAAACGTATTACAAAAGGCTGACCCTTTCACCGCTGAGCAGTTGCAGCAGGTAGATGCCAGGATATATCACCTGGGGCCATTGCTTGCTGATGATATTTCTGTCGAGCTGATCAAAACTTTAGCCGGCAAAGGCATGGTATCTTTAGATGCGCAAGGCTATTTGCGTAAGGTTGAAAATAAAAAGGTGTACCCTGTTGACTGGCCCGAAAAAAAGGAAGCTTTGAAATACGTAGATATCCTGAAAGCCGATGAAGCCGAAATGAAAGTATTGACCGGCCACAAAGAAGTAAGCAAGGGCGCAAAGCTTTTGGCCCGATGGGGCGTAAAAGAAGTAGTGATCACCAACGGCAGCATGGGCTCGGTTATTTATAATGATGGCATTTTTTATCAGATCCCGGCATATAAACCCCAAATGGTAATGGATGCTACCGGCTGCGGCGATACTTATATGGCCGGGTATTTATACCAGCGCGTAAAAGGCAAAGGAATACAGGAAGCCGGGCAGTTTGCAGCCGCAATAGCCAGCCGGAAAATGGAATCGCCGGGACCATTCACCGGGACAGAGCAAGAGGTACTAAAGTTTTTGACAAAACCCTTTTAATTAAATCATCGTTTAAAAGATTGCCTGCTCGATTAGCTAAGCTTTCCGAGCTATATATTTTTAGTACATTTAAAACCAACTGATGAAAAAAGTTCTTACCTTAATTTTGATTCTATATTGTTCATATGCTTTCGCACAGGATTCGCTAAAAAGCTTTAATAATTCGCGTATAAAAACAACTTCTGCAGGCTTGGAAGTATTGGGCGGTTGGGGAATTGTAAATGTGGGTGCGGGAGCTATCGGCTGGGCTAATTCCACAACCAATACCTCGAGGTATTTCTATCAAATGAATGTGATTTGGGGCTCCGTTAATTTCGGCACGGCATTAATCAGTTATGCGGGACTCCAAAGGGACAGGAAAAAGCACTTTACAGCAGCAGAAACGCTGAAAGAGCAGCAAAAACTTGAGAAAATATTCCTCATCAATGGCGGCCTTGACGTTGCCTATATCGGAACCGGACTTTACCTGAAACTTGCCGGCGACTCCCGAAACTCCCCGATCATGAAAGGTTATGGTTCATCTATCTTACTACAGGGCGGCTTCCTGCTGATATTTGATGGGTTAATGTATCAATCTGAAAAAAATAACGGCGGCAAGCTAAGGCATTTCCTGGAAAAACATCCGATCACATTTGACGGCAGAAGAGTAGGAATGATATTTAACAGGTAAGATTTATTATTAGACAAAAGCTCCGTTTAGCCGGGGATTTTGCCCTTTATATATAATAGATTTTAAATTTTTTCAGGAACTTAAATAATTCATTGCCGCCGGGCACTGAAAACCTGTCACGATGCCCCGCAGCCATGTTGATTTTTTAACAAAAATTTAAACAATACGGTGTAACTCAATCCTAAATTGTCCGTAAATTTAAAAAACCAAACAGTAATGAATACTGTTGCTGATTGCAGTTAACCTGTTAAAAATTAACCTTCAAAATTTAAAGCCATGAGTACTCAAGTCGAAACCACCAAAGCGCAAGAAGTTGCACACAAACTTGTAGACCTTTGCCGTGAAGGCAAAAATGTCGATGCTATAAACGAATTGTACGATGATAACATTGTTAGCCTTGAACCCGAAGGCTCGCCAATGGGAGGAAAAACGGTTGGTAAAGAGGCCGTTTTGGGAAGTACAAATCAATGGTTCAGCTCAGTTGAAGAAATACACAGCGTTTACATTTCGGACCCGATTGTAAGCGGTAACTTTTTTGCATGTACAATGGATATAGATGCAACATACAAAGAACATGGCCGAAACGAGATGAGCGAATTATGTGTATTTGAAGTCAAAAACGGGAAAATTGTCAGCTCACAATTTTTTTATAATTAGCTTTATTAAACATTGAAAAGTGGTTTATGCCCACTTTTCAATGTTCTGAGTCCCTCACTACAAGTAACAATGCCGATACATCGCTAATAACATTTGCGGGAGCGCTCTGGGTAATGGTAAACCATTATATTTGAGTTATGTATCCTTCCAGGCAAATAAACCTAAAAGTTCTCTTTCTTTGCGTCGCCATTAGCTTCAAGGCCATGCTATGCAAAGGGCAGCAAACTGCTGCAGGCACCACAACAGTCACCGAGTGGCAGTATGGCAGAAATGGGGCAGTCTCGATCACCTATGATGATGCTTCAAGGAACCAATTTTTAAAAGCATTGCCTGTTATGGAGCAGCTGAAAATACCGGCTACTTTTTTTGTTATTACCGGGCCCATCAAAGGTTCAAAATACCAGGGCAAATTCGTCGGCAGACCGGTACGGGAAATTATTAAGGAGTCGGAAACGGTGCCCGCCAACGACCAAAACTTTTTAGAACGATGTTCAGCAGCAGGCTACCTGGGTTATATCGGTACTATCTCCTATCATACCCAAGCCGGAGGAATGTACGATCGAGGTCATAAAGACCGGGCTTTTAAACTAATGGATTCATTATATACTCAAGTACGCCACGGCGAGTTTAAACCGGGTTATGAGCCTTGTCCCGAATATAAGGAAGCTATCGGCTCAACCTGGGACGATTTCAGGAAGGACGCTGCCGAAGGATATGAAATTGCCAGCCATTCCATTACGCATGCCACTATGCCCGGCCTGGACGAAGCCAATATCCGTTATGAGCTTGAAAAAAGCAGAGAAGATATACTGAGGGAGTTGGGACCCAAATACACCTTCTCGTGCGAAGTACCTTATGGCTATGAAAATGAAAGGGTGATGCAAATTGCCTATAAAATTTATCCGGCCCTGCGAAACAGGATGCCGGAGCCCTGGTTAAAGGAAATTGATCGTGCCAGCAAACAAACACCGGGCACTACCGACAAAGATTATATCCAATGGCAGCGTGGCGCCACTACCAAAACGCCATTGCCCTTAATGAAATCATGGGTGGATACTGCTGCCGCTAAAAATAATACCTGGCTGGTTTTGGTTTTTCATGGGATAGACGGATTAGGCTACGAGCCCGTGTCCAGTACCCTGCTTGATGAGTATTTTCAATACATTAGAAGTAAAGAAGACCAGCTTTGGGTGGCTACTTTTGGCGATGTAACAAGGTATATGCGCGAACGCGAAGCTGCTAAAGTAAACATGAGTAAAAATAATGGTAAAATCACCGTGAAACTGACCGACTCGCTGGATCGCAAAATGTATGACCTGCCTTTAACGCTCAAAACTTATGTGCCGTCAGGATGGAAAAAGGTGAAGGAAATACAAGGAAAACATATCCGTCAACTACCCGTGAAAAAGGATGAAAAAGGCAATTATGTGCTTTACCAGGCTGAATCTGGGGCAGGGGCCATAACATTAACTAAAACCTTGTAACGGAAATCTCTTACAAGAACACTTTGCGTTTATTTATACTTTTCAAAGTAAAGCTAAGCGGCATTGTATATACCACACGCAGGGGCATTCCAAATGGATACCGGGCCGCCATGATGGTGACATTTTAAGAACGCTCAGGGGTTGTTCATCGCAGCCGCCACCGATACCCCTGATCACTTTTACGCCGCTTAATTTCCGTCCTTATTAGTAACAAAGGATAAAAAAAAGTCCCTTGTATATTATTGTTCTTTGCTTCTTTTTGGATCGGAGCGGCTTTCTTCGATATTTGTGATAAAGTTTAAGCGAACATAAATTTTCTGCAAAAAAGAAAACTTTAACATTCACAGTTTAGCTAATTCAACTCAATTCAACCCGTTCTACCTCAATCAACACAAACTCCCTTCATCAACCCAATCAACTCCCCCATCAACTACTCACATTATTTTATATTTTTGCAGATGATTGGATAAATATCATATCTCCAGTCTCATCCCTGATCAATGGATATATCAGTTGTAGTACCATTATATAATGAAGTAGAATCATTACCGGAGTTAACATCGTGGATAAGCCGTGTGATGCTCGAAAACAGCTTTACTTACGAAATTATCCTTGTTGATGACGGCAGCAAAGATGGCTCATGGGACATGATCGTTAAATTAAAGGGAAATGACCCTTTTATCCGGGGCATAAAGTTCCGGCGTAATTACGGCAAGTCGGCAGCACTGAATGTTGGTTTTGAAGCTGCCAAAGGCGATGTGGTGATCACAATGGATGCCGACCTTCAGGACAGCCCGGACGAGATCCCGCAGCTTTACCGCCGTATTACTGAAGATAACTACGACCTGGTATCCGGCTGGAAGGCCAAACGCTATGATCCGATAAGTAAAACGATCCCTACTAAGTTTTTCAATGCAGTTACCCGCAGGATGTCCGGAATACCTAATCTGCACGATTTCAATTGCGGCTTGAAGGCTTATCGTAATGCCGTAGTAAAAAATATTGAAGTTTACGGCGAAATGCACCGCTATATCCCCGTTATTGCCAAGTGGGCCGGCTTTTCAAAGATCGGCGAACAGATAGTGGAGCACCGTCCGCGTAAATACGGAAAAACCAAATTTGGCATGAGCCGCTTTGTAAATGGCTTTTTAGATCTGTTATCTATATTTTTTGTCGGAAAATTCGGCAAACGCCCGATGCACTTTTTTGGCAGCATGGGCGTATTGAGCTTCTTTGCCGGAACCGTTATTACCATTTGGATGATCTCTCAAAAACTATATGATATCGCCCACGGTTTAAAGTTCAGGGACATTACAGCGCAGCCTTTATTTTATATTGCCCTGGTAGCCATCATATTGGGTTCACAACTATTTTTAACCGGCTTTGTTGCCGAACTGGTTGCCCGCAGCTCGCATGACCGCAATAATTACCAGGTAGAGGAAACGGTTTGATGTGCCAATGTGCAGATTTCGAATGTGCAAATGATAGAAAAACTAAATATTTATAGCTTGAAATCAAGTAATTTGCACATCTGCATATTAGCACATTTGCCCATTAATCCACGCATTTTCACATCCTCATATTTGCACATTTAAAAGCATGTTTTTTTCCATCATCATTCCCCTATACAACCGTCCACAGGAAATTAAAGAACTGCTTGAAACGCTTACACAACAAACCTATAAGCAGTTTGAAGTGCTGGTGATTGAGGATGGTTCGGTGAATGACGCAGCAAAAATTGTGAAAAACTTTGCCGATAAGCTGAATGTCAGCTATTTTGTAAAGGCGAATGAGGGACAGGGTTTTACCCGTAATTACGGCTTTGAACGGGCAAAAGGCGATTACTTTATTATTTTCGACTCGGATTGCCTGATACCACCCGATTATTTGCAGATAGTTAGTGATTATTTGAATACCAACTGGCTGGATGCTTATGGGGGCCCGGATGATGCGCATCCTTCCTTCACAGCCGTACAAAAAGCCATCAGTTATTCCATGACCTCGCCGTTTACTACCGGGGGCATCAGGGGCAATAAAAAAGGCATTGGGCAGTTTCATCCGCGCAGCTTTAACATGGGTATCTCGCGCCAGGTATGGGAAAAAGCCGGCGGATTTATTATTACCCGTTCGGGCGAGGATATTGAATACAGTATCCGCATCCATTCTATGGGATATAAGATCGGGCTTATACCTGATGCCAAAGTTTATCACAAGCGCAGGACTAATTTTTTACAATTTTACAAGCAATTGCATTTCTTCGGGCGAGCGCGTATCAACGTTTACAAATTCTATCCAAAAGAGTTAAAATTAGTGCACTTCTTCCCTGCGGTGTTCACCCTTGGGCTTCTTTTTTCCCTGATTGCCAATGTGTTCGGTTGGAAAATAGCAGAATTATGTAACTTTATTTTAGCTATTATTATTTTGTTAATATTTTTTCATGCCTGGTGGAGAAATAAATCAGCAAAAGTTGCATTTTTGAGCATTATAGCTTCCTTTACTCAATTGATAGCCTACGGGTTAGGATTTATGCAGGATTTTTGGAAACGCATAGTATTAAAAAGATCATAAGCCGAGTATGTATCACCCCTTTTCGATTGCAGACACTATTAAAACTGCCTGGTATATTTTTAAAAGAAACTTTATAACGATCATCGTTTTTTCGGTTGTATCTTTCATTTTATTGTTTCTGTTAGGACTAATGGTGGAGCTGATCGTTGCCCCTGAGGCATTTGCGGGTAAAATGTTTGTCTCCTTTATCCTGGTACTTACACAGGCCTATACTACACTGGGGTTATACAAGCTCATTTTCACATTAATAGATAGTGAATACTATGAATTTGAGTTTAAGCAGGTGCTTCCTGATTTCAAAATGATCATCAGTTACCTCGCTGTCGCTTTTATCCTGGCATTTATCATCACCAACTTCGCAGTATTGGTTGAATACATGGAAAAGTATCCCTGGGCCAATGATGTAATTAAGACCGTAGGTGTTATAGGCGCACTATACCTGTTTTTGCGCATTATGTTTTTCAATACTTTTATAGTTGATGACCATTCCGGCCCTATCGAGTCGTTGAAGCAAAGTTTCCGGTTAACCAGAGGGGTGGTTTTAAAAGTGTTGGTTATATTGGCAATTATACTATTGCTGATTGCCTTACCGGCTAAAATTTCTCAGTATTATCCCCTTGTATCTGTTACAATCGTATTCAGCTACCCTTTTGTAAATATCATCCTGGCTGTTACTTACCGCAAACTCATCTACAGCCACCAGGACGTTGATGATGATCTTACCGAAACAATTTGATCATGGGTTTAAAAGCTGCATTGAGTCGGATATTGGCGGCCTGGATTAATAAAGATCTGAATCACATCCGTAATAATTCCCTTGCTTTGCAGCAGAAAACGTTTTCATATCTGATTGCCCGCGCTAAGCATACTTCTTTCGGACGTGACCATCAATTTGAACGGATCGCATCGTATGACGATTTTAAAAAGCAGGTGCCTGTACGCGATTATGAAGATCTGCGGCCCTATATTGACCGCATAACACACGGCGAGCCGGACGTTTTATGGCCAGACAAGCCAGAATATCTTGCTAAAACCTCAGGCACTACCTCGGGGGTAAAATATATCCCTATCTCAAAGGAAAGCATGCCTGAACATATTAAAGCGGCACGAAATGCCCTGCTTAGTTATATCCACGAAACCGGGAACGCTGATTTTGTAAATGGTAAAATGATCTTCCTGCAGGGAAGTCCGGTGCTGGATAAAAAAGCCGGAATTTCTGTCGGGCGATTATCAGGCATTGTGGCCAACCTGGTACCTGCCTATCTTCAAAAAAATCGTCTGCCAAGCTATCAGATCAATTGTATTGAAGACTGGGAGCAAAAGGTGGACGCAATAGTTGATGAAACCATTCATGCGGATATGCGCCTGATATCGGGTATCCCGCCCTGGTGCCAGATGTATTTCGACAGACTGTCAGGGAAAACAGGGGGGAAGAAAATCAAAGACATATTCCCCAATTTTAAATTATTTGTGTACGGCGGCGTGAATTATGAGCCCTATCGTGCACGTATTGAAGAAAGCATCGGCTTTGCGATTGATTCGATTGAAACCTACCCCGCCTCCGAAGGTTTTATTGCTTTCCAGGATTCACAAAACGGAAAAGGGCTGTTGTTATTGACTGATTCCGGCATGTTTTATGAGTTTATTCCTGCGGATGAATACTTTAATGAAAATCCGGCACGTTTAAGTCTTCAGGATGTTGAACTGGACAAAAATTACGCGCTGATACTAAACACTACTGCAGGTTTATGGGGGTACAGTATTGGCGATACGATAAAGTTTATATCGAAAGACCCGTACCGGATTATGGTAACCGGCCGCATTAAACATTATATTTCTGCCTTTGGCGAGCATGTGATTGGCGAAGAAGTGGAGCAGGCATTAATGACCGTAGCAAATGAACAAGGCATAGACGTGATTGAATTTACGGTGGCACCGCAGGTAAACCCTGCAAAAGGCGAATTACCCTATCATGAATGGTTCATTGAGTTTGGTAAAAAGCCTGCCGACCTGAAAGCTTTGGCCTTAAAAGTGGATAAAGCCCTCCAAAAGAAAAATATTTACTATTTTGACCTGATAGAAGGTAACATTTTGCAACCTTTGATTATCCAAAGCCTTGAAAAGGACGCGTTCATCAATTACATGCGTTCGCAGGGAAAGCTGGGCGGGCAAAACAAAGTGCCCAGATTATCAAATGACAGGAAGATAGCGGATGAGTTGAAAAAGTACATAGCCCCTATCCACAACCCTTTGCCCGGAAGGAAAGGACATGACGAATAACATCATGAATAGAAAGAATATCATCGATTATAAGGTAAAGCCTCTCCCTACCGGGGAGAGATTTAAAGAGGGGCTTGTTTAGTGAGTATAATAAAAAACATCGCAATATTAGGTTCTACAGGCAGCATTGGCACACAAGCTTTGGAAGTAGCGGGTGAAAACCCCTCGCTATTCAGAGCCTTTGTTCTAACAGCGCAAAATAATGCTGAACTGCTTATACAACAGGCATTAAAATTTGATCCTGCCTATGCAATTATCTGTAATGAAAAATATTATTCAAGGGTACAGGAAGCATTGGCATCAACCAATGTAAAAGTGCTATCAGGTGCAGATGCTATCAAAGATATTGTCAGCCATCCCGAAATCGATATGGTGCTTACGGCGATGGTTGGCTTTGCGGGATTGGAACCTACCATTAATGCAATAAAAGCAGGCAAGGACATTGCACTGGCTAATAAAGAGACACTGGTAGTTGCGGGCGAACTGATAACCGACCTGGCCAAACAACACAATATCAATATATTACCGGTCGACTCAGAACACTCTGCCATTTTTCAGTGCCTTGCAGGTGAACAAAGCCAATCTGTTGAAAAGATCATATTGACCGCTTCGGGTGGCCCTTTCAGGGGCAAAAGTTTGGAATTTTTGGCAGAAGTAACACGCGAAGACGCCTTAAAACACCCCAACTGGGTGATGGGCGCCAAGATCACTGTCGATTCAGCATCCTTGATGAATAAGGGACTTGAGGTTATCGAGGCCAAATGGTTGTTTAATTTGGATGTTAACCAGATCGATATTATTGTACATCCTCAATCGGTCATTCACTCAATGGTACAGTTCAGGGATGGCTCCATCAAAGCGCAAATGGGCCTGCCGGACATGAAACTACCCATTCAATATGCCCTGGCTTATCCCGAGAGGATAAAAAACAATTTTAAAAGGTTCGATTTCGCCAATTATCCAAACCTGACCTTTGAGAAACCTGACATAAAGACATTTCGGAGCCTTGCTTTAGCCTTTGATGCCCTAAAACAAGGCGGTAATATGCCATGTATCATTAATGCAGCCAACGAAATTGCAGTGGCAGGCTTTTTGAACAATGGGCTTAGCTTTCTGGCAATGAGCGATATCATTGAACAGTGTATGCAAAAGGTTGACTTTTATGCTAAACCTACACTGGATGATTATTTGAACACAGACAAAGAAACGCGCATATTTGCGCAAAATTTAATAAAAAAAATACCGTTAAAGACGTTTACTAATTGATATAAATAAGGAATGAGTATAGTGATTATGGTGGGCCAGTTATTACTGGGTCTTTCAATTTTGGTGATTTTGCATGAGTTTGGCCACTTCATAACGGCACGCGCCTTTGGCATTAAGGTAGAAAAATTCTATCTGTTTTTTGATGCCTGGGGCGTAAGCCTGTTTAAATTTAATTATAAAGGTGTGGAGTATGGTATTGGCTGGCTACCATTGGGCGGTTATGTAAAAATTGCCGGTATGATCGATGAATCGATGGATACCGAGCAGCTTTCCGGCCCGCCGCAACCCTGGGAGTTTCGCTCAAAACCGGCCTGGCAGCGCTTAATTGTAATGCTTGGCGGCGTTACCGTAAATATCATCCTCGGTATTTTAATTTTCTGGGTACTGGCCCTGAAATATGGAGAAACTTATACGCCTAATGATAACCTGAAATATGGCATAGCTCCGGGAGTAATCGGCCAAAAAATCGGCCTTAAACCCGGCGATAAAATAACTGCAGTAAATGGCAAACGCATTGAATATTTTGATGAGCTGATCAGTTCGAAAGTATTGCTTGGCAACGGTGTATTAACTGTTGAGCGCAATAATAAGGATCTGTCTATTACCGTGCCCAGCACGATTTTAAATGACCTTTCTGATTACGGTATCGCTGAGTTTGTGAAACCCAGAGTGAAATTCGTGGTTGATTCTATTAACCCCGGTAGTAACGCCCAAAAAGCGCACCTTGCAAAAGGCGATAGCATTATTGCAGTGAATGGGAACAGGATCACATTTTTTGATGAAATGCAGACCCAATTGCTGGGCAATAAAAACAAGCAGGTGCAACTGACGGTAAAGCGTAATAATGCCGTAAATCAATTAACTACAAAAGTAAATGCGGATGGCACCCTTGGCTTTTTCGCCAAATATGAGGCGCCAAAGGATAAAAACATTAAATATGGCTTCTTTGCTTCCTTACCCGTAGGCGCATCCAGGGCATGGGGCACATTTGCTGATCAGTCTAAAGCATTAAGTAAAGTATTTACCGGCCAGGTTAAAGCACGAAAAGCTATTTCGAGCCCCATTGGTATAGCGGTTATGTTTGGTTCTCATATCGACTGGGTACGTTTCTGGAATCTTACCGGTTTATTGTCAATGGTATTAGCGTTGATGAATTTATTGCCTATACCGGCTCTTGACGGCGGGCATGCGCTATTCCTGCTTATCGAAATGATAAAAGGCAAACCTTTGAGCGATAAATTTTTGGAACGGGCTCAAATAGTCGGCTTTGTATTACTCATCACCCTGATGGTTTTTGCCTTTGGCAACGACATTGTGAAACAGATCGTGAAGAAATAAGAATCTGGTACACTCAATAAAAAAGCACCCTGAAAATAAAAATACAGGGTGCTTTTTTTATGCAATTATTTGTTTTCAGATTAAACAGTAGCATCCGTTATTGTTGGTTCCGGATCAAAGGCTGAACGCTCTTTTTTGAAGATAGCCGCACCAATCAAGCCGATTATAACTCCCAATATAGCATACGCTACTGCTGCTCCGATGGCGCCAAAAATAGCCCCGTATTTTTTCCCAATTTCGATTCCTTTGTCAATTTGCTCGCTGGATAAACCCTGCCCGGTCATTTTATCTCTTTGTGACTCCATTGCCTTTGCTAAAACCTCGGGGCTCAGAAAGGTAAGATAAACATAGATAAATACGGCCAACAGTATTCCTGAGTATAATGCAAACCTGAAACCAGCCGAAAAAGCCTCTCCAAATTTGATATAGCCACCAAGCTGATCCTTATATTCTTTTTGCGCCAGCAGCAGAAAAGCGATAAAAGGGATATAAGACAAATACTTTACCGAAGAATTTGGGTCAAGATTTGAAAACTGGATGATGTAGGTGATAACGATCGCTGTTAAAACGTAAATGAGGGCCCATTTAGTGGCTACTTTGTTTGCATTGGCTGGTGATTGTTCCATTGTGATATAATTTAGCGTTTAAATAAATTACTCTAATATACTAAATACTGTTATATCAAAATCTTAATTGACCGCTTTTTGCAGTTATAAGTTTATCAGCTTCCCGGTTATGATATTACCTGTGACGGCGGGTCTCGTTTAAATAAGGCAGCGAAAATAAGGGAGATTACAAAACCTAATATTATTGTAATTAGAATATTTTGTATGATGTAGTTTAAATTCATAGAACCACTTTTTTGTTGATTAGCATAATTACTATCAATAACCTCTCCCCTGTGCTTTACAATTTTCGGGTCTTCTCCTTTTTTAAGCGCCTTTAAATTTGCATTGACCCAGGCATTGTGAATATTAGTGCTCACATTCTTATCAATTACCTTGGCAAACAAATTGTCGTAACCAGCAATCTGAATAGCATACGCCACAACAAACATCATAAAAATGCCGGTTACGGCTTGTTTGAAAGTCCAGTATCCTCCTATTTTGTTTCTCAGCGTATTGCAGAGCCAAACGGTTGCTCCTATTTCTAAAATCAATATGATAATGTTACTGCCAATGGCAATCATAAAAAATGATTCTGTTAACCTGGTCGTATAATAATATAAAGCCAAATTCAACAGCAATAAAACCAATCCTAAATATATTCCTGTAACGGCACCTCTTTTCCTGATCACTGAATTCATATTCCCCATTTAGCCTAATTAAAACTGACCAATATTTCCAACACAGCCATATCAAAATCCTTGCTTATCGCATTTTCAGCAATGGTGTCTTTGTCATAATCTCCGGTAGCCGCATTCTGAAAAAAGCACATCATTGGATAAAATATCTCCTTTATTTCCGAATCTTCAGGCAGTTCTTTTGCAACACGGCTGATTTCCGCCACAGGGCTTTCCATTAATATCTGGTTTTCAATTACGGATTCGTAAATACGATACTCATCCTGGAATTCATCCTCATCAACCAATAAAAACTCTTTCAGGTAATCGTCAAGTTCAGGTTCAATATCTTCATCAGCGCATTCATTTAAATAGAGCAGCATGTTTAAAAGCTCTGTGCCCCGGTCAAGCGTCTCCTCTTCTATTTCTTCCCATTCCTGTGTTTCCAGGTAATCATCTTCCAGCTTCTTTATGTCGGCGCTAAAAAAATTGATCATCAGCAGATCAAAAAATACTTCGCGCAGCGATTCCAGCTTCGGGTTATCATCAAAAACTTTGTCAAGCAGATCTACTTTGCTCAAAAAGTCCTCATCTGATGCAAACAGATGTTTAAATTTTGCGGTAAGTTGCGTTGCATCAAAGCTATTATAGCGGGAAAAAGCACTTAAAGCAGCTTCCGTAGCCGATTCTATTTTGGGGTCGATCATTTTTTATGGTTTGAATTGCTTGTTGTTATTATAGGTTAACAAAATTGAGCCTTTAAGTTTTTGACCGATGAAGGGCGAATTATAAGATTTTGACTTGTTGTTTGATTTGTCGTATGTCCACTGGGTGTCCTTATCAAAAACTACCAGGTTTGCCTTCTGACCTTCAGCGATAACGGGCACCTCAATGTTTAATATTTTACGCGGATTAATGGCCATTTTCTGAACGATCATATCTACCGTTAAGCCGGCTTCAAGGGCGGTGGCAAAGGCAGTCTGCAAGCTGATCATGCCGAATTCTGCGATTTCAAATTCCACGTTCTTAAATTCTACCTCATGTGGTGTATGTTGCGATACGATAGCATCTATCGTACCGTCTTGCAGGCCCTTTAACAGCGCCTTTACATCTTTTTGTGTGCGCAAAGGCGGTTTCACTTTATATTGGCTGTCAAAACCCATCAAAGCCTCATCTGTAAGTAACAAATGATGCACCGCTACATCACAAGTTACTTGTAAACCCTTTTTCTTTGCTTCTCTTATCAGCTCTACTGAACGTTCCGTAGATATGGTACTAAAGTGTATCCGCGATTCTGTGTATTCAGCCAGGTAAAGATCCCTTGCAATCATTAATTCCTCTGCAAGGGCGGGTATCCCCTTCATCCCCAACCGGGTGCTCACCTCTCCTTCATGCACTTTAGCTTTACCCGCAATGGCTGTATCCTCCGGATAGGAAAGCACCAGGGCATTAAAGCCTTTGGTATACAAAAGCGCTCTTTCCATAAGGCCGGCATCCTGCACCGGGCGGTTACCGTCGGTAAATGCTTTTGCGCCGCTTTGATACATATCATACATCTCGGCCAGGTCCCTGCCCTCTCTTTTATAAGATAAGGCGCCCAACGGATATACGTCTACCAGATTATCTTTCGCCCTGTTCATCAAATATTCAATTTCCGCCTTGGAATGCACAGGCGGCTGTGTGTTTGGCATTAATGCCACACCTGTAAAGCCGCCGGCCGCCGCTGCCCTTGTACCGGTTTGCAGGTCCTCTTTGGTTTCCAGACCCAACTCGCCTATATTACAGTTCAGGTCAAAAAAGCCGGGGGCAAGGTATTTCCCTCTTGCATCAACGCTTTCAGTATCCGCATTTATGCCCGGGGCGATCTTAATAATATGGCCTTTTTCAATTAACACATCTGCAACTTGTTGATAAAAGGGCGAACCCGGGTCGGAGATGGTTGCAGATTTGATAAGCAAATTCATTAGCGCTGCTTTAAGGATGGAATGGTTTTGATCTATACCTGGCCCGAAAACCGCTGTTTACCAGGCTTATAGTACCTGATGAGCAATATTTCGGCTGCCAGGAAAATCAATGCCAAAATTATACAAAGTTTCCATAATTGCGGACCAAAATTTAATTCGGATACTTCGCCCTTTATAGAGGCTTGTCCGGGCTGTAAAATATTGTCCGCCTGCGGGAAAATTTGCTTCAGATCATCCCCTGTTAAATAACTCATATCCGACTCTTTCCTGTTATCATTAAATGCCAGTACAGATAAGGTACTATCTTGTTTTTTCAGTTCGTAATTCCCGTTTTCCAGCAACTGATCGGATACATAAAGCAGCGTACTTCCCTCCTGCTGCCGTACATCGGGTATGATGGTTAAATTACCGTTCACCAATTTCAATAGTTGCTTTTCGCTGCTTTGCACAGGCGGCATTTCAATACTCTCATCCTGGCCCAATGTGTAAAATAAGGGCTGGTCGTGCCCACTCAATAAAGCGATTCGAAACATGACAGGAACTAATAGGGCGTGCCGGGGCAGGTTACTGAAATCATCATTCAATGCCACTGCCGAAACATACACTTTACCTTTACCCCTGCTATAATCCGCCCAGAACGATTGTCTGCCTGGTAACTCCATCAGGTTTTCGCCCCTGCTGTTTGATGAATTTAGCTGGTAGTATTTTTTTACCGCCGGCAGATCGGGGTTTTGAGGATACGATTCAAAAATACTTTTAAATACCGGATTTTGCAGGTTGATAGCCGATACCCTGCTTGTTTCGGTAATTAATTTCTCGGGATAAGCTACCCCCATCGGCTGCAAAAATGCCTTGTAATTGGCAAGATCAGCATCCGCCGAAGGAAATACCATTAAAGTGCCGCCCCTGGAAACATAAGTTTTCAATTGCTGGGACAAGCCGGTTGAAATTGCTTTTATATCACTGATAACGATCAGGGGATAAGTGCCTAATGCGGCGTAATCCACATTGCCGTCATCTACTCTTTTTGCAGCAAAAAACGGATCAGTATCAAAAACCGCCTTTAAAAATGGGTTAGCTGTGTCACCGTCTATCAGCAATACCGGCATTTGCTGTTTTACATTAAAGGTGAAGTAAAACTGGTTATCAAAAGTTACCGGATTATCTTGTAATTGTATTTCGGCCCGCTGCCAGCCGCCGTGCAAGTCCGAAAATGCCAGGGTATCATTTTGTACCGACCCCGGATTAATGGTAAAACTGCCCAGGGCTTTTTGTGCACCGTTGATCAATAATTTTAACGGTATCTTTTCGGCTTTTTCACCTGCGTAATTGTGTAAACGCACCACCAGCTTTTCACTTTCACCGGCGCGGTGTACCGCAGTCAGCAGCCACACAGAATCCACGGCAACGTTTGGCAATGCGCTGGCCTTTAGCTGTACTAAATTAAAGTGTATGGCGTTGTCTGCTTTTATAGCCTTTGCATCAGTTATGTTTTTTTGAAAATCGGACAATATGTAAGCAGAGCGAATGGCATTACGCTGGGTATTCAACAAACTTTGCTGCCTGCTCACGATCTGCTGCAGACTGCGGCTTTGCGGACTGATTTTTATGGCATTAACCGCCTCATTAAATTCATCCCTGCTTAATAGCCGCTGATGTTTTCCTTCAAAATCCTGAGTAAGCACTTGAAAACGATCATTAATATTATAGGCTGATGCGATCTCTTTTGCGCGGCGTTTGGCCTGGTCAAGTAATGTTCCCTCTTTATTAAGGGTTTGCATAGAATAGGAATTATCCACAAAAACACTAACCGCCTGTTGTTTGCCCGCGTTAGCTGCATTTTTACCGGGGATATAAGGCCGGGCAAAAGCAAACACCAAAAACAGCAAAGCAAGCAGGCGGGACGCCAGGATCAGGCGTTCTTTCAAGTTGCTGCCAGATGCCTGCTGCTCCTGTATCTCCTTTAAAAACTGGACATTACTGAAATAAACCTTTTGATACCTGCGAAAATTGAACAGGTGTATAACCACAGGTATAGCCAGCGACAGCAGTGCAAATAAGAAAAGCGGAGAGGTAAAATGCATTATGGATGTACGAATGTGCAGATATGCAAATGTGCAAATTAATGTGCAAAAAGTGTAAATCTTGATTTATCCTTAATCTCAAAACAAAGTATCGCTAAATTTATTTTACAATAAGTATGAAATGTCATATTGGTTGCTCAGGTTTTCATTACCGGGATTGGAAAGGTAAATTTTATCCCGAAGATCTTCCGCAGAAAAAATGGTTCCATTTTTACTGCGAACATTTTGACACGCTGGAGCTGAATGTAACCTTTTATCGCTTTCCCCAACTTTCCTTTCTGCAAAACTGGTATCAGCAAAGCCCCGGACATTTCCGCTTCTCGGTAAAGGCGCCCAAGGCGATCACCCATTTTAAACAGTTCCACGATTCAGCACGGATGATATCCGATTTCTATGAAACAACCAACAACGGTTTGCAGGAAAAGCTCGGACCGGTGTTATTTCAAATGTCTCCGCGTTTTAGTTATAATGAGGAACGGTTGGATCGTATCCTAAAAAATTTAAATCCATCATTCAATAATGTAGCCGAGTTCCGGCATGTAAGCTGGTGGCGCGATGAAGTGTATAAGGCCCTTGCCGAACGCAATATCACTTTCTGTGGCATGAGCCATCCTGCATTACCCGATGAGGTCATTCAGAATACACCATCGGTTTATTACCGCTTTCATGGTGTGCCGAATTTGTACCGGTCTTGTTATCCAACAGAATTTTTACAGAAGGTAGTTAACGATGTAAAATGCAGTAAAACAGCCAAACAAGCATGGTTTTATTTTAATAACGACTATGATGCAGTAGCAATAGCAAACGCGAAAACAATGATGACAATGAGTAAACAAAAGTCATTAAAACAATAATTTATTTTGCCCCTTTAGTAATATAAAATATCAATAAAATGGAATACAGAAAATTGGGAGAAACAGATCTTAAAGTATCTGCGATAACATTCGGGGCCTGGGCTGCCGGCGGATGGATGTGGGGTGGTAATGATGATAACGACGCCATTGAAGCTATTAAAACTGCATATGATCATGGCGTAACATCAATTGATACAGCGCCTATTTACGGGCAGGGCAAAAGCGAAGAACTGGTAGGCCAGGCGATTAAAGGCATACAGCGGGATAAGATACAATTGCTTACAAAATATGGTATGCGCTGGGATTTGGCCAAGGGCAACCTGGCCTTTAAGAGCAAGGATAACAGCGGCCGGGATATTGATATTTATAAATATGCGGGTAAAGAAAGTGTTATAAAAGAATGTGAAGACAGCCTGAAACGCCTTGGTACAGATTATATTGATCTTTACCAGATACACTGGCCGGACCTAACAACCCCTATCTCGGAAACGATGGAAGCCGTTTTAAGATTAAAGGAACAGGGTAAAATACGCGAGGCGGGAGTGAGTAATTATAACGCCCAGCAAATGGCAGAAGCAGAGAAAATCTTGAAACTGGCATCAAACCAGGTTCCCTTCAGCATGGTTAACCGTGATATTGAGGATGAACTGATACCTTATTGCATTGAGCATCACAAGGCTATTTTAGCTTACAGTCCATTAGAGCGTGGCCTGCTTACCGGTAAAATGAAACCAGGACAAAAATTTGGTAGTGGCGATCACCGTGCGGGTGTAAAATATTTTAAGGACGAAAATATTGAACATACCAACGCATTTTTAGCAAAAATAAAGCCCCTTGCTGATGAAAAAGGTGCTACGCTTGGTCAGTTAGTAATCAGGTGGACCATTGAACATCCCGGCATTACCGTTGCTCTCGTCGGCGCGCGCAATGCGGAGCAATCAAAACAAAATGCTCAAGCTATCAATGTAAAGCTGAATGCACAAGAAATTGAATTTATCAATAACCAGCTAAGTCAGGTAGAGGTAGTAGCTTAATACTGACAATTCGTCAATGAGTATCTGCCCGGGCATCCCTGAAAGTATTCATTGACGAATTTTTATTGATGATCACTACTGTTATGCCGCCGGTGCTTCTTTTTCTTGTGCTTCTTTTCGGTCGTATTCCTTTTAGATTTTTTCGTAGAAGTAGTTTCCTTTTTTTCAGGTGCAGCAGTTTTTAACGATTCTTTTGCTGCCGTTTTGATCGTGCTTTTATTGTCCGTTGAATCTATGCTCAATTGCTTTACAGTAAAACTGTTACCGCGCAAGCCATATTCCAATTTGCGCTTTTGCCCGGTAGGTTTGGCGTCCTTGCTATTACCATCATAAACAGGGAATTCGCGCATAAACTTCCCTTCCTTGGTGTAAAAATTATCGTTACCACGATAACCTTTCCTTTGTGAACTCGTCAGTTTGGGGAAATCTAATTTATTGGCTTTGCTGTTATTAAATTCAAAAGCGTAAATGGTTGCATAGTTGGCAGTATCCGTAGCTTTGGCCTGTATCAGTATCTCGGGATTGCCATCCAGGTCCATATCCGAATTATAAACATCCACAATCGCTCCGTCAAGATCACCGGTGGTCGTGGCATATTTTTTCCCTGAAGAATCAGAGTGCAGTATAAGGTATGCACCAACTGATGTTGATCCCCGGCCCCAGCTAAAAACATCGAAATCCTCACCCGGTGATACTTCTATCAGTTTATGAAAACGAAAAGGGGCTGCAAAGTCAGGTTTTTTTGCTGTTGCCGGTGGCTGTGCAATCTTTTTTCCATCATTATTACAACCCGATGCGATCATCAGGCAACCTATCAGCATAAATAAATAAAACCTGACGCTCATTTTAAATCTTAATTATACAATGTATCCGGAGCTAGTTCACTTTTAGGTTTACCGGGGATGGTCATATATACCCGTAATGCGCATACAGAACCAACATCAAAATATTTCAGGGTAAATTTATGATATCCTTTTTGCAAAGCAACCGCCCCACCTTGCTCCGCAATGGGATGCATGCCGTCATTATCTACCACCGGCTGGTCATCAATAGCTAAAACCGATCCATCATCCGACCGGGTTGAAAACTGGTACAAACCATCAGCGTCAATACGTATAAAGCCGGTATATACGACCCCGAAAGCTGGATTATTTCTTTTAAGAACAGATGTGTTAAAGCTTTTTGTTGTGCCACTGTCAATTACTGCCGCATCCTTAAACTGGTTAGTATTGGCAAATGTACCCTGCATCAAATGATACTTTAAACCTGTAGTATTGCCCTGGTAAGCTACCGGTGCAAGCGGGGCTTTATTGTACATTACAGCGTGGGTTACCTGGCTTCGTTTGCCCGATGGGGTAATCACTATGGTTTGCAGATCGCGATATTGATCCTGGGGCACTTCATAAGTTACAGGCACATAATATTGCAGATCCGTTTCCCGCGGCGTATAGCTATCAATTGTATAAAATACTTTAGCTCCCCTGACAGGTGATTTTAAATTTACATTTAAAGCAGGGCCAAATATAATGGTATCCTGCGATGTGCCGATTGTTGCCGGAACGCGGTAATTATAATTATTCTTGTCCAGGAAAGCAAGTTGCGATGGTAAACGCGTTTCGGAAAAATCCTTAAAGTTTTTATTTGCCAACGGCGTCCATGCAATTTCAGATAAAGCCAGTAATCTTGGATATAACATATACTCCGCCTTTGCATCTGTGCTGATATATTCTGTCCAAAGATTAGCCTGCACACCCATTACGAACTTTTGCTGCTCCGGTGTTAAGGCGTTTGGTGTTGGATTATAACTATATGTTGCAGACAAAGGAGTATAACCGCCAATACTCAGAGGCTCGCCGGCACGGCCTTGTGCATGATCCAGGTAAAGGCCACCGCTACCAGGAGTCATGACTACGTTATGGCCTTGCTTAGCGGCTGCTATGCCGCCCGCTTCACCACGCCAGCTCATTACGGTAGCATTAGGCGATAACCCGCCTTCCAATATCTCGTCCCACCCGATAATGCTGCGTCCTTTAGCGTTAACAAATTTTTCTACACGCTGTATAAAGTAGCTTTGCAGCTCCTCCTCATTTTTCAACTTCAGTTTTTTGATGAGCTTTTGACAAAATGCCGAATTCTTCCATGCATCCTTAGGTACTTCATCGCCGCCTATATGTATATATTTACTCGGAAACAGATCCATTACTTCGCTCAGCACATCTTCCAGAAAGTCGAAAGTTTTATCTGACGGGCAATACACATCACGAACAACTCCCCATGTTTCGTATACTTTATAAGTTTTGTTCGGATCACAGCTTAATTCGGGATAGGCAGCCAAAGCAGCCATCGAATGGCCGGGCATTTCAATCTCGGGTACTACGTTGATGTACCTGTCGGCAGCATATTTAACTACTTCGCGAATCTGATCCTGTGTATAAAAGCCGCCATAAGGTGTATTATCAAACTGTTGCGGCGTACGGTCATGATAATTACCAATCACTGTTTGCGCCCTCTGACTGCCTATGGCAGTAAGTCGAGGATATTTTTTTATCTCGATGCGCCATCCCTGATCGTCGGTTAAATGCCAGTGAAAAGTATTTAACTTGTAGTAGGCCATCAGGTCGATTGTCTTTTTCACAAACTCGACTGAAAAGAAGTGGCGACACACATCCAGCATCAACCCACGGTAACCAAAACGGGGATAATCTTCAATTTGTACACAAGGCAATTTTATAGCCGCAGTTCTGTCGGCGGGTACCAATTGCAGTAAGGTTTGTATACCATAAAATAAACCTGCGCCACGACCTGCAACAATGATCTGTTGCGGAGTAATAGTTAAACGATATCCCTGCGCGGGCAGATTTTCGGTACCTTTCTCCGTAAATACTATACTATTTTCTACACTCTGTGAGTTATTTATTTTGAGTTCATTGCGAAGCATCAATTTATGCTGCAGGTAATCCGTAAAAAAGGTTACGGCTTTGTTATTCACGCTATCGGCTAATAAGACGGTTTGCTGACCAAGCACAAATTCGCCGGAAGTTTTTTTAACAGAAACCGGGGCAGGGATAATACCCATGTTCGGATCATTGTCCTGCGCACTGGCATTCAGACAAACAAAACACACAAAAGCAGAAAGTAGTAGGGCAATATTTTTATACATAGCAGCTTATACGTTGAATTAAGGTTGTGAAGTTAATAGATTTTGAAAAAAAATGAGATTATCGATGGAAAAAATCTGTAATTCATAAAAAAGCCATTCGCGTGGTGCGAATGGCTTTGATTATTTTTTTTCCGGTTTAACCGCTGCCACTTCTTCCTTCTTTTTAGGCTTGTGCGGCCTTGTCTTTCCAAAAGAACCCATTGCGATTTTACCTTTTCCTGTTTTTTTATCACCTTTTCCCATGGTATTTTGAATTTTTTATCGATTTACCTATATAAGTAATCAATACGGAATTTGTTTGTCCGAACCATAATTTATCGAATTAAAGAATTTCCTGAGTTCTGTTAATCTTATAAATTCCAAAATTCGGGTTCAGACAATTTCAAGCGGTTACCGCATGCTCTTTCGCTGCCAGGTAGCGTTCGGCGTCAATGGCGGCCATACAACCTGTACCTGCTGCCGTTACCGCCTGGCGGTATACATGATCCTGTGCATCCCCGCAGGCAAATACACCTTCAATATTGGTCCTGGTTGAGCCTGGTTCGGTTAAAATATAGCCGGTTTCATTCATATCTATCCAGCCTTTAAATAATTCGGTATTGGGATGATGGCCGATAGCTACAAAGAAGCCCGTTACATCCAATATTTTTTCAGCATTGGTCTTATTATTAAACACCTTGACACCCGTTACTACCTGCCCATCGCCGACAATTTCCTTTGCTTCGGTATTATAAATCACTTCGATGTTATGCGTGTGCATTACACGGTGCATCATGGCTTTTGAGGCACGGAATTCATCGCGCCTTACCAGCATATACACCTTGCGGCATAATTTGGAAAGATAAGTAGCTTCTTCAGCCGCTGTATCGCCAGCACCTACAATAGCCACATCCTGTCCGCGGAAAAAGAAACCGTCACATACTGCACAAGCCGATACGCCAAAGCCGTTATATTTTTGCTCAGATTCCAAGCCGAGCCATTTAGCTGAAGCGCCGGTTGAAATGATCACCGTATCAGCCAAAATAGTTTTTGTTTCATCTACGATCACTTTATGCGGCAGGCGCGAAAAATCAACCGAGGTTACATAACCGAAGCGGACATCGGTACCTAAGCGGGAAGCTTGTTTTTCAAAGTTTTCCATCATGGCAGGCCCTTGTATTCCATCGGGATAACCGGGATAATTCTCCACTTCGGTAGTTTGCGTAAGCTGTCCGCCGGCAAGCAGGCCGGTATATAAAACGGGTTTCAGATCAGCACGTGCAGCATAAATAGCAGCAGTGTAGCCGGCAGGCCCAGACCCTATGATCAGGCATTTAACGTGTTCAGTTTCTTGAGACATCAGAATTTTTAATGATCGCAAATTTAAAAAAAAAGAGGACTCTATTAGTCAGTCAGCAGTAAAGTTCTGAACAGTAATAAAACATATAAACAACTACTTACCCGTATTGGCCTTCAATACCCTGATAAAATTCCCTCCCAATATCTTGTCGATATCTGCTTTGCTATAATTCAGTTTTAAAAGCTCTTGAGTTATTTTGGGATAATCGGAAACATCATCCATGCCCAGTGGATAGGATTCGGCGCCGTCAAAATCAGAGCCGATGCCCACGTGGTCAACTCCAATTAGTTTGGCTATATAATCTATATGTTTGATGAGCAAGTTTAATGGCGGGCGTACCTGGTCTGATTCGGTTTTATAGATTACGTTCAGCCGTATCTTAGCCAGGTCATTATCGTGATATATTTTGGTAAGGGAATCCAGTTCCGCAAGGTGATGCCTGTAAAAATGTGATACTTTCCCCCCATAAGTGCTATCTACGAACCCGCTGTAAAAATTCACAAACACTACGCCACCATTTCTTGCTAATGCTTTTAACTGATCGTCCTTCATATTACGCTGGTTGGGGTTCAAAGTATAGGCACAACTATGCGAGGCAATAACAGGCTTGGTGCTGGTGGCAATCACATCATAAAAAGTTTGTTCACCCACGTGCGACACATCCACCATTACGCCGAGATCATTGAGATGTTGTACGATCTGTTTACCATAATCTGTCAAACCAAGGTGCTTTAACGAATCACCACGGTGCGTTTCATCGCGCGCTGAAGTGGCCCATGAGGTGCTGTTGTTCCATGTGAGGGTAAGATAACGCATGCCGCGATTTGCCAGTGCATCAATGTAATCCATCCTGTCCTCTATCATGTGGCCGCCTTCTACCCCTATCATGGCTGCAAATTGCTTTTTGGCCACTGCCTTCTCCAACTCGGCTGCATTGCGCACCAATACGATCTTTCCGGGATTGCGTTTTATCAAAGCATTTAAAGAGTCAATTTCACGATTAGCAAATTTAAATGCCGTTCCCTTGCCATAATCTTCCCCGCACCATATTGAAAAAACCTGTACATCCAAACCGCCTTCTTTAGCACGCACCAGGTCGAAATTACCTGTGCTTTGGCGTTTGGCCAGGTCAACTTTTGTAATAAGCTGATTTGAAATCACATCATTATGCGTATCAACCAGAATAGCCCTTTGATGGATTTCCTGGGGAGGCTGGGCCGAAGCCTTAATAAGGAGCAGCAGAAGCAGTGGCAGAAGGAGTTTTTTCATGAGTGTAAGATATACAAATGATCGTAGAGACGCAATGATACGATTTCAGGATCGACTCATCGACTTTGTGATTTAACTTATTTCCACAGGTTTCAATCATAATGGTATAAAATCAGGAAAATCCCTTAATCAGTTGAATCACTGATTCAGACAACTTCTATATAACTTAAGTTAATTGTAGCGAAACACAGGACTCCTATCATGACTAATCTCTAATTGTTGCCGATCGACTGATCTCAAGTCTGTATTATCCCTACGTTAAAAGCTTTTTCAATCGGTGCGTGGTTGGCTGCTTCAATCCCCATTGAGATAACCTTTCGCGTTTCCAGCGGATCGATAATGCCATCCACCCAAAGCCTTGCGGCGGCATAATAAGGTGTTGTCTGCGAATTATAACGGTCAGTTATCTCTTTCAGTAATTCCTGTTCTTTTTGCCGGGTGATCTCCTCTCCTCTTGCTTTCAATCCCGATTCCTGTATCTGTAATAAGGTTTTAGCCGCCTGTGAGCCGCCCATTACCGCGATTTTAGCAGATGGCCAGGCGTAGATCAGCCTTGGGTCATAAGCCTTGCCACACATAGCATAATTGCCTGCCCCGTATGAGTTACCGATAATGAAAGTAAATTTAGGCACCACCGAATTGGCAACGGCATTAACCATTTTAGCACCATCTTTAATAATACCTCCCTGCTCCGACCGGCTGCCCACCATAAAGCCGGTAACATCCTGCACAAATACAAGGGGTATTTTTTTTTGGTTACAATTCATGATAAATCGTGTGGCTTTATCCGCCGAATCGGAATAGATCACCCCGCCAAACTGCATTTCGCCTTTTTTTGATTTCAGCACCTTGCGCTGGTTGGCCACTATTCCGACCGCCCAGCCGTCTACCCTACCCAAACCGCAAATAATTGATTGCCCGTATCCTGTCTTATACTCTTCAAAGTCGGAATTATCCAGTAACCTGTGGAGGATATCATACATGTCATATGGCTTCTCCCGGTTTTCGGGTATGATACTGTATATTTCCCTTTCATCCTGTTTGGGTGCGGCTGCTTCTATACGGTCAAAACCGGCTTTAATATAATCACCCGTCATGCTCATGATCTTGCGGATGGAATCCAGGCAGGCCGGGTCATTTGGCTGCTTATAATCGGTCACCCCTGATATTTCGCAATGGGTAGTTGCACCACCCAATGTTTCATTATCCACATCTTCGCCAATAGCTGATTTTACAAGGTACGATCCGGCAAGGAAAACAGAGCCTGTGCCATCTACGATCATGGCCTCGTCGCTCATTATCGGCAAATAGGCTCCGCCTGCAACACAAGAACCCATAATCGCAGATATCTGGATAACCCCCATACTACTCATAATAGCATTATTACGAAAAATACGGCCAAAATGCTCCTTGTCAGGAAAAATCTCGTCCTGTAAAGGCAGATACACTCCGGCTGAATCAACCAGGTAAATGATAGGTAAGCGATTTTCCATCGCGACCTCCTGCGCGCGGAGATTTTTCTTGGCCGTTATAGGGAACCAGGCCCCGGCTTTCACTGTTGCATCATTGGCAACCACCACGCACTGCCTGCCGGATACATAACCAATACCGCATACAACGCCGCCCGAAGGGCAGCCGCCATGTTCTGCATACATCCCTTCGCCGGCAAAAGCGCCTATCTCCAGCCAGGGTTTATCGTCGTCAATCAGATAAGCAATCCGCTCGCGAGCCAGCATTTTGCCCTTTTCCTTTTGTTTAGCTGCCGCCTTTTCTCCTCCGCCCTCGTGTACTTTTTTTAGTTTGTTATCAAGGTCATAAACAAGCTGTTTATTAATATCTTCATTTTTATTTGATTCGATATTCATTGGCTTTTTGATTGGTTAATTAGTGATCAGAGACCAGGTCTTACAAAAATGGCATAAATTAGTGATTTGTAATTAGTTTTTTGTCTGAACCAAGACTCATTATTCACTTGAGTTAACAAACAACTTCTATGTAACTTAAATTATTTGTAGCCAAACATAGAGTTCCTGTTATAGGCTAATCTCTAATCACCGATTAACCAATCACTGCTTCGGACGCTTTTTGACAGGCGATATCGACTTTACAATAGTCTCACCCTTAAGTACTTTTTTAACTGGCTTCATCCGTGATACCGAATTCTGATAGGCAGCTTCCAGCAATTGCTTCATATACGCTTCAGGAAAATCATCCTTCTCCCTTACCCGGATGTAACGGTATTGGCTGCCATTGCCAATTAATGTTTTATCCGGGTCGGCTATATCCACACCACGGTTGAACCCGAAATTTACGTGATCACTGCAAACAGCTATACTGCAAAACACATCCCCGGCCTTATCAGTAGGCGACCAGCCAAAGGCGACAGCATTGTAATTATCATAAATGAGTTCGTTGGTTTCGGGGTAAAGATCCCAAACAAATTCCCTGAGCCATAAAGCGGCAGCCTTTACCTGGTCCGGATAGGGCAGCATAAATTTCACAAGATCATTAACTTCCTCTTTAGGCATTAAAAATCCGATCGATATTTTAATTTAATAAATAATCTTCAAATAAGCTGTCTATTAAATCCAGTACGAGACAAAATGTATATAATCCAGTACGAGACAAATTGTATAGCTAATCCAGGACGGGTCATCCCATTAACATTCTATTTCCCTTATTCTAACTACGTTACACAGCTATCACTATTATTTCCTGAAGATTAATCATTTGCCTAAAGTCAGAAGCTGTATATAAACTTGTTAAAAACCCTTGTGATAGGTCAGTTAAATTTTCTTTTAGCCTTTTCTTATTCAACTCGTGTAATTGAAATTCGTCGCCGGCCTCGCCGGGCCTTATCATGACTTTAGTAGCAGAGCTGCCATTTCCAATTAATAAAGATTGATAAACTGAAATACCTCTTTTAACAATTGCTTTTGTTAAATAATAGCGAACGTTGTCTTGGTAAATTTGTTGGAAGGAATTTTTTTTAAAAAAAAATTCACTTCGCTTGTTAAATTTCTGAACGGTTGAGAGATATATTTCAAAATTTGAAAAGGTGAGTTCCTCTTGTATTATAGTTGCTAAGTCCATTATACCTTTACCTCTATATTCATAATCCAAATACTTTTGTCCTAAAGCTACTTTAGCATTAATAGGGATTAAACCCTGTTCTTTAAATAATAAAATCATTTTCTGCATCTTAAGAAAATGAGGGGTTTTTATTGAACTATTTATGAGCGACCAACCGATTAACATCTCATTAAGAATAAGAGTTTACTATTAATACCTTTTCTTTAGGTCTGTATTTTATAATTAAAAAAACAATTACTGCTGTTGCAATTGCGCCGATTATACTTGTTGATATAATAGTCCAATCATGTTTATAAATCCCATGAACTATCCAAAAGAGGTAGGTTAAATCAAGCATGGCATAATAGAAAAGCGAAAAACCCTGTGAATTCTTCGTTTTATATAGTTTTCTTACCTGGTGAGGCATTCCTACACATTTTAAAATAACTGAAGATATAAGTACAAGTATTTCAATAACGTGCTCCATGGAAATCTGGTTAAGTTTTTTCAGCAATTACAATATCATTAAACTCGATAAATGTTTTGAAGTCCGACGGTTGACACAAACTTGTGAGGAACCCTTTTGAATTATTGTTCGGTACATTATCACTAACCCATTTTTTATTCAACTCAAAAAGCTGGTTTTCATCCCCTAATTTGCCCATCTGATTAAAACTTTTTTTTCATTGATAAACAATTCGTTATCAGCCAATTTAAACGGGGCAATTTCTTTTATTTTATCGAACCTTAAATCGTCTTCAAAAATAGTTTTCATGCCTAATTTTGTTGTTGCCGCTCCCTGCCGGATTATTTTTCCTAATGGATGCTTCAATAAAATCATACTTACCCGCTATAATCATTTCAAAATAATTATATATTTTCTGAATAAGCCCTTGCCCTTGAAAATCTTTATCAACACACCATTGTGATGCCAGCCCCACTTTAGCATCCACAGGTATTAGGTTTTTTTTTAAACCAGTCGACTTTTGCTTGACTAAATTGTAATACCGAATTAGCAATGGAATTATTTACTAACGACCAGCCGATAATCATAATATTTTGACTTGACTATTTGAAAAATCGTTACATTGGGTTATATCAGTTTTACTCCAAAATCCAAGTGGTACAGGTATTTTTCCCTTACCTACCACATCAACTATGTAAGTTGGATAGGCTATGCCACTTAAATCCCGCCTCAAATCAGTCATGATCCGTATTTCATCGGCCATATCGCAAACATAATGTTCAAGGCCTTTTACATAATCGCATCGGTAGATATAATAGGGCATAACGCCTGCCCAATAGAGGTTTTCAAATAAGTTTTTTAAAACCCGGTAATTATCGTTTATGCCTTTCAAAAACACTGTTTGAGATAACAGCATTGCGCCGGTAGTTTTTAGTAATCGGATAACATCTAAAACTTCCGGGGTTAATTCATCAGGGTGCGCAAAGTGCAATAATATAATAAATGGTTTCTTAACAGCCATTTCCTTTACCTTATTAAGCATCACATGCAATAAAGGTGCTTTGAATGACTGCGGATTATGGATTGGAAGCCTTGTACCAATACGTATCACTTTTAAACTATCAATAGTGTCAAGTTCATTTAGTAATTCTAAGCTTTGTTTTGGAGTATAAAATGGATCGCCGCCTGAAAGTATAACATCCGTTATTTCTGTGTGCTGGCGCAAATAATCGATAATGTTAGGGATATCGTTGGGTGAGTCCAAATCTCCATCAGCAGTACCAATCTGCCGTATTCGCGTACAAAACCGGCAATGAGCCGCACAGCGATAAGAAACTTTTATCAAAGCCCGGTTTTCGTACTTATGTACTAAGCCTTTTACCGGTTGGTGGCTATCCTCTTCCAAAGGATCAAGCCTCTCAAAATGATTTGCAATATCATTGGGTAATATTTTATACTGCTCAGCAATGGCAGGATTTTCAAACTGCCTTGACAGATAAGGGGTAAATTTCTCTTTCATTTGGTAGCCAGTACATTATAAATAATTTCCATTGCCGAAGCCATTTGTTCGGGATTAATAATTAATGGCGGTGTAAATCTAACGGCATTGTTTCGCGTTGGTTTAGCTAATATGCCGTTGTGCATTAATTGATGACAGATATGGGTAGTATCAATACTTTCATCAAAAGCAATTGCATTAAGTAAGCCTCTACCGCGTATTGCTTTTATTTTTCCATTTAACGTCTTTGCCATTTCATCCCTGAAAATTTCTCCCACCTTAAAGGCATTTTCCGCAAGTTTTTCTTCAATAATAACTTTGATTGCTTCAAGAGCAATAGCACATGTTAATGGGTTTCCCCCATAGGTGGAGCCATGCATGCCTGGTTGAAGAAGCGAAATAATACCATCAGAACCTAATACTACAGATAGCGCGGTGACACCACCAGTTATAGCTTTGCCTAAGAGTAGCAAGTCGGGTTTTACTTCTTCGTAATCGCAAGCGAGAAATTTACCTGACCGGCCCATGCCCGATTGTATTTCATCAGCAATCATTAACACCTTAGCTTCCGTACAAAGTTGCCTCACCCTTGTCAAATAGCCTTCATCAGGTACAAAAACACCCGCTTCTCCTTGTATAGGTTCAATAATAATTGCGCATACAGTAGGGTCTTGCAATAGGTTTTTTACTGCAAACACATCATTAAATGGAATACTGACAAACCCCGGCAGCAATGGCCCAAAATTATGATAGCTATAATAATCAGTTGAGCCACTTATGGAACCCATTGTACGGCCCATAAAATTATTGTGCATCACCACAATTTTGGCTTGCCCGGAAGGAACATTTTTTATTTCATACGCATATTTACGCGCGAGTTTGATTGCCGTTTCAGTAGCCTCGGCACCAGTGTTCATCGGCAATACCCGATCATAACCTAACAAATTACAGATATATTCAGAAAACAGGCCAAGCTGATCATTATAAAATGAACGTGAGCACAATGTGAGTTTTTGAAGTTGTTGAATAGCTACCTCAATTAACCGCGGATGACAATGCCCCTGGTTAACCACGCTGTAGCCCGATAGGAAATCAAAATATCGACTATCCCGATCATCGAATAAATAAATACCCTTACCCTTTGTGATTGTTATCGGGAGGTGTTCGTAATTTAGTGAGCAATATTGATCTTCTGCTAATTGGGAAAGGTTGTTCATGTTGAGGAATAAAATTGTAATTGTTTTAAACTATATGCCGTTTTGATCTGTCTTTAATTCGCCTGTGATTTATCTCTATATTTATAAAGCAAATACAAAATAATCCCTGATGTTACAATACCTACACTTTGCCCCCCCAATCATTCTTCAGATAACCATAATACGTCCATAGAACGTAACTTATAAAGGATGAAACAAAAAGAAACCATGAAACTGTCAGTTAATTTAGGTGGATTCACGATTAAGATTTACAATTAGTTTCGCGATCCAAGTATTTAGTTGAATTTACAGCATCTGTGATCGATTCAATATTCGCATTAACGATTTCAAAACCATTATTTCTTAAGTGCTGAACGCAAATAATAGATTGATTAACCCAAAGGTTGCCTGATACTTCCATATCACAAACTCCGACATTGAGTTTATTTTCCAAACCATTCGATTCAAGTGATCGTACAACAGCACCGTTTGAAATAAAACCAAGGTCATTTAACATTGAGCCGATATATTTACGGTGAGTTATAAAGGACGCCGCCATTTGTTTTATGCCAACACTATTTGCATATAATACACACTCTAAACATACTTTTCTTAATAACTCCAGTTTGCGATATTCGGGGTTTACAAAACATCTACTTAAATCAGCTATATGTTCTCCTTCAGGCAGCGCAGAAGCGTAATTTGTCCATTGATTGATAATACCAGGTTTTCCAGTCGTTACCCTACCGGCAGCTACAATTTTGGTGGCTTCCTTTATTACAATATGTTTACTTCGAGAATCGTTAGGATCGCTATGTTTGAAAGGCCCTGGAAAGCAAATCTCTCGCATATCAAAAACATCTGCGGGAATGTCGTCACAGTAATATATCGAGAATTGCCGTATCATTGTGATTTAGAAATTTACTTCTGTATCAGTGAATTAAAAAGTCTTTACCGATAGTTTATCTATCAACATTTTATTTTTAGCCATTATAGCATACATAAATTTTGCTTTTTGTAAAATATCGCAACTGGTGCCAAGTTGAAATTTATCTAAATGGCTAATTGTACCTTCTTCCATTTTCGATAGCATAATTACTACATCATTCTGCAATTGAACGCTGTAACCTGTTGGCAGGTATTGAATCGATTTTAATACATGGTCTGCACCATATTTTGCGATAGCTAATTTAATTACTGATATAGATGCACAATTACCCGCGTTAGCCCCCTGATAAAAAGATTTAACTAAAAGTGAATCTTTTGGTGAAATTTGCGCTGATGATTGAATTGTACCAGACAGATACACAATTATTGAAAGAAAAATTAATTTGTATTTCATTTTTTAAAATGTGCTGAACGGAATACCGGCCCTTATACCAATAATAATGTTTTTATTAAACGATCCCTGGCTCGATTGATAATCTTTTAATTGAGCGAACAGACCAATTACTCCTTTTGAGATATTGTCTTCTCCATTTAAAGAAAATAAGATGCCTAATCTGCTATTGTAAGTGCTGCTATATCCAGCGTCAATTGAATAAAGATATTTTTGAAATGCAAAACTAAATTCTGCACCTATGACTTTATTCTTTCCAAAGAAAGCTTCTGTTGTTATTGCAGGTGATACTCCGATAACGAATAAATTATAAGCTGATTTATTCGTTATATTTATAAATGATCTATTATCTCCGTCAAATTTCCGTGTAAGTGAATCTTGCGAGCTAACGGTAGAAATAGCCCGATCAAGGTTCATCTGTATTCCTGCTGAAAAGTAAAATAATAGTCTCTTGGAATTATGTACTATGTTGTATGATGGCGTAAAAGTAAGCCCACCCATTAACTTATATCTTGTTGAGTCAGGCCTTTTTTTATCATACAAATAATAACCTTTAAATGGCAACGAAAAGTCATAATTAATCCAATGTACCCGATAACCGGTCCATTTAACGGTATCGATTTCAAATTTGTAGATATCATCTTTTACAACTAAGTCAGACCCACCATTTTTGAATTTATAAGTAAGTGTATCCTGAAAATATCTAATAGAATCTTTCCAGGATTTCAACAACTTAATGTTCTTATCAAAATCTTTTAATTGTAATAAACTGTCTAAATCTTTTCCATTTTGCTTGTTGTAACTAAGTTTAGATTCTAAAGCTTTTATTTCAGCATTCATTTTGGCTGTGTCTAAATTTAGGTAGCTATTGTATTTTCTTAATAATTTTGATTCATATTGCTTGCGCAATGATTTTAAATTTTCACAATCCTCAGCATCAAAAAACCGGGATGCATTATGAAGTATATGTGTGAATCCAAGATTCAGCGTAAATTCGTTTTGGTATTTTCCGCCCTTGTAAAGTGTACTGAATTTATCTTTAACAGCAGTTTTGAAGCCGAATTTTAGAAAAGAGCCAGGACTGGTAGTTTTTTGATAACTCGCTGCTATGTTTAGGCCGTCAGAATAATCCACGCTGGAGGCGGTTCCATTTTGGATTAGACCCTGGTCATTTAAAATAACTTTTGAAAAAATTGGCTCTAAAGATTTATCGAGCGTTTTTTCTAAAACCATTCTTTTAGGTTTCTTTTTATCTTCTCCACAATAATAGTCCGCCTCAGTTTTATCAATAGACTCCCTATAAAAACGAAGAACAGGATTTAAAGAATTTGTTATTTGTGGAGTCACCAAATTTGGTTGCAATGCTAATTTTAATGCTACTTTTCCAAGAAGCCGTTCTAACAATATCTTATTATTCGCAACAATTTTCGGGTCTGTGCAATTTGTTTTTATGGATGCTTTAAGGGAATCTGATATTAATTTGACAATACCCTCACCTTTACTAATGGTTTTTGTAAAAATTTCCTTATTACCATAATTTATTGTTATTATATTTAGCTGAGTGTCTAATGATGCAGACAACACCTTAGTCCCCGGACAATTCTTTAGCGTTTCCTTATCGATTATGGTTTTTTGAGCGTATAGTGACGATTCAACAAATATTGTTAAAAAGATAACAAAAAGGAAAGTAAGGCGAGGCTTCATGATTTTATTCATGTGATTAGAACAGGATTAAAAATTCGATATAAATTTCTTGTTTACTTCGTAAAAGAAAATCCCAATAAATGGGGATTTTTTAATTGATTTCATTTTATATCGATTAATAACTATTTTAGAAAATAAACCATAAGCAAAAGCGCATTTTTAATATTTAATACCTATTTTTAAACACTAAACTTAATTATGCGCTCATCACACCCGGTTGATTTTACTTATAAAGGCCACCTGCAAAATGTTTTTTATAACAACCAGCAAACGGATGAGGCAGAAATTCAGGGCATGCTGGGGAAGTTCAGAGAACTAAATAATTATGCCTATCCTTCCTTGCCTAGTTATTTTGCGATTGATTATATAAATTCCTCGTATAAACTTATCACGGAAAATTTCAAATCAGTTATAGGTTTTGACAGCCGGGAATTTTTGGATGGGGGTTTAGCGCTGGTAATGAATATTTTTCATGCGGATGATTTTAAAATATATAACGAAAAGGTGTTTACTGCCAACCTGGGGTTTTTAAAAAATACAGCTCAGTGTGATCACCATAAGCATATCTTTTCATACACTTTTCGGGTTAAAAGTGCATCGGGGAAATACAAATGGATATTGCAACGCGGGTCGTACATCACATCCAAAGAAACTAGCCTGCCACTATATTCCATGGGTATGGTCATGGACCTTACCAATTTTAAAACAGATACCATAATGCTGCATACCATAGAACGTACCAACCAGGACAACGCGCTATTTAGCACCGTAAACCTGGAAACCAATTATTTTTACCCGCACGAAGAGGACGCTTTACTTACTCAACAGGAAAAAAATGTATTAAAATGGATTGCCGACGGGCTGAGCAGTAAACAGCTAGCGGATAAGCTTTTTATTAGTGAGCATACCATTATTAGCCACCGTAAAAACATGCTGAAAAAAACCAATACTAAAAATGTAGCCGAACTGGTTGCATTCTCCATCAGGAACCGCATCATTTAAAAAACCCAAAACTGCATTTATCCATTTATGCTTTATAGCCAAACAAAAGGTATAGCTAATAAATATATAATTTTTCTTCATGGAAATTCACAATCGCTTGAGACTTGGGATTCATTAATCATTGAGGAATCATTAAATAATTATACTTTAATTACCGTTGATTTGCAAGGGCACGGAAAATCGGATCGCAGCATAAAGCCTGAAACAGAATATACCCTAAAAGGCATGGGGATTCAAATACATGATTTTATTGCTAGTTATCAGGATTTTGATTACATCATTGTCGCCAATTCAATTGCTACTAATTTTGTTGCAGAAATCGCTCCAGACTTGATTAACTGCAAGGGATTATTTTTTACGGGTGCGTGTATAATTGGGGAAAGTTTCACTCTGGCAGATATTTTTCAACCTAATCCAAATTTAGCAGCATCTTTTATCCCATACCCTACAGATGAGGAATTGAACTTGCTGATAAATGATATTGCTTATTCCATCCCTGATGAGTTGAAACAGAAATGTAAAAATATTTTTTTGAGTACAGATCCTTCATTCAGACCAATATTAAGCGAAGCAATAGCGGCCGAAGATTGGAGCGATGAAATTAAAAATTTGGAAAATATAAATGTTCCGATAGCTATTGTTTATGGCGAAAAGGAAAAAATAAATCACGTCAATTATCTCCGCAGGTCGGCAATAAAAAAATGGAAGAATGAAATTTTGTTGATACCAGGCGCCGGGCATTGCATTCAATTAGATCAGCCTAAATTATTATCAGAAATGATAAACGACTTCGCAAAGGATTGTTTCAAATAATCTGAGTTCTTGTTGCAAAAGTAACGGAAAGGTACTTTGAGAGCCGACAACGGGAATCGAACCTGCGACCTACTCATTACGAATGAGTTGCTCTACCAGCTGAGCTATGTCGGCTAAACGTGTTTTGAATTATCTTTTAAAATTCAGGGGCAAACTTAAACAAAAAGTTATTATTAGGGACAAAGGTGTAAGACCTGTATCTATCAGATGTACCGTTTAACAATTTGCACCAGGTCTTTCAGATCAAAAGGCTTTGAAAGAAAATCATCCGCATGGCTGTCCCTTGCTATTTTCTCCAAATTACCCGCCCCCGAGACTAATATTACGGGTATTTCTTTGGTCCGGACGTCGTTTTTCAGGTCTTGGCATAGCAAATGCCCATAGCCATCAGAAAGGCGTATATCTAATAGAATCAATTGAGGGTCAAAGTCAACGATGTTATCAACAGGTTCATAATGATCAAAAGGAATTACATGATATCCCTCATCAGAAAGAATCTCCTCGATAAGATCAAGGCTTTGTTTATTGTCTTCCAGTATCAGTACCCGTTTCCTCATGATAATGGTATTAGGTGAACAGCATAGTTACTACGTCATTCTCAACTCCGGTAATCAAAAAATGTTTTACTTGTTTATAAATCAGGAGGGGAATCACAGGACGATCAATTGATCTGGGTTTTGATCACTTGTATAAAATCTGTCAGGTCAAAAGGTTTGCAGATATAGGCATCGGCGCCGGCTTCTTCCTTAACGGTTTTAATATCGTTGTTAGCCGACATTAAAACAACCACTGTCTTTTTTAGATGATCCTGACCCTTAATGTATTTACAAATATCTTTACCATGGTGTCCGTGTAAGTTCAAATCAAGCAAAACGAGATCGGCACGGCAATTATTTACTGTATTTTCATATCCTACAAAATCAGTAAAACTACACACTTCGTAGCCTTCATCCTCTAAAATGAACGTCGTTATATCCACAATATCCTGCTCATCCTCAATAATCAATATTCGTTTCATTTAGCATTAATTAGTTGTTGTTTTTACGAGTTCGAAATAAAAAATGTTTTGACAGCGACAGAAAATTAACCTAAGCGATTAATTAACAGGCAAATAAACCACCAGTTAAAAAGTGCAGGTTAAACGTATAACAGAATTTCATTAGCACAGCTTGAGCAATCCAATGGCCAATTATTTGCCAAAATGATGGAGCATGGCACCATGTCGGTCAAGATTTATCGGCCTGTAAAAACCGATCAGCAAAGGCGACATAAGCAGGATTAGTGATATGTGATCATCAGCGGCAGCGGGGAATTTTTAAATGATGGCAAACAAATGCATTTAATCTTGGGGATGCATTTTTGTGCCGGGGTGATATTTTACGGACCCGGTGGAGGCGAAAAACAATTATGGTAACGAACGTAGAGGCGCTATACATCGGGTCTGTTGAAGAAAGACGCAAAGCATCCCGTCTCCTATGTCAGATTTTTATCCCTGAACCAAACCTCATCGGCTTTAGCATCGAAATTTTCCATCAGGGTTACCAGTTCAATTGCGTCACCTGATGTTAGCACCAGTTTTCGGTTGGCAGGCTTTAAAAATTGCTGCTCCACCATCACATCCATCTGTTTGAGCAGGAGATCATAAAATCCGTTCACATTCAGCACCCCAATAGGCTTATTGTGCAAACCCAGCTGCAGCCAGGTCAATACCTCAAAAAACTCTTCCAATGTGCCAAAACCACCGGGCAGCATAATGATACCGTCGCACAGGTCGCTCATCAGTTGCTTGCGCTGGTGCATACTATCAACAATATGCAATTCTGTCAAACCGGTATGGCCAACTTCTTTGTCCATCAAAAATTGAGGAATCACTCCTATTGCCTTTCCGTTTCTCTGAAGGACAGCTTCTGCCAAAAGCCCCATCAACCCAACCTTACCGCCACCAAAAACAAGCGTAATTTTCCGGCTGACCATTACTTGCGCCAATTGGTCAACGGCTTGTTTTAATACCGGATCGCCGTTAAAGTTAGCGCCGCAGAAAATGCAGAGAGATTCCATTTTAATTATTGAACTATTGATTTATTGAATACGTCTAAAAGCCGGAAAGTCAGTAAAGTCCGGAAGATGACATTGCTGATTTCTCAGCAATTACTACCCGGGCAACATTTCAAGCTTACAACGTTCCAATTTTACAACAAACCTACCTCGTATAATTCGGGGCCTCTTTAGTGATCGTTATATCGTGCGGATGACTTTCGCGCATACCCGCAGCGGTGATACGCACAAATTTAGCTTCCTGTAATTGATCGATAGTCGCGGCCCCGCAATAATGCATCCCTGCCCGCAAACCGCCGATGTATTGATAAATTACCTCGGCAAGGGTGCCTTTATAAGGTACACGGCCTACAATGCCTTCAGGAACAAGTTTAGTAACCACATCAGTCTCATCCTGGAAATAGCGGTCCTTTGAGCCTTTATCCATCGCTTCAACCGAACCCATGCCACGGTATGATTTAAATTTACGGCCTTCGTATATAATGGTTTCGCCTGGTGACTCTTCTACACCTGCAAATAACGAACCTGCCATTATAGAGCTTGCACCCGCAGCAATGGCTTTGACAATATCGCCTGTTTGTTTGATGCCGCCATCGGCAATAACAGGGACTCCCCTGCCTTTCAAAGCTTGCGCGCATTCGTAAACAGCAAATAATTGTGGTACGCCCACTCCGGCCACAATACGCGTGGTACAGATCGAGCCGGGCCCTATTCCTACTTTTACGGCATCGGCACCTGCATCTGCCAGGGCAATGGCAGCATCTGCAGTAGCGATATTACCGGCTATCACCTGGAGATCGGGAAACAATGACTTAACCATTTTAACCATGTCAATTACTCCTTTTGAATGGCCATGTGCCGTGTCAACCGTTATTATGTCAACACCGGCCTGCACCAATGCTTTAACACGATCAATATTATCAGCAGCAACACCAACAGCAGCGCCTACACGCAGCCGGCCAAATTCATCCTTACAGGCGCTGGGGAAGTTCTTAAATTTCTGGATATCTTTAAAGGTGATCAAACCGCATAAATGCCCGTCTTTATCCACTACAGGCAGCTTTTCGATCTTATGGTTTTGTAATATTTCTTCGGCCTGAAACAGCGTGGTACGCTGCGGCGCAGTAATCAGGTTAACACTGGTCATTACCTCGCTTACGGGTCGCTCCATTTCTTTCTGAAAACGGAGATCGCGATTGGTGATAATGCCCTTCAGCTTACGCTCACCATCAATAACGGGGATACCACCGATTTTGAATTCGCGCATGATCTTTACTGCATCGGCCACAGTCGATGCCTCATGCAGGGTAATTGGGTCCTGTATCATGCCGCTTTCAGAACGTTTTACTTTGCGTACCTCATCAGCCTGGGCCTGAATGGTCATATTTTTATGCAGGATACCCATGCCACCTGCCTGGGCAATTGCAATCGCCAGTGCAGATTCGGTTACCGTATCCATTGCAGCGGAAAGAACAGGAATATTCAGCCTTATTTTTTTTGTAAGATAAGTACCCGTATCCACATCACGTGGTAATACTTCTGAATAAGCCGGGAGTAGTAAAACGTCATCGTAGGTTAAACCTTCGGCGACAAATTTGGAGGGATCTAACTGCATAGCAAATAATTATTTGGATTTATTATTTGCCGGACAAAGATAGCTTTTTATTTCGGATTTCGGAATTGCGATTTCCGATTTTTCCATTTTAAACCCAAAATGGCACTTGCATGATAAAATTCAATTTCGAATTGAAAATCCGAAATTCGAAATCATTTCTTAATATTTCCCTACAATAACTCGATAAAATTTATCCAAATCAAGGTATTTATTGGCCATTTGCAATACTTCTTCGGCGGTGATGGATCTGATTACCTGCGTGTACTGGTCATAATATTCATAACCGAGGCCTGAAAAGTATATATTTTTAAATTTATCGGCATGTGAAAGTACATTCTCAAGGCTGCCCAAAAGCGAACCCAGCATGTAATTGCGCACCAGCGATAATTCGTCTTCGGATACAAGCTCAGTTTTCAACAGGTTGATCTCTTTTTCAATTTCGGTAATGGCCGCTTTGCATACATCAGCACCAACCTCGGTTGCAATAAATAATGCTCCTCCCTTTTTTAATGAACTGATACCAGAGCCAATACCATAGGTATATCCTTTGTCTTCGCGGATATTGGCCATCAGCCTTGATCCGAAATAGCCACCTAGTACCGTATTCATCACCTGCAAAGCAGGAAAGTCAGGGTGTGTGCGGGTGATTGACGGTAAACCCATGCGTATAGCAGATTGCAGTGCAGCAGGCTTTTCTATAAAATAAAGATGTTCGTATGCCGCTTTTAATTCCGGCTGAGTAGTGTTTGCTTCAACGGTTGGGTTTATCCAATCACTCCCAAAAGAGATAGTTAACAATTCCAGCGCCTTTTTATCGACTTTTCCCGCGATTAATATCGTACAGTTTGACGGCTGATACATCTGCTTAAAATGCCACAACATATCATCCCGAAAAAGGGTTTTATAATCATCAAAATCAGCGCCTAAGCCATAGATGGTATCGCCGTAGATGGCCTTATTAAAAGCGCGGCGGGCAACAATATCATTCTTTTGCAGACTTACCTGTAATTTCTGCTGCTGGTTGCGGATAAATGTTTCCAGTTCACTTTCGGGGAATATGGAATCGGTAAGAATATCTTTTATAACCGGTAACGTGGATGATAAATGCTTGTTTAAAGTATACAATGTTACCTGCGAATGATCATACCCATAATCTACCTGCAAAAAGGCGCCGTAAAAATCTATCTGATCGGCAATTTGCGAAGCTGATAATATAGACGTACCCTCAGTAAGCATAGTATTTACCGCCACATTCAGCAAGGGTTTTGCCGGATCGAAACGCAGGTTGGAAAATATCCACTCAATACGTACCAATTACTGGTCGCCGGAGTTAAAGGAAAATATATTACAACCGTTATCCAGTTCTATATGATCAGGTTTGATCAGCTCAATGTGATCAATATCTTTAAATTCGGGGGCTGTTGTCCTATCTGTCATAGTTTTAATTTTGTTGATGAAGTTGATTGAGTTAGCTTAAGTCGTTTAAAAAAAACCACATTCTGTTAATCAACTACTCACTAGATCAACCTTTTCCGCTAAATAAATCAATGTAGAAGCGTTATCTTTTCTAAAAATAGCTTGTGCCTGTTTTTGTATTTGCTCCGACGTTATAGCCAGGTATTTATCGGTTTCTTTATTAAGCCAATCGGCGTCACCCAGTAATTCAAATTGCGCCAGGTTCATGGCCTTATCCAATAATGACATTTCTGAAAATACCATGGTCGATTCTGTTTTGTTTTTGACCTTAGTTAGCTCATTAGCCGGTACCGGTTGCTGTTTCAGTTTTTCCAGCTCTTCCCAAATGGCGGCTTCAGCAGTTTCAATGGTTACATTTTCGAGCGGTTTTCCTTCTATTACAAATATTCCCCTGTCAAAACTGCCCATATTGTAGGCATGTATCTCGCTGAAGAGTTGTTTATCCTTAACCAGTGTACGGTGTAAGCGTGAGGAGTTGCCACGTGAAAGTATGTCCGACACCAGGTCGATCTCATAATATCCTTCCTCTAAACGGCCCGGCATATGGAAGGCGATATAAACATCGTTCAAAGGCACTTTGGCAGTAACCGTTTCTCTTCGCTCTTTTTGCTGTTCAGGCTCCTGCGGCAGGCTTCGGTGATATTTTTCACCGGCCGGTATAGGTGCAAACCATTTTTCGGCTAATTGCTTTACCTGTTCGGCATTGATATCACCACCTACTACCATAATGGCATTTTGCGGGTTGTAATGCTTTTTAAAGAAAGCCTTTACATCTTCTATCCTGGCATCCTCAATATGTTTGATCTCCTTCCCAATGGTGGCCCACTGATATGGATGCTTTTTATAGACTAAAGGGCGTAAACGCAGCCAAACATCGCCATAAGGCTGATTTAAATAACGCTGCTTAAATTCCTCGATCACCACGTTGCGCTGCACTTCCAAACTTTTTTCACTAAATGCCAGGCTGAGCATACGGTCACTCTCCAGCCAAAAAGCGGTCTCAATATTTGCGGCAGGCAATGTGATATAGTAATTGGTCACATCATTGCTGGTAAAAGCATTATTCTCGCCCCCTACACGTTGCAAAGGTTCATCATACTGCGGAATATTCACCGAGCCGCCAAACATTAAATGCTCAAACAAATGTGCAAATCCGGTTTGCCCCGGGTCCTCATCGCGCGCGCCAACATCATATAAGATATTGAGGACCGCCATTGGCGTGGTATGATCTTCGTGGACAATGACACGCAGGCCATTATCTAATGTGAAACGGTTGAATTTAACCATGAAAAATACAATAAAACGGATAGCAAAGGTAAAATTTTTGGCGGAAGTAGCTAAATTCAGAAATTATCAGGTTAAAAGAAAAAATTATTTTTTAATTAAAAAAATTATTGCGAAAAATATAAAAATTAGTATATTTACAGTGCCTGCTAACATCTGTTAATAACTATTGTTAATAAAGATATCAGTATCACAAAATCTGAATCGTAGCTGTAAAACCCTAACCTGAAATGACACAGTCACAATTAATTCAGCATATATCCGCTTCGGGGAGAAAGATCACTTTGGCTAAACTGGGCGGTCAACTCAAACGCGAAAATTTTTCCCTTCGCGAATTGGTTGACCTAACATTTTACACCGATAAAGAGATCGCCTTAAAATCGTCCCGTTTACTGGAATATATCCTGTTCAAATTCCCCGAAAATTACTACGAGCATATAGCATATTTTATTGAGCGTATTGAAGATATCACCACTCAGGCCGGCAAAAAGCCCTATGCTAAAATATTGATGCATATCACCTCGCCCGAGGTGCCCCGCCAGGTGCGCAGTAAAATGAAAGAGATCAATCTGGAACGCGTAGTTGAATTGTGTTTTGAATGGATGACAGACCCTAAAATGCTGGTCAGTGTGAGGGCATCAGCCAGCGAGGCGCTCTTTAACATGCGGCACCGCTATCCATGGATAGCCGAAGAGCTTTCGAAACAACTGGAGTTTATAGCGCGCAATGCAACACCTAACCTTTTAGCCAAATGTAATTACATTTTGAGCTACCTGCATTGCGAAGATTAGTTCCTATAATAACTTCCTGAATTTCGCAGGAATATTTTGCTCCGGAGCAAAATATCGGCAGCACTGATCAAAACGCTTTTTTTGCGCCGTCGGTGCAATACTAATTTATCTATAGCGAATGTGTCTTGCCCGGCGGCACGAGGAATATATTTCGCTTTTTTCCGCCGCCTGTTAGCCCCGATGGCGTAAATTAACCCGCCATGTAGGGTTATCTTTTTATCTTAGCACTGCAATGCTGACAGCCGGTGAATTGGTAAAAGAAATAAGTACTACCGTAACTAAGATCAAAGTAGTTAAGCTAAGCGCGATTCTGGAAAAACAACAGTTCGCCTTACCCGATCTGATTGACATTACCTTTCATCTGGATAAAAATGTAGCTTTCAGAGCTGCCTGGATACTCGAAAATCTTTTCCTTCAAAAACCTGAGCATTATCTTAATGACATGGACTATCTGCTATGGCGGATAAAGGATGTTAAAAACCCGAGCTGCAAAAGACATTATGCCAAAATTGTAATGCGTATCACCTCGCTCAAAGTGCCATTAAACATAGAGCGAAAATTAGCAGATATTAATCTGGAACCGGCAACAGAGCAACTTTTCGACTGGATCATAGACCCTAAAGTATTGATAGCCGTTAAAGTGTTTGCCGTACAGGCTTTATTCAATATCCGCCACCGCTATCCCTGGGTAGCCGAAGAACTGGCAAACCAAATCCGGTTTTTAATGCACAACGGCTCGGCAGCAATCCAATCACGGGGGAAGAAGCTCTTATCACAGCTTTAGTTCGAAGTTTTGAGTCAGCAGTTTGCACCTGAATAAAACTACAATTGCCCGCCGCAAACCACCGACCGCAACTTCAGGAAGTCGGCCGGTCACTCCCATGCAAATTGACACTCACCTGGTTGTGGTGTAATTTAGCCTGGATAGCTGATGAACTGTCGTTGGCATAGGTGCCATAAGCATTTACCAGCACACCCTTTAGTTTATATTTTGGCGAACTGATACCATATACTATGGACATATCAGACGGATTGCTTTGCCCTTCGAAGCGATAAAATTCATCGATCTCAAAATCATCAGCACTCATGTGTATCTCTTGCGCCTTATCATCTATAGTATCGCCTTCCAGGCTTAGGTTGGCGGTATACCCTCTTTTATACAGGTCGTTAGTGGCATCCACTAAGGTTTCGTAATTTTTCATGGTGTAATGTTTGTTTTTAAATGGCACTCATGAGTGCTGCACAATTTGTTTTTATGTCCCCGACAGCTATCGGGATGAAGCTATAATAAGCTAATTTGGATTTTGTTTGAGCAATAGCTTATATTATAATGGTTTCATGATCTGGTTTTAATGCGGCAAAAATAATTCCCGTTGTTATAACCATCAAATACGCCGGGTTGTTTGATGCAGGCTTGCTTTTCATAATTACAAGTTACAATCCCAATAAAATCATAAAAATTTAAATAGCCAGAACAGTGTTTATAAATTTTGAATGTTTTTTTAATCTCAAATTAAAAATATGCGCAAAAAGATTAAATTTGTTACAGACAAAGAAAATCGTTACCGGCTTTTACCTCTTTTTGGAATGATCAGGTGATAAGGAAACATTTTCTGAATTTTTATTCATCCCCTATGACAAATAATATCTTATTAGACAGGTTGAATCCTTATCAAATGATGAAACTATTCGCTTATTTAAGATCCGTTAATGCTGCCCTAATAACGGTTATCAATGGTTTTCTCGGAAAGCAAAACAAAGCCCGGCAAAATCCTTCGCGTTCCGTACCAAAAATATTACCCATCATGCATCCGCAAAATATCTATTGAAAATGCCTTATGGATTCTGTAGACTATAAAGTACTTTTTTATTCAAGTCCGCTTCCCATTATTATTTATGACTTGAAAACCATGCAAATATTGGATACTAACAAAATGGCAACGGAATTTTATGGTTATTCGCAGGAAGAATTTTTAGGCATGAGCGTTAAAGATATTCGTCCGGCAGACGAAATTCCTTTGATAGTCAACGTTTTAAAAGAAATTGTTAATTCCGAGGCAAGTAACCTGGGTACCTGGAACCACATCAAAAAAAATGGACAGCCGATTAAAGTTGAAGTTATAGGACAACCTATAAAATATAAAAACAGGAAATGTATGATGGTAGTTTGCAATGATGTCACTGATAAAACAAATGCTTTGCGCGAGTTGCAAATAAGCAATGAAAGGTTTGAGTATGCTACTAAAGCTGCTTCTGACATTATATGGGACTGGAATTTAGAAACCAATGAAGTCTATTATTCAGGGAACATTAAAAACCTATTTGGGCATAAGCCGGGTATCAATAATGACAATCTGCCATTTTATTTTGAGCATGTGCACCCGGATGACAGGGAAAGGGTAGTACTTTATCCCGACCAGGTAAAATACGGAACCATGATAAACTGGACCCAGGAATACCGTTTTAAAAAAGCAAATGGTGAGTATGCTTTTGTGCTGGATAAAGGGATTGTGATAAGAGATGAAAAAGGGATAGGAACGCGTATGATAGGCGCAATGCAGGATATAACTGTTCTTAAACGGAACGAATTGCGAATAATGCGTCAAAACGAACAGCTGACTGAAATAGCGCGGATCAATGCCCACGAGATCAGGCGGCCGGTTGCAAGTATTTTAGGATTAATACAGCTAATGAACAAGGAAACAATTGGTGAAACCAACAGGGAATTACTAACACACCTGGAAACCGCTACCGGGGAATTGGATCAAATAATCAGACGTATTATTGATAAAACAGTTGATTAAAGACCGCCAGAAGGGTTTGCCTATAGTTCCGGCGGATAGCTCTTTGCGTAACAAAAAAAATCTCTTGCTTTTTGCGACAAGGGAATGCTGTACCGCTGCCGGTGCCCCCGCCGGCAGACTGCGGGATAAAATAAGGCAAATGTTTTCCATATAGGTACATACTATTCGTCAATTTTTTGAAATGACCATTATCCAAAGATATATGGCTGCCCTCTGCCGGCGGCCTTCCGCTTGTGACTTAAGCAATTATTTACGTTTTTTACATAAGTGACTTAGCGGTAGCGTGCCGGTTCAATACAAAAGCGAAAGCGTCTTCGAATAGAAAATCAAAATTAAACATAAGCAAAATGGCTGCAGTTAGCATAAAAAAAGATTCCATCAATTTTTTAAAAGATCTTTCAAAAAACAACAATCGCGACTGGTTCAATAATCATAAAGACAGATATATCGAAGCGCACAGCAATGTTATTGCTTTTGCCGATGCCCTGCTGGCTGAAATGAATAAACATGATAAAATTGAAACCGCTTCAGGGAAGAATAGCGTATTCAGAATATACAAAGATATCCGCTTTTCCAAAGATAAAACACCCTATAATATCCACTGGAGCGGAAGTTTAAAAAGGGCTACAAAGAAATTGCGTGGCGGATACTATTTTCGTATTGAACCTGGGAATTCATTTTTGGCCGGGGGCTTTTGGGGCCCTGAATTAAATGACATGAAAAGAATACGGAAGGACATGGACGAGAACTACAACACCTGGGAAAAGCTCCTGGCAGACAAAACATTAACAAAAACATTTGGAAAGATGATAGGCGAGCAACTCAGCACAACCCCGCGGGGCTATACGAAAGACCATCCGGCTATTGATTTGTTACGCTATAAACAATTTCTTCTTAAGTATGAATTTACCGATAAAGAGGTAGCCAGTCCGGACTTTTTACATAGCGTGAATGACGTATTTAAAAAAATGCGGCCTTTTCTTAATTTCATGAGTGAGGTATTGACAACGGACGCCAATGGGATATCGATAGTGGACTGAATTGTTGGTAAGGGCATAATTGGCGGTCTGATTTCTGTAATTTCATACCAAAGCTGATCAACCTGAACCAGTTCAATGATAACATGAAAAAACTTGAACAAAAAATGAATTGATAGCCGAAGCGATTATCCGAAGATTTATAGTGTCATTTTACGACGGGATTATACAATCAAAAATTAGTAACACATGAGAACTCTATTCTTCTTCGCTTTCGTTATAATGCTTCTTATAACATTCAATTGTTTTGATCAATCCGCTGATGAATTGCAAGGGAAGTATATCGTCATTAACCGTACCATAAGCAGGGGAACAGCTATAGGCAGCGTACATTTAAATGATAAAGGAGGTACAGGACTTGCCTGGATGAGGAATAAACAATTTACTTATGGAACAATTGAATTTGATATCAAAGGCAAGGACGAACTGCAGGCCAGTTTTGTAGGAATCGCCTTTCATGGGCTAAACAATACGACTTACGAAACAATTTACTTTCGCCCATTTAACTTCCGTGCAAATGATCCTGTCAGAAAAGCGCATTCGATACAGTATATAGCCTCCCCTAATTACGAATGGTCCAAACTGCGTCAAGAATTTCCGGGCCAGTATGAGCAACCTATTAATCCGGCACCTGATCCAAATGCATGGCTTCATGCACGCATAACGGTGGACAGTAAAAATATCAAGGTATATGTCAACGGAAGCATCACGCCGTCATTAATGGTTGAACCTCTTGTGCATACCGATGGCAAAATGATTGGCCTGTGGACCGGAGGTACCGATGGTGACTGGAAGAATTTTAAAATCACACCGGCAAAAAAATAGTATCCGAACTATTACAGACCAAGCATTACTTGCAATATATAAACGTACGTTGATGCGTCTGGGTGAATATTCCTGAAAGCTTTTTTTGCGGCTGCGCACAGCCGCGCCTTAAAAACAAAAAGGCGCGGCAAGCAAGGCCATTAAAATTTTACCAGCAAATTTTATTCTGCATGGGCAGGCTCATTGGTGTTCAAAAACACAAACTGGTTATCAAACATGTCCAGTTTTATTTTGCTGTCCTTATCTATTTTACCGCTCAGTATTTGTTTTGACAGTTCGTTCAGTATCTTCTTCTGGATCACCCTCTTCAGGGGCCTTGCGCCAAACTGCGGATCATAGCCCAATTGTGCCAGCCAATCCAACGCTTCTTCCGAAGCCTCGATAGTTATCCCCATTTCAGCTAATGATTGCTGGACATGCTTAAACTGCAGTTTCACAATTTCGCTTATCTCATCGCGGCTAAGGGGGGTAAACATAATGATCTCATCGATCCGGTTTAAAAACTCGGGACGGATAGTTTGCCTCAACAGCTCAAATAACTGGTTTTTTGTTTTGGCTATCACTTCTTCCTTATCGCTTTCCTCGAAATCCTGGAAATTCTCCTGTATCAGGCTCGACCCGATATTGGATGTCATGATGATAATGGTGTTCTTAAAGTTCACCAGGCGGCCTTTGTTGTCGGTCAGGCGGCCATCATCGAGTACCTGCAACAAAATATTAAATACATCCGGGTGCGCTTTTTCAATTTCATCAAGCAGTATTACACTGTAGGGCTTGCGGCGCACGGCTTCGGTCAGTTGTCCGCCTTCATCATAACCCACATAGCCCGGAGGCGCACCGATCAAACGTGATACCGCATGGCGTTCCTGATATTCGGACATATCTATACGCACCAGCGCGTTTTCATCATTAAACAGATATTCGGCCAGTGCCTTTGCCAGTTCGGTTTTACCAACGCCGGTAGTTCCCAAAAAGATGAACGACCCAATAGGTTTCTTCTTATCCTGCAAACCAGCCCTGCTGCGGCGTATAGCATCGCTGATGGCTTCTATGGCTTCCTCCTGCCCGGCTACCCTTTTATGCAATTCATCTTCCAGGTGCAGCAGCTTCTCGCGCTCGCTTTGTATCATTTTTGAAACCGGGACACCGGTCCAGCGCGATACCACGCCTGCAATATCCTCAGAGGTGACTTCTTCCTTCAGCATGCGGTGCTCTTTCTGGTTTTCCAGTAAAGTTGCCTTTAGTTTCTCTACTTCCTCCTGGGCTTCGCGGATGCGTCCATAGCGCAATTCAGCTACTTTGCCATAGTCGCCCGCGCGTTCGGCCTGTTCAGCTTCCAGTTTGTAGTTTTCTATCTGCTCTACTTTCTGGTTGATATTATCCACTACGTCCTTTTCACTTTTCCACTGTGCACGTAATGAATCGCGTGTGGCCGAAACATTGGCGATCTCTTCGCTGAGTTCCTTTACCCGTTTATCATCCTTTTCGCGCTTGATAGCCTCACGCTCAATTTCCAGCTGCATAATGCGGCGGTCCAGCTCGTCTACCTCCTCTGGTACCGAGTCCATTTCCAGGCGTAACTTGGAAGCGGCCTCATCCATTAGGTCAATAGCTTTATCCGGCAAAAACCGGTCGGAAATATAGCGCTGCGACATTTCAACAGCGGCAATGATCGCTTCGTCTCTAATGTGTACTTTGTGGTGGGTTTCATAGCGCTCCTTTAAACCACGCAGTATAGATATGGCATCCTGGGTGTCAGGTTCATCCACCAATACCATCTGGAAACGGCGCTCCAGTGCCTTATCCTTTTCCATGTATTTCTGGTACTCGTTAAGCGTGGTTGCACCAATGGCTCTCAATTCCCCACGAGCAAGGGCCGGTTTCAGGATATTGGCTGCATCCATGGCGCCTTCGCCCCCCCCGGCGCCCACCAGGGTATGTATCTCATCAATAAACAGGAAGATCTCGCCATCTGCCTGGGTAACTTCTTTTATTACCGCTTTCAGTCGTTCTTCAAACTCGCCTTTATATTTGGCGCCTGCAATCAGCGCACCCATATCCAGCGAATAAACGGTTTTTGTTTTCAGGTTCTCCGGCACATCTCCCTTGATTATCCTAAAGGCTATGCCTTCGGCAATTGCGGTTTTGCCTACACCAGGTTCGCCCACCAGTATCGGGTTGTTTTTGGTACGGCGTGACAGAATCTGTATCACCCGCCTTATCTCTTCATCACGACCTATAACCGGGTCCAGCTTGCCTGATTCTGCATATTCATTGAGATTACGGGCATATTTATTTAAAGCATTGTAGGTTGCTTCGGCGTTCTGATCGGTTACTTTGCTATCACCGCGCAATGCGATGATAGCCTTCTTGAGATCTTTCTCATTTACGCCGAAATCCTTCAAAGCGGTACTTGTTTTACCGCCTGCAGCCAAAATACCCAATAATATATGCTCGACGGATACAAACTCATCCTTAAATTCTTTGAGGTATGATTGTGCCTTTTGCAAAGCTGAATTCGCGTCTGATGAAAGGTAGACATTGCTCCCGCTTACCTTTGGAAAAGTAGCGATCTGCTGGTCAAGTGATTCGTTCAACCTGTTAAGGTTGACGTTTAATTTTTTTAATAAATAGGATATTACGTTCTCATCAACCAATAACAAGCCTTTAAGCAAATGGGCATTTTCAATTGCCTGCTGCTGGTTACCAGTTGCAATTTCGGAAGCCTTTTGTACTGCTTCCTGGGCTTTTATAGTGAAGTTGTTAAAATTCATGAGATTTGATTTAATGTATATGTGCTGTTATCATCAAAACAATTGCCATTGAGGCTACAATGCAAAAATGTCACTATAAATTTAGTTCCAAAGGACATTTTGTCTACTTTTACAACCTAACCAAAACATTATCAGGCATAAAAATCAACTATATTGCTTGTGTTCATTTGAATTTTAATATTTTTGATATATCCTAACTAAACCAAAGTTTTGAGTAATCAGCCGCATAAGAGAATTATAGGTAAGAACAAATCTTCCTACCGCGACTATTATACTTTAAAAAACCTGGCTGCTATCAGAACGGGCAGTATCATATTTCTGATTCTTAACCTAATACTCCGCATACTTTATTTTATATTTCCCGAAAGCCTTACACGGGCACAAAATTACCCCGAGTTTAATTTCACCAACTGGTTATACATTGCGATAACCCCAGTTTTTCTGATTTGCAGCTATTTGCTGATATATCTATACAGGAAACAGAAAAAGGCCAATATTGTTATAGGCATTTTTGTCTTTTTGTTTGCGCTTTTCATCATATTCTGCGGGATGTTTTCGAGCTTTATTGCTACGGCAAATCCTCGCAATGCAATGGTTTTATACTTGACAGCACTGAGCATTGTTAGTGTTGTTTTTGTGTTTGAAAATGATGAAACCATTTTGTTAATCTTGATTGTTGAGGCTTTATTTACCACCCTTTTATACATCACCCAGAATGAGGGGATGGAAATGATGTACAACCAGCTCTTATCGATAACCCTGCTGTTCTGTTTCTATTTTGTTTCGAGGTATTTTTATTCCTATAAATCCAGTTATTTTTTGCAACTGGTTGATATCAGGGAAAAGAATGTGGCGATTGAAAAAGCAGGCGCGTTCAAAAATGAAATACTGGGCATGGTGGCGCATGATCTGCGCAATCCAATAGGAGCTATTGAAACTTTGGCCATGATGATGGAAACGGAAGAGGTGAACAATGATACCCGCGAAAATTTAGAAATGATCAAAACCTCGTGTGCCAAAGCAAGGGGTATTATTGCTGACCTGCTGGACGCTGCCAACAACGAAAACATCAATATTATTGAGACCCAAAGAACCGAGCTGAACTATTTTATAAAAAGCATTATCAGTGAATGGAAAATTCAGAAAAATGCAAAAAACAACATTATTCTTATCAGTTCAAAAAATCAGGTTTTTGTGGAGATCAATGCTGAAAAATTTCAGCGTGTGATGGACAACCTGATCACCAATGCACTTAAATTCTCAAAAAACAAGATAGAGATTTACTTAAGCGCTAAAAGCGATCAGGCCATTATACAGGTCAGGGATTATGGTCTCGGTATTCCGGCAGATCTGATACCTCATATTTTCGAACGTTTCTCGAAAGCACGCAGACCCGGCATCAGGGGTGAACAATCAACCGGTCTGGGCCTTAGTATATCCCGCCAGATCATCGAGAACCACCAGGGCACTATTGATGTGACCAGTGAGGAGAAAAAGGGCTCAACGTTTACGATTAAATTGCCGCTTGTCGAATAAAACACAATTAAAAGCCGATTTTTGGATTTTTAAGATTGTCGGGATTTAATTCAAAAAGATTCATTTCTCATCATTTAATCATCAATCGTGTTAAAGAATTTTGCGTTAAAATTTACCAGGAATAATTCTTTGGAAGCCCTTGTGCAGGCGGTATAGAACCAGCGCAGAAAATCCATGTTGATCATTTCTTCGGTCAAATAGCCTTGATCTACAAAAACGGCATCCCATTGGCCGCCCTGTGCCTTATGACAGGTAACCGCATAGGCAAATTTAATCTGCAGGGCATTGTAATATGGGTTCAGTTTCAGTTCATCCAGCTTCGTTTTGCGACTGGAAATATGGTCGTAATCCTTCATCGCCTCCAGGAAGAACCGCTTCTGCTCGGTTGGTGGCAATGCGGGCGCTTCGGAATAAAGCGTATCCAATAATATTTTGCAATCCAGCACCGGGTCCTCGGCGTAGTCTATAAATTCAAGTTGCACATCAGCGAATCTGAAGCCGTACATCTCCTCAAACCGGCGCACTTTTTTTATTCGGGCAATGTCGCCATTGGCAATAAAACCGGTACTGCCTTCCTCCTGTTCCTGCAGCCAGAAATAATTATTGCGTACCACCATCACCTGGTCGCCACCGGTAAGTTCTTCTTCACGATATAAAATGCGTCCCCTTATTTGCCGGTTATACAAGTTGGCATTCTTGTTTGAGCGGCAAACGATCAGCGTACCATCATGCCCGTATTTGTTATAGGCATAATTAAGCCCTTCTTCCAAACGCTCACCCGTCATGCGGAAAACATCCTTATAGCCTTTGGTAATAATACGCGGGGTAGCTACTTTTCCCTTGCGGATAATATTGCGCATGGCCGTTACATTGTACAATATCCCTGAATCTTTTTCCTGCCGCAGTACGTCAGTCAGCTCAAAGCTAAAAATATCTACCGCAAATGTTTTTTTCATTAAGCCGATATCCAAAGCCGGGCTACTGTCTGCCCCTACCGGCGGCAGCTGGGCCGTATCGCCTACGAGCATCAGTTTGCAGTTTTTGGTATTGTAAACATAGCTCACCAGGTCGTGCAGCAAAGTTTCCCGCATATTGCCCGCCGACTCATCCGATATCATGGAAGCCTCATCCACAATAAACAGCGTATCTGTAGCCAGGTTATCGCCCAGGCGGAAAACATCATCAATATGGAGCGCAGATTTTTTACGGTAGATACGTTTATGAATGGTAAAAGCCTTGCGTCCCGAATAGTTGGTTATTACTTTAGCAGCACGGCCCGTCGGCGCCAGTAAAACCGATTTGTAGTTATAATATTTCAGTGCCTTTACCAAAGCCCCTAATACGGTAGTTTTACCGGTGCCTGCGTAGCCCTTTAATACAAAGCATTCATCGCCGTTATCACTTAGCAAAAAGGTGTGCAGGCGGTCAAATAATTCAAGCTGCTGGCCTGTAGGTTCATGCGGAAATGCTTTGAGAATATGATCTGTTGAGGGCACATGCAAAAATGGTTATAAGTATGTTAATTAAGTAATTCAAAAAATATTACTTTTGCCATAACCGCATGAGTAGCCATAACCGCCATTACCGTCATAATGATTTTAGCGCAGAACAAACTGCAGACTATACGCTATTAGTTCAGATAGGTACCACTTCATTTTCGTATGCAGTGGCTGATCAAAATAAAGTGCTTGCATTGGATGAAAACATTAGTATCGGGGAGCTGACTCAACCTTCACAAACGCACAGCATCTTATCCGCCAACTACAAAGAGCGCATCATTGGTTTGCCTCAAAATGGTTTTACCTTCGTACCTGTCAGTTTATTCAGGCCTGATCGTGTCGCTGATTTCGCCCGTTTCCTGGATGTGAAAGAAGCTGAAAAGGTTTTCTCTCAACCCCTGGATACTGAAAACCAGGTGATCTATAAGGTTGATGAGCAAATTGTCAATGCGGTTACAGAGAAATACGGCGTTAACAATGCTGTTTTTGGCGCCAAAGGCTGGATAAAAGCTACAGCGGAAAACAATCCATTAAATCATAATATTTATCTTAATGTCGATAATGATCGTGTAGAATTCCTGAACTTCAAGGATGGGAAGCTCCGCTTTTATAATAGCTTTGAATTCAAAACGGCTGATGAACTGGTATATTTCATCCTGTTTGTAGCTGAAGAATTAAAATTGCAGCCTCAAAATACCACCTTGTTTTTAAGCGGCGATATCAGTCCGGATGATGAAAACGCCGGGCGCCTTGCTAAATTTTTCGGCAAGGTTGAGCTCAATAATAACAAGACCATGGATCTTTCGCGGGAGATTGCTTCTCATTCGGTATTAACCCTTACCGCTTTGTCGTTATGCGGATCATCGGAGGCACTTTAAAAGGCTTAAGGCTTAACCCGCCTAAAAATTTACCTGTCCGCCCTACTACCGACCTGGCAAAGGAAGCGCTGTTCAATATCCTGCAAAATCAAATTGAGTTTGAAAATATTAAAGTGCTTGACCTGTTTGCCGGTACGGGTAATATTTCATTAGAGTTTGCCTCAAGAGAGGCGGCACAGGTTATTTCAGTTGACCGTAGCATCCATTGTATCAATTATATTAAAGACACCGCACGGCAGCATCATTTAGAGCAAATAAAAACCTATAAAGCCGACGTTTTTAAATACCTGGAACCGGAAACAGAACAGTATGATTTAATATTTGCCGATCCACCATATGACCTGAACAGGATACCGGAAATACCGAAAATCGTATTTGAGAAAAAATTATTGCTTCCTAACGGTTTATTAATCGTTGAGCATCAGTCATTCCAAAACCTAAGCAATCATCCGGCATTTACTGAACAGCGCACATACGGACATTCGTCGTTTTCGTTTTTCAGAATGCCCGAAACCGATAATTAAACCCCAATTACCTCAACGCCCTGCTTTTTTAAATATGCCAACTCATCAGACTTTGAATTGGTGATAATAGCATTGATCAAAGTAAATTCAGCGAATTTTAAATAGCCCTCCTTCCCTATTTTGCTGTCGTCACATAGCAAAAATGTTTTTTCGCTATGGGCGGCAAAAGCCTGCGTTATATCCGCCTCCAGTTCGCTATTGGCAAATAACCCATTGCGTGATATACCATCGGCCCCCAAGAAAGCTTTACTTGCTTTGTACCTGGCTATATGCTCATTGGCAATTCTACCATGTACCGCCTGTCTTTCGGCATCAAACTCTCCCCCTATTATATTCAGCGATACCAAACTGTTGTGCAGTTCATAAACCACCGGAATAGAATTGGTAATAACCTTGATCTTTTTATTCTTAATAAATTGGCAAAGCCTGAACACGGTACTGCCACAATCCATAAAAATAATGTCACCATGATTAATTTGATTAGCAGCAGCACGGCATATTTTATCCTTCGCCTCCACATTTTTTGCTGCCTTATTGATAAAATCGTGCGGTACTTGCAGCGGATCAACTTTCATAGCTCCTCCATGCGTACGATATAGTAACCCATCACCTGCAAGCTGGTTCAGGTCACGACGAATGGTTATTTCCGAAATATCCAATTCTTGAGCCATTTGCTTAATATCAACTTCACCTTTAATATTCAGCTTCTCCAGAATTATTTGTTTTCTTCTTTGAAAGTTCATTCTTTATGATTTAATTTGTTCAAAAATAATCAATATCGATCAAAAACAATCAATTTATTTTGAATAAGATAAGCATTCTCAATAGCGAGACCCTATCTGATAACTGGTATACTCTAAAAAAGATAACCTATCAGACCACTGATCATAATGGCAATGTTGTAGTACAAAGCCGCGAAGCTTATGACCGTGGTAATGGCGCGACCATACTTTTGTATCACAAAGTCAATCAAACTGTCATATTAACCAGGCAATTCCGTATGCCCACTTATTTAAACGGCAATGAAAATGGTTACCTGATTGAATGTTGCGCCGGGTTGCTTGATAAGGACAACCCGGAAGATTGCATAAAAAGGGAAACTGAAGAAGAAACAGGTTACAAAGTTTCGGATGTAAAGAAAGTTTTTGAAGCTTATATGTCGCCTGGCTCTGTTACCGAGTTAGTATATTTTTTCGTAGCCGAATACTCCACAGAAATGAAAGTAAGTGACGGCGGCGGCGTTCACGGGGAAAGCGAGAACATCGAGGTGCTCGAATTACCATTTTACCAGGCACTCGATATGATCGGCAGCGGTGAAATAAAAGACGCCAAAACTATTATGCTTTTGCAATACGCTTTAATCAACACCCTGTTATGAAAATCAAGCCGCTGACTATTCTGATCGCAGGCCCTTATCGCTCGGGCACTAATGATGACCCCGAACTAATGCAACAAAATCTTTACCGCCTGGAGACAACGGCACTGGCACTTTTCAGGGCCGGACACATACCGCTCATTGGTGAGTGGCTGGCATTGCCATTACTAAAAATTGCCGGTTCCGCAAAAGCCGGCGATGATATCTATCAGCAGATATCTTATCCTATAGCCCACCGGCTTATCACAAAATGCGACGCAGTTTTACGAATCGGCGGCGAATCAAAAGGTGCCGATAATGATGTAAAACTTGCCCATGAACTTGGTCTGCCGATTTACTATAAACCGGAAGATATAATAAGTAACTAAACCGCTATTTATTGCGAATGATTATTACTTTTGATACGTAAGCATATAAAATAAATCATGAAGACAGCTCTTTTTCCCGGCTCGTTTGATCCGGTTACCAAAGCCCATGTGGATATCATCAAACGCTCGGTAGGGCTTTTTGACAAACTTTATATCGGCATTGGCGACAATAGTTCAAAAAAAGGATTATTAAGTATGGAACAGCGCGAACAAATGCTGAGGGCGGTATTTGAACATGAGCCTAAAATACACATAGTCGCTTACGCGGGCTTAACTGTTGAGTTCTGCAAAAGTATCGGTGCCGGCTATATGATCAGGGGAATACGTACTGTATCCGATTTTGAATATGAAAAGGCAATAGCCCAGATGAACCACTCACTTGCCCCGGATATTGAAAGCATTTTTATTGTGAGCAAGCCGGGCTATTCATCTATAAGCTCGACCATTGTACGCGAAATATTGCGCTACCAGGGTGATGTCAGCCAGTTTATTCCGAAAGAGGCCCTGGCTTATCTTTAAACAGATCCATCTTTGCTAATACATCCATTATAGATGGAAAAGTATTTTTTATGATAGCATCGATGTGCCCTTTCCTGAACCAGCGCACATCGGTAATACCCTCCTCTTTTTGAGGCTTTAATTTTTCGGCACCTTTATAACTCATCTGGTACCAGTATGTCCTTTTTAACACTACTTCACCTTTAACCGTATAGGTATGATACGTTTTGCATATTCTTTTGCCTATCCTGCTTACCATTACTCCGCATTCTTCCTCAACTTCCCGTACAGCCCCTGCTCTCTTTCCTTCACCTTTTTCGATTTTCCCTTTTGGCAGATCCCATTTATCATTACGGTAAATAAATAAATATTCGCCTTTTGCATTTTTCACCATACCGCCGGCTGCATCTATCAGGGTAATACTTCTTATTACTTTCTTTAAATATTCAGTGGCATTGTTGCAAACCAGGTAAAAAAATTTGCTCCCGGGCTTCCCATTAAATTCATTATAAAATGCTTTCAGATCAAAATTTTTGGCATCAATCTTTTGATATCTTTCCACATTTTTGGGGACCGATGTGGTAATAAGTATAACTTTTTCGTTAATATAAATTCTGTACTTTTGGGCCATGTTTAATAAAAGTGAGATCGAACAGCAAGTAGCCGAGTTCCTGCTGCAAATTAAAGCAATTAAATTACAACCTGATAATCCATTTACATGGGCATCAGGATGGAAATCACCGATCTATTGCGATAACCGTGTTACCCTCTCCCATCCTACTATCCGCACTTATATAAGGCAAAATTTATCCTTGGTAATACAGGAGGAATTTGGCGCAGTTGGATGCATCGCCGGTGTAGCAACTGCCGGTATTCCGCAGGGAGTACTGGTAGCACAGGAATTAGGTTTACCATTTATTTATGTACGCTCGAAGCCAAAGGATCATGGTACAGGGAGCATGATTGAAGGAGAAATATCGCCGGAAAAAAGGGTTGTGGTAATTGAAGACCTGATATCTACCGGCAAAAGCAGCCTGCAGGCAGTAGATGCATTAAGAGCCGCAGGCTATGAAGTAGCCGGGTTGGCCGCTATCTTTAGCTATGGGTTTGATCATGCCACTGAAAATTTTAAAGAGGCAAAATGTAAATTCTTTACCCTTTCCAATTACAATGCACTGCTAAAATATGCTGAAGAAAACAACTACATTTCAGCCCAAGACACAGAAATTTTAAGGAAATGGCGCGTCTCGCCTTCCACCTGGGGGCAATAAGCTATAAGTTCCTGTCTTAAGTATATTAACATCAAACACTTAAGTACCCGTAAGTCAATACTCACCAATCAAAACTATTTATCGTATGACTATTTTTGAAAGTAAGGTAATCATAAACAAGCCTGTAAACGGGGTTTATCAATTTCTGACTGATATGAACAACCATCAACGCCTAATGCCCGAAAACATTCTTGATTGGGCGTCAACGGTTGATGAAGCACGCTTTAATATCCAAAATATGGCCTCTCTGGCGCTTAAAATTGAGAGCAGGGTTGAAAACAGCGAAATAAGGATCATACCCTTTGAAAAACCACCCTTTGATCTCGAATTAAAATGGGTGCTCACATCAGCTGGTAATACTACCGAAGTGAAATTTATTATAGCTGCTGATCTGAATATGATGATGAAAATGCTGGCCAGCGGCCCATTGCAAAAATTAGCTAATCACCAGACGGAGACCTTGACTAAAATATTCAGTTAACCAACAATTTTTCTTTGGGTTAATGAATTTCTACATTTAATTAACAATATAAGCACCTGGATATAATGAACTTTGCCCGAATTAGCGTATTTTTGCGGCAAATTACAGGTGCAGCATGATAACGGTATCCAATCTTTCTTTACGCTACGGCAAGCGTACACTTTTTGAAGAAGTCAATATAAAATTTACCCAGGGTAATTGTTACGGTATAATTGGTGCTAACGGCGCCGGCAAATCAACTTTTTTGAAAATACTTTCAGGAGAGATTGACCCTACCAGCGGCTCAGTTAGTTTTACTCCCGGTGAGCGTATGGCCGTTTTAAGCCAGAACCACTATGCATTTGACGAATTCACAGTTTTAGAAACTGTAATGATGGGGCATAAAGAAATGTATGCCATAATGAAAGAGAAAGACGCGATCTACCTGAAAGAAGACTTCAGCGATGCCGATGGTGAACGTGCCGGGGAATTGGAGAACCTGTTTGCCGAAATGGATGGCTGGAATGCTGAAAGCAATGCCGCTACTCTATTGAGTAACCTGGGCATCAAAGAGGACTTTCACTACAGCCTGGTTAAAGACCTGGACAATACTCAAAAAGTACGTGTATTACTGGCACAAGCCCTTTTTGGCAAACCCGATATTTTATTACTAGATGAGCCTACGAACGACCTGGATATTCATACAGTAAGCTGGCTGGAAGATTTCTTAGCCGCATACGAAGCTATCGTATTAGTGGTATCGCACGACAGGCACTTTCTGGATACCGTTTGTACCCATGTGGTTGATATTGACTTTGCCAAAATGACCACTTATACCGGTAACTATACTTTCTGGTATGAGTCAAGCCAGTTGGCTTTAAAACAACGTTCTGACCAAAATAAAAAGGCCGAGGACAGGGTAAAAGAGTTACAGGAATTCATCCGCAGGTTTAGTGCCAATGCCTCAAAATCAAAACAGGCAACCAGCCGTAAAAAGGCTTTGGACAAAATCAACCTTGACGAGATCCAGCCATCAAACCGTAAATATCCCGGAATTATATTTAACAACCAGGGCCGCGAGGCTGGTGATCAGATTCTTCAGATTGAAAACCTGAGCAAATCATTAAATGGCGAACTGTTATTCGATAACATCCGTTTGATGGTGAATAAGGGTGACAAAATCGCCATACTGTCACAAAACAGTTTGGCGACCACCGCATTTTATAATATTTTAACCGGCCGCGATAAGGATTTCAAAGGTGATTTCAAGTGGGGTGTAACTATCAATGCCGCTGATATTCCTATTGATAATTCTGAGTATTTTAAAGGCAAGGATGACAATTTAATCGACTGGCTGCGCGAATATTCACCAGGCGAAAAAGATGACCAGTTTATCCGCGGTTTCCTGGGCCGGATGCTATTCTCGGGTGAGGAAGTGTTAAAGAAAAGCAATGTCCTGTCGGGAGGCGAAAAAATGCGCTGTATGTTTAGCAGGATGATGCTACAGTCTGCCAACCTGCTGATGTTTGATGAACCTACCAACCACCTCGATCTGGAATCGATCACTGCATTAAATAATGGCATGAAAGATTTCAGAGGAACGATACTATTTACCTCTCGTGACCACGAGCTTACTCAAACCGTAGCCAACCGGATTATTGAGCTTACACCCGGAGGGCTTATAGATAAACTGATGAGCTATGATGAATATATTAATAGTGATGCAGTACAAAAACAACGGGACGAGATGTATGCTTTAGCTTAAAGCAGAAAAAGTGAAAGCAAAAAGCCGAAAGCCACGGTTAGTGATAAGAAAATCTTTCTGATTTTCCAGCTTCAAGCCTTTCCGACTACGAAAAATTTTCGTTTATTTGCCAACCAAAAAATACGACTCCGTAGCTCAGTTGGTAGAGCAACAGACTCTTAATCTGTGGGTCCTGAGTTCGAGCCTCAGCGGGGTCAC
>JAQBOV010000042.1 GCA_028287895.1 Mucilaginibacter sp. | reverse complement strand
AGATTTCGTTCATGCACTTAAGGTTTCCCCCATTTATAACAAACAGGACCCCAACAGGATATTTAACTTTTTTAGCCATGTGCCCGAAGCTACCCATATGCTAACCAGGCTGTATACGGACAATGGCATACCTGCAAATTACCGAATGATGAATGGTTTTGGTGTACATGCGTTTAAATGGGTAAATGCAAATGGAGAGGTTACTTATGTCAAATACATATGGAAATCCCTTCAGGGCGAAAAAAACCTGACCGCAGAAGAGGCAACAGCAATCCAGGGAAAAGATTTTCAGCATGCTACGGTAGACCTTAATGAAAGTATTAAAAACCAAAACTATCCTTCATGGGAACTATATGTTCAAATGTTGAAGCCGGAAGATCTGGATAAATTCGATTTCAACCCATTGGATGATACAAAGATATGGCCGGACGCAATCGCAAAGCCAATATTGGTTGGCAAAATGACCCTGAATAAATTGCCCCGCAACTACTTTGAAGATGTCGAGGAATCAGCCTTCTCACCGGCGGATATGGTTCCAGGCATAGCACCTTCAGAAGATAAAATGTTACAGGGAAGATTATTCTCTTATTTTGATACCCAAAGGTATCGTATCGGGCCAAATTTCCAGCAACTGCCGGTTAACGCCGCAAAAAGCGAAGTAAATAGTTATAATCAGAACGGGCCAATGAGCAATCGCGGACAAAGTTCAGACATCAACTTTCAGCCCAGTACCGATCCAAATGGTGGTCTAGATAACGCCAAATATGATTATCCAGGCACTGCTTATAGCAATGTAAGGACCGTTCAACACAAAATCACCAAGCCTAATGATTTTAAGCAGGCCGGAGAGTTTTACAGGAGCCTAAGTGAGCTGGATAAATCGCACCTGATAAACAACCTCAGCAGTGATCTTTCACAGGTTTCAGACAAAAATGTAGTTAAGAAAATGGTTGGTTACTTTTACATGGCCGATAGTGACTATGGCAAGCGCTTAGCTTCAAAATTAAACCTGACTCGCCAAGAAGTAGAATCTGTTTTCAAGACTAATTAATTCTTAAAAGATTAAAGATACGTCCCAAGTGGATTCGTTTTTTAGTCATTCCAGTTATATGATCAGTGTTATCTCTTTGAATTTTAAAAGAACGGATCTCGCCGTCCGTTCTTTCTTTCAATTTACGAACCAAGAACTAAGCGATGTGTATCAGGGACTTAAGGGTAGGGATGGCCTGCTGGGAGTTGTAATCCTCTCCACGTGCAATAGAACAGAGGTGCATCTTCACTACAACGGTTTATATACTGCCGGGGATGTGCTTAAATATTTGCAAACCTATAAAGGCACCAATATTCCATTAACTCAGTTTGATATTATTCCCAATACTGAAGACGCTGTGCAATACATAGTAGAAGTTGGTAATGGTTTGCATTCCATGGTTTGTGGGGACAAACAAATAATGAGGCAGATGAAGGACGCCTATATAATAAGTCAGCAAAATAACTGTATGTCCGGCGTTCTGGAAAGAGTATCCCAGGCAATTTTCCGATCTCATAAAAGGATAATCAATGAAACGGCATACCACAGCGGATCTAAATCAATAAGCTACCTGGCGGTTGATGTTATCAAAAAGCAACTTCAGGATAATAACGTAGCTATCCTGGTTATTGGCGCAGGCGAAATAACTGCAGACTTACTTAAATATTTTTCTTCGCTAAAGTTTACAAACGTAGCCATTGCCAACAGAACCCCTTGGAAAGCTGAAATACTGGCTAAAAAGTATAATTACACCGTTGCAGAATATGACTTTCTACCACAAATTTTAGCTCAGTTCCGTGTAGTGATTTCCTGTGCAGCTGCTGATCAAATAATAAATCCTGCTATGTTGTCCGGGATCAGCAATAGGCTTTTTATTGATCTGACCACTTTTCGCAGCATAACGCTTGCGGATGACAATAATTTAAACCGGCTGATTACACTTGATAATTTTACCAGGTTAAAAAATCTGACCAATAACGATCAGTTGGCAGCAATTGATATGGTCAAACATATTATAAGCGAAGAAACGAATGTATTTCTGAACTGGAAGAAGAACAGGGACCACATGAATCAACGAAATCAATTATTATAGCTGCTTAAACTAATTACGATGAACAAAAAAATATTTATACTCCTGCTATTACTTAGCACGTCAATTGGCGCTTTTGCACAGGATATTTTTAGCGCAGCCCGCGCTAATGACACTATTGTCTTGAAACAGTTCCTAAAAGAAGGGAATAAAATAGATACTACGGACCGCCGTGGATCAACCCCATTAATAATTGCTGTTTATAATAATAATGAACAGGCAGCAAAATTCTTACTTAAAATGGGGGCTAAACCCGATGCACACGACCTTTCGGGGAACACGGCAATGATGGGAGCCTGTTTCAAAGGATATCTGAATATGGTCATGCTTTTACATCAATATAAATCTGATTTAAATATACTAAACTACAATGGTGCCTCACCGCTCATTTTCGCATCAACGTTCGGCCACTCGGATATCGTCAAATATTTACTGGCACAACAAGCTGATAAATCCATCAAAGACAAATGGGGGAAAACTGCGTTGGACTATGCTGTAAATCAGGAAAATGACGAGGTAGTCGCGCTATTAAAATGATCATAAAAGTTAAATTTTAGCATATTGTTCCAATTCCCGTCGGCCAGTAAACGTCGATGTCTTTTCCATGGGTTTCATGGAAAGGAATCCATTCCTGGTTATTCAATATATTGAATGGTGACAATATTGGTTCTTTTAAAATTTTGCCTATGCAGAATGGTCGTTTAATAGTACAGATCACCTGTTTAACCCACCGGGTGAAAAGGTAAGGTAAAAAGGATACTCCTTTTTAAACAGGTCGAGCGAAAAATCATCCGGGTGTCTGTTCACAATGAACCTGATCACTTCCGTTTCCAAACCGATGACCTGCAATAAGCCGGCCCCTCGGCAATACTGATTCCGGGTATTTTCAGGAAATAGCGTTCTTTAGCAAATAGTTCGAAATACTAGCTTTTGAAAAAGTGTGTCTTCCGCTCGAAAGTGACCTGCACATTGAGCGGATGGTTCAGCGTCCCGTGGAAATTGACCTGTTTCAAGCGATTATTGAGGTTGTGTATTCCTGAGCATAATAGATATAACGAACTGTTGTTCTCAAACAAATAAACGGGGTAACTGTCTAATCAATAATTAAATACCCCAAAAGTGAAAATAACATTTACCGTCTGCTTGACTTTTTTTGTGTGCGCATGCTTTGCACAAATTATTAATAAACCTGGTCTGGGACCCATCATCCCGCATTCGGAACGTAAAGTTTCAAACAAGGATACAGTTATCGAGAAAGATACCACTAAAGAAAACAAAGAACCCCGCTATTTTTATGCCTCCTTTAACACAAGCGTATTTGTAAATGCAAAAGGCGGCTTTGGCAAAAGATTCTCACCGGCAGGGGAGTTTGGTCGTACTTATGGAATTTTCGATATGGGCTTGGCGACCGGAAGGATAAGTTCATTAAGGTCATCAAACGATTCTTCCCATTATATTGAATTCAGGCCAACCATTAATATCTTTTCTGCCGGGCGGTTTGCTGAGGGACTTTGCCTGAGCGGCGGGTACATATTCGGAGCCAAACAGGCCTTAATGACGGAGATCTGCAATAGTATCAATTTCAATATTTCTCCAACGGTCGCTGTAGCTGTTACCCAGGGCTACTACTTTTTCGATGGAACGAATAGCAGCAGAAGCGCCCAATACATGGGATTGGCCGTTACTTATAATTTTCTTCGAAAACACAGTACGAACATGCGGCGAAAAAAGGACGCTTTAATTAAAGAATAGTATATATCAGGAAAGCCCAACATATTTCATCATTGCGCTGGTTGTTTTAACCATTTTATGCAATACGTTTTTATTGATTTTCCCTGGTTACTTAAAGCACTTTTTTATGGGGCCTTATTGTAAGTTTACTGTTAACACTTTGTAACAGCAGACAAATAAAAAGGCTACAGAACCGTTTTCTTTCGTCACACCGCCGTCAGGCATCATACCCGGCCTTCCGTTACCCAGAGGCAAGGTCCCTATTATTTTCGCATCTAATGTTCTAGTCATCTAATCCTTTTCCATCGAGAATTTGCTGCATACATTTTTCAACCCTTGTCTCCCGGGTTTTGGATTGTTTGGGTTGAGAAAAATAAAACAGGTATCCTCTTTGCCGTCCCGGCGTCAATGCCTCAAAAGCAGTTTTCAGGGCAGGAATCCGATCCAGTTTACTTTGAAATTCTTCAGGAACAGCGAAGTCGGCAGTCTTTTTAAGATCCACTTTCAACCCGGCTTTTTCCACTTCAATGGCTTGATAAATACAGGCTTTCAGAATGGGTTCCATTTCAACTATTTCCCGAATATTAGTGAACCGTATCTGCCGCGCCGACTGAACATTCTCCGTTTGTAGGATCAGCATACCATTGGCGTCATTTAACAAGGCACCTTTGAAAAACAGAAGCGCACAATATTCTTTAAATACATGTATTAAAACTAGGTTACCTTTCTGAAACGTGTAACAAGGAACACCCCACTTCAACTCTTCGGTCAGCCCACAGTCAAGAACGATCATTCGCAATTGCTCCAGCTCTTGCTGCCACTTTTTGGCTTTACTAAAAAAGAAATCAACTTCAGGATTCATTCTAATCTTTATTACAGTATGTTACTTTATGCAAAATTCAGACTCGTAGCGAGCCACGGAACCCCCTGGCGGCATAGTATGATTCTGCACCGTTGTGGTATACAAAGACAGTTCCGTAGCGGTAATCAGCAAAGATGGCGCCGCCGGGTTTTCTAATATCAGCAGGTGTTTTCAACCAACTCGATGTTTTCGTATCGAAATTTCCAAATTGCTGTAATTCCCGATATTGTTCTTCCGTTAAAAGCTCAATGCCCATGGCAGCCGCCATATCAATAGCGTTATTTGCCGGTTTAAATTCCTTCCTTGCCTCCAGCGCTTGACGGTCGTAACAAAGACTTCTGCGGTTTTTGGGACTTTGCGCCGAACAATCATAAAAAATGTATTCGCCCGCCCTTTTATCATGAGCAACGACATCCGGTTCACCGCCAGTTATTTCCATTTCATTGAGTGACCACAGTTTTTCAGCATTGACTTCCAGCTTTGCTTGTACTTTAGCCCATTCCATATCCTTATGACGGTTCATGTTTTTCTCAAAACGGGCTTTCAAAGCGCCGAGTAGCGCTTCACTTTGTCCTGGCGACAATTTTTTTTTATTATTCATACTTATATTACCCCTGAAATAAGTGTTTTAAGTTTATTCCGCCACTTTTTGGCTTTACTTAAATATACATCAAACTTACAGATCACGCTGTTCATTTATTGATAAACTGAAATGATTTTACTATCCGCAGGCCTGAAATGCCAGGATACTACAGTCAGGATCAGCAATGCCAATGCGGGAAATATTTCATTCACGGAATTACCCAATGCGATTTGTGAAAATATCGTTCCAGACATGACAAAGAAGAAGCCTCCATAAGTCCATTCCTTTAGTAAAGGAAATTTAGGAATAAGCACCGCTATAACGCCTAAAATTTTCCAAACACCCCGTCTTGTTATCAAATAGGTTGGATAGCGCAAATGTGTAATACTGCCTACTCCTGCCGCTCCCCTTTTCCCTTTGAATAACGGTACTGCTCCGGTTGATAGCACTCCTAATGCAAGCCAGATCCTAGAAATCCAATAGATAATTTTATTTCTCTTTGTCATCATGTGTTATTTCAGTTTGCTGACGATATCTTGCAAGCGGTTATGTGCCATGTTTATGCCTTGAGCAAAGGGTAACTGCAGCACCTGGTCTCTTTTTGCAGGCGATTCATATATTACGTGCATATTGAGCCTGCTGGCCTGGTCAGTAAGTTGTTCAAATTCTAACAACTCAAGCTGAACGCCAAAAGGCGTATTCTCCATTTCAAATGTCCGTGTGATTTTCCGGTTGGGGCTAAACTCATGGATCACCCCATTGAACCTGTATTTGCTTCCTTTAGCATCAGTTGTTTCAAATTGGTAACTGCCATGCTTCCTACTTTCGAGTTTCAGCACTTTCGTTCCCATCCATTGCTCAACAACGCCCGGTTCTGCATACGCTTTAAAAAGTAAGTCCACCGGCAAATCAAATTCCCTTGTAATTACCAGGTCCTGTTTGCCGTCTTGGGCATTGATTTTTGTTTTTTGTTCCATGTTATGCTATTTCTTTGCTTTGTATTTCTTCATTATTGTTTCCAATTTATTAAACCTGTCATCCCACATTTTGCGGAATGGTTCAATAAAGTCTGCTATTTCTTTCATCTTTTCGGAATTTAAGTGATAATAAATTTCTCTGCCGTTTTGCTCTTGTTCAAGTAAGTCGCACCGGGTGAGTATTTGCAAGTGTTTTGAAACTGTCGGTCTCGCTGTGTCAAAGTTTGAGGCTATCGCACCTGCTGTCATCGCTTGCGAAGCAAGCAGCAGAAGTATAGCCCTTCTTGTCGGGTCTGCTATGGCTTGAAATACGTCTCGTCTTAAATTCATTGCGTAGCTATTTGGCTACGAATATATGTGTAGTTATTTAACTACGCAAATTTTTCTGCAATTTTCCCATCGCATAATTTATAAAAACACAAATGGCCGAACTGTTATCTCACTGTCATGTTATTTGTACTTTTTTGTACAAACAGCTTGCGCGTCCGTATCTTTGCAGCGTAATTATTATTGATTCCATTTAAACGCTGGCATCATGAAGGAAGAACTGAATACACTAGAACAAACCGTATTAAATGACTATAAATACGGTTTTGTCACGGATATCGATACGGATATTGTTCCCAAGGGGATCAACGAAACACTCATCCGCCTGATCTGGGCGAAGAAGAACGAGCCGGACTGGATGCTGGACTGGCGCCTGAAAGCCTATACCCAATGGCAAAAAATGGAAGAGCCCAAATGGCCAAATGTGACCTACCCTGCGATCAATTACCAGGATATTATTTATTATGCCGCACCTAAGCAAAAGGGGCAACTAAAAGGTCTGGACGAGCTCGACCCGGAATTACGCCGCACGTTTGAAAAACTGGGTATTTCCCTCGATGAGCAGAAGCGTCTGAGCGGAGTAGCGGTCGATGTAGTGATGGACAGTGTTTCTGTCGCTACCTCATTCAAAAAACAATTGTCGGAAATAGGTGTCATTTTTTGCTCGATGAGCGAGGCCATACAGCAACATCCTGAACTGGTCAAAAAATACCTGGGCTCTGTGGTGCCCATGACCGATAATTATTTTGCGGCCCTGAATGCCGCGGTATTTACCGATGGTTCTTTTTGCTTTATCCCCAAAAGCGTACGCTGCCCGATGGAACTGTCAACCTATTTCCGGATCAATGCTGAGAATTCGGGCCAGTTTGAACGCACGCTGATCATTGCTGAAGACGATAGCTATGTCAGCTACCTGGAGGGATGCACCGCGCCCATGCGTGATGAAAATCAACTACATGCCGCCGTAGTAGAACTGGTTGCCCTCAGTAAGGCGGAAATCAAATATTCCACCGTTCAGAACTGGTATCCCGGTGACAAGGAAGGTCACGGCGGTATTTATAATTTCGTCACCAAACGGGGAATATGCATTGGCGAACATTCCAAGATATCGTGGACACAGGTGGAAACCGGTTCTGCTATTACCTGGAAGTATCCCAGCGTTATTCTTAAGGGCGACGGCTCGATCGGTGAATTTTACTCGATTGCCCTGACCAATAATCATCAACAGGCTGATACGGGCACCAAAATGATACATTTAGGCAAGAATACCAAAAGCAGGATTGTTTCCAAAGGGATTTCAGCGGGATACAGCAACAATAGCTATCGCGGGCTGGTACGTGCCGGCAAAGGGGCAACCAACGCCCGTAATTATTCACAATGTGATTCCTTGTTGCTGGGAGACAAGTGCGGTGCAAATACCTTCCCATATATAGAAGTTAAAAACACGACCGCAGTTGTTGAGCACGAAGCGACCACTTCCAAAATTGGTGAAGATCAGCTCTTTTATTGCAAGCAGCGGGGTATTGATACAGAAACAGCCGTGGCGTTAATTGTTAACGGATTTGCCAAAGAAGTAATGAACCAGTTACCAATGGAGTTCGCCGTAGAAGCACAAAAATTGCTTGCCATTAACCTGGAAGGCAGTGTGGGTTAACCTTTATAATCAATATATCTATTTATTTTATATAGCGATATAAATTATGTTGTCAATTAAAAATATACACGCCGCCATCGAGGGCAAGCAGATATTAAACGGCATTAACCTGGAGATAAAACCGGGCGAAGTCCATGCCATTATGGGGCCTAACGGCTCGGGTAAAAGCACCCTGGCCCTAGTACTGGCCGGCAGGGAAGAATATGAGATAACCCAGGGCATGGTTACATTTTCAGGAAAAGATTTACTGGAAATGTCGCCCGAGGACAGGGCACGCGAAGGCTTGTTTATCGCATTTCAATATCCGGTGGAAATACCGGGGGTGAGTACGACCAATTTTATAAAAACCGCAGTAAATGAAAAGCGGAAATACCATGGTCAGGAAGCATTGGATGCCGTTGCTTTTCTCAAACTGATGAAGGAAAAAATGGCGCTGGTAAATATGGACCAGTCTTTATTGAGCCGTTCCATTAATGAAGGCTTTTCCGGTGGCGAGAAGAAACGCAATGAAATTTTCCAGATGGCCATGCTCGAACCCAAACTGGCCATCCTGGACGAAACGGACTCGGGTCTGGATATTGATGCCTTGCGCGTCGTAGCCAAGGGCGTTAATGAGCTACGTCATAAAGACCGGGCAATACTGATTATAACCCACTACCAACGATTGCTGGATTACCTGCAGCCTGATTTTGTGCACGTGCTATACAACGGCCGCATTGTCAGGTCAGGCGGTAAAGAACTGGCCCTGGAACTGGAAGAAAAAGGATATGATTTTATTAAGGATGAAATTGGTTTAACAGCAGGCGTACAGGCTGGTATTAATTAACAAACAAGATCATGGTCGATGTAAATCATTTTAAGGATCGGTTTAAACAACTGCAGAGCGCAAGTCCTGATGGCCAGATCGCCAGGATCCGGCTTAAAGGCTTTGACACTTTTAGCAAAACAGGACTTCCTGCTCCCCGTAATGAGGAATGGAAATATACAAGTATAAGCGGCCTGTTTAACGATAAGGAATACCATTTTGCAGCAGATGACGGGCAGCCGGTTTTTACCCGGTCAGACCTTGATGCCATCCGCTTGCCGGGCCACCAGGGGGCCAATGAACTGGTTTTTGTAAATGGCTGGTTTATGCCTATGCTCTCTGCCATCCGTTCTCCTGATGATCAGCTAACCGTGCTGCCCTTGGAAGATGCTGCCAAGGGAATATATAAAAAGCAGATCAAAGAACACCTGGGACAGAGCAGCCGTTATATTAAAGATGGGATTCATGCGCTCAACACTTCATTCATCTATGGAGGAGTATTCATTCACGTTGCAAAAAGGCGGGAATTGCAATATCCTGTTTACCTTTATCATCTGTCCGATGCCAGGGAACATCACACTCTTTGTCAGCCGCGCAGCCTAATTTATATGGAAGAAGGAAGTAAAATGCAATTGGTAGAAACTTTCAAAACGATCGGCACATCAGATAGTTTCACCAACCAGGTGATGGAGATAGTAGTAAACAACAATGCCCTTATTGAATATTATAAGATACAAAATGATGCAGCTAACGCCAGTCAGGTCAGCACAACGCATATCAGGCAAATTGGCCGGGGCTACGCACATGCGGTGACTATTACGCTTAACGGTGGCATAATCCGTAATAATATGAATCTGATACTGGAAGCGGCAGGCAACGAGGCGCATCTTTATGGGCTATATATGCTAAAAGGCCACACTCATGCAGATAACCATACTTTGGTAGACAACAGGGAACCCGGTTGTCTTAGCAACCAATTATATAAAGGAATTGTAGACGATAATGCCACCGGTGTGTTTAACGGTAAGATAATGGTGCAGCCACAGGCTCAAAAAACCAATGCTTATCAATCCAACAAAAACATTTTATTATCTGATAATGCGGGTATTAATACCAAGCCACAACTGGAAATTTTTGCTGATGACGTCAAATGTTCCCATGGTTGTACGGTCGGGCAATTGGATGAAACTGCCTTGTTTTATTTAAGAACAAGAGGTATCCCTATAGAAAATGCCAGGGCCATGCTGTTAGAGGCTTTTACCGAAGATATACTTGATCAGGTAAAACCTAAATTGCTGCGTAAACATGTAAAACAACTCATCAGGGAGCACCTTTCTATAAAAAAATAAAATGACAGTAAGCAGCCCCATATCGCCCGTATTTGATGTATATGCCATCAGGCAGGCCTTCCCTATTCTTGGCCGTATGGTAAAAGATAAGCCCCTGGTGTATCTTGATAATGCTGCAACATCCCAAAAACCATTAGCGGTTATCGAGGCCATCAGTGACTATTATTCCGGCTACAACGCCAACATTCACCGCGGTATCCATACGCTGGCCGAAGAGGCTACCGGCGCTTATGAAGCTACACGCCATGCCGTGAAACAATTCATCGGCGCGGCCTCTGGCGAGCAGATCATCTTTACAAGAGGTACTACCGAAGGCATTAACCTGGTAGCTTATTGCTGGGGAAGGCAAAACATCCGTGCAGGGGACCAGATCATCATTTCGGGTATGGAACACCATTCAAACATTGTCCCCTGGCAAATATTGTGTGAACAAAAGAATGCCCTGTTAAAAGTGATCCCCGTTACAGAGGATGGCGAACTTTCCTTGACAGCCTATCAAAACCTGCTGACTGATCAAACAAAGCTGGTATCCATTGTGCAGGTATCTAATGCCCTGGGAACGGTAAATCCGGTTAAGGAAATGATTGCTGCGGCTCATCAGGCCGGAGCTCTGGTATTAGTTGACGGGGCGCAGTCAGCCGTTCACCTGGATATTGATGTACAGGATCTGGATTGCGATTTCTTTGCATTCTCGGGCCATAAAGTGTATGGGCCGACAGGTGTCGGCGTGCTGTATGGTAAAAGAGCGCTCCTGGAGGACATGCCTGTTTTCCAGGGAGGCGGGGAAATGATCAAAGAAGTAACTTTTGAGCACACGACGTATAATGAGCTGCCCTATAAATATGAAGCGGGCACCCCTAATATTGCAGATACCATTGCCTTAAAAGCAGCACTGGACTTTGTTAATGCAACCGGGAAAGCCGATATCCGCAAACACGAGGCTGAGTTACTGGCCTACGCTACCGAGCACCTGGAAAATATTCCCGGGCTGACAGTCGTCGGTAATGCAAAGCAGAAGGCAGGCCTGGTGTCTTTTGTCATCAAAGGTACGCACCCCCAGGATATTGGTATTTTACTGGATAATCTGGGGATTGCCGTGAGAACCGGCCATCACTGCTGCCAGCCTCTGATGAAACGGTTTAATCTTCCGGGCACCGTAAGAGCTTCATTTGCGATGTATAATACCAAACAGGAAGTGGACAAACTAATTGCGGGTTTACATAAAATTATTAAAATGTTACTATGATAACGGACAATAATCAGTGCATGCAGGCTAGCGAAAAAGAGATCATTGAGGATTTCTCTTTGTTTGATAGCTGGGAAGACAAATATGAATACATCATCGACCTGGGTAAAAAACTGCCGGCGTTGGATGAAAAGTATAAATTGGAAGAAAATCAGATCAAAGGATGCCAATCGGCCGTATGGTTGGTGGCAGAGTACCGTGATGGCCGGGTGTTTTTTAAAGCGGACAGCGATGCGGTAATTGTAAAGGGTTTGGTAAGTATGCTGATCCGGGTATTATCCGGGCATAGCCCTGATGAGATCATTAACGCAAAACTTGGGTTCATCGGGGAGATCGGCATGAGGACACATTTGGCACAAACCCGTTCCAATGGCTTGCTGGCCATGATCAGGCAAATGAAAAACTATGCCCTGGTTTATAAAACAATCAGGACTAAAAAAACACAGTGATGAACGAGGCAGCATTAAAACAAAAGGTCATTGATTGTTTGCAGACCATTTTTGATCCCGAAATCCCGGTGAGTATTTATGAGCTGGGACTGATCTATGAAACGACGGTCATGCCGCCTTTGAATAATGTACAGATCGTCATGACCCTGACGGCGCCAGGTTGCCCGGCTGCACAGGTGCTTCCTGTAGAAGTGGAACGGAAAGTAAAAGAAATTGAGGGCCTGAACGATGTGCAGGTGTCGGTGGTATGGGATCCGCCCTGGAACAGGGAGATGATGTCTGAAACGGCTAAGCTGGAATTAGGAATGTTATAAAAACGGTTGTTAATAAACATTCAAAGATTATTTAAATATGAAAATTACCGCCCAGGAAGAATACGGCCTAAGGCTGCTGCTACGGATTGCCGGTTGCAGGGATAAATCCGGGATGAGCATCCCGGATTTAAGCAAGGCAGAAGGCTTGTCGCCAGCGTATGTAGCCAAGCTTACCCGTTTATTGCGCCTGTACGGCTACATTAACAGCACCCCTGGTTATAAGGGAGGGTATTTGCTGGCCATACCTGCAAAGCAAATCAATATCAACCGGGTACTGAAAGTTTTGGGAGGGGCTTTATTCAGTAAGGACTTCTGCGGTGATTATCGCGGCACGCGTCCCCTGTGCACCAACTCGGCGGATTGCTCTGTGCGTTCGCTCTGGCAAATGATCCAACTTTCTGTTGACCAGTTGCTGGATCAGGTGACTTTAGCGGACCTGATGAGTTCAGAACAAGTATCGGACCAGTTACTTAGCACCATGACGGCACAGGCGTTAAATAACAAGATATAAAAAGGCCGTAAATGTGTTCATAAATTTCCAGCTGCCTGTACAAAAAGCTGATCTTCAGGTGTTGGTTTTTGTGGTTGTATACGCTCATCTCGGCGCTGCATGAACACCTGGAAAAATAACTCCGAATATTATATTTCCCTGGTGTCAGCGCGATGTATCCAACCTTCGTTGCCGTTAGCCAATTGTATCTTTATCCAGCCGTTGTTATTATCCAAAATATTTACTTTGGTGCCATCATGCAATACAAACAACGTACTTGCCTGGTCGCCCGGCCCGCTTTTTACGTTAACAGAACCACTGAAAATAATGGCCTGGTGATGATCATTAAAATAATGCAGCTGCCTGTTTGATATAAAAACAAATAACAGTCCTGAAAAAAGCATCACTATGCCTACATAAAAAGATAACTTTTTAAGAGAAATAACGGTGGTAAAGAGATAGAGCACGAGTAAGCCCGATCCGGCAATAAAGGACAGAACGCTCAATACGGAAAGTATATTGACTGAAAAGAACAGGATAATGCCATGCCACCACTGGGTAACGAAAAACTCGGGCTCGGGCTCCACCTTATCGGTGGTTTTTGAATTGGCGAAGTAAATGTTAAAGTTAATATCTTCGTCACCGGGTGCAAGTTTGTGTGCTTTTTCATAGTATAGCAATGCTGAAGGAATATCTCCAAGTTTAAAATAAGCATTGCCCAAATTAAAATAAACGTCTTCGGCCTGGTAACCAGCGTCTAATATTTGCCGGTATGCTTTTATTGCCTGCTGGTATTGCGCCTTCCGATACTCCTCATTCGCTTTTTTATAAAGAATACCGTAATCATTACTCCATGAAAACAAAGGTAAATAAAGCAGCAAAAGCAGGCACATGCTGCCCCTGGTCAGGTTATAGCTTGTCTTCAATTTCATTGATGATATTTTTTGCATTTTCAAATACTTGTCGTTGCGATATGCCCGATACCGGCGCAAACCTGGCCATTTCACAGCTATCCATTGTATCGTTCAGTTGCTGGATAACCGGATCGCTGACGGACTTCGCCTTTAACCTGTCTGCAATATTTTCTTTATTAAGGTCGGCAACCGGGATGTTCAGTTTGTCACTCAAATAACCATATAACCCTTTGGCGACCGCGTCGAAAAAAGCCACTTTATTACCTGCGGCAAGTTCCTGGTCAGCATCGGCCAAATGTTTGGCAGCGATCTTGCCGGCTTTCCTGTTTTTTACTAAAACCAGATCACTGTTATAACTGGTCTTCCACCGCAGGTAAAAGAAAGCACCTGCAAATGACAAAGGGCCCAGCAGCAGCAGCACATCGTATAAAGGAGAGTTGTAAAATCCGCTGCCGCCCTTGTATAAATCAAGGGACGAGGTTTTTATATAGCGGATATCATTACCCAGCATTTTGATGTCCTGCTGGTCGGCAGAATTAAAAACAGGTACATTTACCTGCACGTCGCCTTTGTTTACCTTGATATTGAACGTATTTGCGCGCAGTGTTATATATCTTTTTGCAGCAGGATCAAAGTAGGTAAATTTAGCGGGATCCAATGTATAGTTACCCTGGTGACGTGGGATCAACAGGTAGTTGTACTGCCTGCTGCCTGACATGCCATTTGAATCGACCGTAATCCGATCTGTGGTCTTAGGATCATATTTTTCAAAATCAGCCGGAGGGGTGATCCTGGGTGCATTTATCAGATTGAGATTGCCCGAGCCCTTAATTTCAAAGGTGTAATTCATTGTTTCGTTAGCTTTTAATTCTTTTTTGTCTACATCTGTATAAACCGAAAAAGAGCCCACCGCGCCGCTAAAATCAGCCGGTTTACTAGCAAGGGGCACCGCGGCGGCATGGATGGTCACCGGCGAGCTTTTTACCTGGTATTTAATGTCCTGAAAATTGCCGTAAGGATTGATCAGAAACTTCCTGGGAGGCAGTTTCATTCGCACCAGGAATGTCATTGCCAAAGGATCGATCGTAAGATCGCCCGAACGTTGAGGGAAAAGTATAGTTTGTTTAATAACAGCTACGCTATAGCGCGCTCCGTTATAGGTTTCGGCGCTCCAAACTGCGTTCGGATTTTTACTGACGACATCCTGGCTCCAGAAACCGTTAAGATCGGGAGCCTTATCTAACTGATTGGCTATAAGGTCTACACGCGTATACAATTTATAGCGCACGGTAATCTGCTCACCCGTGTAAACTTTAGTTTTACTAACATCCGCTTTAATAAATAATGATTTGGCCAGATCCTTTGTATTCACTGAAGCATTGTCCTCGGGGGCCGCTGCCTGTGGCTGCGGCTTTTGCGGCGCAGGAGCCTGCCCCTGTACCTTTATTTTTAATGGATTTGATATTAAGGTATGCCCGTTAACTACGATGGCTGCGGCCGTAACGGTAAATATCCCCTCTTTGGTTGCTGACAGGGTATAACTGTATGTTGTACTAATAGCAGAACTTCCATTTATAACCGTCACGCTTGTAGATTCATTCGGGCCTGATATTAATTGGAACGCGCTAAAATCAGGCGGCGTAAACCGGGTACCTGTACCGTTAATGGTGAAATCTATCTCAAATTGTTCACCCACTCCCACCTGGCTTTTACTTACCGATGCGGTCAGCTTGATGTCGCCGGCAAACAGAAGCGATGTCCATAACAGCAAAAATGATATGATATAAAATCTTTTTTTCATTTAATAATAAGTTTACCAATCTTTAATGACAGGTACTTGTTGGCCCTTAAGTTTTCTATTTTTCAATTTGTTCTGGGTGTTTTTTTCCTGATCATTCAATGCATCCAGCATCCTTTGTGCATCATCCTTTGATACTTTATCAGGTGGCTGCTGCCCGTTTTGCTGATCCTTTTCATTCTGATTGTTTGCGTTCTGATTGTTCTTATTTTTATCCTGGTCCTGCTTATTCTTATCCGGGTCCTTGTTATTCTTATTTTTATTCGGATTATTTTTTTCCTGGTTGTTCTTATTCTGATTGTTCTTGTTTTGCTGCTGTTGCTTTTTGAGCATTTCCTGCGCATAGGCCAGGTTATATCGTGTCTGATTGTCCTTGGGGCTATTTAGCAAGGCTTTTTTATAAGCATCAATACTTTCATCGTATTTTTTGTTGGTCAGCAGAGAATTACCCAGATTATGATAAGCCCCTGCCTTTACCAATGGATTGATTGATGATGAAGCAATGTCCGCAAAATTCTTTTCCGCACTATCAAATTTTTTCTCTTTATACAAGGCATCGCCCAGGTTAAAGTTACTTTCTACCTTTCGATCTTTTTTAGCCGCAGCCCTGCGATAAGCTTCTTCCGCCTCTTTATATTTTTTTTGATGGTACAGTTTATTCCCCTGGTGGATATCGCTTTTTGCGTCCTGAGCAAAAAGCACCGGCCCGTTCAGTGCCACCAGCAGGATGATCATTAGTTGCTTCATGGTCTTTTCACTTCAAACAATTTCAACCTGCTTAACCTTAGAGTTTTCCTGCCCGATATAAAAAACTCTGCAGCCAACAGCAGGAAGGCCATTGCCAAAAAAAACTGAAAACGGTCTTCAAAATCTTTAAACTGTTTCCTGGTATAATTTTTTTGCTTCATTTTATTAACCTGGTCCATCACTATACCCATGCCGCTATTGGCATTGGTAGCTCTTAGGTAAACTCCGTGTCCGGCTGTGGCTATTTCTTTACACAGGTCTTCATTCAGCCTGCTGATCACCTTATGCCCCGCACTATCCGTATGAAAGCCCGTTAGTTTGCCATTATCGTATATCGGGACAGGCGAACCCTGCGCAGAGCCGAATCCGATAACATGTATGGTCACCCCCTTGTCATGTGCATCCTTTGCTGCCCTGACCGCATCATCCTCATGGTTCTCGCCATCGGTCATTAGTATCATGACTTTGCTGGTACCATCGTTAAAATCAAATGACCTCATACCCATATCAATGGCCGAGCCGATGGCGGTGCCCTGAACAGGCACTATACCTGTATTGATCGTGTTGAGGAATAATTTGGCGGCTGAATAATCAGTTGTTGAAGGTAGTTGGACATAAGCCTTACCCGCAAAAACAACGATACCGATTCGATTGTCCTGTAAGTTAGCGATCAACTGGTCTATGGCGAGTTTTGCATTTTCCAGACGGTCAGGGGCAAAATCTTGCGAAAGCATACTGTTGGATACATCGAGCAATATCATCAGATCGGCACCTTTGCTTTTGGTGTCCTCTGTTTTCGTGCCTATTTGCGGATCAGCCAAACCGATAATAAGCAAAGCATAGGCCGTTATAAAAAAGGTGAATTTCACCACGGGCCTTGAAAATGAGACTTCCGGGATCAGCCGCCGGATCACTTCCCTATCACCAAAAGAAGCAAGAGCCTTCCTTTTCCACCTTCTGACGATCAAAAATAAGATGATAAGCAGCGGAACAAATGCCAGGCCCCATAAAAATTCGGTATGTGCAAAACGTAGCATCAGGTTAAAGCTCCTTTAAAAATTGTGTTATTCAATAAAATCTCCAGCGATAAAACAGCCAGGGCAATAATGGCAAACGGTAAATAATGTTCTGTTCTTTTATGATATTGTGTAACCGCTATTTTAACTTTTTCCAGTTTATCGATCTGCCGGTATATTTCCGACAGCTCGGTATTATTCCTGGCCCTGAAATATTTACCGCCCGTTATACCGGCTATTTTTGCAAGCGTCCCTTCGTCTATCTGAACAGGTATTATCTGGTGGTGAATATTACCGAACTGATCCACGAAAGGATAGGGAGCCGAGCCATTGGTTCCTACGCCAACCGTGTAAACCCTTACACCAAACTGTTTTGCAATTTCGGCAGCGGTTATCGGCGGGATGGAGCCCATATTATTTACCCCATCGGTAAGTAAAATAATAACCTTGCTTTTTGCTTCACTATTTTTTAGCCTGCTTACCGCAGTGGCCAATCCCATTCCTATGGCTGTGCCATCATCAATCATCCCGTTCTTGATATCATGGAATAAATCGACCAGCACGTCATGATCGATAGTCAACGGGCACTGGGTAAAACTTTCACCGCTAAAAACCACCAAACCGATACGGTCTGTGGGGCGGTTCTTAATAAAATCAATGGCAATATTTTTGCCAGCCTCAAGCCTGTTGGGTTTAAAATCTTCTGATAACATACTGCCCGAAATATCAGTAGCGATCATGATATCAATGCCCTGGGTCGTTTCGTTCTGCCAGCTTAAGGCGGATTGCGGCCTGGCCAGCGCAGCTACCAGGGCAACAAGGGCAAATGATCTTAGCACAATACCGTAATGCCGCCAGATACGCATGGGGGTTTTTGACGCGAATGCAAAACCTCTGGCGGTGGACATGTCAAGGGCACCCTGCAATTGCTGGCTCCGCCAATAATAGTAAGCGATCATCAGCGGGATAACAAGCAGCAGCCAGAAAAATCCGGGCTGGGCAAATTCTATTCCTTTAAACCAGTTCATTCAGGCAACTCCTCTTTATAGGCAGCAGATTGTATTTCCTCCCTTGTTTGTCTGACAAAATCAATTGCATCTTCCATCATTCGCTCGTTTTCAGCAGACGATGGCTTTTCCCTTGCGAATTTTACCAGATCGGCAAGGGTCAACAGTTGCTTCAGGCTGCCTCTTGCATTGACAGGGATCTCTTTATCTTTTAATCCCGCGAAGATCTCCCCCGACGTTTGCTCATGGGTTTTAATATGATATCTCATTTCCAGGTACTCCCGCAATATATCAGTGAGTTCAATATAATGTGGTTTTACCCCGTTTCGCTGCCATAGTTTTTTATCCCGTAACCCGTAAAGCCTGTTCAGGGCAACAGTATCGGCCGGCAAAGCGGGGATCGCTTTTTTAATAATCATTCCTTTGGGCCGGTTTTTCAGGTAATAGATAATTGCTGTTACCAATAAGATGACGACCAAAATTATGGTTAACAAAATCCAATGGTCCTTTAACCAATCCCAAAAAGTATATGAAACGACGAATGGTTGCTTTATATCGTAGAATGTTTTGGTAGTATCAACCGGAACTGATCTGACCTGCAGGCTTACCGTACCCGTTTTAAAGGTACCCGCTTTTGTATGGAACTCAAGGCCAGGGATCACATAAACTCCTGTATCAAAACAGGTAACAATATAATTATTTGTTATGGTTTCGGTAGCAGGGTTATTCCTGTCAAACACGGTATCGGGTTTAAGCCCCCTTACAATCTTTATTTTGCCAATGCTGTCCTTTAATTGAGGAAAGGATAGCTCACTTTTAACCGGAATATGTGCAGTAACATGCAGCACGGTTTGATCGCCAATAGGGATAGCAGTTTTATCCAGTTTAGATCCCACCTGTATATCTTGTGCGCCGGCCCTGCAATAAAAGCAGGCCAAACACAGCATCATCATTAAAATGCCCCGGTAGCTGCCGGGATGAAAATATCGTTTACTCGTCACTTCCTGCTACCCCGTTTTTTAAATAATGTCATCAATGGTGTAATATAGGTTTCATGCGTGCCGATGCTGGTAAAATCCACGCCCGATCTTTTGAATATATGACTTAGCATTCCGTTTCTGTCAAGCGCTGCGGTTTTATAGGCATTCCGGGCCTCCCTGCTGCCGGTATTTATCCATTGCATTTCGCCCGTCTCTTGATCGCGCACCGGGATAAGGCCCAGGTTTGGAAACTCTTCCTCATGCTTGTCATAAAGCCTCAAGGCTATTACATCATGTTTTTTATTGGCTATTTTCAATTCAGACTCAAATCCCGGACTCATAAAATCGGAAATAATAAAAGCCGTACATTTTTTCCGGATGGCACCGGTAAAATACCTTAAGGCTTCGGCCACGTTCGTCCCTTTATTTTCAGGCTTGAAGTCGATTAACTCGCGGATAATCATTAAAATATGCCCCCGACCTTTTTTGGGTGGGATAAACTTTTCTATCTTGTCGCTAAAAAACAGCACGCCTACCTTATCATTGTTCTGTATAGCCGAAAAAGCCAATACCGCGCATAGTTCAGTGGCAAGGTCCAGCTTTTGCCAGTTAATGGTGCCAAAGTTCCCCGATCCGCTTACATCCATTAACAGCATGACGGTAAGTTCTCTCTCCTCATCAAAAACCTTCACGTAAGGATGATTAAAACGAGCGGTAACATTCCAGTCGATCGTTCTTATCTCATCACCTACCTGGTATTCCCGCACCTCACTAAAGGCCATACCCCTTCCTTTAAAGGCAGAGTGGTATTCGCCCGAAAACAGGTGATTGCTTAACCCCCGCGTCCTGATCTCGATCTTTCTTACCTTTTTAAGCAGCTCTTTAGTGTCCTTTGCCATACTTAAGGTACTTCTACGGCATTTAATATGCCGGTAATAATCGCTTCAGTGGTCATATTTTCGGCTTCCGCTTCATAGGTCAGTCCGATGCGGTGCCTCAGCACATCGTGGCAGACCGCCCTTACATCTTCCGGAATAACATAGCCCCTGCGTTTAAGAAAGGCATACGCTTTTGAAGCCAGTGCAAGGTTAATGCTCGCCCTTGGCGAGGCGCCATAACTGATTAGGTTCTTATAATGAGCCAGCTTATGCTGATCCGGAAAGCGGGTGGCAAAAACGATATCAATGATGTATTGCTCTATCTTTTCGTCCATATATACCTCCCGCACCACTTTGCGCGCTTTAACGATATCACCGGGTTGTATAATGGCTGCGGGCTTTAACATTCCACCGGGCGAAATATTTGCCCGTATAATTTTTTTCTCATCCTCTTTATTTGGGTAGCCGATCACTACTTTCAGCATAAAACGGTCAACCTGCGCTTCCGGCAGCGGGTAGGTTCCCTCCTGCTCTATGGGGTTCTGCGTGGCCAGAACCAGGAACGGGTTTGGCAGCGGGAAAGTATTATCGCCAATCGTGACCTGTCGTTCCTGCATGGCTTCGAGCAAGGCGCTCTGCACTTTGGCGGGAGCACGGTTGATCTCGTCGGCAAGGATAAAATTGGAAAATATCGGCCCCTTCCTGACGATGAATTCTTCCTTTTTTTGGTTATAGATCATCGTTCCCACCAAATCGGCCGGCAACAGGTCTGGTGTAAATTGGATACGGCTAAAATCAACCTGTATTGCCTTCGAAAGCGTGTTAATAGCCAGTGTCTTAGCCAGGCCCGGCACGCCCTCCAGCAGGATATGACCATCTGCCAGCAGGCCTATCAGCAGGCGGTCAATCATATATTTCTGCCCCACGATCACCTTATCCATCTCTAATCTTAAAAGATCAACAAAGGCGCTTTCTTGTTGTATCATTTCATTAATAGCCCTGATGTCGGTTGCGGGAAGCGCTGTGTCGTTCTCTAATTCTTCCATTAAATGTTTATTAACTTTTGACAGACAAACTTAAACAGTGAATCCTCTTTTTGCTTAACAGAACCGGGATATAATTGTTAAATTTTGTTAAATTTTTGTTACAAATCCGAACGCACCCGGCAAATGCCCCCGATAGGATTGATGCAAAAAAAAACAAAAGTCTGCAACTCATAAAAATTTACGGTGTTTTTTCTTAAATTAAAAGGGTAATGATCAAGCACAACAACCGCCAATTCTTTAAATTCGCATTAAATTACCAACCATGTACTTGATCCTTTCTATCGGGTTGCTATTGGGCATTTATTTTTTGTCCGGTAAAAAAAAGAGGGCTGACAGCTTACCTGGTGAAAACTACAAAATGCTGCTGGCCGAACATGTAGCCTATTACAAAAAACTAAATAACGGCGATAAAGGCTTTTTGAAAAACTAATAGCAGCGTTTTTGAACGATACCCGCATCGAAGGGGTTGGTACCGCGATTACCGATCTTGACCGGATACTGATTGCCTCCAGCGCTGTTATTCCCATATTTGGCCTGCCGGATTGGAAATACAAAAACCTGACCAATGTGATCCTTTACCCGGATACATTTGACAAGGAGTTCCGGTTTGAAGGCGAAAACCGAAATATCCTGGGGATGGTGGGTTCCGGTTACCTGAACGGCCAAATGCTGCTTTCCAGGGCAGCGCTCACGAAAGGATTCTCTAATAGCCGGGGGAAAGAAAATACCGCCATACATGAATTTGTTCACCTGCTTGATAAATCCGACGGCGCAACTGATGGCATCCCCGAAAACCTGATGGCCAATGAATATACCATTCCCTGGCTTGACCTGATGCACATGGAAATGAACCGTATTGAAAGAGGCGAATCGGATATCAATGTATATGCACTGACCAATGAATCTGAATTTTTCGCGGTTGCTGCAGAATACTTTTTTGAAAAGCCGGAACAATTCCAGCACAACCACCCCGACATCTATACACACCTGAGCCGGATATTCCGGCAAAACCCACCTGCTTAGCTTTTGATCAGTTTAATCAAAATTCACCGATACCGGGAGCTTAGCTTTTAGTCCCTTATGCTAGCGAATTTGCGGAATTAACCGTTCGCCAATTAATTCAATAGATTTCAATAGTTTCTCCTGAGGAAGCGCTGCCTGGTCCATTTGAAATGTCACCCGGGAAATACCGCCTAAAGCCTCGCTGTGGCGGAGTATTTTTTCAGCCACTTCTTGCGGGCTTCCAACCAACAAGGCACCAGTCGGGCCGGTTTGCGCATCATAGTGTGCACGGGTGACGGGCGGCCATCCACGTTCTTTTCCCAGCCTGGTAAATACCTCTGCATATCCCGGGTAAAAATCATTGGTGGCTTCCTGGGTGGTATCCCCTACATAGCCAATTGAATGCAAGCCCACTTTTAAACGATCAGGTGAATGTCCTGCTTTTTTGCCGGCTTGGCGGTAAAGATCGATCAATGGCCTGAAGCGATGTGTTTCGCCGCCGATAACAGCAACCATTAAGGGAAGTCCCAAAGTGCCTGCACGCACAAAAGATTGCGGAGTGCCGCCAACGCCTAACCAGATCGGCAGTGAGGGTTGTACAGGCCGGGGGTAAATCGCCTGGCCATTCAGCGGCGCACGGAACTTACCGGACCATGTAACTACCTCATTATCCCTGATTTTCAGCAACAGATCCAGCTTTTCAGCAAAAAGCAGATCATAGTCTTGCAGCTTATAACCAAAAAGCGGGTATGCCTCAATAAATGAGCCGCGCCCTGCTACAATTTCTGCACGGCCATTGGAAATAATATCTAAAGTCGCGAAGTTTTGAAATACCCTTACCGGATCAGCCGCGCTGATAACGGTTACTGCACTGGTTAAACGGATCCGCCTGGTACGTGCTGCCGCAGCTGCAAGGATCATGGTGGGTGCCGAATCTAAAAATTCCTTACGGTGATGCTCACCAATGCCAAACACATCCAGTCCAGCCTGATCGGCATGCTCAATTCTTTCTAGCAATTGGGCCATTGCATTTACATTTCGGGTGGCCGAATCGTTGCTATCATCAAACGTCGCCGCAGCAAAACTGTCTATTCCTACTTCCATGTCACGCTATATTTTTACAATTGATGTTTAAACAAATATCGGCAAGTTTTAATAATATTTCTGCTCGAAAAGAATAGCAATGATTCTTTTGAATAACCACTGACAATAGACTCTAATTTACTGGTGAATATCATTAACAAATTCAAGCTATTACTGTTCACAGGGAGATTTCAGATAACTATCAGCTCAGTAATGAACTGCCTGTAAAAAAAAATAATTTGAAATGCGAAAAACTGCTTTATATTTGTAGTGTACTATTATACTAATACACAAACAAACATGATCGAAATTAAGGACTTAAGTTTTGCCTATGCTGGTAAACCCCTGCTTTTTAAAGACCTTAATCTGACATTAAACAAAGGGCATATCTATGGTTTACTGGGTAAAAACGGTGCCGGTAAATCAACCCTCTTAAAAAACATAACCGGCCTGGCATTTCCGGCAAAAGGAAGCTGCTTGTTTAATGGCATAAATGTAGCCAATCGCCCGGTATCCGTATTGGAGGATATTTATTTTATAGCGGAGGAATTATATGTTCCATCGCTTACGCCGGTTCAGTTTGTTGCAAACACCGCTGGATTTTATCCAAAATTCAGCCAGAGTGACTTTTATCATTACTTGAAAGTGCTTGACGTCGACCTGGATGGAGTGATGGATAAACAATCATACGGACAGCAAAAAAAGGCGATGGTTGCTTTTGCGCTGGCTACCAATACCAACCTGCTGATTATGGACGAGCCGACCAATGGATTGGATATTCCCTCAAAAGTGCAATTCCGCAAGCTGATCGCCTCGGTATTGACCGAAGAACGGTGCATTGTAATATCTACGCACCAGGTAAGAGATCTTGACAGTTTGATTGATACCCTGCTGGTGCTGCACGAGCGCGAGATTGTAGTGAACAGGTCGCTCGATGAGGTGGTAGAAAAAATAACTTTTGGCACCTATGCCGATACCGGAGGCTTTCCTGTTTTATATGAAGAAGAAAGCATTCGTGGTAAAAACGCAATTCTTCACAATACAACCGGAAAATTCAGCAAGCCCGATCTGGAGCTGCTTTTCAATGCGATCATCAGCGGTAATCAATCACTTTTAGAAATATTAAAAGCATCCTGATATGAACAACACTTTTCATTTAACCCGATTTGGCAGGCTGTTTATCAAACATACCGTCGAGCACTATAAAAGCTACCTGATGTCGTTAACCGTGCTGATAGGTGTAATGGTGCTTGGCGGCAGTTTTATGGTATATATGATAAATGTTCCTATTGATAAAGGCTTTCAAACAGCCATATTCATGATGATATTATGCCTGGGGGGTACGATATTCACCAGCACTGTATTTACAGATATCGGAGATAAAAAAAAGGCAGTGTCTTCGCTTACCTTGCCTGCCTCGCATTTCGAGAAATTCCTTGTGGGATGGATATACTCGTTTCTGATTTTTATCGTAGTTTATACCGCCACTTTCTACCTGATCGTATTATTTGCTGTTAACCTCAAACACTTCTCCGGACAGCCTGCAGAAATAATTAATGTTTTTGACAACCCTATCTGCTGGGCCTATCTGTTGTATGCCTTTTTACATGCCATTGCATTTCATGGCGCTATTTTTTTTGAGAAGCTGCATTTCCTGAAAACTTCCTTCGCATTCTTTATTTACCTAGCCATTCTGACACTTATTAATAAAGTGTTGCTTGATGCCTTATTGGGCCGGGATGTTAATACCGGTTTGCCTTTTGGCAATATCCGGTTTGTTGAAAATAACAAAGTTTGGGATCTTAATATTACGGATGCATGGGATTCTTTTATATTAATTTTTCTTGCAGTACTGGCTTTGATCTTTTGGGTAGCGGCCTATTATCGTTTAAAAGAAAAGCAGGTTTAATTAATCAGCAGTATTATGGAGTTTAGAGATAACCAAGCGATATACCTGCAAATTGCCGCCTTTGTAAGCGAAAATATATTACTGGGTAAATGGCCCGCAGAACAAAAGATACCTTCAGTGCGCGAGCTGGCCATTGCTTTGGAGGTGAACCCCAATACGGTGATGCGCTCCTATGAGTTCTTGCAAAACCAGGGTGTGATCTATAATAAAAGAGGGCTGGGTTTATTCGTCTCCCCTGAGGGTTATGATAAAGTTAAAGCCTATCGCAAAGAACGTTTTATCCAGCAAGACCTCGCTGAATTTTTCAGGACTATTTATCTGCTTGATATCAGCCTGGATGAGCTTAAAACACGATTTGAGCAATTTAAGTCAGAAAGTTATACATCAAAATCAGATATCAAAAATGAAAACAAGTAATCAATTAATATTAGCTGCTTTGCTCCTGGTTTTGGTCTCGCTTATTGGCTTTGATTATTCATTAAAAAAAGAGTTCGTATCAGGCAGATATAAAGACCCGTATAGAAGTTTTGTCGCCTTGAAGTTCAAAAATTTTGATGTGGTGGATATCAACTCGTCTACAGCGGCGAATGTGAAATTTGTACAGGGTCCCTTTAGTATCAGAATTGATTCGAATGCACTTGAATATGCCAGAATTAAGCAGCAAGGCAAACGTTTGCAAATAGACGCCGATTTTAAACAAAACTACCGCTTTAACCCCAACCCTTATCTGCTGGTCATCTCGTGCCCTGAACTGGTGAAAGTCAATACCAATGCTGCTTATACAGCCAGCCATAAATTAATTATAGACACCATTGTAAGGGACGAATGGAATATGCGCAAGGTATTGATAGATGGCTTTACGCAGGATAGCCTGAGCATCAGTCAGGATTATGGCAGTACTGTTGTGCTTGCCAATAATCATATCCGTTCAGTCAATGCTGTAATTGGAAAAAGTCAGGGGAGCCTTTCAAAAATAATTGTTGACAAGAGCAACCGATTCCAGGATATAACGCTTGATATCCGCAACAAAAGCAAATTATTATTAGACAACGCTGTCATCGGTCAGCTTAACTATCATTTGGCCGATAGCGCGAAACTGATATTAACCGGATCAGCACAAAATATTTTAAAGAAGCAATAATCTAAATCTTATCAAAATGAAGTTAACTATCAATTCCCTGTCAAAAACCTATGCAAATGGCGTGCATGCTTTAAAAGAGGTATCGCTGACCTTAAACAACGGCATGTTCGGCCTTTTGGGGCCGAACGGCGCCGGTAAATCATCCCTGATGCGCACTATTGCCACTTTACAGGAGGCGGACAAAGGGAGCATTTTTTTGGATGACCTGGACGTGCTGAAAAACAAAACTGAAGTAAGGCAATTATTGGGCTACCTGCCGCAGGAATTTGGTGTATATCCGAAAATATCAGCCGAACGGATGCTTGACCATATTGCGCAGCTAAAAGGGATTAATAACGCCGCAGAACGTAAAGAGTTAGTCGGCAGTCTGCTCGAAAATGTAAACTTGTCAAAAGACCGGAAAAAACATCTCGGCACTTATTCAGGCGGAATGAAGCAGCGTTTCGGCATAGCCCAGGCACTGATTGGCGATCCGAAGCTGATCATTGTAGATGAACCCACAGCCGGTTTGGACCCGGCCGAAAGGAACCGTTTTTATAACCTGCTGAGCCAGTTGGGCGAAAATACCATTGTCATCCTGTCAACCCATATTGTCGAGGACGTCAGCACCCTTTGCTCCAACTTTGCCATCATTTGCCAGGGCGAAGTATTATATGCCGGCGAGCCGGATGCAGCCGTGAGCGAAATGGAAGGAAAAATATTCAGCAAGGCGATCAATAAGGCTGAATTATCCCATTACAAGGATGACTTTAATGTCATATCAACCCAATTAAAAACAGGTAAGCTTTATATAAGGATATTACAGGAAACTGATCCCGGCAATGGCTTTGCAGCAAGTACACCAAATTTAGAAGATGTTTATTTCAGCAGCATGGCTACACGTGTGGATGTAAATACCATTTAACCCTCTTTAAATCATAACAAATATGTTCTGGAAGATAATTTTGTTCGAGATCCAAAACCGGATCCGCAGGCCCGCCGTCTATCTATATTTTGCCGCCACAATAATTTTTACAATAGGCACTTTTGCCACCGGCTCATTGCCATTGGGCGAAAAGGAGCACATCAATGCGCCCTTTATTATTGCATTGTGGTGCGGTGGTATTACTATGATGATGATGCTGGTGAGCTCATCCATTATGGGGATGGCTTTATACCGCGATATAGAATACAATACCAAAGATTATTACCTCACCTACCCTGTCACCAAAGCCGGGTATTTTTGGGGGCGTTACCTGGGTTCATTTTTATGTATGCTCTTTATTGCAAGCGCTATTATCATTGGCGCTTATATCGGAACTAAACTCGGGCCTGCAATGGGCTGGAAAGACCCCAAAGAATATGGGCCTGATAAGTTGATCTATTACCTGCACCCGTTTTTTACGATTGCCTTGCCTAACCTGTTCTTTACCTCATCCCTGTTTTTTGGACTGGTAGCCATTACGCGCAATGTAAAGGTGATCTACAGTGGTGGTATCCTGTTATTTTTAGGTTATTTCCTTTCCTTATTTTTTCTCGGGCATACCAACAATGCAACAGTGATCAACCTGGCTGATCCTTTTGGGTTAAATGGCGTCCGTCTGGCCTCCAATACAGCAAACTCTATCCAAAAAAATACTACTTTATTTCCTGTTGAAGGTATTTTTCTGCTTAATCGCCTCATTTGGTCGGGCTTAGGGTTGGTTATTTTGATCTATACCTATATCCGTTTCAATTTCGAAAAATTCTTTAGCGGGAAACGGGATAAATCGGCAATTGACGATGCGGTATCAAAAGTTAAGCGTTCACTTGTCAGAAATATTAAAGTTAGTTTTAAGGGTTCTTATAACCGCAGCACCCTGTTTAATCTTACCAAAATAGAGCTGTCGAATATTATCCGGGACAATTATTTCTGGATCATCTTATCCAGTGGTATGTTTTTCCTGGGCTTCGTTTTCTGGATGGGTAACAGCGAATTCGGCGTACCGTATTTCCCGCGCACGGTCACGCTGTTTGATATTTTCAACGATGTATTTCCCTTCTTTATCTTTTTCATTATCATCTTTTACACCGGCGAAACGCTTCACCGCGACCGCATAACACGGTACGCTTTTATCAATGATTCCTTACCGCCGCCAAACTGGGTTTTAAATGGCTCCAAACTTATTTCGCTGCTTATACTTGGGGCTGGCCTGGCATTTATACCGGTAGTACTGGTTATGGCTGTGCAAATAGCAAAGGGCTTTTACCAGTTTAATTTCCCGGTTTATTTCACTTATTTTTTTATTATCATTTTGCCCCGTTTATTGGAAATGGTCTTGTTCTCCTACCTGGTGCACGTCATGATCAACAATAAATTTGTGGCCCATGGCATCGGGGTCTTCTTTTGGGTGGCTGTATTCTTTTTGCGGACTACCGGAATATTCGACTACAATTTATTTTTATACTCTTATACACCCGGGTACGGTATTTCGGATATGGACGGCTTGGGACATATGACCGCACCCGTTAACTGGTTTAACCTGTACTGGCTGCTTTTTGGTGGTTTGCTGATCATTGTTTCCGCTTTGTTCTATTACCGTGGGGTAACCTCATCCTTTAAAGAAAGGCTTCAATTGCTGGCGGAAAGGTTTGATACTAAAACCAGACTTTTTACAGGAATTTTACTCCTGGCTTTTTTAGCTGTAGGTGCTTATAACTATTATAATGTAAGCTATTTAAATAATTTTCTGATTAAAACAGAGCTAGACGACCGGGCCATTATCTATGAAAAAACATTAAAAGGCTACCAAAACCTCCCGCTGCCCAAAGTAACCCGCGTTAAAATGTATGCTGACCTGTACCCGGACAAGCAACAGGCATTTATGAAAGCTTTTGTCACCATTGTAAATAAAACCGATAAGCCCATAATAAAGCTGTTACTAGATGGTGATGAATTAACTGATTATTCCATTAAAAGTGAAGGAAAACCGGTAGCTTTTACTTATCCGCTGACCTACTCGCGTGGCGTATTAAATTGGTTCAGGCCAGAGCGGGATACTGCCGCCTTCCGCCTGTATCAGTTCCAAAAACCACTGGCACCGGCAGACTCGGCCGTTTTGGAGATCAACTCGTCTGTTGTTCATAAAGGCTTCAGCAATGGTCTGTATGCAGCTACCATGCTTCGTAACGGCACGTTTTTCAACGGAGGCCTGCCCGGCCTGGGTTATGATGATGATGACGAAGTGAGCAGCCCTTATTTGCGTAAAAAAAATCATCTGCCACCAAAACAGGAAGAAGAAATAGCGCAGAATAATCCGGAAGGCATTTCCACACTCAAATCAGGCAAAGCATCCGATCTGTTAAGCATGGATATCACAGTAAGCACTTTGGGCAATCAAACGGCCATCGCACCCGGCCACCTGAAGAAACAATGGAAACAAAACGGGCGCAACTATTTCCGTTACGAGCAAACTCAGCCGGGAATGTATGCACCGGTAGGCATCTTGTCGGCAAGATTCGCTGTTTTACATGACAGTCTGCAACTGGATCATAAGGTGAACATTGATATATTTTATCATCCTGAGCACAATGCCAACGTCCGGCGGTTTACAACGGCTTATAAAGATGGGCTTAATTATTTTGCCTCCGTTTATGGCCCCTATCCCTTTAAGGATATTCGCCTTGCTGAAACGTCCGCTTACGGTCCTCATGATGCCTCCATGACTACCCTGGATACTTATGCAGAATATTACGCATGGAACGCGGATTTCGATGATCCGAATCAATTTGATTTCTGCTATTTTAATACGGCCCGCCAACTGGCCCAGCAATGGTGGCGTTTCCAGGTGGCGCCTAATAATACGGTAGGTTCATTAGTTATTCCCGAGGGGTTAGCTACTTACAGCGCGCTGGTAATGACTGAAAAAAAGTATGGCAAAGCCAATATGAAAGCTGTTCTTCAGGATCAGCTATGGTTCTACCTGTTCGTAAGGAGGCGCATGGAAGAAAAGGAACAGCCCTTAATTAAGGCCGACAAATGGTTTGAGTGGGGCGGTAAAGCCAGCGTGGCTTTATACGGATTGAGGGACCTGATAGGCGAGGATAGCATCAATTCAGCTTTGCGGGAGTTTAAAAACGCCTATGCTTTTAAAAATAACCCGCCCTTTGCAGGCACTAAGGATCTGTACCGCTACCTGCAAAAACATGTGCCAAACTCTTTGCAATATTATTTAACAGATACCTGGCAAAAGATCACTTTATATGATAATAAAGTGAGCGAAGCCAAAGCGGTCCACACCGGCAACAAAAATGAATATAAGGTTACCTTTAAAGTAGATGCTGTTAAGGTTTGGATAGATGACAAAGGCAATGATATACCTGCCAAAAACATGAATGATTACATAGACATCGGGGTATTTGCGGCTAATAGCAATAATAAGGAAGGAAGGTCGCAGGTTAACCCATTATATCTGAAGAAATACAAACTTACATTGGGCCAGCATACCATCAGTGTTATTGTTAAGGGAAAACCGGTAAATGTAGCTATTGACCCTTATGCAAAGCTGATCGACCGCCAGCCCAATGATAATGTGAAGGAGCTATAAAATAACTGAACTGACAAATAATAAAGAACCCTGAAAAATTCTCAGGGCTCTTTATTGATTAAAGCAATCCGCTTCAGGATTTTTTCAGTTCCGTTTCGTACAGTACTTTTCCGGTATAACTGACCGCCTTTACATTTAACCTGTTCGAATCAATTGAAAAATACATAAACCCATGTTCAGAAGCCTGAAAACGGCTGTAAGGAATGCCTTCGGTTACCCTGGTAAGTTCTGAACCTGCTCCCGAAATAAATTGATGGGTAAAGCCCTCAGGCTTTAAATGTTGCAGAGAATGCTCATGACCGGATAAATAAACGTCCACCTTATGATCTTCAAAAATTTTTGGAAGAGCTTTTCGCATCATCAGCGTATCGTAATTATTAATACGCGGACCTACGGTATAAAAGGGATGATGGCCAACTACAATCTTCCATTTTACATCGGCAGAAGCTTTTTCCAGCGTTTCGTTTAGCCACTTCAATTGGGTTTGTACATACTCTGCTTTAGCTTCATGCAAAAATGGGTCGGTATCTATCATTACAAAAAGTACCTTGTCCTTTGTTTTGCTCTTGCCGGGACCTTTTATTTCCGTATCCTTATCTTTATTGAGGCTGATTTCCTTTGAATAATAACGGGCAGGCATATCCCATCTGCGGCTTATTTTGCTGTACCGTACCTGGGCATCCACATCCGTATGATAATCATGGTTACCTAAAACAGGGTACCAGTCGCATTGCAGTGAATGGGCAGTATATATGCTCTCAAATGAATAATGCCACAAGGGATCATTTTCACTTACCACACCTGAAGGATAAAAATTATCCCCGCAAGAAATTACAAAATTATTAGGATGTTCCGTAGCCCATTGTCCCATTTGCCTGGCTACCTCCAACTGGTCATACTCCCCGTTTCTTCCCCAATCGCCAAGCGCCATAAAATGCAGGGCGAAATCGTCTTTTAATGCACTGAGCGAGAGGTCATTACTTTCAAGGTGAGTAACTTCAGCGTCAGCCAGCGCTCCCAATGGATTGATCAGCGTAGCGCCTATAGCAGTCAATGCCGTGCTGACTACAAAATCTCTGCGTTTCATAAAATTTATTTTAATTTAAACGGTAAACCAATAATTTAAAAGTGTCAGGCACTTGATTCTTCGTTCCTTTTTGATAGTCTGCAACCGGGAAATAAAGCTTATGAGTAGTATTATCCATAGCCATTGTTTTTGCACGGTATTGCGTAGTCAATGTTTGAATCAGGCTGTAATGATCCGCTGAATTCTGTTTGAAGACACAAGCAGTACCATCGCCATTGGAGGCAATTACCAATTTGTTCACCGCATCATAGATCACCGCATCAACCCCCGTACCGATAGGTAAAGTCTGAACCACCTTGCCGCTTGCAATATCAATAACACTCATGCCCTTGTTTTGGCGGCAAACGGTAAATAAACGCTGGTTATCTTTATCAATCGCCAGTCCTGTTGGCCCGCCGCAAGGATCAAGCGGATAACTTTTTATCACCTTCAGCGTTTTTACATCAATTACATTCAGGCGGCTTTTATCTTCCAGGTTATTGTAAATCAACCCCTTCCCATCAGATACGGCAAACTCAGGCGCCCCGCCCATTTCGATTGAACCGACCTGTGTTAATTCTTGCGGATCAACGACCACGGCAGCTTTACCATCGCCTTCAAAAACAAATATTTTCCTGGAAAACGGATCATAAATGATACCGTCAGCATCAGTCCCGGTTATCGGTATTACTTTAATCGTTTTAAATGTTTTAATATCGAATGCAATAACGGCGTTACCCTTTCCGTCACTGATAAAACCCCGGTCGAGGTCGTTAACCACAGCAATGCCATGAACACCTTTCATGTTGTCAATTGTAGCAATGGGCTTTTCGGTCTGCAGATCTACTACCTGGACAGCAGTGCCATGCGAAGCATATAAAATATGGTTAACCTGGTCAATATAGGCATAATCATAACTGCCATTTCCCGCAAGAGGAATCGTTTTGTCAGCTACATAGTTCGGAGTCTGAGTCATTCCGCACAAGGGTACGATGGCAAAAAAAAGTAATGTAAGTATTGAAATAGGATTCTTTTTCATATCTATAATCAAATTAGTGTTTAGTGTTTGTTTCCTTTACCGTCAGTTGTATAAGCACCCATATCCTGGTTACCATATTCCGGGTGTTTGCTGTCAAAGCCCGGGTTACCCGCACCGAAAGCAGGTGAACCGGATTGTAAATGAAAATCATTGGTATTTGGGTAACCATTGGGTGCGGCCACCGTACCATCAAACTTCACAAATAACGGATCAAGGTTACCTACCTTGGTTGAGATCAAATCAGTAGGCTGCGGGGTACCTGAAGCACCCGCCGGATAAAAATTATTGCGGAGATTAATCTGAATCGTTGGATCGCGCAAATCTGTAAAGTTATCAACAGAGGCATAAAACAGATTATTACCGTGGGTGGTATGTACATTGTCGGCATCGTTAAATAGTTCAATACCATGATAACAATTTACATAAATATTATTATAAATATGCCCGATCGCATTTACACCAACGGATGTTCCGCGTCCCGGCTCGGCCGAACCTCTACGCCAACCAACTGAAACTATTGTATTATTGTAGACGTCAACTTCTGTTTGGGGAAATGGTACTGTTGTGCTTGTCTCCAGTTTAACACCGCTTCCCGCCTGGCTAAATATTACATTATATGCAACCACGCCCGTTGCGCCTGATTTCAGGTTAATTCCTTCGCCATCTGTACTCCCCGATGAGCTGATCGTATTGCGTAGTATGGTAACCTTAGCCCCGAACAATCCCATTAAATCGTCCTGACCGTTAGTGAACCACGAATCTTCAATATCGACCGGTACACCCACTTTATTTACAACTAATGTTCTGCGGGCGCTTCCTGAGGCATCAGGACCACCGGTATTATCCACATGTGTCCATTTAATAATAATCGCTTCCGCGCTGTCCGCCTGAAAGCCCCCCCAGGTGCCGGGCGTGTTGGCGTCAGAATTAAAGAATACCGGACTATCCTGCGAACCCAGTAAGTTTAACACACCCTGGATATTAAACTGCGCGTTGTTTTTAACCACCACAATAGCTCCGGGCTGTGCGGATAAAGTATCACCCTTTTTTACGGTGATGTCTGCGGTAACGGTATAGGTTTGCCCGGTTAGCAAAGTACCCTTTACAAATCCGCTTATATTGCCTGCCGCTATAGGGCTTGACGTTGGTATTTTGACTTTGGCAAAGGTGGTTAACTCCGCTTTCTTGCAGGAAGAAACACCGGTTATCCATAAAATACCTGTTAGTATAAAAAATATATATTTCGTTTTCATGTTAATAGTTTTTTGAATTATAACGAATACCTTAAACCCAGATTAAAACTTACATTATAAATATCCTTCGATTGCACCAGGTTATTAATTTTAACAATCGTAGGCGTATTTAAGATGTTATTGACCTTAGCAGTGACGGTAAAATGCCGGCTTATCTGCTTCTCTGCTGAGAACGATAAAAAAGACTGTGGCTGTGTATAATAGTCATAACCATAGTCATTATAAACAAGCGATAACGTTTTGCTCGTATAAGTATATGCTAATTGTACAAAAACCTTATGTGCATCGTTTTTATATAATAGTGAAAGATTTGCTACATTACCGGTCTGGCCCTGCATTGGTCTGCTTTGATTTTTAATTACCGGCTTGCCGTTTACGGCACCCGCCTCAGGCACAACTTTGGGAGAGTTTATATTTGAATAGGTATACGTATAATTACCAGAAAAACCAATATTGCCAAAATACCTACTGTAAACTATTTCAGCGCCTCCAACTTTAGCGGTACCAAAATTTTGCGGAGTTGTTTCCAATTGGCCATTCAAAGTAGAAATTAATGCAAATTCAATTGGATTTTTAATCGTTTTGTAAAAGCCCCCAATAAAAAATTGTTCTTCATTTTTAGGGAATAGCTCATACCTTAAATCATAATTATCAGCTTCCGAGTGCTTTACATACGGATTGCCTGTAACGTCGGTAGCTTCGCCATATGTTGGGGTAGGAACCAGTTCAAATAAAGCCGGACGTGCAATTGACTTGAAATAAGACGCCCTGAGATTAGAAAGATCAGTAAGCCTGTATTTCAGCTGCAAACTTGGCAATACATCGGTATAGGTCTTTTGCGCGTTACTGGTTATCGTAAGCACAACCGGATTGGTATTGTAACCTTGTTTGGTTCCTTCAACACGCACACCGCCGATAACATCCAGCTTGTTCAATGTCAGTTTAAACTCTCCGTAACCTGCCGAAATATCTTCGTATGCTGTATAGTTGGAAGCATCGCTCTGCAAGCTTCCCGTTACGTTATAAACGATCCAATCAGCACTGTAAATATCTGTAAAAGAACTCTTAACACCATTTGCTTCTGGTGCAGGCTTTAATGAATACTGATTTTGTGCGTTGAACCGTGTGCTATGGCGGTATAGTCCCCCTCCTTTCAATTGAAGTGAGCTGTTTCCGCCTAAGCTTGTAGTGTAACTTAAGCTTCCTGTCGCACTCAGATCTTTGTTGCCGTTTCTGGACCAGATTCTTGATATTGCATCAAAATAATTGGGGGTACTTGTTAAGTCCGGGTTAATCAGGTGATTCAAGGTCAGATCAGCCCTGTCTGGTGAATTTGCCGTGGCATCTGAATAGATTCCAGCCCAGTCAAACTGAAAATGCCCTGCAATGACATGTTTACCGCTTAACTTTAAATTTTCAACATACTGGTTCTGAATATAAGAACGGTTATCGTTATAAACCGTGCCTGTTCCTGCTCCCACACGGCCGCCGTTACCACCGATTATTGAAGTATCGATACTTAACCGGGCCTGTGCTATATACGTGTAGAGGAATATATTATCAAGCGATATCTTATTTTTGTCATCGAACTTGTAATCCAGGTGGGCCGACAGGCCATTGTTAAGCTGTTGAGTTGAATAAGTGCGATTAGCGATATCAGATAATACCGGTTTAAAATTCCCCCCTGGTTGGGTGTTCGGTATAGCTACATTAAATTGAGAATTAGTACCATAATACTGATTCTGGTAACTATCTGAAATTATAAAACCTAACTTATTGTTCAAAAACCTACGTCCATATGTAAAACTGGCTAAAACCGTTGGAGGTGCGTTTTTCTTCGTGAAATCAAGGTTTGACCTTGAAAAATAACCTGCTGGCGCCGAATAACCAGGTCCAAATCTGTCAATCGGACTTTGGCGCTGAACAGCTCCCTGGTTAAAGTTATCATATTTACGATTAAAAAATATGGCACTGTATCCTAATGAAGCATCTGCCTTAAGGTACTCGTGATCCGGCGCATCTTTAAAAACTAAGTTAACGGTACCTCCTATTGCGTCCCCTTCCATTTCGGGCGTAAGCGTTTTACTTACTTCAATGCGATCTAAAAGATCAGAAGGCACGATATTTAATGAAACAAACCTTGAAACCGGGTCAGGGCTGGTTACTTTCACACCGTTGATGAGGGTATTGTTATAACGCGGCTCCAGGCCCCGGATAATGGCGTAGGCCTCGTCTGACCCGCTGTTACGTTGCAGCGTCACAGCCGAAACCCGTGTAATCGCCGTTGCGGCATTAAGGTCCGGTGAACGCTCCATTGCTCTTGCCGAGAGGATATTGGTAATGTTATTGGCGTTTTTTTCAGACTGTCTTGAAGAGGATTCGTTACTCTCATTAAGTTTACCATATACATTTACATTTTTAAGGTTCTGCCTGCGCTCAGATAGTTCAAGGTTTAAAACAAGTACCTGACCGGCAATAACACTTATCTCTTTTTCAAATTCTTCAAAACCAACATATTTAATTTTAATTTTATACTCTCCGGGACTAAGCTTACTGAGCTCAAAATTTCCGAAGGCATCCGTAGCTACTCCTTTATTAGATCCATCGAAATGAACATAAGCTCCGGGCAAAGGTTCCTGGCTCCCGCCATCCGTTACCTTACCTTTCAGTATTGCATCCTGAGCAAATGCAAAGGAAACTGACAGGGTAAAAATGACAATTAGGTAAAATTTTCTGATCATAAAACTTTGGATTTTTTAGCAAAACATCGGCTCAATCCTGTAGAAATTCTGAATAAATTACCCCATAACAGCAACTTAACTTATTGATAATTAATTCTTAACAAATGCTATGGCTATTGGCGTATTTGACTTTTTTATTATACGATACGGTAATATGGATTTAACAAGGTTCGCTCCTGGCTGCACAGTTGAAATGCCTATCTTGCGCCTGTAAGATAGAACCATGGAATATGTTTTAGGGGTCGATATCGGTACGGGCAGCGTAAAGGCTGTGGCCGTAAATCTTCTGGGTCATTCATTTGAGGTCTGCCAGCAGCATTATTCTTTTAGCGCAGCTAAACCAGGTTATCATGAGCAGGATCCTGAACAGATATGGAATGCGTTGGTAACAAGTATTAAAGGCCTTATCGATAAAACAGGCGCGCAACCTTTGGCTGTCAGCCTAAGCAGCGCCATGCATAGTTTGATCCCGGTTGATGAAAATTGTCACCCATTGGCGCCCATGATGACCTGGGCGGATAACCGGAGCGCCGAGATAGCGACCCGCTTAAAAGCCACGGAAGAAGGTTTATCCATCTACAAAGCCACAGGTACGCCCATCCATGCCATGTCGCCTTTATGCAAGATCATCTGGATCAGGGAGAACAATGCAGAATTGTTCCGAAAGGCTCATAAGTTTATTTCTATAAAAGAGTATATCTGGTATAAGATATTTAAAGAATTCACAATAGACTATTCTATTGCATCCTGTACAGGCTTGTTTGACATCAAGCAGCTCAACTGGTATGGGGATGCGCTTGCATTGGCGGGCATCACAGATAAATTGCTTTCCGAGTCTGTGCCTACTGACTATGATAAAAAGTATTGGCACGCAGATGCTCAGCCTTCGTTAAATTTTCTCAACCCGGGTACCCGGTTTATTATTGGCGCAAGCGACGGCTGCCTGGCCAACCTGGGCAGTATGGCGAATAAACCGGGTATTGCAGCCCTCACCATTGGTACCAGCGGGGCTATACGGGTGGCCAGCAGCAAACCTTTGCCCAACGTACGGGCTATGACTTTTAGTTATATCCTGGATGAGAAAACCTTTATTTGCGGCGGACCGATAAACAACGGGGGCGTTGCTTTGCAATGGTGGTTGAAAAACAATGCAGGGCCCGAACCGGCGGAAGATGATTATGCGCAGCTATTTAAACAAATAGCAGACGTTCCGGCGGGCAGCAACGGATTGATCTTTTTGCCCTATCTTACAGGTGAACGCGCCCCGATATGGGACAGCGAAAGCTGTGGCACTTTCTTTGGCATTAAATTACAGCATACCCAGGCAAATTTTTCAAGGGCTGTCTTAGAAGGGATATGCTACGCGATGAAAGATGTTTTGGAGGCAGTACAACAAAATACCGAACCGATCACACAGATCAATGTAAGCGGCGGGTTCACGGAATCTGTGGTATGGGTACAAACTTTAGCCGACGTAACCGGTAAAAACCTGGTGATCGTTCAGGCAGATGATGCATCAGCAGTGGGAGCGGCTTTTATGGCTTTGAAAACCATAGGGCGGATCAGCGAATATCCTGCTTCCTCCTATTCAGAGCTGAAGATATTCCGGCCCAATGCGCAAAACGCTGAAGTTTACAATAAGAATTTTATGATCTACAAAAAGCTTTACCAGGATTTAAAGGCTACTATGCATCAATGGTATAAAATGGATAACTAATCTAATTTTACAGACTAACGCAATTCCCGTCAAAAGCCTTGTCAAGCTTTTTATATAATTAATTTAATACCGCTTTGTTCAGGTGTTCGTGATACTCCACCAGTTTTAACATTACATTAATGGCCGTTTCATAATTTTTAGCGCCAACCACCTTTTTGTACTCCTGTTCCAGGGTTATCATTTGATTTTTAATATGCTCGTAAAAGTGGATACCATCATCCGTTAAGTATAACATCATTGAACGTCCGTCAGTACTACATTTTTCGCTCCTTACCAGCTTCAATTCTTCCAGTTCCTTAATAACCTTGCTGGCTGCCTGTTTGGTTATACTTAAATTTGCCGCAAGTTTACTGTTTGAAATGCCTTTGGTGCCTATACTCATAAATAGCGGTATATGCGAATTATTAAAGCCCTGCAGATTGGAATGGCAAAGCTTGGTGCAATACCACTCGTCTGAAAGCCGTTTCAATAGATATAATAATCTGCTGGTCATCCTGGTTGAATCCTCGTTTAACATGATCTTTAATATTAATGTTTAAGTAGGTATTAACAATAGGCCCGACAATAATTTTATAAGACTATTAAGTAAACCAGGCTGACCAACAAAGTCAACCAGGTTTACAAAAATAACGTTTTTTATGCTATTAAATTATAAATAGAATTAAGGTGATCAGAATTGTAACTTAACAAATACCCTTACACCCCACTTTGGCGCGTCCGGATGATCAAGATAACTAAACCTTCTCACCAGGTCCAAACGTAACAGCTTAAAAATATTTTCAATACCCGCACTGGCTTCCATATAGGGTCCATTATTAAGCGTATAAGTGACCGGTTTTCCATCGCCGTTTACCGGAAACTGCAATAATGAGGGGTCATTGGCGGGATTGTTCTCCTGCCTGAGGCCACCCCATATCGATTTAAACGAAACTACTTCCCTCAGCTTCAGATCCCGCAATAAGGGTACCTTGTTAAAGAAGAACCCGTTAAAATGCTGATCAATATTAATACTGGCATAGTGGTCACTAACAAATTCCAGGTAGTTCATCAGGTTATATGACTGGAGCTGCAACGCATAGCTCTGGTTAGCATGATGAATATCCAATAACGGATAAGGCAGCTTATTAAAGATATAACCTCCCTCTGCTACAACATCTGCGAAACCCAGTTGAGACAGGTAAAAGCGCTTGGTGATGTTGCCTGTAACATTCTGATAGTTGTACTCGCCTTTTAACAAGCCTTTGATACCTTCCTGGTAACGCAGGGTGAAGATGGGGTACTTGTCAGGTATAGGGGTACGGTATAATTTACCCTGATAAAATTTTTCATGTGGCGCGTACCGCAATTCCATGGATAACTCGGTAGTTTGAAGATCGTTTATATTATTTAACCGGCCATTAACCAGGTTCTGATAATATAATGCCCCGGCAGGCGCTTGATTCCAGCTTTTTAATTCAAACTTATAAGAGAAATGGTTCAGATACTCATGAACATAATCCAATCTGAAGACATCATTATAGGTATAGATACTGTTATCACCCCGTTTGAACGAGAGCAGGAAATTATCCTCCTGAACAAACTGCAGTTCCTGACCCGGTATCTTGGTATCACGCTGTACGCTGGCTCTGATATATTCCTGTGGAAAGGAATAGATCGATTTATTGTTCAGCGAATAAGTGCCACTGAAAAAATATTTAAATTTTTCATCCTTAAACCCATATGCACCATAGGTTTCAAAGTAATACCGTTTGCTCAGTTCAGTAGTTGTACGTCCCCCTAACCTCAGCCTGAAACCTTCTACCGGGTTGAAATTGTAAAAGGTATTTACCGGTCCCACTTCAAAGGGACCTAAATTATCATAGCCTGCAGCAAAAAGCGTTACCAGTTTCATGGTCCGTTTAAACGAAGGGATGGTTTGCAGGCTGTCAATATTCTTATAGATGTTTGCCTGTCCTGGTTTGAGGGTATCGGGGCGGTTGGCTTTCCAGAATTCATCCCCTTTTTCTGTTGCATTGTAGGCGATCATTTGCGCAGGACCGGAATAAACTTGCCGGGAACGTGGCTTATTAACTTCAAAGTTATTGATGATCACCACACGCTCTCCATACACGCCGCCGCCTTTATTTTTGTTCAGTCCAAAATCCATTTTTAGATCACTCTGACTTAAACGGTAACGTCCGCCTTCTGTTTTTTCAAAAGCCAGTGTGGTTTGCATTTGTCGCACAAAGTTAAGATTGATGTGTTTATTTACCGATAACACCGCTTTTTGTACAGCATAGTTCCCATCCATAGTAATGTAAATCTTACCCTCAAAAAGCATGTCAGTGGTATTACGCGGGGTAAAACTCAGCTCGATCAGCTGCGGGCTCACATCCTTAATGGTATCGGTAATGAAGAACTTATAGAACGATGGTGCACCATTTGCAATAGGACTAAGCAATTGGTTTCCCAGCAGCGGGATATTGTTATCATAGATTTCAATATCCATATACATACGATTAAAGTAGGCTTTAAGTCCCTCGTTATCTATAAAGTTCTCATCATACTTAACCTGCTTGTTAGCCTGTATCACTTGTTTTTTTACATATGGTGATTTGCGAAAGTAGTTGTCAGAAAGTTTTTCTTCCATATACATCGGCAGGAGGTTTTTGCCGCCAATCGCATCGGAGTCCTGCTCGGTAAACAGGAATTGATAATTCTTAAATATCCGTTTCTTTTTAAACTTTTCTGAAAGATCGCTCAGTGAAAATATCATTCTTTCATATTGCTGATATTCGGCATAGTCGAAATTCTCCAGCCGGTTTTGGTCCTTATGAGCAATCACCTTACGGATCAGTTCCACAGCGGGATTGTTCCTATTGGTATACCTGGTTTTTTTACCGCTTTTTATAACCACTTCATTAAGTGCCCTCCTGTCCTCATTCATAGAGACCTCAACGGCTTGTACAGTACTGGGAGTAATATCTTTGTAAACTGTTTTATAACCGATAAATGAAACCTTGATCCTGGTATAGCTCCCATCAGTACTTAGCTTGAAATTACCCTGGACATCCGTGCTGTTACCTATAGTGGTGCCTTCAAAGGAAACACTTACACCCGGCATGGTTTCCTTGGTACGCATATCTGTGACCGTCCCCTTTATCACGGTTTGCTGTGCCATCAATATCGTTGATAACATCACTAACAAAAGCAACATTATGCTTTTAAGTATTCCAAAAATATATTTCGTTTTCATCATTTTTAATTTTTTACTGCCAGTCTCAGGCAGCTTGTTCATGATAAATGTCTTCATAGTTCAACTCAGCGCTTTTGGTTGTGCTCTCCCCTGATTTTTTAAATCGGTCAGTTAAAGCATTATGGCTGATGGCATGGACTGCTAATAAAAAATAGCTTTTAACAAAGAGCAATAAGATACCCATCTCCATTTCCGATCCCATAAAATTGTCCCTGAAGAGTTGTTTAAGCAGCGGAAGAAGGTAATTACCTAGCTGGTTTGATGAAAACTTAAATGTAACAAGCAGTTTGCTCCATTTAAGGCTTGTTGTACCGGTGATCATTAAATTATTGATCCCTGAAAGTGTCTGGTCTATGTTTATCCATTGTGTTTTCATGTCTGCTGAATTGATAGAACAAAGGTAAACTAAGTTGACTATATTAGTCAACTTAGTTTACTAAAAATGATCCCTAAAACTGTTTTATGACGCTGCCATGATGCAGCTGACTTTTAGATGAAGGTTCTGATAAGGCAAACCCTTATTCCTGAACAGTGCCGCGGTTAATCAAGGGAAGTTTATTAGGCTGCGCAACGTTAAAATCTAAAAAGCGCTGCAGTTAATTTTCAACAAATGCAAGGTCAGTATTTTTGTATGCCGGCTTTTGCAATTGCATTTTCAGGTGCCTGAAAATTTGCAGTGGCGCGTCTGTAGCGAATATATTGACCAGCCAGGCAGGAAGAGCGCCTCCCGGATCTACATGTATAGAATATTCAACATTTATCTGATCTGATCCCAGGGGCGTAATGACCCATTTGCCGATAGAATTGTCGATTCTTACAATACCTTTTTTTATGGGAACAAAACCAGGTACAGCCGGACCATCAATGGTCACTACTTTTGTGTCCGGATTTTGACTGACTGTTAAATGAGCCACAAAGTCCCGGTTCGCGGCGGGCCAGGGCAGGCTGACCTCCGAATAATAATAAAGCTCTGCAGGTGAAACCTGTTTAACCAGTTTCGCTGACTTAACATGGTATACCCAGTCAGGCGCGGTATTAACGTCCATAACAAGGGCAACCAACTGGGATGGTGTCGCATTTAAATCACATTCTACTTTAATAGCTTTGATTTTTGAATCAGGCATCATACTTGTATATACCTTTATTCCGCTCTTTTCGGTGCTCAGTTTCCAATCACTTTGCGCTGATGCAGCGTTCAGCTTAAACACGAGAAGAAGTAATATAAAAAATGCTTTATTCACCGAATGAATGATTTGATCTGTTGTTTTCATATCTTCTGATTTGACGATATAAATGTAAACTAAGTTGACCAATATAGTCAACTTAGTTTACTAAAAATAATCCTTAAAATTACTTTATGACGCTGTTATGATGCAGCTGACTTTAAGATGAAGAATCTCTTAAAGGACAAGAAAGAAGAACACCTTTTAAGCGGAAAAAAACTCCGATCAGGGGTTAACAAACCGGGGCCAGGGGCCGTCAGGCAAAATTATCTCCATCCCCCGCCTAAAGCTTTGTAAAGTTCGGATACAGCGCTCAGTTCGGATCTTTTTATAGATGCCAGTTCCAGTTCACTCTGCAACACGTTGCTTTGTGCGGTGATCACTTCCAGGTAGTTGGCCATTCCATTCTGAAATAATAATTTGGAGTTGGCAATCGCCTGCTGTAATGTTCGTAAGCGTTTGGCGGCAATATCCTGCTGCACTTTTAGTTTTTCAATTTTAACCTGGGCATCTGATACCTCACCAACGGCCACCAATACGGATTGCCTGAACTGGATCACTGTTTGCTCGCGCTCTACTTTTGCTACCTGATATTGCGTTTTTAGTTCTTTATGATCTAACAAAGGTTGCAAAACACTGCCCCCCACTATACCGAATAGTGATGCAGGAATATTAAACCAGTTACTCGCTTTAAAAGAATTGACACCTCCTTCGGCGGTTATTCTTAATGCCGGATACATTGCCGACTTGTTGATACCCACTTTAGCATTGGCTATGGTCAATGCAAGCTCCTGGCTTCTTACGTCAGGCCGGCGACTTACCAAAGCTGAAGGTATTCCCGCTGACAGATTTTCAGTAAAGGTTATATCATTCAATGTGGCATTCCGGGCTATTTTGCCGGGCAACTCGCCGGTTAATATTTGCAGGGCATTCTCCTGTAAGGTGATATCCCGTTCAAATTGCGGAATAAGTTCGGCAGCGGCCATTCGCTGTGCTTCTGCTTGCTGCACGGCCAGCGAGGTTACTTGACCGGCATCGTATTGCAGCTTGATAATGCGTAGTGTGCTATCATTTAAGGCCACGTTTCTGTTGGCGATAGCCACCTGGTCATCCAGCATCAGTAAATTATAATACCCTTGCGAAACATAGGCCACTATATTGGTTTGTACAGCCTTTTTAGCTTCTGCCGTTTGCAGGTAGGCCGCCAGCGCACTTTTGTTTTGATTGCGGATCTTAGCCCATATATCAGCCTCCCACGAAAGTGAAAGGTTAGCTGAGTAATCCTCGATATGCTTTGATGCAATACCGTATTGGGCCAAACTTAAGCCGGTTAAACTGTTATCCGACGGCCGGGTGGTGTTGGCAGTCACATTTAAATCTGCCTGGGGTACATAGTTCCATTTGACCTGCTTAACCAGTAATTGAGATGCTTCGATATTTTTGATCGCTAATTGCATATCATAATTTTTTACGATTGCGCTGTCGATCAGTTTTTGCAGAGTAACATCTGTAAAAAAACTTTTCCAGGGGATATCCCCTATACTGCTGGTATCAGCTGTTGCGGCTGCATTCCTGAAAGTATCAGGTAAGGCAGCTTTTGGAGTTTCGACATTTTTCGAAACATTACAGGCGCTTAGTATTACCAGTACAAAAGCAAACCTGTTTAAATATTTTTTCATTTTGAATGTATTTTGATAAGATGATGTATTCATTCATTTTAAGCCCCCTGTTTATCGTCTTGGTAAAGAGAAGGATGAACTTATATTATGATTTAAACACATCATCTTATGGATTTTAAATTATACCGTTTCTTCTTCCTGAATAACTGATGCATGATTTCCGTTTAATTTATCATGTTCATGTACATCTTCATTGTTCAGTACAGCTAATGGAATACCTGATACTCTTTCCTGCAGTGCCTGGAATATTACAAACAACACAGGTATGATAAACAAGCCAAGCAATACACCCGATACCATCCCGCCTGCCGCACCAATACTGATGGAGTGATTACCCTGTGCAGATGGGCCTGTTGCAATACTCATTGGGAACAAGCCAAAAACAAAGGCCATTGATGTCATAATGATAGGACGTAACCGGAGTTTTGCTGCTTCAATTGCTGCAGCCACCAACGGCTGCCCTGCCTTGCGGCGCTGCACAGCAAACTCTACAATCAGAATGGCGTTTTTGGCCAGCAAACCGATGAGCATGATCAAAGCTACCTGTACGTAGATGTTATTTTCAATACCAGTTAAACCTAATATCACAAACACACCTAAAATACCTGTTGGGATTGAAAGGATTACTGCCAATGGCAATATGTAACTTTCATACTGTGCTGATAATAAGAAATATACAAACACCAAACACAACATAAATATAATAGCCGACTGGCCACCGGACGAAATTTCTTCGCGGGTTTGACCGGAGAACTCATAAGCATATCCTGATGGCAACTGCTCTTTGGCTGTTTCTTCAATCGCTTTAATGGCATCGCCCGAGCTATAGCCCGGTTTAGGGATAGCATTAATTTCGATAGAATTAAACAGGTTGAAACGCGAAGCTGTTTCAGAGCCGTAAACACGGGTTAGTTTAACCAGGGTATTGATAGGTACGTTTTCGCCTTTATTGTTCTTAACAAACACCCGGTCAATTGTTGTCGGGTCGGTTCTGTCGGCAATATCAGCCTGAACAATTACACGGTAATATTTACCAAAGCGGTTAAAATCTGATGCCTGGGCAGTACCAAAGTATGCCTGCATAGTCGAAAGGATATCCTTAACACTTACACCCAACTGATTAGCCTTTTCATCATCAACCGCTAACTGTAACTGAGGATAATCAGCTTTATAAGAAGTGAAAGCATAGGCGATTGCCGGTTTAGCCATCAGTTTGCCTATAAAGTTATTGGCAACACCGCTGAATTTATCCAGCCTGCCGTTGGTTTTATCCTGCAGCACCACGTCCATAGCTTCTACGTTACTAAAGCCTGGAACAGTTGGAAAACTGAACACGAAGAATGTACCGCCTGGTATGCCAGCTAATTTCCCCCTTACTATATTTTGTATATCATCGATATTCTTTACGGCGCCCCTTTCGTCACTCGGCTTTAACAACAAGAAAATTACACCGGCAGATGGACTGCTTGATTGTGTTAAAAAGTTAAAACCAGATAGCGCGGTAACAAATCTTGATGATGGTAAAGTTTTAAGCTGATCTTCTGCTTGTTTGAAAACTTTATTGGTACCACTTAAAGAAGTCCCGGATGGTGTACTGACAGCAATAGCCACAAAGCCCTGATCCTCGGTAGGAATAAAGCCCGTTTTTGTTCTGTTTACCAGGTAAACGGTAACTGCCACTACCAACACCAATCCGCCAATGCTAAGCCATTTTTTGCGGATCAGAAATTTTAAGCCACCCACATATCTGTTAGTCACATAATTAAAACTACCATTAAAGCCTGCATAAAATTTTTCTACAAAACCTTTTTTAGGTACATCATGACCATCCGCACTATGTTTGTTCTTTAAAAACAGGGCGGCCAGGGCAGGACTTAAAGTTAAAGCGTTAACAGCCGATATAACGATAGCTATGGCCATGGTTAACGCAAACTGCCGGTAAAATATACCTGTTGAACCTGTCATGAAACTAACCGGTAAAAACACAGCTGCCATAACCAATGTAATAGATATAATGGCACCTGTAATTTCGTGCATTGCACCGGTAGTTGCGGCTTTGGGGGTAAGATGTGGGTCGTGCTCCATTTTGGCATGAACCGCCTCTACCACCACAATGGCATCATCCACCACAATACCTATTGCCAGCACCAACGCAAACAGGGTTAAAAGGTTAACCGAGAAGCCAAACAGGTTCATGAAGAAGAAGGTACCGATAATAGCCACCGGAACCGCTATAGCCGGGATCAATGTAGACCTGAAATCCTGGAGGAATAAAAATACTACAATAAATACCAATACAAAAGCCTCCACCAATGTATGCTCAACCTGGTTGATTGATTCATCAAGGTCGGTTTTGGTACGATAAAACTGGTTGTATTTGATACCAACAGGGAAATCCTTTGATAATTTCAGCATCAACTTATCAATATTGATCTGAATTTCGTTGGCGTTTGATCCTGACAATTGTATGATACCTATAATGATACCGTCGTGCCCGTTCAGGTTACTTACGCTATTATAAGAATAAGCACCCAGTTCAACACGGGCTACATCTTTTAAACGCAACACAGAACCATCAGCATTTGCACGGATAGCAATATTTTGATATTCTTCTGGCTGGGTTAATTTACCTTTGTATTTAATAACGTATTCAAAAGCTTCATCACTGCGCTCGCCAAATTTACCTGGCGCGGCTTCAAGGTTTTTGTCCTGTATAGCGGCCTCAACTTCGGCAGGCGTCACATTGTGCGCAGCCATTTGAGCCGGATTAAGCCAAACACGCATGGAATAATCCTTAACGCCACCAAATATACTGGCAGAACCTACACCCGGGATACGTTTAATTTCGGGGATAATGTTGATCTGCGCATAGTTGGCTACAAAGGTTTGATCGTATTTTTTTGGATCATCTGAGTAGATAGCCATAGCACCAATGAAGCTATTTTGCTGCTTGGTAGTAGTTATACCATATTGTACAACTTCCGCAGGTAACTGGCTTGTAGCCTGTGACACGCGGTTTTGAACGTTCACTGCCGCCTGATCAGGATCGGTACCTTGTTTAAAATAAACAGTGATACCCAATGTACCGTCGTTACTGGCAGTAGATGTCATATAGGTCATATTTTCCACACCGTTAATGGCTTCTTCTAACGAAGGCGTTACGGAGCGTAAAATGGTCTCGGCATTAGCGCCGGGGTAAACAGCAGACACCAATACTGCCGGAGGGGCAATATTCGGAAACCGCTCTAAGGGCAATTTTGTTAAACCAAGCACACCAACTATCACCAATAATATGGAGATTACTGTGGAAAGTACCGGTCTTTCTATGAATTTTTGAAACATGGCTTTTT
>JAQBOV010000025.1 GCA_028287895.1 Mucilaginibacter sp. | reverse complement strand
TCACGGCCTCTAATGTCGATTTGATCAGTTCTTCGCCCCTATCGACCCTTACTTTGGCAAATTCAACAATAAGGATTGCGTTTTTGGCAGCCAGGCCTATCAATGTGATCAACCCTATCTGTGCGTACACATTGTCCGTAAGGCCGGGCACAAAAACCAATGCAAGTATTGCCCCGAAAGCACCTACCGGAACAGCAAGCAGTACCGAAAAAGGTACCGACCAGCTTTCGTACAATGCAGCCAGGAAAAGGAAAACAAATGTAATAGAAAACAGGAAGATATATATGGTTGTTGAGCCGGCCTTTATTTCCTCGTAACTTAAGCCTGAAAACTCATAAGTATATCCTTCTGGCAATACTTTTGCCGCTACGTCCTGCAATGCCGCCAATGCCTGTGTACTGCTATACCCTTCTCTGGACGAACCATCAACTTCCGCTGACCTGAAAATATTAAAATGTGATATCAATGGCGAGGCTTCCGTCGGTTGGTAACTGATAACCGTTCCCAGTGGAACCATCTGCCCGGCCTGGTTGCGCACGTAATACTTGTTCATGTCTGATATAAGGGTGCGGAATGCTGTATCAGCCTGCACCACCACGTGGAAGGTACGGTTATAGGTAGTGAAATCGTTAATGTACAGGCTACCCATATAAGCCTGAATAGTGGTAAACACATCAGCAATGTTGACGCCAAGTTTTTCGCATTTTTCCCGGTCGACAGTAAGATTATAATTAGGTGTATGCGCCGAATAAAAACTAAATGCCTTTGTTATTGCCGGGTTTTTATTTGCTTCGGTAATAAACTTGTTCACCACGCTTTCAAATTGCTGTAAGTTATCCGTAGTACTTCGTTGCTCTATTTGCATACTGAAGCCTACGGTTGATCCTACACCAGGCAAAGGCGATGGTTGTATTACTTCTACGTTAGCATTCCTTATTCCTGCATCGGCTATGCGCTTTTGCAATACGCCGATTATACCCGGAACCTGTTCATCTGTTGTATTGCGCTCATCCCATGGAGCGAGCTGACAAAATATAGTTCCGTTATTTGAATTACTGGCATTGGTTACCACATTTAGCCCGGACAATGCTGCATAATGTGCTACTCCCGGCGTTGTTGCCACGACATGCATCAATCTGGACATTACCTCAACAGAAGCCGCGGTGGATGATGCCGGCGGCAGTTGAAAAGTAACATACAGGTTCCCGTCATCCTCGGACGGTATAAAACCGGTTGGCTTTTGCACAAAAAGGAAATACGCGCCTATGCAGACACATAACAACAAAATAACAATATACCTTGCTCCTTCAATACTTTTTTTCACACCATAGGTATACTTATCGGTTATCCGCTGAAACCAATCATTGAACTTATTAAACCATTTATTCAGGCCTTTATTCTTTTTGCTTTCGTCAGTGGGTTTTAGTAACAAAGTACAAAGTGCCGGAGTTAAAGACAATGCAATGAAAGCAGAAATAATTACCGATATGGCGATTGTAATGGCAAATTGCTGGTATAAGCGGCCTACTATACCGGGAATAAAGCCGACCGGCACAAACACAGCAGCCAGTATTAACGCAATAGCCACTACCGGGGCCGATATATCTTTCATCGCCTGGTAGGTTGCCTCTTTGGGCGACATCTTATCATGATCAATATAATGCTGCACCGCCTCGACTACAATAATGGCGTCATCCACCACAATACCGATAGCCAGCACAAAACCAAACATGGTTAAGGTATTGATGGTAAATCCTAAAGGAATGAAGAAACAAAAGGTGCCAAATATGGATACGGGGATGGCAAGTACAGGAATGAGCGTTGATCGGAAACTCTGCAAAAACAGGAATACCACAACAGCCACCAAGGCCAGTGTTTTTAATAAGGTTCCTACCACATCCTGCATGGAAACTTTTACTACGGTTACCGATTCAAACGGAACGCTGTATTCTACATCTGAAGGAAAGGTTTTTCTCAATTTAGCCAGTTCGTCGTATATACCTTTAGCTGTTTCCAGAGCGTTGCTTCCCGGGGCCTGATAAATTTGAAGATATGATGCCCGTTTACCGTCAACAAAAGAGTTGCTTGAAAAAGTAAACTTCCCCAGTTCAACCCTGGCTACATCTTTCAGATACACCAGTTCGCCTGATGTTGGGATGGTTTTTACCACAATATTTTCAAACTCCGAAGCCTTACTTAACCTGCCGTTTACCAGTATACCCAATTCGTAGGTCTGGCTTGAGGACTGGGGAGGCACACCGGCCGTTCCTGCGGCAACCTGTACGTTCTGCGCATTTAATGCGGCGATAACATCCGAAGGCGTTAAGCTGTACGCTGCCATTTTTTCCGGGTTCATCCAGATGCGCATACTGAAATCATCGGTAAACCGATTGATGCTGCCAACACCCGGCACGCGCAGCAATGCATCCTGTATAAAAATGTTGGTATAATTATCAAGGAAGGTAATATTGTGTGATCCTTTAGGTGCATAAATTGCCACCATCATCAGCATACTTGGATTTAAGGCACGTACCGTCAATCCCAGCCTGCTTACCACCGCAGGCAATAACGGCGTGGCAATACTCACCCTGTTCTGCACATCAAGCGCCGCAACATCAATATTGGTACCTATTTTAAACGTAACATTCATTGTCATCAGCCCATTATTGGTGCTGTTGCTTTGCATATACTCCATACCGGGCGTGCCGTTGACTTGCTCTTCGATGGGCGTGGCTACGGTTTGTTCAACCGTTTGTGCATCGGCGCCGGTAAACTGGCCGTTAACCTGTACAATAGGCGGAGTGATATCCGGGTATTGGTCTATAGGTAAAAGCAAGATGCACACCGTACCGGTGATTACCAATACAATAGAAATCACTATAGCTGTTACCGGCCTTTTAATAAAGGTATTAGCAATCATATTATTATCTTCTAAACTAACGTTTTTTGCCGCCCTGTGCAGGTGGCACCTTGTTGGCTGTGGTTATGCGGGAACCATCGTGTAAAGATTGAACACCGTCAACCACGATGCGGTCACCATTATTTATTCCACTCTTTACGATCACATTTGAGCCAATGGTTTGTCCTACCTGTACCTTTTTCTGGATCACTAAAAGTTTAGGCCTGGTTGCCGTATCGGCGGTAGATTTGGTAGGATTGATAACACTGTCCTTAGCTACAAATACGAAATACTCTCCCATCTGCTCTACTACGGCTTTACTTGGCAGTACCAGTTGGGGTTCTGTATCCTGGTTATGTATCCTTACCACACAGCTCATGCCTACTCGCAAAAGATTTTTAGGATTGGGAAATACCAGCCGTATCCTGATAGAGCCCGTTTGAGCATCCACAGCGCGGTCTATGATAGAAATCTTACCTGTATAAGGATAAAGAGAATTATCTGCTAACAAAATAGTAAACAGCGAATCGGGAGCACGCTTACTGCTGTTCTGCAACTGCTCAAAATGCGGCAATTGTTTTTCATTAATGATAAAATCAACAGCTATAGGATCATCCGTCGAAATAGTATTTAAAACGGTGGTACCGGGATTTACCACATCACCCAGTTTTACCATACTAAAACCTATCGTACCATCGAACGGCGCATAGACCACTGCGTAATTTAAATTGGTTCTGGCTGTTTTCACTGCCTGGTCCGAGGCATTTACCGTGTTTTTTGCGTTTTCAAGAGTGATAATGGCATGGTCATAGAGTTGCTTGGCTACTGCATTATATTTATTGAGGTACTCGTAACGGTCAGCATCCTGTTGAGCCTGTACGAAAGTACCCTTGGAAACATTTAAATTAGCTATTGCCTGGTCATAGTTAGCCTGATAGATACGCTTGTCAATTTCATACAATTTCTGCCCCTTTTTTACATAGCCGCCTTCTTTAAAAAATATGCCGGTAACCGACCCTGTTATTTGCGGCAGCAGATTAACCTGGCTTAGGGCCTGAGTAGTTGAAGGGTATTTATCGTAATATAAAACACGTTGCTCCTTTACTTTGATCAAATTAACAGGAACCTCGGGATTTTGCGGAGGTTGCTTTTTTTTACAGGCGCCCAAAATAAGGCAGCTTAAAAGAATGGTATTTAACAATACTCTATTCATACAGGGGTTTTGATTTTGATGCATTAGTAAGAAATATTTCCCATTGCTTTCTGAAGGTCTATCTTGTTGGATAGTACCTGGAACAAAGCATTTAAATAGCTAATTTCTGATGATATTAGATTTGCTTCAGCAGTAATTACGTTCAGGTACGGCACGATTCCCTGTTTATATTGCAGGGTCACCACAAAATAGACACGCTTTGCCAGATTCACATTTTTTTGCAATAACTGCAAATTGTAATAGTTGCTTTTATAATTGGCTAAGGCCGTGGTATATTCCTTATATATCTGCGATTTCAGATCCACCTCGTTCCAATTGATCAATTGTTCCTGCAACCGCGCTTTATGCACGTTATGCAATCGGGCAAATCCAGTAAAAATGGGTATGCTAACAGACAATCCGATTAAAGAATTTGGATAAGAATTACTGAAAAGATTTGAAAATTGGCTGTTCTGAAAAGCAAGATTGTAATTATAGAAAGCAGAAAGTGTAGGCATGTAGGAAAACCTGTAATAATTTACAAGTTCTCCTTGAAGGCGTTTGTTTGTTGCAATCTGCTGATACTCGATACGTTTTTCATATTGTAATTGCTGCAGCGTATCAATATGGATATTCCTTGCCATTTCCAGCGTATCGAAGCTCACATTAAACTGCTTTCCGGGGAGATAGCCTATCAATTGTTTTAAGGCAGCATATTGCGGAACTACATTTTCATTTGCCTGCTTCAACTGGGCCATTGAATTGTTCAGGGTGATACTCGCTTGCTCATAATCCGTCTCGTCAACAATGCCCCCTTTATATTGATGATAAGCATCCCTGAGGCTTTTACCAAGCCGGGCAGTATCTTCCTTTAAAACATTAATTTGTTCAAGGGTAAGCAGCACATTATAAAATGATTTGCTGACCGAGGAAACCAGGAATATTTTAGTGCTGTCTGTAATCTGCTGTGCCTGCTTAACATAAAGCGGTGCGGTTTTGGCAGCATAAAACAGGACCGGGCTGAATATCGCCTGCGAAACGCTTATTCCCGGAACAAAAGAATTAGTTGAGTTACTTCTCGTTGATATGCCGCCTGTAGTTGTTGTTGTTGTATTACTGCCGGGCGATTGTATATAATGGATCAGATCCCCCTGCGCATTAACCTGTGGCAGCCATCCCGATAAGCTTATCGCATTGGTTGTTTTAGCGATCTGAATATTCACCAAGGCCATGTTTAAGGCGGGCTGATGTTGCAGCGCATAATCAATGCATTGGCTGAGTGTTAAAGATTCGGTGCTGTTGTTACCCGTATCCTTAACAGTTACAGGCATCAGCAAACTATTTTTGCCCGTATCAGGGCCCCTTAGCCCCGCAGCCCTGTTGTTTGTTTTTTCTTTTTGCGCATAAGCGCCTAGCGTCAAAAAAAACAAACCACCACCAAGTAAAAGAAAGCGGAATTTATCACGGTTAAAAAAAATGTTTGCCATATTTAAACACACAAACCGGCGATTTATTAAACCATTTTCATAAACATTATTCATAAAGATAATAATATCACAACCATATTATTACACATAATCCTAATTATTACCTCGTATAGCCGTGCGTGGTCTGCAAAATTGGCAAAAACATATCGGGCTTTCAGTAACAATGTTGTTAATCTATTATTTATCAATAAAATGCGGTGCTATTGTTACCTGTGTGCGGGACCGCAAACTGGATATTTTGAGATTTCATCAGACCGCATAATAAATTTAAAATTTTTATAAACCTGTGGTACCTCTCATTTGTTTAAATTAATATCACCAACAAATTTAAAAGAGTGATCATATCCTATTACTCATGGAAAAAACCAAAATAAAAATCAAGAAAAAAACACATCCCGATCAAGAACTTAAAACGGAAGGTCCGCTTTGTGAAAAGGACGAAGAGGCAAAATCGATTGAACACGCACGAGCCCTTCAGCAAGATGTCTTGAAAAGACTGGAAGAATGGAGAAAGAGAGTAAAAGATGAGGATTTACTACAATAGTATTGATGGGGTACTAAACATCTTCATCGGTACAGGGTTATCCTTTTGGTCCGTGGCATAACAAATATTTAAGCAATTGAATATTAGAAATTAAATGGATAGGTCTCAGGCACCAGATGTCCGTCGGGCTTTAAATGCAATGGGTGCAGGGCCGTCGACCGGTCGATGTACACGAAAGCGTCGTATCTTGAACTCAATATTGTAGGCACATAGTTGCTTCGCCTTTCCTGCGCAGGGTTATAAACTACGCCAATCGCCCTGTGAGGTAACATTCGGTCGTAACAGTCGTCATTTATTTCCTGGTCAAAAATTATTAAACGGTCCTCATTGTATTTATCATGCATCACTTGCTCCGAGCTGTCCTGTTTAGCACCCGGAACCGGCATCACTTCCATTCGGGCACCCCATTGTCTTGCTGCCATCACGGTGCCTGAATAAGACCCGAAACCAACAAGAACGGTTTCCTTCTCACCAAACTGTTCCCTTGCCAACTGCCCGGTATTATACATTCCATGTTGTTTCATATCTGTGTAACGGGCATCCCCTATGTGCGTATTATGTTCCCATATAATACCCTTAGAACCCGGGCCCTGAAATTCAAAAAGCCTTTTCAGGGTTTCCATCATGTGCGTATCACGCATGTTCCAGGTATAATCATTAAAGCGGACCATATTGGCATAATATTCTTCCGCATTGACGGCAATATGTGCATTCTGCTCGGTATTTAGCGCCGCTTCAGGGTCATGACCATAAATTGGACTCTTCTTCCTGATTTCCGCCAGTAAACTGATTACCTCCTGCCGGCAAGCGCTTTGTAAACCATATGGTGAGCGGGCATATTCATGAGGGTCCTGCTCAAATGGCTCAAAACACTTTATTGCCTGTTTGGCCAGTACAGCAGCTTTAGGGTCATTCATGTTAAGATAATTCACCAGTGCCTCCATTGATTCCCATAAACTATATACATCCAGCCCGTAAAAACCGACCCGCTTATTGGCCGGCTTAGACGTATTATGATTTTTCAGCCAGTTAATCAACGAATCGACTTCCCAGTTGGCCCACATCCAGGTTGGCCAGCGGCTAAAATCATGCAGTAATTGATCGGATCGTTTATCCTGATCGGCATATCCTTTGATATATCGGTTTAACCGGTAACAGTCCGGCCAGTCGCCCTCCACTGCGATAAAGTTGAATCCTTTATGCTCAATCAGCTTTTTGCTAATAGCGGTACGCCAGGTGTAATATTCGTGGGTTCCATGTGAGGCTTCACCCAGCATCACACAATGAGCCTCCCCGATCCGCTCGATCAGCGGATCAAGATCGTTTGCATTTTTCAATGGATAATTATTTTCCTGTTCGGGCCGCACTACCCATGGATCGATATGTTGGCGAATAATCATATGATTTAAAATTTAGCCGGGTGGACGACCTGGTCGCTAAGTTTGCCACCTTCCAGCGCCAATCCGATATTAACCAGCAGGTCCGCATCGACGTGATGGTCATCCGCTGAACGCCATGCACCAGATCTATTGACGATAAAAAAACCGGAGCCATTGGGATGCATAATGCGGTAACCATGCTGGCCTTCAAAGTTTTCCGGCTTCGCGTTCAATCGAAGCAGTGCGCCCGTGACGGGATCTTTTACTTCTAAGTCCATAAATTTTACCTTTTTTCCTTAATAACTGAATTACCTGGCCGGCTGCTGGTGGCCATGCTCGCGATTTTTAAGTTCGGCAGCCACACTTTCTTCATTTGTTCCGGCACTTGCTGCTTTTTTACGAGTTTTCTCAGCCCTGTCTGTGTTATTACCTGAGGTCTGAGGGGTCTTCTTTTCTTTTTCCGACAGCATAACAAATTTGATTTTGGTTTAACTCAGTGCGCGTTATAAAAACATTAAAACTACCCTAAGCACTTAGTCAGACAACAATTGCTTTCTGTGAAAGTTTAAAAAATATTGATTTTTGGCAGGACCGAATGGAGCACGCAGGGGCAACAAAAAGTATTAAAACCGGCACATTAAGTGCATTGCATTTTTTAAATGATAGCTAAAGGGTATCTAATATATGCTCAGGGTCATCACCTGTTGTGGTCAGGTCTTCCCTGGCAGGGTTATTTTCGCAGTGAAAGCCAAACAGGCACCGGTCTTTTATCATTGCCGCCACCTCGGCTGGCACATATTCTTCCCATCCATCTGCACCTTGTTTTATGAGTTGCAACACTTTATCGGTTTGCACATGGAGGTTATTGTCGTTGTAATGCCTGATGTCTTCTATTTTATTATTGGCTATCAGGTAACGGTACAAGTCGATAAGGTGTGCCGGCGGGTAAAATCTGAGGCAATTCCAAATCGCTCCATCGCGCAAAGTAGGGTAAATGAACAGCTTTACCTTGCGGCTGAATAGCGTAGCGAAAGACTCCAAAATTCCACCGGCAAGGTCTTTATAATGCTCTTCAGAAAAAATATACTCCAGGTTAGGATAGCCCAAAACCACGCCCATCTTTAATTTGGTGATCTTTGACAAGTAAGCTACCAATTTATAATACTCATGAAAATTTGAGATCAGTACCGTTTGTCCAAGGGAACAAAGAATATCCACGCGATCAAGGAAATCTTTTTCATCAATTTCGGCGGTTTGATCGGCGTTCCTTTCTTTCAAAGATTGCAAGGTAAGTTCTGCAACGACGATAACGTTGGTCTTGTCAACATCAGATTCCTGCAAAAACTGTTTGACTCCCGTGTTGAGCATATCCAAATGCACATTGATGATGGGACGGAAACGCCCGCGTATCACGACAATATGTTTTTTATACAATATTTCAGAAGGTTGCAGGTTCTTGCCGTCAGGACCAAATAAAGCTGCATCTGAAAAGCCATATTTTACCAGGTGCAAACTCATCAGCCGGTTATCCACCTTGCTAAAGTCTGGACCTTCAAAACGGATCATGTCTATTTGAATATGGTCTCTTGACAAGCCATCCATCAGCGAAAACAAAAATACCGGCGGGTTTTGGTGGTAATAAAAGCAGGCATACATCAGGTTCACGCCTAAGGTCCCCACCGCTTGCTGCTGCAAATTATTATCGTTGTCTAATAATTTTACATGAAGCACCACATCATTAAACACCCCGTTCGGCTCCAGCTGAAAACGCACGCCCATCCATCCATGGCCCTCATTTGTTTTGTGATAATTGAGAGCCGACATGGTATCGGAAAAAGCAAAAAACGTTGTTGTACGACCGCGCTGTTCGGCAAGGCGTTCGATTAACAGTCCATACTCATGGTCGAGCATTGATATCAACCGTTGCTCGCTTACATAACGGCGCACTTGTTGCACACCGTAGATCGCATCGGAAAAGGTCATGTCATAAGCTGACATCGTTTTGGCGATAGTACCCGATGAAGCACCCGCTTTGAAAAAATTGGCCGCCACATCCTGGCCTGCACCGATTTCGGCAAATGAACCATAAATTTGCGGGTCGAGATTAATGGCAAGCGCTTTTTGTTTTGTTCCGATATCTTTATTGTGAATGGTATTCATGCCCTTTATTTATTGTTGCCAATATCATGATCTGATAAGATAGCTTAAAAATACAATTTTTTTTTTTGAGAATTAAGCAGACAGGTTGGAAAAAGGAATTCAAAGAGGATCAGGAATTACCGAACCGAAAATCATTATTAGCAAAAAAAACTTAATCGGAGCCTGCTATGTAGCAAAATGCATAAGGCTTTCTTTATGTTCTATCCCGGTAAATTAAACCTTAAATCAAATCCCTATCCTGTAAATACGCCCCTGGTCTTCATCGGTGATCGCATATAACGCGCCGTCGGGTCCCTGTACGACCAGCCGGATACGTTGTTGTTCGCTGACTAACAATCTTTCCTCTGCAATCACCCGATGAGTATCATTATTAATAACCAGTCTGATGATATGCCTGCCAGCCAAAGCACCGATGAACAGATTATTTTTCCATTCCGGGATCAGGTTGCCGGTATAAAATACCATACCGCTGGGTGCAATGGCCGGGTCCCAATAATACACGGGTTGTTCCATTCCATCCTGCCCGGTGAGCCCGGTACCATTGACCGGCTGACCGCTATATTCCAAACCATAAGAGATGACGGGCCAGCCGTAATTAGAACCCGGCTTAATGATATTGAGTTCGTCACCGCCCTGGGGGCCATGTTCTGTCTCCCAAAGCTCACCGTTAACCGGGTTAATGGCCAGGCCCTGGGGATTGCGATGGCCGTATGACCAGATTTCAGAGCGGGCTGCTGCCAGACTGGCAAAAGGGTTGCCTGGCGCTGCTGACCCGTCCTGATTGATACGGATGATTTTTCCCAGGGACGAGTTCAGCTGCTGAGCCTGCACCCTGATATTATCATCAAACCTTTCACCAAAACTAACATAAAGCAGTCCCTTGCTGTCAAATTGCATCCTCGAACCGTTATGATTTGGTGATGAATAGGGTGTGGTTCCGCGATAAATAACGCTTACATTTTCAAAGGCAGATTCATCGGAAGATAATTTTCCGCTGGCCACACAATTGACGCCGGTTCCATTACCAGGCTCCACATAGGCCCAAAAAACCAAACGTGAGCTGGCAAAATCAGGCGCAAGCTTCAGATCTAACAACCCGCCTTCTCCCTGATTTCTTACAGCAGGCACTCCTTTGATCGGGTTTCCAGGGACCCCCGAGACGGTAACAATCCGGATAGTGCCCGGTCTTTCACTAACTATCATTCGCCCGTCAGGCATAAAAGCCAGTCCCCATGGATGGTTAAGGCCGGTAGTGATCGTAGAAACTTTGATGGCGGTTTTCGTCCTGATGCCGGCTATCCTTGTTTGTCCCTTGAAAGCCGGCTGCTGGTTGAGTGCAACCCGGGCGCGGGTCTCAACCGGCGCTAAAGTCCCGGATAAATTGTTGTCGTCAGATTTGTCCTGGGTATGGTTGTTATCCTTGCCGGAACAAGCTTGAACAACAGCAAACACCAGCATTGATAACAGATGCCTGGCTCTGAAATGAGTTAATCGATGGCTTTTCATCGCTGTATGTATTATTGCCCTATGATTTAAGGATCGGATAAAGAAAATGTTTTGTTTTTCAGAACTTTACGTATAGTCACAATAATTGCCGGCTTTCCTTTATGATCAGATATTCTCCCTCTCCCAAATCATTTTATATCTTCTGCCATTCGTTTACCGTAAGCACTTCTGCCTGGCGGGGGAAAATTTTTGTAGTTAGCACGCCGTGCACTTGTTCGTCTCCATCGGCGCAGCAATCAGATAACACAGTCAGTTTGTAGTCCTTGTCAGCCGCCTCACGTACGGTTGATAATACCACACCACTGGTAGCGATGCCGGCAAGCACCATGTGTTGAATGCCATATGCTCTTAAAACCACTTCAAGGTCGCTTCCTGTAAATGCACTGACACGACGTTTTATAACGGTCACCTCCCCGCTTTGCGGAGCTAAATCCCGGTGAACTTTCATAAACTCAGCCATATCCGTACCGGCAAATCTTTCCTTGAAGCCACTGAAGCTTTTATTATTGATATTTATTTCCGGCGCGCCCTGTCTAAAGCCCAGGGTAACATAGATGACAGGTATTTTCTTATCACGGGCATTTGCGATAGCCTTGGCTACATTGTCAATAAATGCGGTGGCATCCGGAAGCATCTCAAGTATTCCTGCCTGCATATCCATTACCAAAAGAGCGGTACTTTGCGTGTTTTGTTCCATTTTTTGTTGTTTTAGAAATGTTATATTAATTTTTTCAATATTATATTTTCTCCTTATCTGCAAATCTTTTGGCCAGCATGATACTTATACCGGCAACGCCTGCGTAAAATAGGATTAGCGAAAGATTATCACCGGAAGAAACTTTACCAAATCTGAAAAGCAAATAGCCAACCATTAAATTAATCAGCGCCCATAATACATTTACAATCGGAGAGGACAAGCCTTTGCCGGGAGGTTTTGCAAAAGGCGTGGGAAAGGCATCGCCTGAAACGCCTTTGATGAAATGAGGTACAAAGTTTGCTAAAAACATGCCGGCCCAAAAGCCGCTGAAATAATGATACCATTGCATAATAAAAGGGGTTAAATAGTGTTTTTTATAATTAATAAATGATTAAATTCTTTCCATCACTACCTCCTCATCTTCTTTCAGCTGCTTGATGTTCTTTTTATCCAGTCTATTCTTTCTCAGATATTTTGAAAATACAGCAGCAATGATAAGGGCTATTATACCCTGGCAAAGTATGGCATTAGGCGCGCCCGTTTGCTGGGATATAATTCCAATAAGCAGGCTGCCTAATGGTAGCATTCCAAAATAGGACATAGCGATATAACTCATTACCCTGCCTCTCATTTTTTGAGCTGAATTGACTTGTATGATAGTAAGGCAAATCGTGCTTTGAGACATCATTCCGAATCCGGTTAAAATGGCAAATAGCATGGCCAGCGGAAAATAGCTGATATGAGAAAAGAGTATAAGGCAAATACCAAAAATGACCGAATTGGCCAATAGCACAATTTTAAGGTCGGCTTCCGGCTTTAAGGATGCCAGAAATACAGAGCTGCCAACTGCTCCTAAACCTATAAAGCTATTGATATAGCCAAAAGTAGCGGCATCGCCCTTAAAGATTACCTTAGCAAATACCGGTAACAGGGTGTTGTATGGCAACACCAGCAGGCTTGTCAAAGCAAGCATCAGCATGATGATACTGATTGAGGGCGTATTTTTCAGATAAGCGAAGCCTTCAGCAAGTTCGTACTTGATTTTCTTTTTTACCGGTGAGGGAATATAGCCGGGCAATTTCATGAAAAGCAGGGAGATAATTACGGCCAAAAAGCTCAGGCCGTTTAAAAGAAAACACGTGCCTGCGCCAAATTTTACCAGGATAATACCTGATAATGCTGGGCCGGTCAACCTGGCAAGATTTACCATCGAAGAGTTGAGCGCAAGCGCATTAGGAAGGTCTGTTTTATCAGTGACCATTTCATGTATCAGCGGCTGCCTTACAGGAACATCAAATGCATTGATTACCCCAAGTATTATGCTAAGTGTAAGTATTCCCCAAACGGTATAATGATTGGTAAGCGTTAATAGGGCCAGCAACACCGCCTGCACCATAGACGCTATTTGGGTGAGCAGCAATACTTTATAACGGCTATACCTGTCTGATGCAATACCGCCGAGTAAAGAAAAAAGGAACGAGGGGAACTGCGATGCAAATACGGTAAGGCCCAGCATAAAAGCTGAATGTGTCATCGTATAGATAACCCAGCTTACACCGGTACGCTGCATCCAGGTGCCAATCTGAGAAATCGACTGGCCACAAAAGAATAAGCTATAGTTACGGTTTCGGAATGCCCGGAATGTGCTTGCTATTTTATTTGTCTTCATAATTCGCCCCGCTTATTTCCAAATAAAACAAATCGACATTATTTGTCATTTTGTCGAAATAAAATCAAATTTTTTTATTTTTTTAAACCATGCATAACCATTTGTGTTAATGCAACAACTGCAGGTTCTATGCTGCTAAAATCATTTTCAAGAACCATTTCCCGCTTTAAACCATGTACACTGCTAAGCAGTACAAATATCAGTACCTGCTGGTCTTTTTCATTCATGGCGCGTAATTCATCCTTGCCTATACCGTAATTCAAAATTTGGCGGAGTAAAGTACTTTCCTGTTTCATAATACGCCTATGGAGCGCATGCTTAGCCTTGTTAAAGCTTGACATTTCATCAGCATCCATACCAGCGTCCATTGCGTTGTAAAACACTCTTTTTTCACGCATTACCCGTAGCTTAGTGACACAGAAAGCATGTATCTTCTGTTCGGCGGTCGCTACCTTGTCCACTGCCCGGGCAATTGCAGTCAGCATTTCCATGATTTCAACATCCATTACAGCGTCTAAGATTTCCTCTTTACTCTTATAATAATAATAAAGCGAACTTCTCCCTTTACCAATAGCTTTAGCCACATCATCCATTGTTACCTTGCGGAAACCATGTTTCTGGAATAGCCGTTTAGCCGCCTGCAGAATTTGATCATGAATAACATCCTCTTTGATGTGGTCGTTGGCAGGCATTAAGTATGGAATATTTAATTGACGCAAAGATAAGCTATTTAAACAATTAAACAAAGTATGTCCAAAAGTCCATTATTGGGAGCGCCTGCAGTTAAAATTACTGTAAAACAAAAAACCGCCTCTAAATCTCTTTAAAGCGGTCTGTTTTAATTTGAGCTGGTTGGGTTTTTAAATTAACTGTCAATCCCTAACACATCTAAATCCCACATGTTCCATCCCGCTGTCCTGGGTACTCTTCATGCGCCTGGCCACACGGTAACCGGAACAATAACTGTCATTACATAAAAAAGATCCTCCTCTTATTACCCGCTTTTTAGCGTACGGGTCTTCGGGGTCATAACTATTAGCCGGCCCTTTGGGGTTTGAAGCACCTTTTGCAATCGTTGCATAGTATTGGTTATTGTAATAATCGGCGCACCATTCCCAGGCGTTTCCCGCCATATCATACAGGCCATAACCATTTGGTGCAAATGAGGCAACGGGCGCCAGACCATAGAACTTATCCCTTAGCGTGTTATGATCAGGAAAATGTCCCTGCCAGGTGTTAGCTTTTATTTTGCCCTGATCGACCGGTTCATCGCCCCATGGGTATATTTTATTTTTTAAATCCCCCCTTGCAGCCCACTCCCATTCTGCCTCTGTAGGCAGGCGTTTTCCCGCCCATTTACAGTAGATAACGGCATCATTCCATGATATATGCACCACGGGGTAATTGTCCTTCCCTTTGATATTGCTGCCAGGTCCGTGCGGGTGTTTCCAATTGGCTCCCTTTTTCCAGACCCACCATTGTGTGTAATCATTCAGCTCAACAGGACTTTTTGGCGGATCAAATACCAGTGAGGCCGCAACCAATAAACTATCATCCGGTTTGGGAGTGCCTGGGGCAACTTGTTTTTTCAGCTCGTTCCAATCTGGCTTACGTTCAGCGGTGGTTAGGTATCCCGTAGCTTTAACAAACCGGGCAAACTCGGCATTGGTTACTTCTGTCGCATCCATCCAAAAGCCATTCACTGTCACCTTATGTTTGGGATATTCGTCCGGCGAGGCTTGTTTATTATCGGCACCCATCAAAAACGTGCCTCGTTTTATCCAGATCATTCCTTTATGAGCGTCACCCGTATTAAGTTGCGGTACATTGGTGATCGTTGTTTGCAGCAAGGCAAAACGTTTCGGAATATTTGACTCACAGCATAATGCGTTTTTGGCTTTAACCGGCGCCGTTACACCGGTTAGCTGATCAACTTTTTGCTTGCACTGTGAACAAACAAGACTAAGACCTGATAATAACATCCATATTGACACCTGCTTCATTGCTTCAATTTTTTTATCATAATTTGATAGCTGATCCTACTGCGGCAAATTGCCGCAGTAGGATCTAACACCTATTTATATTCAATGGTTATATTCTTCAGATTGCCGGTAAATTTGAAAGGAATTTTATAACGATCAGAAACTGCTGAATTCAAATCCTGTCCCACATCAATAGCATCAATGTAGCCGCCAATGTATTTTATTTCGCCGGCAACTATTTCCCTTTCGGCTACTTTTAGGTCATTCACATAAATGGATTCTGTTCCTGCATTTTCGTTTAGGTTTGCCTTAGCTTTCTGACCGGGCACCGCATTCGGAGCATCTGCTTTTGCTTTAGGAGCGATATAATGTAATTCAAACCGCAGGTTCAATTTTCCTTCCGGAAGAGGTTTTGATTCCAGATATTTGACAATTGTTCCGGTATTATGCGCCACCTGGAATTTGCCGTCTTTAACAAAGAGGCTTAAGCCGTCAAAATCGCCGCCATTTGCATATAATACACCTTGGTCGTTTTTTGAATAAGCATCAACCTGTGCAGTAATAGAGAATGATTGTTTGCTTAATTGCGGGCCGCTGTAGCTTAAAAACTGGTCAACACCCGGGTATAATACGATTTTATCCGAAAATCCGAATGCACTTCTTTTTCTGCCGCCTATTCCTCCGTCCTGAGAACCATCAATAAGCGGATAAACATTATATTTTTTTGCTTCATGGTCAAACAGATCCACTAATTCTTTCAACTTTTCCGTGTCTTTTTTTGCCAGGTCTATCCTTTCATTAAAATCAGTGTTCAGGTTATATAATTCCCAAACATCGTTGGCAAAATCAGTCCCGGTTTGATGATATACTTCTGCCTTCCAGCCGTCTTTGTAAATGGCACGTTTACCCCTTAGCTCATAATATTGAATGGTATGACGCGAGGCTGCTGCAGAATCTTTAATGCTGTAAACAAGGCTCGAACCATCAAATGGCTTTTGTTTATATCCGTTTATTACATCAGGAACGGTAGTGCCGGTAAGGTCAACAATAGTAGGCGCGATATCAATAATATGACTGTATTGATCACGGATGCCTTTTTCTTTTATCCCTTGAGGATAAAAAATAATTAACGGGTTATGCGTACCGCCTTCGGAGTTCGCATCTGCTTTCCATAAACGGAATGGCGTATTTGTTGCCTGGGTCCAGCCGGAAGGTGCATCCATTTCCGAGCTCGATGTACCAAACTCATCGGCATGCTTTAAAGCTGCAGCTACCTGCTCTTTGCCGGGCAAACTATTAATATGCCCGTTAAAGCTACCGTTTGGCGTGCTGTGGCTCGATCCATTGTCGCCTATCATTGCCAAAATGATCGTGTTATCCAACTGGCCTGTTTCCTTAAGGTAATTTACGATCCTTCCAAATTCATAATCAGCCTGGGTGAGCATAGCAGCATATACTTCCATGTGCTTTGAGTAAAGTTTTTTCTGATCAGGAGTAAGGCTGTCCCAGGCAGGTATTGTTGGATCGCGATCTGGTAAAATGGCATTGACGGGAATTATACCCAGTTTTTTCTGCCTGGCAAAAACCTCTTCGCGGTACCAATCCCAGCCCTTGTCAAATTTACCTTTGTATTGATCTATGAATTTTTTATCTGCCTGGTGCGGTGCATGTATGGCTCCGGTAGCAAAGTATAAAAAGAAAGGGTTATCCGGATTAGCTGATCTTTGATTGGCGATATACTTAATGGCTTTATCTGCAAGCAAGGTACTTACATGCTTGGTATTGGGCTCTATGTCAGCTACCTGGTTGTCTTCATACAGGTTTGGATGATACTGATCTGTATGGCCAAGGTGCCATCCAAAAAAATGATCAAAGCCCTGCCCGGTCGGCCAGCGGTCAAAAGGGCCTGCAGAGGTGATCTCGTTAAGAGGCGTCAGGTGATATTTCCCGACCGCAAAGGTATTGTAATGATTTTCGTGCAATATCTGGGCTATAGTCGCCTTATCGAAAGGCATCCGGGCGTCGTAACCCGGAAAACCCAGCGCACTATAATTAAAGTATCCCATGTGCACCGAATGATGGTTGCGCCCCGTTAGCAGCGCAGCACGGGTTGGACCACAAATGGCAGTTGTGTGAAAGTTGGTATAGCGCAAACCATGGTTGGCGAGGCTGTCCAGCGTAGGGGTTTGCATTAAACCACCAAACGCGCTTGATGTACCGTAACCGGCATCGTCGATTAAAAATAATACGACATTGGGCGCCCCTTTTGGCGCATGCTTTTTTTCGGGCCACCACTCCTTTGATTCACTGAAAGTTTTTCCTATTTTACCCTTAAAGGCTTCTGCGGTATCAGTTTGCGCATTAGCATACTGCACAAACACAAAAAGCAACAGAACCGGGGTTAGCAGGTAACCCGCTATTCGTTTTAAATTTGATATGAATTTCATAGTTATGATATATGAGTTTTGATGAATGATTATTTATTCGCTTACTACCACCCGGGATTCTGCGTTACTTTGGGGTTGACATCTATTTCGGCCTGCGGGATGGGAAACAAATTATCTTTGTCGCTCACAGCCGATTTTGCTATGACCGTTTTTACTGCGGCAACCAATCGCCCGGTGCGTACAAGATCAAACCAGCGCTGGCCCTCCTGTACAAACTCAAACCTTCGCTCCTGGTAAACCGCATCCCTGAAAGCTGACTGGGATAACCCGGGCGTAATATCAGGTACTTTTGCCCTTTCTCTTACTTGATCGATAGCAGCATAGGCAGCTGTTGTCGGGCCCTGGTCCTCATTCAGCGCCTCGGCATACATCAGCAATACATCGGCATAACGCAGCACGGGGAAATTGATGCCAGATTCAACAGGGGTAAGCAATTGTGTAGTATCAACAAACTTTCTGAGCCCGATATACTTAAATTTAAACGGAAGGCCGGTAGCCGGATTAACCAGCGATGTAAAGTAGGTAACAGCTTTACGGGTATCAGTGGATACAAATGATTTATATAAAGTACTGTCAGCCGGAAGGTCCGGTGGGATCTTAGTTCCAAAACCTGAAAAAACATCCGTCATGATCCGGTCGCGGCTATTGCTTGCACCTGAGTTGGAAAGAAATTGTACTGAAAAAATATGTTCCTTTCCGTTTTTGGTTGATTTATTAAATACGTCTGCATAATTACCAAAAAGTCCGTATCCATAAGGGCCATTGATCACCTCAAGAGATTTGGCGATGGCATTTTTCCAGTCTTTTCTTGTCAGATATATTTTTACCAATAAGGTTTTTGCCGCACCTGAAGTAGCCCGGCCAATGTCATTTCCAGAATAACTGGCAGGCAGGTTTTCGGCATCGGTAAGGTCTGCTATGATTTGCTTATAAACGTCTTCGGCAGGTGTTCTCTCAACAGTTGTCTGGCTTATGGTAGCGGCCTGGTGCAGCACTAAAGGGACATCGCCAAATAGACGTACCAGGTTAAAATATAACAAAGCCCTTATAAATTTTGATTCGCGCACAAGCCTGTTCTTAAGCGTGGTATCCAGTTGCATTGCTGATATTTTATCAATGGCCACATTGGCCCAGTTTATTCCACGATAATGCTGTGTCCAGTTTCCAAGTATGCGGTTGTTATTAGCTATGTAGGCAATACTGCCCATTGCCCTCACATCAGCATTGCTGGCTGCGTTGCCTTCTGTTTCATCATCCGTTGCTGCATCGGCCATAAAATAAAGCTGGCGTCCATACATCGGAAAATCGCCGCCCGGATCAGTATTAAGAGCGCTGTAAACAGAGGTTACTGCTGATATCGCATCGTTTGACGTTTGATAAAACTGATCCTGCACAATGATCGATTTTGGATCTTCGTTCAGTTTTTTGCAGGACAAAAAGGCGATTGTCACCAATAGAAAAAGTCCTATTTTTTTCATGATATTCATAACTTAAAATGTAATGTTTAGTCCCGCCAGGAAAGTTTTTGAACTTGGATAAGCACCGAAGTCTATTCCCTGCAGCAGGTTATTTTGTCCGAACGTATTTACCTCCGGATCATAACCGGTGTAATGGGTGAAAGTGAGCAGGTTCTGCGCCGAAACATACACCCTTAATTGTTTGGCCAATATTTTATGGGCCACTGCCGGGCTGAAATTATAACCTAATGAAATATTCTTTAACCGTAAGTAAGAACCATCCTGCATGTAACGGTCAAGCACCTGCGCCACCGGGCTGTAACTTGCCCGGGGTATACTGTTACTTGGGTTGGTTGGTGTCCAGCGTTGCAATAATACCGATGATGCATTTTGGCCCAGGTTGGTTAGCTCCAGCTCTTCCTGCAACAAATTATATATTTTATTGCCATATGATCCCTGGAAGAAAACAAACAGGTCGAAATTTCTGTAAGTAAACGTATTTGAAAAACCATAGGTGAATTTAGGCTGTACGCTGCCGAGATCGGTTTTATCATTAGCGTTGATGACACCGTCTTTATTAATGTCCACATATTTACGGTCTCCCGCCTGCTCAGTACCAAGAGTTGGCAATTGGCTTATGTTCTCACCTGATTGTATGATCCCGGCCGATTTATATCCCCAGATAGTACCGAGCGGCGAACCGACTTTTATGACAACGGGTGAAAGTTTATATAACGGGTCGCTGTATGCATCAGGGATCTGCGCAAAAAATGACTGCTGTCCGTTAAGGCTCAAGACCTTATTACGATTGAAGGAAATGTTGGCTGAAGTTTTCCATTTAAAAGAGCCGGACTTTATGTTATCGGTATTTAATGCAATTTCAAGCCCTTTATTTTCCACACTGCCTACATTCTCCAATTCAGCAGCATAACCGGATGAAAGCTGAACGGGCACACTGATGAGCAGGTTGCTTGTTCTTTTATAATAGGCGTCAGCTGTGATGCTCACGCGGTTATCCCATAACCCCAGATCTACACCAACATCGTATTGCGCCGTCTTTTCCCATTTAAGGTCCGGGTTGCCCAGGCTGGTTGGGGCAAAGCCGGTTTGAACAGTTCCGTTAAAGAAATAATTGGTTGGGCTAAGTGTAACTAAGGACTGGTACTCCCCTATCTCCTGGTTACCCGTTGTACCCGCACTTAAGCGCAGGTTTAAATTGGAAATTGCTGATACATTTTTAAGAAAATCCTCTTCTTTTATGTTCCATGAAAAACCCGCTGATGGAAAATAACCCCATTTATTGTTTGCCCCAAAACGTGATGAGCCATCGGCCCTTCCGGTTATCGTAAAATTATACCGGTGTAAATAGGAATAGTTTATACGGGCCAGCCATGAATTAAGGGTCCAGCTATATTCGCCTGAAGTAGGGATCAGGGTAACAGACCCACCCTGTAAGATATTGTATCCGGAAATGTTTGAAATAAAGTTTTGCGATGCTGATGTATTAAAATTACCGGTTGATGTTTGAGTGGTGTAACCAACTAATACATTAAACGAATGTTCATTTAATATTTTATTATAAGTAAGGGTATTCTCGCTCACCCAGGTAGCTACTTTATTTGCTCCTATACTTGCAATACCGTTTGTAGCATAACCCGAAGTTGCATTTGAAGGCGAAAACTGGTTCTGTCTCGTATTGATCACATCGGCACCAATACTAACTTTAGCCTTTAAGCCGGGTATAATTTCATATTCGCCGTAAAAGTTACCCAGCACACGAAATGCATCTGTTTCATTGGTGGTTATTAACAGATCCTGTAGCGGGTTACCTGGGGTTGCCGAAAAAGGATTGGTTGTATTGTATGACCCATCAGCATTTTTTACAGGGACCGTAGGCGCTGTGTAAAGGATGGAGGCGATATTGGTTCCTGACGTGCCATTTTGATAAGACTGGCTTCCGGTGGTATTAAGGCCGATCTTAAATTGATCAGAGACGTTCCTGGTATAATTTGCACGTACCGACATCCGTTTGAAATCCGAATTAAGAAGAATTCCCTCCTGGTCAAAATAATTACCTGAGATGTCATAAGCTGATTTATCATCTCCTCCTGAAACAGAAATTGAATGATTTTGAATAGGCGCTTTGCGAAATGCGGCATTTTGCCAGTCGGCCCCAGCCCCAAATGAATTTACCTGGTCATTTGTATAAAAGGGTGATAACCCCTGGCTTGTTTGAATATCATTGGTCAGTTGAGCAAATTGGGTTCCATTCAAAAGAGTTAATTCTTTTCGTACTTGCTGCTGCCCTATATATACGCTATAACTTACATCATTATGGCCCTTTTTCCCTTTTTTAGTGGTAATGATCACTACCCCGTTCGCCCCCCTTGATCCATAAATGGCTGTTGCCGAAGCATCCTTGAGCACTTCAATAGATTCAATATCCGAAGGATTAATGGTTGCCAGGGCATTTAATCCCTGCGCGCTGCTGTTTGGATTAACACTTCCCTGGGTACTGGTATTGTCGTTATAGAATGGGAAACCGTCAATCACATATAAGGGTTCATTACCGGCGGTAATGGAATTTCCGCCCCGTATTCTTACAGTTGCAGATGCGCCCGGTTGTCCCGAGCTCTGTGTGACCTGTAAACCGGGAGCAGCCCCCTGCAGCAAATTATCAACAGAAGAAACACCCTGGTTTAAGTTTTCTTTCGGGACGGATGAAATAGCGCCGGTAAGCTCCTTTTTCCTTTGTGTGCCATACCCAACAATAACCACATCGTTTAAGGCATTATGTTCAGCTTCAAGTCTGATGATAAAACCCTTGCGGGTCTTTAGCGGTAATTCCTGTGTACGGTAACCCATGAATGATATTACAACGATCGCATTGTTGTCCGGCCTTAATAAACGAAAACTACCCCACTTGTCGGTAGTGACCCCCTTTTCGGTGCCTTTTATCCTCACAGTAGCTCCGGGCAATCCCTGTCCGCTCTCATCAAGCACGGTGCCTGATACTGTTCTGTCATCGTCGTCTTTAACAGAATCGGTTTTTGAATTTACTTGCTTTGAAGAGTGCAAGCCAGGTGAATTTTTAGAACTTTCCGATCTGGCTGGCTTAGTGGCTATTATAAACAATAAGGGTAAACAAAGCAGGTATTTTAGAAATTTTGATGCACCCCTAAAAAAGAAATATATATATATTTCCATATATTTAAATGGTTTTATGTTAATGATTAATTCGTTCGTAAAACTTGTATGAAGATCAGTATGTGATTCGCGGTCTGTCCTGGTCTATCATGTAATTGACCGGCAAGGCTTCCTTGCCGGTTATTTTATTGAAGCTTAATTATTTATTTCATGTTTGTTCTGTTGTACGGTAAGCAATAAAATGTGCAGGTAGCATTATTATTCTTGTCGCGTTTGCAGACAATTAAATTATGCTGGAGGAAAAGTTCAGCAACAACAGTACATTCTTTGTAATGTTGCTGTACAAACAGGCTCTGCTGTTATCTTATGGAGATGTAAAAGTGCTTTCATGGCCTTTGTTTTATGGAACAAAAATATAACTTTTAAATTAATCTACTAAATCTATAGGAATTATATTTTAAATGTAACGGAAATGTAACAGATGTGAAAATAGCATCTTCATAATTGGGGCACCGAAAAAAAAGCCATTCTGGTAGGCGCCGACGTTAAAAAGAACGACATTACTGACGAAGTAGTCGTAAATACGTTAAAAGACACTTTCGGTGATAACTTTGATTATGCCCAGGTAAAAAACAGGTGTTGCAAATGGCCGGGTTGCCGGCAGCTACCATATTGAGTTCCCCTGCGCGATGCAAAGGCGTTCCGGCAGCCCAGCGGCAACTGGCAATCGTCAAACCAGCCTGGTATTGAGGCGCTTAAGCTTAGCGACGATAGACTGATTGAGTCTGATCACCCAAAATCAATTAGCAGGCTACCATATTTTGGCTAATAACAGTTTAAAAGCAGATATTAAGCAACTTGTTTATCAAAATGGGCAAATCTCCATACCCCGGTATATTATTCTGAGTAAAGATGGCAGTGTTATCAGCTGGGACGCGCCAAGACCGAGCAATCCTGATTTGATAAAAATACTAAGTAAATTGTAAAAGAATTATGCCTTAGAATAGTATTGATATCCTGCTTAAAATAGTCCTTAATTTCATTACTTTGAAGCAATTTACATGTTACAAACAACCCGGCCAAATGGACTGCGGCCCAATCTGCCTGCGGTGATGGCCAAGCATTACGGGCGCAATTTTAAAGTGCAAACGCTACGCAGCTTCGCAAAATCAGTAAAGAAGGCGTTTCAGTATTAGGCATAAGTGAAGCTGCCGAAAAAATCGGTTTCCGTTCATTAGGCGTTAAACTAAATGCTGAGCAGTTAAAAGAAGCTGAAATCAAAAAGCCTTTAAATCAAAGATTTAAAGGCTTTTTGATACTGGCTGGTATCGCTTTAGTCGGGATGGCAGGACGATTATTCCCAGCCGCAAATATCTATATATCAATAAATTGATTGTTCGCCTTAAGAACAACTCACTGTTTTCCTCACCTAGAAACAATGAAAAATACAAATTAATGAATATTTATTTCATTTAACAATACCCTAAAATGAGTTATACGTTCCGTCATCAAATAATCTTTAACCCCTTGATTCTATCAAAGTGTTTCCTATTAAGTGTAACCAGGGGAAGATCGTTGACTAGACAAGTTGCCGAAATAAAGATATCCCTAAATTCAATCATCTTATTGCTTAATCGCAGCCGATGATAAATCCTGGCCGCCTCAACTGCAACAGAATCGCTAAAAGGAAGTATGGACAAGTCCTCTGTAATTAATTTGATATCGTTTTCCTTTTCGGGGGTAGTCGCTCCCATATACAATTCATACAAAGTAACAGAAGATATAAAAAATTCAACATCTGAAGGCAAGTTATATAGAGTGCTTTTGAGCTTGTCTTTTGCCCTTAAATGTTCAATAAATATACCGGTATCAATTACCATTGCTCTGATTTCAAGCTACCAAATGAATTTTTCGCATCATTAAACGACTTCAAATCATCTTCGGACCAAGTGGAGACTTTCATTATTTTATCTTTGTAATCAGAGCCGAGAATATGTTTCTCCTGTATTGTGACACCTAAGCCTTTTAGTATCTGTTTTACCAAAGTGCTTTTTTTATCGGGTACGTTTATCGTCAGTGTTTCCATAGATTCCAAATAATTGATGCTAATTTACGGATAAACAGGTAAACAAGCAAAGAAAAGGCTGCTTCCCTTGCCGGACTAACGGCTAAGTTGGAATAATAAATTTTGCAACTAACAGGCGCAAAATCAAGTTTGCCCCGAGCCGAAGGCATCGGGGGAGTTTTTGTGGAACAAAAACACAAACTTGCTTCTTACTAGCGAATTGTTTTATGGGTATGGTGCTCACCCTTGACAATTTTCCTGCTATCCGGTCTTGTTGCTTAAGTGGCGCAAATGGACTGTTATGTTAAATTCAAAATAATTACTGATTAGCCATCCGCTTCTTTAGATTCTGCATATCCTCACTTAGTTTATGTTCAACCACTTTGGCATACACCTGGGTGGTACGAATAGTCGTGTGACCAAGCATCTTGCTGACTGATTCAATTGGTACGCCATTGCTTAATGTTACTGTTGTAGCAAATGTATGCCGGGCAATATGAAAAGTAATTGCCTTATCGATATTACATAAATCCGCGATCTCTTTGAGATAAGCATTCATCTTTTGATTCGAGATCACCGGGAATAATGTTCCATAGTTAACGGCCTTGGGATGATCTTTATATCTCCCTATCAGTCGCTCGGCCTGAGGTAAAAGAGGAATGCGAACACTGGTGTCTGTTTTCTGCCTGTTTGTGATTAGCCAGTTCTCGCCATCTATGCCTTTAACGATGTTTCCGGCTGTCAGCTTCATTGTATCAATGTAAGCCAAGCCCGTATAGCAGCTGAAAAGAAAAAGATCTTTAACGAGCCGTAAACGCTCAATTGTGAAATTTTTCTTTTCTATTGTGGCTAATTCATCTTTAGTCAGGAAAAACCGTTCGACCTTATCGAAATGTAATTTGTATTTTGCAAAAGGATCCTTTATTAACCAGTCTAATGTAATAGCCAGGTTAACCATTTTGCATAGTCGTTCCATGTGCTTCATGATACCGTTGTTGTTTAATGGCTTCTGATGATCTTTGGGCTGATGGTTCTTCAGGTAATTTTCAAAGTCAAGGATAAACTTGTAGTTCAGTTCTGACAGTCGTATATCTGCCGCATTGTATTTTTTCTTTAAAAAAGTTGCAATATACCTTTGAGTAGTATAATAGTTTTTCATCGTACCATCTGCCAGTTTATTTTTCATTTCTGCATTATGGTATTCTCCGAGTTTGATCAATGTGATCTCGTCCTGATCATCACCCAGGAACAAGGATTTAACCGCATCCACAGTAACAATTTTCTTTTGCTGTACCAATTGATGATAACCGTCCGCTATTAGTGTACGGATTCGCTCAATGTGTTCGTTAAGCTTTCGTATTTCGTCTTTGGTCCCACGCGCCTTTCCTCTCGCATTATCCCAATTTTGGGGGTCCACCTTCTTCTTTAAAGATATTTCCCTCCTGCTGCCGTTAACGGAAATGCGTGCAAATACCGTTGCCTGATCTGTTTTTTGCTGTTTAGGTAACCTGATTACAAACTGAATTCCAAATGTGTTGCTGCTCCTCATATCAATCTATTTTATGTTAACTTGATAATCATTGATGCAGATGACGAATTTTGCTCACATATAGAGAGGTTAAAACGCATCAAAAAACATCAAAATAAACGATATAAATATTTGATAATCAATAATTTATATCGTATTCGGTGAGCGAATTTAATAAACTAAAATCACTCACGCAATTGCTCACAACTTGTTTGATATTGTATAGGTTTCTTTGGTTGGAAAAAAACAAAAAACCCGCAAATTTTTGATATTTGCGGGTTTTTACTCCATTTTGACTTTGGTATCGTCGGGATGGCAGGATTCGAACCTGCGGCCTCCACATCCCAAATGTGGCGCGATACCGGGCTACGCTACATCCCGATTGGGGTTGCAAAAGTAAGATTTTAAATTGCTCTTACAAATATTTTTTGAAAAAGATTTCAGGTCTTTTTTACATGGAAGGGTGTATCTATCAGAACATCCTGAAGGAGAACAATTTGAAGGAATGCAGCTACGACAAACAAAATTAAAGAACAATTAAGTATGATTAATTATAGATCGGCATTGGTCTGACTAATTCCCGCATGTCATCAACATCTATCAGAGTTATATAACAGTATACTAAACTACTTAATAATAAAAAAACGCATAAAAATTCGAAAAATTTAACAAAAATACCGGTATTCAAATCTCTTAAAAACACTATTAATCAGCATAATAAAATCGATTCCTAACCTTTTGCTTGCCTCTTCTATCTGATTTCCCTTTTTCACCTATTTCTATTTTAAATAATGCTGCCCGCTTATCAGTGAGCAGCATTATAAGGAAATTTAAATTACCGCCAACTAATTTGATACGCTAATGCAAATCCAATTTTTTTAAAATATTGGCAGCTACTTTTCTTCCTTGTATCAATCCTGTATCAATGGAAGGCTGATAATGTATACCTGCATACAATCTGGAGTTTCCGGCATCTTCGCCAATGGCTTTAAATGAACTGAATGTCCTTGGAGTAAAACTCATATAATCATAAGTATGATCTGTAAAACTGCTGATGTTCCCAAAAATTGCAGTAAACGCATTAGCTGCGGCCGAAGACAGAACAGCGTGGGCCGAAGAATATTCAGGATGCGCGGGAGTAGCAAGCGTTGAATTCCATGTTGTAAAGCCCATCACACCGCGTATATAGGTTATGGGACGTACCATGTTATAATGATACTTTGTTTGCCAGCAGCTAATACATGCATCACTTAAACAAACACCGCTTACAGCGTATGCGAGGGCTGCTTTTGCGATCGAGGCATTGGTCTGTTGCAATACTTGTTGCAAAATACTTAGCCAATGACCGGCTGCGGTAACACCAGGAATATCTCTCCAGAATAAAGCCATATTTATTTGATCTTGTGTTAGACTTTGTGAAGCATCATAAACTTGTTTCGCCATATGGAAAAATGGTGAGGATGGGTCATCGGAATAAGAAATAGGCGCACCCGGTTGAGTATTAATAATACTGCCTTCAACGGTCGGTCTGATGTTGCCCCAATATGGTGTGCTGGCATTTCCAAATGCGGCTGGTGTTGGCACCCATAGACCCGGTCCTGCCGGGGGTGTATACGCACTGCTTGCGCTTTTGTATCCGTCTGTTTCTGACCAATTAAAAACGGCGACTGCAACAGATTGTCCAAATGCATTCGACCGGGTTATAACTTCAGTATTGTTGTTGGACAAGAACATATTATTTAAAGCGGCCTCCAAAGAATCAATGGCGGCTTTATCAGCAGAGCTGGCTGCGGTAAATATGTCCCTGTTTATGGTGGCCAAAGCGGTATTAACACTTGCAGGCCAATAATAAAATTTAGATTTGTCTGCTAATGGCAATCCTGTTAATCCATTCCATTTTCCGCTCAAAGCCTCACTTTTGGGAAGTCCCGGTGTTAATGCTTCAAGAGCTGCTATGCCGGAATAGGCATAATACCTGGTAAAAGCCACATTAGGTATGCCGGTGGCGTCACGCATCAAACGTATTTGCATCGCCGTCCATTTTCTTATTATCTCAGAAGAGTAGGTATGTGCATTTTTCAGATCAGACGGAGTAGACGAAGAAGTAATGAAACCTTCTTTTTTACATGAGATAAAACTTGTCAGCAGAGCAAAATAAAATAGAGTAAAAAAAATTGCCCTCCCGCTAAATATAAAACATGAATGACGTTTTATATTAAAGTTATCTCCTCCAGTCAAAACGTTCCGGGAATCATTGGGTGTGGTTTGAGTTTTCATTTTGAGTGTATTAAGTTTATTTTTGCATAAAGATCAGATATGTATAATCGCAAACCAACTGCATAAATGTGCAGGATATGGGATAACAATGCGCTATAAAAGTCTGCTACCTACATAGATATGTGTCTGTACCTAAGTATGAATGTTAATGACTGTTCTATAACCGCAGAGTTATATTCCTTTTATGAGTGCATGAAAGTATTTCCTAGCGATACCCTCAAACTTTTTTAGTTTTCTTTATAACATCCATAGCGCCATCCTCAACCTTTAACATTCCCAGCTGATTAGCATCTTCAAGATTAATAATCCAGAAAACTCTTCCTTCAAATTTTATTTTGACGGTGGAGTTGATTCCATAATCGAAATAGGCACTTTTCACAATGGTTCGCAGATTGGCAGGCATCTCCTTTTCTTTTCCATAAACTAAAAAAAAACAATAACCGGCCGCCACTTGTAAACTCGGCCTTATTTTTCTGGTTGTTCAGAATAAAGTTTACAATAAAATTTTTATTAGCCTGAACCCATTCAGGTGCAACAGCGCCTTTAAATAACTGGCCGAATGAATCTGAAACCTTTTCTGTTATTACCGTTTTACCTGATGTGCCGGAAATAACAATCTCTTTCAGCTGAACTTGACCAGATGCAGTTTTGGTTCCTGCTATGAATATCAATCCACATAGAAGGAAGGCAATGATTAACTTTTTCATGATTTTTAATTTAATTGTTAAAGAAAAAAGCTTCTTGTTCTATTATTTATTACGTAAAGGTCAAATAACACCTGCTCGAAATCGTCCGGGGAAGCGGGGTCACAAAGCTTAATTTTAAGCCCGTTCGCTTCCGGTCCCAAGGGGGTCAGATACGATCGGAATGTCAAGCGCTTCACTTTTGCTCTTTTTCCCAGATCTGAAACCCTTTTTTAATTTCGTTTAGGTTAAATCCAATCTTTTATTTTCTGTCTGGATTTCCCTGTTTTTTAAAGGGGGGGGCGAAATAATAAGAATGGGGGCACATACCTTAGGTGGGTACAGGCAAATAGGTATAATAGCGAATCAACAGCATAAATGTGCAGATTACGGGATGAGAATAGGCTGTCATAGCCTGCTACCTACCTATAGGTGCCAATATGCTGAATAATCTTGTTAAAATGTTTTTCAGGTAACTAATGTGCAGCGGCGCAAGTAGCGAAGAAAAGTCAACTCGATCTCGATTTTTCCTTAATTTTTTTTGATTTATATGGATATAGATTTTTTTATACGGGTCAATTAAGTACAAGCGGGTAGTCAACTGCATAAACATGTAGGACACAGGACGTTTATCCCATTATTATGCCTTTTACCTACCTGTTTATGTTCCTATATCTATAAAACAATGCGATAATTTTCCTTAACTTGGTATATCAATTAAAATCAATGCGACGCTGTCATTATTGGCTTTTAGTTTGGCTTTTTGCTTTTCATTTTCATGAAGCAAAGGCGCAGACTAATAACATTCTTAAAGATCTGAGAATCGAGCATTTGACAACAGAGCAGGGGCTATCCAGCAACTTCATCAGTTCAATTTTCCAGGACAGAAAGGATTTATGTGGTTCGTTACTTCTAACGGGTTGATCCGCTATGACGGTTACAATTTCAGGTTTTTCGGTTATGATGCAAAAGATTCCAATTCCATGTCAGGCGGTTGGTTTGACGGAATTTTTATGGATAACAAAAATGTCATATGGTTAAAAAGCACAGTTTTCGGGCAACTTTACTCCTTTCTTCCGGCAACAGAAAAATTTAAGCTTTATGGGTATAAACCAGATTCCGTAACTTCAACAGATCAGGGAATTGCTTCTGATTCGGTAGGTACTCTTTGGATGGCGACTACAACCGGATTAAATTCCTTTGACCCGAAAACAAAAAAAACCCATTTATATACTCATATTACCGGTGATAAGGCAACGATAAAAAGTAACAATATTAGCCAGCTCGAAATAGACGATATGGGACAACTTTGGTTGTTAATGAAAAATAATAATAGTTATGAAATAGATTACTTTGATCCGTATAAAAGAAAGGTAATTGAACATATTACAGGGAAGACTTTAGTACTTCCTGCTAATCAAAATCTTAAGCCGCTAAATTACAATATAAATATAGGGAGAAATGGAAACTTATGGATAGGTTCTGAACAAAACGGGTTATACGGTTATAATATCCGCACAAAAAAAGCAATTCATTTTGTGCGTGATGCAGCTAATCCTTACTCGTTAAGTAAGAAAGGGGTTTATTATGTTATCGAGGATCACACCGGGAACTTATGGATCATCACTGATGATAATAAATTAAATTTTTACGATTCTTCCACCGGGAAATTTTATCAGGTTCCTTCTTTCATCAACCCTAATGAATATATTATAACCCAGATATTTGAAGATAAGACCGGCAATATCTGGATTGCTACAGGGCAAGATGGGATTTATACCTTTAATCCTACTCAAAAAAAAATTCACATTATAAGTCATGATGTAAAAAATCCTAACTCCCTTTCATCGAATATTGCTATTTGTATTTTAAAGACACAAACCGGACAGTCCTTTCTTAGCACCGACAAGGGAATAACAATATTTAATCAGAAAACGGGCAGTACCGTGCCATTTGAGATCGATGAAAACAAAAAAGAAAATGATCAACCGCGCCATGTTACGTATTTGTATCGGGACAGAAAGGGTGTAATTTGGATGTGTACAGTGAGTGGTTTACTTTCCTACGATCCTGTGGGCAAAAAGCATCGCTGGTACAGACATCGTAACAATGATCCCAGTTCTTTAATAAGCTCTTCAAAATGTAATGGAATTATTGAAGATACAAAAGGCCGGTATTGGATAACTGCCTCGGAGGGGGGATTTGAGTCTTTTGAGCCTGTTTCCGGTAAGTTTCATGCTTTCAAAATTCATGCCGGTCTTTCTACAAAGGAATATCCTGTTGGCAACCTGGTTCAAGGTTCAAATGGCAACATTTATATTGGCAGTTGGGGTGGGGGTTTTGTGAGTTTTAACCCCGACAGTAAAACATTTAAGATATACCGGCATAACGCTAAAGATTCTACTTCATTAAGGAACGATATTGTTTTTGATTGTTACGAAACAAAGAACGGAATCGTCTGGGTCTGTACCAATGGCGGCGGTTTGAATGCATTTGATCCGGTCACCGAGAAATTCAAATCTTTCACTATGCAGGATGGCCTTTGCAATAATGGTGTTACCAGCATTACAGCTGACAATAAAGGAAATCTATGGCTTGGAACCATGAACGGAATTAGTTGTTTTACCCCTCCTGATCATCCTTTTTCTCCGGAGTGTAAAATCAAATTCCGAAATTACGACGTAAGTGACGGCCTCCCTTCTAACCAAATGTTTCTATGCACTGCATACAAAGGGCCTGATGGTACAATGTATTTTGGAACTTATAATAAAGGTGTCTTTTATTTTAACCCTGATGAACTAAATGATAATACTTTTATCCCCCCGGTTTTTATAACAGCGCTGAACATTTCTAATCATCCTGTGAAATATGATGATAGCTCAAAAATTCTATCGGCGCAAATAGAAGACACCAGGGGAATAAAACTGGATTATAATCAAAACGCGGTCTCATTCACTTTCGCTGCGCTTAATTACTTTCATCCGGAAAAGAACAAATATGCTTATAAACTTGAACCGTTCGATAAGGAATGGATATTCACAGAAGGGACAAAACATTTTGCTGATTATACCAATCTCAATCCGGGTAAATATACCTTTAGAGTTAAAGCAAGTAACAATGATGGCATCTGGAATCAGGAAGGTACTTCTTTAAAGCTAACTATTGCCCCACCTTATTGGCAAACCTGGTGGTTTAAAATGCTTTGTATGTTACTTACAGGATTAATTTCGTACGCGATCTGGCACAATCGAATGCAAAAATCACTCGCTATCAAAGGCATCAGAAATAAAATTGCAAGTGATCTGCATGATGATCTGGGGGCAACCCTTACCAGTATTTCAATCATGAGTGTTTTAGTACATAAGGAAATAAAAGATCAATCACCACTGGCAAGTACGTTACTGGAAAAAATAGGAAGCAGTTCCCGTAACATGATTGATTCGATGAATGATATGATATGGGCAATTAATCCTAAAAATGACAGTTTTGAAAACATTATCAAAAGAATGAAAGCGTTTGCTTCTGAGATTCTTACCGCAAAGGATATCGTTTTGCATTTCGATTTTGATAGAAATCTTATTCAATCAAAATTGAATATGGATAAGCGGGAAAACTTCTATCTTATCTTTAAGGAAGCGGTAAATAATTGCGCAAAATATTCTCACGCAACAAATGCTTTTGTCGCCATTTGGAACCAGCAGAACAATTTAAAGATGATTATAAAGGATGATGGGAATGGGTTTGAATCAAATACAGTAGTACTTGGTAACGGATTGACAAATATGCGATATCGGGCTGAATCAATGAAAGCAACTTTTAACATTCGATCGATCCCTGGGGAAGGCACCACGATTGAATTGGGATTTAAAAACGAATAAATGATACGTGTGGCAATATTTGAGGATAATTTTCTATTGCGTGAAAGCCTGTTTCAACTCGTTAACGGCACGGCCGGGCTGATTTGTGCCGGGGCCTTCGCAAATTCCGATAATCTCATTTATAATATAAGCAAAACCTATCCTGATGTAGTATTAATGGACATTAAGATGCCAGGCAAAACAGGTATTGAAAGTGTATTGATTCTTCATGATCAATTCCCGAAGATAAAGGTCATTATGCAAACGGTGGTAGATGATGAAGACAAAATTTTTGCGTCTATCTGCAATGGAGCATCGGGATATCTATTGAAAAATACTCCCCCGGCCACATTATTGCAATCAATTGTGGAAGTATTTGAAGGCGGTGCACCGATGACACCCATAATCGCACAGAAAGTACTGGAGAAATTTCGTAAACAATCCGGTCCGACCTTAAAGGAATTTAATAATCTCTCAAATCGTGAAAATGAGATCCTGGAGTGTTTGGTAGAGGGGATGAGTTATAAAATGATTGCCGCAGCCAGAAATATAAGTATTGACACAGTTCGTTTTCACATTCGAAATATTTATGAAAAGCTACATGTTAATTCAAAATCAGAGGCAGTGGTAAAAGCGATGAGAAGTAAAACTGGATAAATAATACTCTTACAAGATTATAAAACGGAAAATTGCTGACCCTAAATGCTATGATAACAATTTAGGGCTTCTACCATAATCGAACTTGGCGGTGAGGGAGGGATTCGAACCCTCGGTACAGTTTCCCGTACGTCAGTTTAGCAAACTGATCCTTTCGGCCTCTCAGGCACCTCACCTTTATTAAAACTAAATCCCCGTTTTTGGGATTGCAAATATAGTAATTCAGCGTAGCCGTCAAAAAAATATTTCAGTTTATTAATTGACGAAGTTAAAGTGGTTGATTGAGTTAAGTGGCCGATTGAGTTAAGTGGCTGACTAAGTTTAACTTATTCCATGCCAATCAACGTATTCTGACTTATTCTAAGCCAATGAACTTATTCCAACACTAATAATCAATGCGAACATGGTAGATACTCATCAGCATCCGCTTGAATATTGTTTTTATTGTTTCAATGTCTTTCAGCGTTATGTTGCTGTCCTTCAGTTGATCCTGGTTCAGCTTGTATTTTACAATACGGTCGACCAGGTCGCTTATTGATTTTTCATCCGGTTCGCGTAAGGAGCGCGATGCGGCCTCTACCGAATCCGCAAGCATCAAGACACCGGTCTCTTTTGAATAAGGTATGGGGCCGGGGTAGCGGAAAATATTCTCGTTAACAAATTTTTCAGGAAAATTTTTCAGGAAGGACTGGTAAAAATAATCTACCCTTGTATTTCCATGATGCGTACGGATGAAATCAATAACGATCTCGGGCAGATTAGCCTTTCGTGCCATCTCAATACCCTTGCTCACATGTCTGATAATGATCTGAGCGCTTTCTTCATATGATAACTTATCATGGGGGTTAAAGCCGGCACTTTGATTCTCAATAAAGTACAAAGGGTTCTCAAGCTTGCCGATATCATGATATAAGGCCCCCGCCCTAACCAACAAAGCATTACCGCCAATGGTGTAAATAGCATTCTCAGCCAAATTGGCCACCTGCAGCGAATGCTGAAATGTGCCCGGCGCGGTAAAAGCAAGCTCCCGCAATAAAGGTGCATTGGTGTTTGTTAACTCTATCAGCGTAATATCCGAAGTAATGGCAAACACCTTTTCAAATGCATAAATCAGCGGATAGGCAAGCAAGGTTAACAAGACACTTACTACAAAAGGCACGAAATCCATCCAGTCGATGTTGGTAAGACTGCCCTCTCGGATAAATGATATACCTAAAAATGCTAAAAAATAACCAAAGGTGATGATTAGTGCGGATAACAGAAACTGCTCGCGGCGTATCAGATTTTTTATGCTGTAGATTGAAACCATACCGGCAGTGATCTCGAAATAAGCAAACTCAAAACTGTTAGGCACAAAAAAGCCGGCTATTAAAATTACAAGTATGTGAATGTTCAGCGCCAGGCGCGTATCAAACAATATCCGGATAATAATAGGTACGATACAATAAGGTATATAATACAGGTTGGGCAGCTGCAGCCTGATGGCCAATGATAAAGAAGCAAGCATAGCCGTAACTACCAATAATATTAAGCATACCAGCCTGTTATCATCGTATATATCCCTGCGGAAGAGATAAAGGAATATGACGAGCAGGCAAATAACGATGGAAACCAGCAAAAACTGTCCCAATAAAACCAGTCTGCGGTCGCCATTTACCCTGGCGTTATCTTCAAAGGCTTTTTTAAATGATTCAAGTTTCTGGTACACAACATCATTAATTACCGATCCTTTTGCTACTATCACCTCCCCCTTTTGTACCATCCCGCGCGTGTGCGACAAACCTTCAAGCACATCTTTCTCCAGCCTCGAGGTTAGTTTATCGTCGTATTTAAGATTATTCTGCAACCGGTCCTGGATCAGGTCGAGTAAAAATGTTTTGTCAATATCCTTGCGCTTGCTTAGTTCCTGATCGCAATAAGCCAGCGCTTTTTCTTTTGTAAAAAGGTCGGCGGTATTTTTATCGGTCGCTACATTTTTATTCAGTATAGTGACAGGGTAATTCTGCTGGCTTTGCTGGTATTTTTGATTTAATGTTAAAATTCCCCGGTCGTATACGTCTTTCATCAAGCGCTCGCCCTGAAGTAAATAGGCTTGTTTTTTTCGGTCACTTATTCCGGCGTTATGCCATTTTATCTCAAAATCATTCTTGAAGCCATCTATCTGCGCCTCGCCCATCTCCGTATCCAATTGGTAAATTGGTATTACGCTATGCAAGGCGGCCTGCTGATCACTCTCAATTTCCTGCTGCGTTTTAAGTATGGCAAAATTATAGGGCGATACCAGGTCTTTTTGTGTCCAAATGCGGCCGCGGTCATATTCATACCTGAATTTTGCCTGTTTGGGCAATGTAAATACGATCAGGCAAATACTGGCTGCCATCATTAAATACTTGAGGTTCGTCGAGTATTTACGCATTATAGCCTTTTGGCGTGAAGATGATAGTTTAGCCATTTATCTGTTTGTGGTATCAAAAATAATATAAGTTTCTGTCATCTGCGGATTTTCTTGTCCGCCACACCAAAAAATCAGCTCATAATTTATTATGCATGCATAGCTTTTTTAAAAACAAATAGTCTAAATTTGCGCTACCTGCCGGCAGGCAGGCAGGGTTAAAATCACGTAAATGAAAGAAGTATATATCGTATCGGCCACCCGTACCCCGGTAGGAAGCTTTGGCGGAAGCCTGGCTTCATTATCGGCTATACAGCTTGGCGCTTTGGCTATCAAAGCAGCGGTTGAAAAATCAGGATTGAAACCTGATCAAATACAGGAAGTTTATATGGGCAATGTCATGTCGGGCAATTTGGGACAGGCGCCTGCTACCCAGGCAGCCATATTTGCCGGCTTACCTTACTTACCGGCTACAACGGTTAACAAGGTATGCGCATCGGGTATGAAGGCCATTATGCTTGCGGCGCAGAGCATCGCCCTGGGTCAAAATGACATTATGGTTGCCGGTGGCATGGAAAGCATGAGCAATGTCCCTTATTACCTCGATAAAGCCCGTAACGGTTACCGGCTGGGCAACGGGCAGATCATTGATGGGTTGATAAAAGATGGCTTATGGGATGTTTATAATGACTATCACATGGGCTCTGCAGCGGAATTGTGTGCTGTTGAATGTCATATTACCCGTCAAGAACAGGATGCATTTGCTATTGAATCCTATAAAAGGGCACAAAAAGCACAGGCGGATGGCAAATTTAGAGATGAGATTACGCCCGTGGAGCTTAAGGACAAAAAAGGCGGTATCACTTTTTTTACTGATGACGAAGAGCCAAAAGCGGTAAAATTTGATAAGATCCCTGCCCTTAAACCGGTTTTTAAAAAAGAAGGTTCGGTGACTGCCGCCAATGCCTCAACACTGAATGACGGTGCGGCTGCCCTGGTATTAATGAGTAAAGAAAAAGCAGATGAACTGGGCATAAAACCCCTAGCCAGGATAGTATCCTACGCTGATGCACAACTGGCTCCCGAATGGTTTACCACGGCTCCTTCAAAAGCGATCCCGCTCGCTCTGCAGCGCGCAGGTCTTTCATCCGGACAAATTGACTATTTTGAAATCAACGAGGCTTTTTCGGTAGTATCCATTGCTAATAACCAGCAACTGAACCTTGATCCGGCAAAAGTGAATGTGAATGGTGGAGCGGTTTCTATTGGTCACCCGCTTGGCGCTTCCGGAGCGCGAATTATTGTAACTTTATTACATGTTTTACAGCAAAATGGTGGTAAATTTGGCGCCGCCGGAATTTGCAATGGCGGCGGTGGCGCCAGTGCAATGGTTGTGGAAAATTTGCGTTAATGAAATAATGAAGAAAATACTGATTTTTTGTTTACTGATAGCGGCGATGCCTGCCGGGGTATTTGCACAGCACTCTGACGGCGGCGGTAACATCAAACAATTAATGACATACCAGGACAGTTTAACGGTACTGGGCAAAGAATTCATTAATGATGATACTGAAATGGAGCGTATGAACGCTAATACCGAATTCATCAAAACACTGGTGAAAGCACTCAAGACACCCCATTCCTTTAATTTCCCCTTTGATTCTGTTAAAAGTATCAGCATATTAAATTCGCCGGATAACCGTTTCCGCATATTGACCTGGCATATAGCTTTTGATGATGGCAGTTACCGTTTTTATGGCACTGTACAGATCAATACCGGGGATAAATTGGAAATGTATCCGCTGACAGACTACTCGCCTTACATCAAAAACACTGAAGATACCCTGACTGATAATACCAAATGGTTTGGGGCACAGTATTACAAGATCATTCCAATATATACCAATCAAAATCCCTATTATGTTTTGTTGGGTTGGAAAGGCAACAACATCAAATCCACCAAAAAGGTGATCGAAGTGCTCTCTTTTAACAGGGATGGCAAGCCGGTATTGGGCATGCCCGTTTTTGACGGCAATGGCAAAACCCGTAAAAGAGTCGTATTTGAATATTCGAGGCAGACTTCCATGTTACTAAAATATGACGCCAATCAGCATTTGATCGTCTTTGATAACCTGGCACCTCCTGATGCCAGGCAAAAAGGTAAAATGGATATGTACGGACCGGATTTGAGTTACAATGGCTATGCCTTAAAAAATGGCAGATGGAGATTTATAGATAATCTGGACATGAGAAATACGCCGGATAATCACGATACTGACTACATCGATCCAAAGAAACAAGCAGAGATTGATAAAGCTTCTGCTGTTAAAAATTAGTTAAGTAGTTGATTGATTTTGGCGGTCTGCCGACGGGCAGGTCAGGTCGGTTGAGTCAAGTAAACCGTCGCGTGTTTTTAACTAACCACTAAAGCAATCAACTATTCCACGATTTACCAAATATTAATAACCCATATTTTATTACTTCCGATATAAAATTTTGATTTACCGGAATAATAGTATTTTAGTCAAATTTTTCAATAATTAAACTATGCCACAAATCCTGTCAGCACCGGCTGATGTAAAACCGCGATATCCCCGGAGTATTCCATTTATTATTGGTAATGAGTTTTCCGAAAGATTCAGTTTTTATGGAATGCGCAGTATCCTGGCTATATTCCTGGTAGAGCGTTTTTTTAACCCTGCTCACCTGGCAAGCATGACCGCTGTAGCCGAGGCTAACTCAAATGCCTACACGCATGCCTTTTCTACCCTGGTTTACTTCACCCCGGTATTAGGCGGCATTTTGGCCGACTGGTTCTTTGGAAAATACCGGGTTATACTGATTGGTTCCATCGTCTATACTTTTGGCCATTTCATATTATCAATGTTCGATCATAGCCTGGCAGGGTTTACCACCGGTATGATGATCATTGCATTTTCTGCCGGCGCGATTAAATCATGTGTATCGGCCAATGTGGGAGACCAGTTCGACCATACCAACCAAAGTCTGATGAGCAGCATCTACGGATGGTTTTATTTTAGTATCAATGCCGGTTCGACCGTAAGTATTCTGCTAATCCCGGTTATTTACAAAAATGCAGGTTCGGCATGGGCATTTGGGGTTCCGGGCATCTTAATGGCATTGGCTACCATCATATTTTACTCAGGCAATAAGCGCTATGTAAAAGCGCCTGCCGGCGGTATTAAGAAAGACAATTTCGTCAGCATAAATTTTAATGTCTTAAAAATCTTTTTCACCAAAAAAGACCCATCAAAGACCGCATGGCAAATTGCTGAACAAAAATATGGCGCCGAAAAAACAGGTGCCATGCAAGCGGTTTGGCGCGTTATTGCTGTTTTCGCCTTTATCCCTATTTTTTGGGGTATGTGGGATATGAATCAGTCTGAATGGGCGATACAGGCAAGCAAACTCGACCTTGATCTGCACCTATTTGGCTTAAAATTATTAGCCTCACAGGTACAGGCCGCCAATGCCATATTTTTGTTGTTGATGATCCCTATATTCAACTACGGGCTGTATCCATTAGTTGAATGGATGGGCTTTAAACTGACCCCATTAAGAAAAATTGGTGCAGGCCTTTTAATTACCGCATTAAGCTTTGTTATTATTGCTGTGCTGCAGACCCGCATTCAGGCAGGCGCGCATCCATCTGTTTGGTGGCAGATTTTTGCTTATGTGTTGCTTTCGGCAGGCGAAGTTATGGTATCTATTACCGGGCTTGAATATGCATATACCCAATCGCCTCCTGCTATGAAAAGCACCATGACAGCTATCTGGTATTTGACTTATTCAGTTGGTACTTTCTTCACCACGTTAATCAACGTAAATATTGCACACGGCGGCCTCTTTGCCTATTTCACAGGCGATAAGTACTTTTACCTGTTTGTAGGCATTATGCTATTTTTCTTTATATTGTTCCTATTTGTAAGTCCGCATATTAAAGAAAGAGCTTATTTGGTCGAAAATATCGGTACCGGACTGGATATTCAAGACGATAAAACACAGGAAATTCACCCGGATAATCCAATTGTGTAAAAAAATCGCTTTTTTTGTAAAATCTTTCAAACTAAAACCTCTGCTTAAGTGCCGGACAGCATAGTTATTATACCGACTTATAACGAGATCGAAAATATTGAGCGGATCATCCGTAAAGTATTCTCTCTCCCACATGATTTTCACATACTGATCATTGATGACGGTTCGCCCGATGGCACCCCTGCAGTTGTTAAACAGTTACAAAAGGAATTCGCCGAACGTCTTTTCATGGAAGAGCGCGCCGGTAAACAGGGATTAGGAACCGCTTATATACATGGGTTCAAATGGAGTATTGCACGCCAGTACGACTATGTATTTGAAATGGATGCCGATTTCTCGCATAATCCGGATGACCTGCTTAAACTGCGCCAGGCCTGTATCGACGGTGCTGATGCCGCCATCGGTTCGCGGTATATAAAGGGTGTAAATGTAGTTAACTGGCCCATGAGCCGCGTGCTGATGAGTTATTTTGCCTCGGTTTACGTACGTTTTATTACCGGGATAGATGTCCAGGATTCTACAGCAGGGTTTATGTGCTACAAGCGCAAAGTACTGGAAACAGTAGAGTTAGACAAAGTAAAGTTTGTTGGCTATGCTTTCCAGATAGAAATGAAATATACCACCATTAAGCATAACTTTAAAATTATAGAAGTACCGATCATCTTTACAGACCGCACAGAAGGCACCTCAAAAATGTCGACCAGTATTTTCCGGGAGGCCGTTTTCGGCGTTATCCAGATGAAGATTAATAGTATATTCAGGAAGTATCCGGAAGGGTGATCTTTTAATTTCGAATTTCGGAATTTCAATTTCGAACTTTTTAATTTAGAGTTCATTTCACATTCCTAAATCCGAAATTGAACATTCGAAATTCGAAATAAAAAACTAATTTCGTTGGCAATGAACGAGCATCTTGATCCTGACAGTGAACGCCTCACTCCTGCCGAACGGGACATTGAAAAAGTACTACGCCCACAGGCTTTTGAGGATTTTACAGGTCAGCATAAAATATTAGCCAATTTAAGAGTGTTTGTACAAGCTGCCCGCCAGCGCGGCGAAGCGCTTGACCATGTGTTGCTTCATGGCCCTCCGGGATTAGGGAAAACCACACTTTCACACATCATCGCAAACGAAATGGGTGTTGGTATCAAAATCACTTCCGGCCCCGTTTTAGATAAACCCGGCGATCTTGCCGGATTATTAACCAACCTGGAAGCAGGTGACATTCTATTTATTGACGAGATACACCGCCTTAGCCCCCTGGTAGAAGAATACCTTTATTCGGCAATGGAGGATTTTAAGATCGATATTATGCTGGAGACAGGGCCCAATGCCCGGTCGGTACAATTATCATTAAATCCATTTACCCTGGTAGGCGCTACTACCCGTTCGGGTTTGCTTACCGCTCCGCTGCGTGCCCGTTTTGGTATTAATTCGAGGCTGGAATATTATGATGCCAAATTGCTGACTACGATCGTCCTGCGCTCGGCGTCCATATTAAAAACCCCGATTAGCGATGAGGGAGCTTACGAAATAGCCCGCAGGAGTCGCGGCACCCCGCGTATTGCCAATGCCCTGCTGCGCCGTACACGCGATTTTGCCCAGATTAAAGGCGACGGCAATATTGACACTGATATTGCAAATTATGCACTGAATGCCCTGAATGTAGATCAGCATGGGTTGGACGAAATGGACAACAAGATACTAGTCACCATCATCGATAAATTCAAGGGTGGGCCTGTCGGTTTAAAAACTATTGCAACGGCAGTGGGCGAAGACGAAGGTACTATTGAAGAGGTTTATGAACCGTTTTTGATTCAGGAAGGCTTTTTGATGCGTACCGCACGCGGAAGGGAAGCAACAGACAACGCTTATAAACATTTGGGCAAAACAAGGCTCGGCGGAAGTCCGACATTATTTTAAGGTATATCTAACTGTTATTTTTCTGTTACATCCGCAAATCGCCTGAAAAACTTATTTTCTTTGCTATCTACTATCTGTCTCAAATAAAAAATATGATGTATTGTAAAAAGTTTATTCTTTCAATTCTGCTGCTTTGTGGCTTGTTAACAGCAGCATCGGCTCAAAAGTTAAAAGTATGCGTAGCAGGACTTAACCATGATCACATCTACAATATTCTGAATGCCTATAAAAACGGGCAGGTAGATATTATAGGCATAGCCGAACCTAACCGGGAACTTTGGAAAAAATATGGCAAGCAGTTCAATCTTCCCGAATCGGTTTTTTATCCGGATTTGAAAAGCATGCTGAAAGGCAAAAAGCCGGACGCTGTGTTAGGCTATAATGCCGTGGCCAATCATGTGGATATTGTTGAAGTATGCGCCCCGTTGGGTATCCCGGTGATGGTTGAAAAACCTTTAGCCGCCACTTTAGACCAGGCAAAACGGATTGAAGCTTTAGCTAATCAATATCACATTAAAGTATTAACCAATTACGAAACTACCTGGTATCCATCTTACCAGGATCTTTATAATTCGGTAGCTAATGACAGCATAGGTCCGATTAAAAAAATGGTGGTGCACGACGGGCACCAGGGACCCAAAGAAATTGGTTGCAGCAAGGAGTTTTTAGCATGGCTGACTGATCCGGTCCTGAATGGCGCAGGAGCATTAAACGACTTCGGATGCTATGGGGCCGACCTGATGACATGGTTTATGCATGGGCAAAAGCCAATTGCTGTAACAGCCATTGCACGACATTATAAGCCCGAAGTATATCCAAAGGTTGAGGACGATGCTACAGTAATCATTGAATACCCGGGAGCTACCGGGCAAATAGAAGCCTCATGGAACTGGCCATTCTCGATTAAGGATCTGGAAGTGTTTGGCGATCACGGATATTATCATGCTTTAAATGGCAATGACATTGTAAGCCGGATGCGTGAAAACAAAAAAGGCGCCAGGAAAGCTGAACCTCTGGCAGCGCCTGTCAATGATCCGATAATTTACTTAGCCGCTGCGCTTAAAAACCAATTAACCACAGCAGAGGATCAGTCGTCTCTAAAATATAACATGGTGGTAATGCAGATATTGGATGCTGCAAAACGGTCAATAAAAGAAGGAAAAAGGATAATTCTATAAACAGGAAATTTGTAAATATTGTTGACATTTAACCTTTATTTATTTTAATTTCGCCATTGTCGTTAATCAAAGTTTAATTATGTCAAAATTTCTGTCTGTAACTCTTCTGTTTTGCCTGTTTGGTACATTGGTGAGCCAATCCAAAGCAACTATTGCACCGCCGCAAAGCGGTAATGCGGTGATCATGACCCGCAAACAGGTCCCCATTTTATGTTATCACCAGATACGCGATTGGAGGCCAACTGATTCCAAAGTATCTAAGGATTATATTATACCGATAGCGGCTTTCAAGGCACATATTAAAATGCTGGCCGATAGCGGTTATCATACCATTTTGCCCGATCAACTGAATGATTACCTGACAAAGGGTACTCCCCTGCCAAGCAAGCCCATTATGCTTACTTTTGATGATACCGACCTCGACCAGTTTACAATAGGTCGTACTGAATTAAAAAAATATGGTTTTAAAGGAGTATTTTTTATCATGACGGTATCATTGGGGCGCCCGCATTATATGAGCAAGGAACAGGTAAAACAATTATCGGATGAGGGTAATGTGATAGGCAGCCATACCTGGGACCATCATAATTTCAAAAAATTTACCGGTAAGGACTGGGAGATTCAATTAGATAAACCCACCAAAAAGCTGGAAGATATTACCGGCAAACCTGTTAAATATTTTGCCTATCCATTTGGATTGTGGAATGCTCAAAATTTACCGCAATTACACAAACGCGGGTTTAAGCTGGCATTCCAGTTAGCCGAAAAACGTGATGAAAACGATCCGCTAATGACCGTGCGCCGCATATTGGACAGTGGTTACTGGACGGTGAAAAATTTAAACAATAGCATCAACCATAGCTTTTAAGCCTCCTAATTCTCGGGGCAAAATGAGTAAAAAACAGCCCCATAAAAAATCCGCACCCCATGGTGCGGATTTTTTATGGTGGCAAAAAACCCTCCGACGTTTATATTACGAAATTTTCGCCCGATAATCTGACCTTCCTGTCGGATGAACTTTCTTCTTCTTCGGGAGGACCAGGATTACCGTTTTCATTATCCGGTGTTATCGTTGGCACACGCTTTTTGTCAGGCTTGTTTTGGTCATTTGGCTGCTTACCTTTTTCCAGGTCATTGTCACCGTCCTTATTGGTTACAGCATTATCCTCATTGGTGATCTTATCATCCTTCGGATCTTTCACTTCTGCACTTTCCATAATTTTCTTTTTTAAACAGCATTAAACTATAGGTTTTCACCCGATGGCCCCTGACCCTTGTTGGATGACCGCATTTCAATTTCTTCTAATATTTGTCCGGCAGATATGGTTTCATACCCATGAAATCCATCATCTTTTTCTGATATCCATTGGATAGCTTTGTCAAGTTCATTAAGCCGAAAACCTTTTGATTTACCCGGAATAAAAAACCGGAAGATATCACTGAACCATTCTACAGGCTTCTGATCGGTCACCACCGCTATTTTATTCCATTTTGTAAAGTTTTTTAATCCCAATTTCAGGTCCTCCCACCAGGAGCCCGCTGAAAAGTTTTTCATATCTGTTTCTAATACCAATAAATAATTAATCGCTCCCTGGCGTTTTACCAGGTCATCTATTCTTGGTAATAACACTTTTTCGTAATCTTCTTTTGTTACTTCCCCTATTGCATGTATCCCTACCACGTAATCAGGTAAATCATTGATAAACTGAAGCATCTTGTTATTTATTATAATTACATTAACACATGGGATGAAGATCTGTTTTTTGTATTAAGCCCTTGCCTTCCAATGGTTACCTTAAATTTTGTTATGCTATCTTTGTATTAATGCAACAAAACAGATCAGCTTACAGTAATTTGATTAAAGCCGAGGCTAAAAAACTTGGCTTTATGTTTTGTGGTATTGCTAAAGCTGAGTTTTTGGAACAGGAGGCACCGCGACTGGAAGCCTGGCTCAAACGCGGCATGCAGGGTGAGATGCAGTACATGGAAAATCATTTTGATATGCGCCTCGACCCGCGATTATTGGTTGATGGCGCCAGATCAGTTATCTCACTGGGGCTTAATTACTATACAGAACAACAGCAAACTGATCCGCTTGCGCCAAAGATCTCAAAATACGCATACGGCACTGATTACCATATGGTTATCAAGGACAAGCTAAAGCAATTACTTCAGATCATAAATGAAAAAATCGGCGAAGTAAATGGCCGCGCATTTGTCGATTCGGCACCCGTATTGGATAAGGTCTGGGCTAAAAAAGCCGGCTTGGGCTGGGTCGGCAAAAACACTAACCTGATCAACACCAAAACGGGTTCCTTCTTCTTTTTAGCCGAGCTGATAATAGATATCGACCTGGAGTATGATATTGCTGCCACCGCCGACCATTGCGGCACTTGTACCCGCTGCATTGATGCCTGCCCCACCGAGGCTATTGTAGCGCCTTACATAGTTGATGGCAGCCGATGCATATCTTACCTGACCATCGAACTAAAAAAAGAGATACCACCGGAATTCAATAGTAAAATGGACAATTGGATGTTCGGCTGCGATGTTTGCCAGGACGTTTGTCCCTGGAACCGTTTTTCTGTACTTCACCAGGAAACAGCTTTTAAACCTCAAAATGACCTTTTAGAAATGAATAAACATGATTGGGAGGATATCACTGAAGACGTCTTCCAAAACGTTTTTAAAAATTCTCCGGTCAAACGCACAAAATTTGCAGGGTTAAAACGAAATATTGAGTTCCTTCGGAAAGTTGATTAAGTGATCAGCCCAATCTAAGCCCATTAAAACCGAAATTAGAAAGTCTCCCCACTGGCGAAAATTTAGCGGGGCGTTTACCCCTTTTTAAACTTATCAGAGAGCATTTTCAGCATATCTTCATTAACCGGCTTTGCAGGCTCGTCCTTTTTAAATGGCTGCTTTTGCTGATCGTTCCGGCTATCGGGTTTATGAAATTCTTTTTTAGGCTGATTTTCGGCTGGTCGTTGAACTGCAGTCTTTTGAGTGTTTCCAATCGCTTTGGATTGCTCTGGTTTGGCCTGACTATCAGCAGGTTTTGGCTGCGCAGACTTAGGCTGGCGTTCAGCAATTCTCTTTGCATTCCATCGGCTATAAATTTCTTCCAGCTTACGTTTTGTGTACAAGGGAAAATCGCCCTGCATCATCCATGAGTAATAGCTTGGCTCCATATTAAACACATCCTCAACCCTTTTGCCTTTGTGCTTGCCGAAGTTGAATAGTTCCTCGCCCTGCTCATTATAAACCATACGGCCTGCAAAATCTACAGGACTGTTCAGGTTGGTAAATTTATGCAGTGCCCCGATGTCATTTACAATAGGTTTACTGCGATTACCCTTTTTATCTTCAAACTCTGCACCCTCGTATTTGGCTATCTGCGCCAGCAAAACCTCCATTGTGGCGCGGGTATCAGCCTCGGCCGAGTGAGCGTTAATGATCTGTTTGTTGCAATAAAACTGGTAGGCTGCTTTCAGAGTGCGTTGCTCCATCTGGTGAAAAATGTTCTGCACATCAACAAAATGCCGGTTCTCCAGGTTGAACAAAACCCCCGCACGCAAAAATTCTTCCATCAGCATGGGTATGTCAAACTTATTGGAGTTGTATCCCGCCAGGTCGCTTTCACCTATAAATTCGGCTATTGCTATACCTAATGCTTTAAATGCAGGTTCATTCTCTACATGCTCATCATAAATACCATGTACCAACGACGATTCCAGCGGAATAGGCATCCCAGGGTTAATGCGCCAGGTTTGTACTTCCTCATTGCCATCGGGAAGGAGTTTAATAACCGATATTTCAACTATGCGGTCAATCCCTATATTGGTTCCGGTAGTTTCAAGATCAAAAAAAGCAAGCGGGCGTTTTAAGTTTAATTTCATTTTTTATTACAAGTAGCAAGGTTTGCAAAGGTCTTAAAAAGATTTAGCAGATTAAATTTTTTTAGCTATTTAATATATGCATTTAAAATTTTAATTTAAACGCTACTAAACTTTATAACAATTATGAAAAAAACGCTACTCTTTTTAACTCTCTTGTTCGCCTCACCAACTGTATTTGCTCAGGATTTCCCATTTGGCCAGGTGAGCACTGAAGAAATAGAAATGAAAAAGTATGACAAGGATACTTCGGCCCATGCCGTCGTGCTGAATGAATACGGGACATCAAGGATTATTCTTGCAAGCGATAATTATACCAAAGTGGTATTTGAATATCACATTAAAATAAAAATATTTGATCAGTCCCAATTCAGTAAGGGCACCCTAGAGATACCTGTGTATAATGGTGACAATGACGCTTATGAAGAAGTAGAAGATATTCAGGGTACTACTTATTATAAAGATGAAAATGGCTTGCAACAAAAAGCTGAACTTGATTCGAAGCAGGTTTTCCGCACTAAGAAAAGTAAACATTGGACTATTCTTAAGTTTGCGATGCCTGCTTTGCGTAATGGTTGCGTTATCGAGTATAAATACAGACTGTCGTCGCCATATAAAGAAAATTTTCATTCCTGGGAATTCCAGTCTGACATACCAAAAAAATATTCTGAATATCAGGTTCATATACCTGCTTTTTGGAGCTATAATGCATCACTGAAAGGTCATCTTAAACTGACCAGGAATGTAGCTGACCTGGAATCAACATGCTTTACTTACGGAACAGCCAAATGTGATTGTTCACACATGGTCTATGGTGTGAGCGATATACCCGCATTTGTGGCAGAAGACAATATGACCTCGCCAAAAAACTTTTTATCAGCTATCAATTTTGAACTGGTTGACTATATCAGCTTTGTTAACGGAAGCAAGATCAAATATGCCAAAGAATGGAGAGATATTGATTACCAGCTTAAGCAGGAACCCGAATTTGGCGGTCAGCTCAAAAGAAAAGATCTGATGAAAGACCGCATATCAGCTGCGATAACAGGCAAAACAGATGATCTGTCCAAAGCACAGGCAATTTATGCTTTCTTGCAAAAATGGTACAAATGGAATAACTTTATAGGTATCTACAGCACTGACGGCATTAAAAAAGCATTCGAATCGCATAGTGGCAGCGTACCTGACATCAATCTTTCATTAGTAGCTGCGTTAAACAGCGCCGGGATAAATACAGAAGCTGTTTTGCTTTCCACCCGTGAAAATGGTTTCATAAACACACTATATCCAGCTCTTGGCGATTTTAATTATGTGATTGCAAAAACGAACATCGGAGATAAAAGTTATTTGCTCGACGCGTCTGACCCTTATCTGGCTTTTGGTATGCTGCCACTGAGCTGTCTGAATGATAAAGGACGCGCATTTAGTCTTGATAAACCGTCTTATTGGATTGACCTGGGAACAACGCAGCAACGTGAAAGTATTACTTATACTTATGACCTTACACTGCAGGATAACGGTAAACTAAAAGGCACCCTTACAAGATATTTTGGCGGCTACAGCGGCTATGAAAGAAGGAAAGCGATTAAAAAGTTTAATACCCCGGATGAGTATGTGGAGAATTTTGGAGAAAAATTACCTAAATTTAAAATTCTAAAATCAAGCATAATAAACATTGACAGCCTGGATAAGCCCCTGGGTGAAAGTTATGAGGTTGAAATAAATATGTTTGATAATACGAATCATAACAGGCTCGCATTTGACCCTTTTATTTTAAATAAAATCACCACTAATCCATTTAAACTGGCAGAGCGTGGCTATCCTGTGGACTGGGGAATGCCATCAGATGAGCGATATATCCTCACTGTTCATTTGCCTGAAAAATATGCCATTGAAAATCCCCCGCAGGAGGTGTCTTTTTTTATGCCTAATAAGGGCGGTAAATTTTTTACCAGCTTTGACGGCAACAGTAATAGTTTTACTTTTTCATACCTCACATCGTTTAATAAGTCTGTTTACGGGCCTGAAGAGTATCCCTACCTGAAAGAACTTTACAATAAGATCATTCTTGCAGAAAAAAACGAAATGGTATTTAAAAAGAAATCATGAGCCGTATACTGATACTTTTATACCCGTTGCTGTTTTGCGGCGCAGCAATGGGGCAAAATAATTACGATGCAAGCCTTATTTCTAAAGATCTGTTGCCTCATGCCAGTGCAATTGTAAGGAACGATGATGTTTCGGTTGATGTAAAAGACCTTGATAATGTAATATATCATGAAAAAAAGGCCATTACCGTCCTCAATAAAAATGGGGACGAACTGGCACATATGGCAATTTTTTATGATAAAAACATTGTCGTAAGATATATTAAGGGGCTAGCATATAACGAATATGGGAAAATAATAACCAGGTTTAATGAACATGATTTCCAAGACGAAAGTGCGGGTGATAATTCTTCTTTATTTCAGGACGAAAGAGTAAAGCATTATATTCCTTCAATTACACAATATCCTTATACCATTGAGTACGAATACGAAGTAAGGAATAAACAAACACTTAACCTGGATAGCTGGATACCGATACCTGCTACTAGCCTGGCTGTAGAAAAAAGCTCATATACTTTTATGTGCAAACCCGATTTTAATATCAGGTATAAAGAGATCAATATTCCAGGGAAAGTGGTAACGGCTGCAACCAAAGATGGTTTAAAAACTTACACCTGGCAAATTGCTCAGATAAAAGCATTTAGGGACGAACCATATAGCCCTAATTGGCGCCAGTACTTAAGCAGAGTAATTATCGCTCCGGAAAGATTTAGCTATTACGGCATCCCCGGCTCGTTTACCAATTGGGAGCAATTAGGCAGATGGGAATATGATAACCTGCTTAAAAATCGTACCAGTCTACCCGATCAAACTGTCCGGTATATAAAAAATCTTACTGCAGATATCAGTGATCCTAAACTTAAGGCAAAAAAAACATATGAATATGCACAGCAAAAAACTCACTATATAAGCATTCAGGTGGGTATAGGGGGATACCGGCCATTTTTAGCTTCCGATGTTGACCAACACGGGTATGGCGATTGCAAGGCCCTGGTGAACTACACCCAAGCGCTGTTAAAAGTTGCCGGTATTGATTCCTACTACTGTGTTGTGTATGGAAATACAGATGAAAAGTTAAGCATGCTGGATGATTTTGCCAGTATGCAGGGCAACCATGCCATATTGTGTATTCCATTCAAAAACGACACTACATGGCTGGAGTGCACCAACCAGCAAATGCCTTTTGGGTTTTTAGGCGATTTTACTGATGACCGTACCGTGCTGGCTTGTACACCCGAGGGTGGGAAACTGTTGCACACCACTAAATATTCCACTGAGCAAAACCTGGAAAAACGGAAAGCTGACTTTATTTTAAATGAAGCTGGCGAACTCACAGGTAATATGGAGACGGTATTTAAAGGAACCAATTACGATGAAAGGAATACGGTAATAGAAGAAGCTCCGGTGGAAAGAATAAAGCATATCAAAAAATATTATCCGATCAACAACCTGGAAATTGAAAAATTGGAATTTAAACAGGATAAAAGCCGGCAACCTGTCACTACTGAAAGTATCAGGCTGTCAGCACACGAATATAGTGCTGTAGATGATGGCAAAATTTATTTTTCGCTTAACTCCGTTGACCGTTATACCCATCCGCCAAAAATGGTCAGAAACCGCCAGATGCCGGTTTACATTAATCGTGGCTATACAGAGGAGGATGAAATAAATTATACTTTGCCTAAAGGCTATCATTTAATATCGGAGCCATTAAGCGTGACCATCAATAAGCCTTTCGGTAGTTATAGCGGTATCATGATTCCGGATGGTAACAAATTGATCTATAAGCGCAAATTCCAGATAAAGGATGGTACTTATGCTAAAGAAACGTACCAGGAACTGGTTGATTTCTATCAATCAGTAGTTGATGCTGATAATTACAATGTTACCCTGGTTAAAAACTGATCAGCTGAAAATAATAATACCCAGTATAATGCCTACGATCATAATGATATAAAGTAATATCTCGGTACTTGCAAAGCGTTTATATTTAGTCCAGAAATCGTAGCTTTCTCTTTCTTTTGACATGATGTTGCAAAGTTAAGGAATAATTAATTTCAATCATCCCGATTATTTGCCCGAAGTGGAATCAGTATCCGCAGAAAGCATAACGGAGCCGCCCCTGGAAAAATATTTATAGGTATAAGGGTCACGCAGTTTTACGATGATGACCCCTTTTGTAGAGCTGGCATGCACATAATAACCGTTTTGAAGATAAATACCTACATGGCTGAATTTCTTGCCATCATAATCAAAAAACAACAGGTCGCCTTCCTGCAATTCTTCTTCATATTTGCGCTTGATCACCATAACCTGCTGGCTCGTCATCCTGGGTATATTAATATCATACACCTGCTGTTCCAATAAAAAAGCCAAACCCGAGCAATCTATACCATCATGGTCCAACCCGCCAAATTTATAAGGTGTACCCATCCATTGGTCAATAAAAGCATATAAACGTCCGTTCTGGATAGCTTCCGCAGCCACTCCCATAATCGATGAATATTTTTCTGCAAGGGACGGTTGTGGTGTCACAATCGCGCCCGGCTCACCACTGATTACCGCCCGCTTTGTGTGACAGGCAGAAAGGACAAAAAAAATTGCTGGAAGGAATAGCAGGCAATACCTTTTAATCATGCGATAAAAATAAACGGATTGCTTAACGGTTAATGTGGTATGTTTTTAACATATCCACATTTTATATCTCGGATTTCGAAATTTCAGTTTAAGATTTAGACGTTTTGGAAATCAAGTTGCTTATTAATATTAATTAAAAATTCGCAATCGAACACTCGAAATTCGAATCATCCTTTTATCACCCGTTGTATCTCATCCAGCTTCATTAAAGCCTCTACAGGGGTTAGCGTGTTTACATCAAGATTGTTCAGCGTATCGCGTATTCTGACCAGCACCGGGTCGTCTATACTGAACATTTGCATCTGCACAGCCTGTTTCTGCACTTTACGGATACTTTCTTTAATATGCTCGCCCCCGGTACGTTCGTTTTCCAGTTTCTTTAATATCTCGTTGGCACGTGCAAGTACCTTTTGCGGCATACCTGCCAGTTTGGCCACGTGGATGCCAAAGCTGTGTTCGCTTCCACCCGGCACCAGTTTGCGCAAGAAGATGATCTGATGCCCTACCTCTTTCACCGTTACGTTATAGTTTTTTATCCGCGGATGGGAATTGTTCAGTTCATTCAGCTCGTGATAATGCGTGGCAAACAAGGTTTTTGCTCTTGCCGTGGGATGATTGTGCAGATATTCAGCTATAGCCCAGGCGATGGAAATACCATCATAGGTGGAGGTTCCCCGCCCGATCTCATCAAGCAATATCAAACTTCTGTCCGACAGATTATTCAGGATACTGGCCGTTTCGTTCATCTCGACCATAAAGGTTGATTCGCCTGAAGACAGATTATCCGAGGCGCCTACCCTTGTAAATATCTTATCCACCAGTCCAATTGAAGCCGCTTTAGCCGGCACAAAGCAACCCATCTGAGCCATCAGCACAATAAGACCTGTTTGCCTTAACAAAGCTGATTTACCCGCCATATTCGGCCCGGTGATGATAATGATTTGCTGCGATTCGCTGTCAAGAAACACATCGTTGGTGATATACTCCTCGCCCAGCGGCAGGTTCTTTTCTATCACCGGGTGGCGACCGCCTTTGATATCGATGATACGGCTCTCGTTGATTTCCGGCTTTACATAATAGTTTTTGATCGATAGGGTAGCAAAATTGAGCAACACATCCAACCGCGCCACCAGTTGAGCGTTCAGTTGTATGGGTTTGATATATTCAGCAAGCGAATACAGCAGGTCATTATACAACTGCGTTTCCAATGCCAGTATCTTTTCTTCAGCGCCTAATATCTGCTCCTCATATTCTTTCAGTTCGGGAGTGATGTACCGCTCTGCGTTTACCAGCGTTTGCTTGCGTATCCATTCAGATGGCACCTTGTCTCTATGGCTATGTGTGACCTCCAGATAATAACCGAATACATTATTAAAGGATACTTTTAATGACGGGATACCAGTCGATTCTGCCTCTCGTTTCTGTATCTCCAATAGGTAACCCTTTCCGCCAAAGGCGATCTTGCGCAGCCTGTCCAGTTCCTCATTTATTCCCTGGTTCATTACTGATCCTTTTACCAGCATCACAGGTGGCTCGGGATTCAGTTCATGCGCTATCTTTTCGCTCATCATAGCGCATGGATTCAGCTGCTCGCCTATGGCTTTTAAAGGCTGACTCTCGGCTTCCTCACATTGCTCTTTAATCACCTCAATAGCTTTTAACGCCTTTTTCAACTGTACAACCTCGCGCGGGTTAGCCTTTTGCAGCCCTATCTTGGATATCAGCCTTTCCAAATCGCCTATCAGGCGGATATTCTGTTTTAATTCTTCGCGTAAATCTTCCTGTTTTACCAGATATTCAACTACGCCTAAACGATCGTTGATTGGTTTGATCTCCTTTAAAGGCATCACTATCCATCGCCGCAGTAAACGTGCGCCCATAGGCGAGCAGGTTTGATCAAGCACCTCAACCAACGTGTGCGCATTCTCGTTGGATGAGCCTACCAGTTCCAGGTTACGCACACTGTAACGGTCGAGCCACAGGTAACGGTCTTCCTCAATCCTGCCGATGGCTGATATATGTTGCAGATTACGGTGCTCGGTCTCGTTTAGATAATGCAGGGCCACGCCGGCAGCTACAATACCCAGATTCAGTTTGTCTATCCCAAATCCTTTCAATGATTTTACCCCGAAGTGTTTGAGCAAAGTTTCCTGTGCGTAATCGCCGGTATAGGGCCATTCATCCAGCATGTAGGTGTAAAATCGGTCGCCGTAAGTGTCTTTAAATTCCCGCTGGCGGCTTTTGGGGAAGATCACCTCGCTTGGGCTAAAGCTTTGCAGCAGCTTGTCGATATAGGCGCTGTTGCCTTGTGCAGTATGGAACTCTCCTGTGGAAATATCTATCAGGGCGATGCCGATGGTATTTTTATCAAAATATAGCGAGGCCAGGTAATTATTACTCTTCTGCTGAAGGATACTATCGCTTACAGCCACCCCGGGGGTAACCAGTTCTGTAACACCTCGCTTTACAATGGTTTTGGTAGTCTTTGGATCTTCCAGCTGATCGCAAATGGCTACCCGCTGACCAGCCCTCACTAGTTTAGGCAGATAAGTATCCAGTGAATGATGCGGGAAACCGGCCAGTTCGATGTGCGTAGCAGCGCCATTGGCGCGTCGCGTAAGCACAATGCCCAGTATACCCGCAGCTTTAACGGCGTCCTGGCCAAAAGTTTCATAAAAATCCCCCACACGGAACAGCAGCAACGCGCCCGGATATTTACCCTTTATCTGGTTGTACTGCTGCATCAACGGCGTCTCTTTGCCCGAATCTTTTGCCAATAGCTTATCCTTTTTATCAACCGGTAAAGTTATATTATTGGGTGATCATTGCGGGGATTGTTGAAAAGTCGGTTGAGTGTGGAAAGGTATCATTTTACCGGGGGCAAGGCCCAGTCATTGCTATTTATTTTAATTCTTAGAAGATAGCTATACCTCGGCCATAATAATGCCGAAGTAAGCAGCCCAGGCAATAAAGAATAACTGCATAGGTATACGCAGCCACAAGTAGCTGGTGCCATTTCCTTCATAGCTAGCTTTCTGATAATCGACACCCTTCTGGGCAGCATAGATATTTGCCGGCAGCACCAGCAAAAAGAAAAGTATCAGCAGATCGGCCGATAAACGCCGGGTTGAAGGTACGATCATCCCTATGGCAAAAATAACCTCCATAGTGCCTGTAAGATATACCAGTATCTTTTTAGCCGGAATAAAACCAGGAATCATCAAAGTCATACCTTTGCGGTAAACAAAATGCCCCAATGCGGTAAGAAGCAGCATGGCAGCCATAGCAATATTACCTGCCAGCACATAATTCCACCCTCCGCTTATAAAGTGGGCGGTTAATAAAGTGATTACGGCAGCTAAAAGTAAAACGAGCAGTGGCTTCATATACAAGCTTTTGAACATTGAAGATAAGTAAATATTTCCAAACAATAGCATTTTTCCCGGCGACTAATATCCCCCATGTTTTGGACCTTTAATTCATTGCAATAAACCCGTCTCTTGCATAGCTTTGCTTCCACCAATTTGCTGCTATGATTAATAATCCGGTTTACCGCATCTGTTTTAAATATTTCACCACCCTATTGCTCTTTATCTTTACTGCTGGCCCGTTAATCGCCCAGATACCCAAAGTAGCCTGCGGAAGTATCAAACACTTAGGAAACTTTCCATCAAAATTTGTGGATCCACGTAATGTGGATGTCTGGCTGCCTGAGGGCTACAGCCAGGATAAGAAATTCAGCGTATTGTACATGCACGACGGGCAGGCGCTGTTTGACAGTACCCTGATGTGGAACAAACAGGAATGGGGCGTTGATGAAGTGCTATGCAAACTGATTGCCGAAAAACGGATAAAGGATTGTATCGTGGTCGGGATATGGAACAGCGGTGTCAAACGCTTCCCGGAGTATTTTCCGCAAAAGGCATTTTACAGTATGACTGCCCAAGATCAGCAAAAGATATTGGCAATTGGTCATGATAAGGGCACACCGCTTATAGGCACAGGACCGTTTTCTGATGATTACCTTAAATTTTTGGTGAAGGAACTAAAACCTTATATTGATACCCATTTCAGTACCATGGGCAACCAACAGCATACTTTTATTGCAGGCTCCAGCATGGGCGGACTGATATCCATGTATGCCATTTGCGAGTATCCCAAAATATTTGGCGAAGCTGCCTGCCTGTCAACGCACTGGCCGGGTATTTTTACTACGGTGGACAATCCTATACCTGTAGCTTTCCTTCAATATCTAAGAACGCATCTGCCATCGCCCAAAAATCATAAAATATATTTCGATTACGGCAGCCAGACGCTCGACTCCCTGTACAAACCCTACCAACTGCAGGCAGATACGATCATGAAAGCCGCAGGCTTTACCAACCACAATTGGATTACCCGCCAATACCCCGGTGCAGATCACAGCGAAAAGTCATGGCGTAAAAGGTTAGATGTCCCGATGCTGTTTTTACTAAAGAAATAAACTAAGTCATGCCGGAATAAGTTCGGCATAACAAACCGTGACTATACGAACTCATCTATTCCCCTTGCCAGTTTCCTGTCCTTATCCGTCACCACATCACCCGCATCGTGGGTATTGAGCCATATTTCCACCTTATTCCAGGTGTTTAACCAGGTAGGGTGATGATCGCTTTTTTCGGCCAGCAAAGCTACCCTGCACATAAATGAAAATGCTTCCGAAAAATCCTTAAACTGAAAGGCCCTGTAGAGCTTGTTATCTTTTTCCTGCCACATGATATTTGGGTTTTACTATGAACGGTTGGAGAGTGTGGTTGTTTTAGTACAAGTGTGTACTTGTTTTAATAAAAGAAAAATTAAATGCAGTAAAACGTGACGATTATAAAATTTACTCTTTTAAATATTTTCGTCCCTTGTTAATGTAAAGGAATATCATTTACTTTGTAAATAAAAGTACTTTTTTTTACAGAATAAGAAATATCTTAAAAATGAGTTAATATTCATATGGCTGCCTATTTCGTACATCCCAATTCCATAGTCCGTAAAATATGGGGCAAGGCCGATACCATCCTGTTCATATTTGCAGGGGCATCGGCTGAGTTTGCTTTGAACAAATCAGTAGACTGGCTGTACTTTACCGGCCGTCTTCCCTCCGATCCGCTGGGCCGCCTGTTCAGCACTGTAGGCTATTCCCGGCAGATATTATTTTCAGCCTATGATGCTGCCTTGCGATCTATCGACCAGATCACAGCCATCCATAAAGACGTGGAAGCCGGTCGCGGCGCACGCATACCCGATCAGGCATACCTGGATGTATTGTACCTGCTGATTGATTATTCCATCCGCTCCTACGAATTGCTGGAACGTAAACTCACTGAGGCCGAAAAAGAAGAAATTTTCGAAGTATTTTACCGGCTTGGGCAGCGTATGGAGCTTAAAGATCTACCACAAAACTATGCTGACTGGTGCATCCGGCGTCAACAACAATTGGATATCAGTTTATGCAACAGCAACCTGACGCAGGACCTCTATGTTCAATATAAAAAGCAGCTGGGTGCAATAAGATACCTGCTTTTAAAACAGGTCCAGCTGCTGGTGGGGCCCGGTCGCGTAAGCGCATTGCTCGCTCTGGGCAATATACGCTGGCTGCTGCCTGTGTTGTACGTTTATAAGCTGTTTCGCCTGTTCAGGCTGCAGGACGTGTTAAAAAATGCAATATTGCCCCCTGCGTATGTAAAACAGGTAAAGGAAATGGATACAGCACCGCAATGTTAACTGCAGCATTTACTTTTCGGACCGGCCAAACAATTTTCTTAATTTGTTTTTAGCTTTTTCTAATGGCGCCCTTTGCCGCCGCGACAGATTTTCACCAGCCCGGTTCTCATAAAAGTTCAGCATAGAGATCGCGCTTTGGAAAGGCGATGCCTTGCGTTTCTGGCTCTGTTCAGCCGAATGTTTCAGCGAGGCAGCAATTTTATCCGGATCTTTTGATTTGAAAATCTGTTTTTCCAATGAAAGTGCATCACTTTCCTTTGTCACCTTGGCCGACCATTTCCGTTTACCGGCTTTGGTTTTTGCTTTAGTGGCCATATATTTTATTTTTTGCGTTCAACTTTCTGTTTTGAGGTATCCTTTACAACTTTGGTCCCTCCGGAGCCGCTGTTGTCAATGGCAGAGGCGTCCCCGGTCGTAGTGGTTACTTTGGAGGTATCCACATTTGTTTTGGATATACCAGTGGTATCAGAACCATAACGGTTCTTAATCGTATCCCTCACTACCCTATCGGAATGGTCGCCGTTGCAGGCCGCAAATAACCCAATAATACCCGTTAGTATTATGATCAAAAACTTATTTTTCATGGCAATAAAATTTCATGTATACTTAATTTAACAGGCAATCAACTGCTAAGGTTTTACCTTATTCGTGTAAATAATTAAAAAAATGGCATGTTAATTGGACTTCATTTTTTATTCATTATCATATACTTATATAAAAATAAATAAATAAATTCAATTATTATTTTATCAGGGCCCGCCTTCTTGAGCCTCCGTAAAACGGATCATTAATAATATAATAGTCCGGCCGCATTAAATGAGCAGATGTACCTCGAAAAGTTGAATTGGGAATGTTTATGAGCACTAAAAACTAAGCCACAACCTAAAATTCACTGTAATGAGTAAAACCCAGGATATTTTCATCAGCCACGCCATGGAGGATACCGGACTGGCTGATGCCTTGTGC
>JAQBOV010000006.1 GCA_028287895.1 Mucilaginibacter sp. | reverse complement strand
AGACCTCGGTAGAAGTGTATTACAAAAAAATAGCCGATTACCTGGACTACAAGAGCGGGGCCACGCTGATATTGAACCATCATATCGAACAGGAGGTGGTCAGCACCAATGGTAAAGCCTATGGGGCAGAGTTTTTGATAAAGAAAACTGAGGGCGAATTAAACGGCTGGATAAGCTATACCTACTCGCGTACTTTCCTGAGACAGAATGACCCGAATGCAGGCGAGCTGATCAATGGCGGGAAATACTATCCGGCCAATTATGACAAGCCCCATAACTTTAATTTTACCGGAAACTACCGGTTCAGCAAAAGATTCAGCGTTTCATTGGATGTGCTCTATAGCACCGGCCGGCCTATCACATATCCTATCACAGAATATTATTTTGAGGGCTCTGTAAGGGTACTTTATTCAGACAGAAACGTATTTCGTATTCCGGATTATTTCAGGACAGATTTTTCCATGAACATAGATGGTAATCATAAAATTCACCAGCGCTTCCACAACTCCTGGACAATAGGGGTGTATAACCTGACCGGGCGTGCCAATGCCTACTCCACTTTCTTTACCGAACAAGGCGGCGCCATTAGTGGATATAAGCTGTCCATATTCGCCAGTCCGATACCGTTTATCAATTATAATATCAGATTTTAAATGATGAGGATAAACATATATAGACCCGGAAAAACATCTGCAGTAATTACCTGTCTGGTGGTTTGTCTGTTTAGTGTAGGTAGCCGGGCGCAGGCACTGTCCGGGTTACAAAACAATTTTATTGCTTATCAGCAAAGCAATCTGCACGAAAAGATATATGTGCATACCAATAAAAATGGTTATTTAACCGGTGAGATCCTATGGTTCAAAATATACAATACTGACGGCAGCACCAACAAAGTGCTCGATGTGAGCAAGGTTGTTTACGTTGAGTTATTAGATATTAAACATAATGCAGTGCTGCAGGCTAAAATTGCCATGGGCCAGGGCACCGGTAATGGATCGTTCTACATACCATTTTCATTAAGCAATGGAAACTACACGCTAAGAGCCTACACCAACTGGATGAAGAATTTTGAGGCTGATTATTTCTTTGAGAAACAGATCACTATCGTTAACCCCGTTAAGGCATCACCGGCGCAGGCTAAGCTAAGAGTGTCCGGATATGACCTGCAGTTTTTCCCTGAAGGCGGCCATTTAGTGAAAGGGTTAAACAGCAAAATAGCTTTTAAGGTAACCGGGCCGGATGGAAAAGGAGTAGATTGTTCAGGCGTGGTGATCGGTTCGCAAAATGATACGGTTGCATGGCTTAAATCATTAAAGTTTGGCATTGGCAGTTTTGCTTTCACGCCATTGGCGCAAACAGGTTATAAAGCAATACTTAAAATAGGTGATGATATCATTACTAAGGACCTTCCTGAAATAAGCACATCCGGTTATGTGATGCAGGCAACAGATAAAGGCGAAAACTGGGAGGTGACTATTCAATGTGCTGATAGCAAACCATCAGCAGGCGTCTACCTGATCGCGCATAGCCCTTCTGCCATAGAAACAGCAGCGTACCTTAATGTAGATAACGGGGCTGCACATTTCAACATCAATAAAAGCAAACTGAATGAGGGAGTAAGCTATATTACTTTATTTGACGATCAGCAAAGGCCTTTATGCGAGCGGTTAATATTTAGACGGCCTGAAAGAAAACTGTTGATTAATGCCGGTTCTGATGCCCAAATATATGATATCCGTAAGAAAGTAAGTTTAACTATTGCCACCGGCGATCAGCATAATAAAGGTATCGGGGCAAACTTATCGGTATCCGTTTACCGTATCGACTCCTTGCAGAATGATGATGCCACGCATATTGCGGGGTACCTTTGGCTAAGCGCAAACTTAAAGGGGCATATTGAATCGCCCGATTATTATCTGGAAACCAATAACGGGGAAGCCAACCAGGCCTTTGACAACCTGCTACTTTCACAAGGATGGACGCAATATGACTGGAGCAAAATATTAGCTGGTGAAACGCATCGTTTTACTTTCTTACCGGAGTTTACAGGTCCAATTATTACGGGCAGGATGGTGAATACCTTGACGAATAACCCCGCTGAAAATGTAACCGCTTATCTTACTGTAGCCGGGGCGCGTGATCAGTTATATACCGCTAAAAGCGAGTCATCAGGGAAATTGCTATTCAATACAAAAAATTTCTATGGGCTCAATGAACTAATTACCCAAACCAGGTGGCCGCAGGACAGCTCCTACCGTATCGACATAGTAAGCCCCTTTAGTGAAGAATATGGCCATGGACCGGTACCTGCACTAAATTTAAGCACCGGTATAAAAAAGGTCCTTATCGATAAGAACCTGAATATGCAGGTGGAAAATATTTTTGCTGCTAAACAGCTGAAACAGTTTAATGATCCAATTATAGACAGTACTTTATTTTATGGTTATCCCACCTATACTTATCAACTGGACGACTATACCCGGTTTACTACCATGGAAGAAGTGATCCATGAATACGTGAGGTCAATACTGATCACCCGGGGGGAGCATGGTAAAATGGGACTCCAGGTAATCAAGGACAAAAAACCACTTCCTGGTCAGCCTTTGGTGATGCTGGATGGCAAACCAATTTTTGATCTTAATAAAACTTTTTCAATTGATCCCCTGAAAGTTAAACGGTTGGATGTGGTTATCAACAATTATACTTACGGCCCTGCCGTTTTTAACGGCATACTAAGTTTTATCACTTATAACGGAATCAGCACTAATATCCAATTAGATCCAAAGGCTGTTGTTTTAGATTACGAAGGCCTGCAGCTGGAACGAAAATTCTATTCGCCGGTATATGATACGGAACAGCAACTTAACAGTTCGATCCCTGATTTCAGGAATGTTTTGTACTGGAATCCTAAGGCCGATACAGACCCCCATGGCCGTACAAAACTGTCATTCTTTACCAGCGATAAACCGGGTCTGTACATTGGAATAATTGAAGGGCTTGCACCCCGAGGGGAAGCAGGCGTTCAGCGCTTTTTCTTTGAAGTAAAACGGCAGAGCCAGGAATCAAGGTGAAACAATCATGACAGAGACTTAGAAGCTTGCCTCAGGTTCCTGTTTTTTTCCTGACCCTTGGTTCCTGGCTCTTGATTCTGCATTCTTCCTATTTCCAAAAGGCCGGCGCGCTTTGCGTGCCCCGTACCGTACAATCAGCACATATTGTTGTTGAATAGGTCATGGCATTTGGCACTCCAAATGGAAGCGCGGGATAGTAAAACAAAGCGTCGATACTTGTATAACCCGAATTGGGGTCGTTAATATTGGGATATGCGGACCCCGGCGGATGACCATAAAACGGTGCATGATCGTAAAATTCCGTATCGATATGGCAACCATACCTATCTTTTGGCCGATAGCTCGGCAAAAGTTGACTGGCGCTAATAAAAATTCTTTTGGTGGATGGGCT
>JAQBOV010000005.1 GCA_028287895.1 Mucilaginibacter sp. | reverse complement strand
ACTGGTACTATCCACGCCAACCATGCCAGCCATTTCGCTTACTGAAGGCAGGGTGCCTGTCCACACGATATCGTCGATTGTTAAATCGTTTCCGAAAATTAATTCTTCTCCGGTTTCAGTGTCTATAATGGCGGTGAGAAATGCGATATCCAACCCGAAGTAATACAGAAAGCTGCTGTCCTGCCTGAAAGGATAACAGTTGTCTTTATAACTCATGCTGCTATCTTCATTGCCCAGCAACAGGATAATCCCGTCGGCGCCTATGGTGTCCTTTAATGTTTTTCTGCGGTTAATGTAAACCTGTTTGTCAAATAAGTTAAGCTCGATATTTAATTATATTTAAAGGAAGTATGAAACCTGCCCGTAAGCAGGTGCTTTCCGGCATTCATCCCCCCATTGACGGCACCGCCATTTACATCCAGCCCCATCGATTATTATTATTTAGCAACTGAAAAATCCATTACAGGTTTTAAGGCAATTCAGGCACTTCAGAAACTGTTTGCATGATAGATCCTGTGTAAGTGTATCCGGGATCACATTGTTCAGTCACTTTCTGAAGTCAAGATCTGGTTGGCTAAAAGCAAATATATAAATGCAATTTAGTTTGATTCTCCTAATTGTCCGCCATATTCTTTTTTGATACTACCCCGATTTTCCTTTTGTGTCATTGCAATTGAGGTAATTTTATTTTGTCGGATAAAGTCAAGCTTATCATTATGAATGTTATTTACAAAGAAGATTTAATTTCGGAAATTCCCGGATCATTGAGTTATACGACAACTCAAGTCTTAAAAGGTCGACAGGTGATATTTCCCGGATCGCTAAGATGTACCACAATACCAATCTGACTGTAGCAAAGAACAACTGGACCAAAGTTACCGGCCAGGCGGCTGGTCGGACAACCAGGTGGTTCATCACCTGGAAGATAGGCATATGGTCGGCTTAATGCGCTTTAAATGAGATCTCAGTGAAGGCAATGCGATTATTAAACCATATCAGGAAAATACCTGGGGAACTTTCGCAGATTACAAGTTACCTATGAAGTTCCATTAAAATTGATTTATGCATTACACGCGCAATGGGAGGGGGGTACTAGAAGACCCTACAAAAAGCGACTGGAAGAAGACTTATACAAACCCCGAATCGGGTATAACAAATTCCCTTAAAAAGCATTGGCTGTATATGTCCATCATGGCTTGCATCATCTTGCCCAGATTAATTTAATTGGAAATGTGATTGCCTTCTTAAAAAAGACAAAAACTTGCATAAACTTGTATATTAAATTAGTATTTATTTACTGATATATACAAAAATGAAAACCGGCAGCTGTTTTAAACAGGATCCAAATGGGAAAATGCAGTAACAAGATTGGAATTAAGTAAAAAGTCCAACTGTTTTGGTAATTTCAGGCATGGAAAAAAGCCATCAACCCTTTAGTATTGAAATTTTAGAACTCGATCACTGGGAAAAGCGTGACCGTAGAAACAACTTCTTCGAGCTGGTGTACATTCTTGAAGGGCGGGGTGTCCAGATGGTCAATGACGCCCGCAGTGCCTATGACCAGCAAAGTGTCTTTCTATTGCCGGCGTCCAACTGCCACGCATACTTTATAGAAGAACCCACCAGGTTTCTTTTCATCCGGTTTACGGCAAACTTTTTTAGAGATGACCTTGAAGGGGTTATTGATTTCGGCAAGTGGTTCTGCAGGCTGAATTTTATAATTGGTAATTATAACAGGACGGCGGGCGATCTTATCCATGATAAAGGAGACAGAAAAAATATCGCCCGGTTAATTGACCTGGTAACCGAAGAAAGCAGTAAGGGAGATGTTCATGCAAGACGGATCACGCAGAGTACGATGGTTTCTATACTTGAAATCATCGCACGTAATATTGTAAAGTCCATGAATGGCCGGCCTGCTCCCAGTGAGGGGAAATTCGCAGATGTACTTCTACATATCCAATATTATTTAATTAACCAGGACATGGTATCGCTCAAGTATCTTTCCTCTAAGTTTAATATTTCAGAAACCTATTTTAGTGAATATTTCAAGCGAAATGCAGGAGAAAAATTCCAGGATTTTATTTTAAGGTCCAAATTGAAGCTCGCGGAAGCCAGGGCCATGTACACCGATGCAAATTTCAAAGAAATTGCTTATGATCTCGGTTTTACGGACAGTAGCCATTTGAACAGGATGATGAAAAAATTCTGTTCAAGAAAACTGTCTGACGTTAGAAAGGCGTCTCTGGCAGTTGTACATGCAAACCACTGATTAAAAAGATTTCTCCGAAATCACCGCCACCGATGAAAATCTGTTAGCTGCCCTTAGTAAAGGCGTAGCGGGATACTTTAAAAATTAAAAAGTAATAGGAAATGCTAAGGCCGTAAAGGTATTCAGATTGAAATGTGCATTCAAACAGCTACGCAATCTGGCAATTCAAGCTAAACAGTTCGTTACTCAGGGTTAATAAAGATTTTCACATAATACGGGAAAGAAATGAAAAACAAAGACGAGTCCAAACAAAAGATCATAAATGCCGTAGGCAAGATATTCAGAACTGAGGGGCAGCCGGGCTTGTATCACACCCGCATTGCCCGGGAGGCAGGCGTGGATCGATCCCTGGTTTATCAGTATTTCGGCAGAAATATCAAGAAACTAATAGAAGAATATATTGTGCAGAAGGATTACTGGCTTAGACTTTTCGAGAAGATAAACGAAGAGGTCGGTAAAAACAATCACGAAACAGGTAAAGGCCTCATTATAGATGGCAGGGCAGCAAAGAGAAAGCGAACTAAAAAGGCGCATTTTCATGCGCCTTTTAGCTTTAAACGTTGACCTGTTGGGTGGTCTTTGTGATCCCGCTGGGATTCGAACCCAGGACCCCAACATTAAAAGTGTTATGCTCTACCGGCTGAGCTACGGAATCATTTAACCCTTTTGTTTAAAGTGGTGCAAATATAGAATTTATTGATATTGATTGCAAGCCAATTTTTAATAAATTTTCAGACACTAAATAAGCACTTCATAACCAGTAAGCTAGAGCTTTAAAATGCCGATTTTCCCTCCATTCCCAGCCAAAAGAACCAGTTTGCCAGTTCCGGCCTTACGGCAAACGTTATAGCTGGCATCGTCAATTTTGGTCCAGGTTTTACCACCATCAGTCGTGAGATTGCTTCCGGAAGTTCCTGTTGAGATAAAAGTGTTGTCTTTTATGTACTCAACACAGGATTGGAAACTAACTTGGTTATTTGCAGTTAGTGTAAATTCTGGTTTACTGGCGGTTAAATAACACGCCGTAGAATCATTAAATTTATCATGGGAGTAATTTCCACCAACTACTATTATATTCGAGTATCCGCAGACCATTGAAAATGCGCCCTGACTTGTCCCCCCTTGCTGCAACGGCAATATTTTAGAATCCCATTTTGTATGATCATTATTCTGAAATAAAATACGGGCGTGACTCCCCCCAGTTACTATAGCTAAATTTTTTTTATCGAGATTTAAAGCAAGACATGTACCACTTGCTGCAAAAGCTGCCTCACCAGATAAAGCAGCGGGGCGATGGTCATACTCATTCCAGATTTCGCCGCCATCTTTAGTTTCCAACAATAAAAATTTATTGTTGATCGGGTCGCCCAATACATAGCCATGGTCATTATCTGTAAAGGCCATCGCATCAAAGAAATAGGCAGTATCCGCATTGCGGTATTTGACGTTCCAGTTGGCGCCTCCATCAACTGTTTTTAGGATCAGTGCCGGCGTTCCCGAGCTCATAATAATAGCTTCCTTAGCCGAAAATGCCTCAATATCCCTGAAGTCGGCTTTTTCAAAGCCTTTTACTTGTTGCCAGTCCCACGTTTTACCGCCATCGGTTGTTATGGCTATGTGGCCTTTGCTGCCGCTTATCCATGCCACCTTATCATCAACAACCGATAATCCCCGAATACTGGTTGGTTTACCTTGCTGTAACATTTCAATATGCTGCGAAAATGATGCAAATGAAATGAATAGAAAAAATGATATTGCTGTTATGGCTTTTTTAAACATAAATATTGAATAAAGTAGCCTAAGATAAGCCTTATAGCCATTTCTGCAAAACAAGCAGATTTTAATATTTATTTTCAGCAATAAGCGCGAAACGATTATATTTGCAGCCTTGTTGTCAGTGCACGAAACCTTATCGGCCGTTTGAATTAGTTTTCACTGAAAAATATAAAACAAGGGAGCTGGCAGGGAAACGTGAGAAATGTCTAAATCAGGTATTGGAAAATACTTAAAAAAGTTAATCAAAAATGATTGACTGTAATAAGCCCGGATGGCGAAATTGGTAAACGTTGCGGTCTCAGAAGCCGTTGAGAATTGTCTCTTGAGAGTTCGAGTCTCTCTTCGGGCACATCCTTTAAGTCGAAAGTCTGAAGTCAGGTAGTTCAAAGTCTGTTAGAATGAATTAGAACTACCTGACTTAAGACTTTATTCTTCTAAAAAGCCCAGGTGGCGAAATTGGTAGACGCACCATCTTGAGGGGGTGGCATTCGTAAGGATGTGGCGGTTCGAATCCGCTCCTGGGCACACTCTTTTTAAGTATTAAGTCCTTAAAGAAAGTACTCAAGACTTAGCACTCGGAACTTATACCCGTTATGCTTCGGGTACCTCAGCATAACACCCACCTTTTATATCATTAAAACTTATCAGGTAAAATATGTTCATCAATATCAGCCCTCAGGATATTGGTGTCCCAGTCTATTGGCTTCGATGCTGTTTTAGGGTCCCACCAGCAATCTGCTTCATCGCCTTTTGTGTTAAAAAATCTGATCTTATTATAGCTTATGGTAATATCCGTACTGGGAGCTCCTGAATAGTTGCCATAAGACAAACCATCACAGGTGTAGGGCGAGCTTGTGCTATAGATCGTATTATGATCCATTTTTATATGGCTGCCGCCCTGAACCTGCATTCCTACAAATCCGCCATTAACCACAACATTATATCTTGCTACCTGGTAAGTTCCACCCACATCGCCCAGTACAATACCGGCTGCGCCACCCGAATCTTTTATCATCTGGCCACCCCTTATCCAGTTCCCGATAACCTGGATGGAATCGCCCGGTAATCCGTTTGATTTAAACACGCTTATCTGATCCTGGGGATGCTGAGCTTGTCCTGGTATATTCTCAATCCGGTTATATTTGATCTGGCATGCCGGGCCATTAATCGTATTAAACTGAACAGCACAACCAGCCGGGAACGGGCCGTTCATATTTAAAAAGCGATTATGGTTAACTTTAACGGTTACCGAGTTTTTTGCATTTACTCCTGTTTGTACATTACTAATAAAGCAGCTGTCTATTAATATATTTTTGCAGTTATAAAATAATATACCTGAAAGTTTAGAGTTCTGAAGCCTGCATTTTGTGATGTGTACATTGGTGCAATTACCCAGGGTGATACAATTAGCCTGGCCGCCATTTATTAAATAGCCGCTTATGGTTATGTTTTTTGCGTTGGATATAGTGACGGGGGGGCTCAACTTATACTTTTTCTGGGCCTGCGCGCCAACAGCCAATGTCAGCAATATTATTGTTGTTAGTGTTTTCATTGCTACAGTAAATTATAGTTTAAAATTATTAATGTTTTAAATTGTTTTCATTATTGTCACAATTATCATTTATTATTCCTTTAAATATCTTTCCATATTTTAAAAGTTCAGCTTCAGTCAATTAACCATGTCTTAAATGGCGCGGACGGCTTTTTTAACTTCCCTTGAGGGGGCTGCGGGCCTATGGCAAATGGGCGGTTGCAGCAATTGCGATGCCAGGCAAAAATTAATGCTGTACTAAAGTTTGCGGCGGGTATACCTGTTAGCAGCCAGTGTACCTCCCGGCCTGGCAAGCCCCAGCGCAAATACCTGTATTTTTGTTGTGCGCGCGGGCATTAAAATTCTCTGTGAATTAGACTGAAGGCTGATAATCAGCAGGCATTTTTTAAATAATGTTTTGTTAACCTCTCCGGAACAGATTTATAAAATTACTTTCTGCTCTTGTGATAGCAGTGGGGGCCCGCTTCAATGATCTGGACTTTTAGCATTGTGTCTGCTGCTTGTCCGACAGGCTTATTATCCGGACGCCCGTTCCATCCTATACTTGCTAGCACGAGAAATTGCCCCCCCCGATGTGTACCGGGGGTATGCAGTTCTTTTCGTAAAGCGCTTCAATACGCCCTTCAGTGCGTTTAAGGCGGTCGGCAAGCTTCCCATTTGTGGCATACTCGTCAAAAGCCGGCTAGTGCATTTGTCATCCCGGGATAATCTTATTTATTTACTGGAACGATTGTTCCAATATAATATATCTTTGTGGAATAATCGTTCCAGTAAATAACATTTAAATTAAAGCACAAATAAAAATGAAAAAATTAGAAAATAAAGTAGCAGTTGTAACAGGGGCGTCAAAGGGTATTGGCGCAGGGATAGCAAAAAGCCTGGCAGCAGCAGGCGCATCGGTTGTTGTGAACTATGCTTCCTCAAAGGACGGTGCCGATAAGGTGGTTGCCGAGATCACCGGTAATGGCGGAAAAGCCATTGCAGTACAAGGCGATGTATCCAGGGCAGCTGATGTAACCCGCTTGTTTGCTGAAACTAAGAAAGTCTTTGGCGGCGTAGACATCCTGGTGAATAACGCAGGTATCTATAAGTTCAATACTATAGAAGAAATTACTGAAGATGAATTCCATGGTCAATTTAACACCAACGTACTGGGCTTATTACTGGCTACACAAGGGGCAGTAAAAAACTTTGGCGTCAATGGCGGCAGTGTCATCAACATCGGTTCGGTTGTGAGCCGCATTACGCCTCCCGGAAGTTCAATATACACAGCAACAAAAGGCGCTGTGGATTCTATTACACAGGTATTGTCAAAGGAACTGGGGCCAAAAAAGATCCGTGTGAACTCAATCAATCCGGGAATGGTAGAAACCGAAGGTGCACACGCAGCGGGATTCATTGGCAGCGATTTCCAGAAGTTTGCAGAACAGACATCACCGCTTGGACGTATCGGTCAACCGGAAGATATTGCACCGGTTGCGGTGTTCCTGGCTTCTGATGACTCGGGTTGGTTAACTGGCGAAACTATTTTAGCGGGCGGGGGAGCAAGATAAATGAGTTATCAGAGTTAGTAGTGACTGATTACCTGCAAAGCATGTAATCAATAGTCAACTGAGTAGTTACTGATTGACTAATCACCGGTCACACTAATCTCTAACTAAAAATGAATAGCTTTGCTTTATTTTAAGCAAGGCTATTTTTTCGCTATGGCAAGAACTAAAGATTTTGATGAAGATGAAGTGCTGACCAAAGCTGTGCGCCTTTTTTGGCTCAAGGGGTATAATGGTACGTCCATGCAGGATCTGGTTGATGGGTTGGGTATCAGCCGGTCGAGTTTGTATGATACCTACGGCGATAAACACACCTTGTTTATTAAAGCTTTGGAAAAATATAAAGAATTCGCATCAAATAAAATGTGCAATATTGTTAGTAATACTACTTCGGCAAAAGATGCGATAAGGCAATTGCTCGAACTTACGGCCCTTGAACTTGTGGATGATAATCAGCATAAAGGTTGTTTTATGACCAACGCTGCCATTGAGGTTGCCCCGCATGATGCCCAAGTGAGCCACATGATATGCCAGAATGACCAGGAGATCGAAAACGCTTTTTATCAAGCCATAAAAAAGGGGCAGGAGTGTGGTGAGATCACCAATAAACAGGATGCAAAAGCAATCGCCTGTTTCCTGTTTAATAATGTAAAAGGCATCCGGGTGTCAGCAAAATCTACATCAGACAAACATGTTTTTGATGATATCATCAAACTGACAATGTCTGTGCTGGATTAATCATCCCCCGGGGTCATTTATACCGCCGCCTGCCTGTTTCCCCTGGCTTTTTAGATTGCTACAACAACTGATTAATCAATAACCCGATAATAGCAGCAGCCGCAAAGCTCATCAGGGTGCCTATTAAAACATATTCGGTTTTTTTCTGAGTATTTTCCTTGTCGCTGAAGCGCAGAATAGATTTGGCCGTTATCAGGAAACCCACCGCGGCAAATTGATTGCTCAAAATAAAAGTAAATATGAGCAATCTTTCAAAAATGCCTATCCAGACACCTGCTTTCAGCAGACCTTCTTTGTTAACTTCTGCAGCTATCCGCCACTTGTCTGTAGCCATGCCGATAACGATGCCCAAAGGCCAGGTCACTAATAGATAGCCGGTTAATATGAGCCATAAGTGAGTGTTTTGAAACAGTGTCACAAGGTAATATTGTACAGCAGCCAGATCATAGAACAGCAATATCCATACAACAAGAATTACCAAAATATGCAGTAATTGATCGATGATAAAATAGACCATTTTATCAGGGCGATTCAGTTTCCACAGGTCAATGAAAAAGTGGGTGGTCATGAGCAATAATGGCAGCCACCAGTTGGCCCACAGGCCCGAGAAGATATAGGCGGTAAGTCCCGCGATAAGGACATGGAAATATAATTTTAGCGAAAGATGCTTCTTTTGCTTTTTTTGTTTAACCCATTCTGAAGGCTGCAGCACAAAATCTGTCAATAAATGCGCTACTATCAAACGTAATAATAGATTTAATTCCACTGGTCTATTCTTGTATTAGTGATGCAATATAACGCATTGTTTTATCAATTTCTTTCCACCGGGCAAGCTTTAGCCGGTTGTTTACTGCGGATTGGGCAATTTTCAACTCATCAGCCATTTCCTGCTGCGTTTTAGCTTCCAGCAGCAGAAATATTACTTCGGCCTGGTTTTTTGTCCACTGACTGATAATCAGGTTTGCCAGGTTAAGGATAACTCTTAATTGCTCGTTTAGTCTGTTATCAGCGGTTGATACCTGGAAATAATCCTGCACATTTTTCAGTTCATCAAAAGCTCGCCCTGATAAATGAAAAGCCTCGCCATCTGTATCCAGGACTGATTTTCCGAAATAATCTATTTCCCCAAAACCAACTGATATGCGGGCATCAAGCGGATCTTTTTGTTTCGCTTGGGTATGTTGTTTAAACCAGCATCTGAGCTGGATGCTTCTTTTTAAAGTTTCATTAATGTTATCAAACAATAGCTGAAAACTATCGCCTCTGAATATTTCGGCATATTCGGGCTTAATTACCCATGATTTGATGAGCTTGCTTGTTTTTATGATCAGCGCTTCCCTTTTATCAATCGCAATTGAAGTAAAGTTTGTCACGTCGCCTGTTATTACACCATATTTCATATGGTAAAATTATCTACTTTTTATTATATAAACAATATTTATCTAGTAAATAATAGATAATGAAGGTTTATCGACTTTAAAGTATATTATGCAATGGTCATTTGCAGCTATTATTAATCATTAAATATAGATCAACAATGTGCCAGGGACTTTTTTAAGTTGATATAAAACTTTAATATTGCAGTATTGATCAGATCATAAAAACCGAATTATATAATACACCCTTTGCCTCTATTCATGAAGCGTATTTTCGCCGTAAGCCTGTTCCTGATATTTGCGGCATGTTTTACTGATCGCCTGCATGCGCAGGATAAAAAGCTTATCCCGATAACCAGGTACCCACAGAAAGATACTACGAAAGTAACAACTGATACAAGCCAGCAAAAGGATATGTATGACGTGTTGCAATCAATATTGGTAAAGAATTATAAACCGGCAAAAAATGTCCCGATAGGACGGAAGCCCATTATTTCATTTGTTCCTGCAATAGGTTACTCACTGCAAACAGAAGCAGCCGTAACACTCTCGGGTAATATCGTGTTCCGTTCATCTCCGGATTCAAAAGTCTCAGCCATCACAACCAGCATAGGCTATACGGAAAAGAGACAATTTACTTTACCAATAGTATCCACCATATGGACACGAAATAATGAGTTTGTATTTGTAGGGGATGCACGGTTTTATATATACCCGCAAAGCACTTATGGGCTCGGGAGCAACTCAAACATAGCTGATAAACAGCGTATGCGGTATGATTTTTTTCGTTTTTCGGAAGTAGCGATGAAACACATAGCAGGCAATTTCTTCCTGGGAGCCGGCTATAAGCTGCAACAACATTGGAATGTTGTATACAGGGGTCCCCAAGATGGCGCTGCATCAGATTACCAAGCCTATGGAGCGGCTGCTCATCCAACCTCATCCGGCCTTAGCCTGAATGCATTGGTTGATAGCAGGGACAACTCTGTTAATGCATCAAACGGGTTTTATGCCGCTGTTCAATATTATAACTATGAAAAAGCATTAGGCAGTAATAACAACTGGCAATCGTTAATAATTGACGTGAGGAAATATTACCGGCTGCCGGAAAATTCGGAAAATGTGATCGCTTTCTGGTCGTACAATTGGTTGACACTAAGCGGAAAGCCGCCATACCTTGATCTGCCAAGCACCTCATGGGATACCTATTCCACAACAGGCAGGGGCTATATACAAAGCCGTTTCCGCGGTGCGCAAATGGTATACCTGGAGACTGAATACCGCTTTAAAATTTCCAGGAACGGGCTTATTGGAGGCGTAGTATTTTTAAACGGTGAATCATTTTCGGCAGCGCAGGGTACAAAGCTGGAATCAATCCAACCCGGTTACGGTCCCGGATTGCGGATAAAGCTGAGCAAGGTATCACAAACCAACCTGGCTATTGACTATGGCTTTGGCAATCAGGGATCAAGAGGCTTATTTCTGACGGTGGGAGAAGTGTTTTAATTCAAAGAGCCGGGCGCCAAGAATCAAGATAAAGGGCGCAAGCTTGCACAAATTTAAAGTCTGCCATGGGAAGCCTTTGCGGCGCTATTCTTTCCTGTTTTGTAAAACTATGGCTAATATTTTCTCGGCTCTCACCTGTCAACCCTGTTTGTAACAATTTTATAGGCGTATGCTTAATTAACAGTTGTTTAACAAATTCCTCCAGAATGATTTATTCTTTTTGCCGCAGTGCATTTTTATCCCTACAATATCAGTCATCCGGCACAAAATGTAGTACGCACTGCGGGTATTTTGTTGCTGGTTTTTTTTGCTTCATTAGCCGCACCGGTGTATGGGCAACACAAAAAGTATATCCCGCTTTTAGGTGAGCCAACCATACACAAGGCAAACATTGATACCATGTCAGAGGAGGATCTGGGCGATGTACTACATTCGGCATTCCACACGAAAGCATCACCTGCAAAAAGCGATTCGATAGGAGCAAGACCCGTGGTTTCGGTTGTACCGGCATTGGGGTATGCCTTACAGTCGCGCCTGGCGGTTTTGCTTGCAGGAAATATGGCTTTTCGTACCGGCCCGGAATCACGGGTATCATTGATCACCGGGAGCACTGCCTATACGCAAAACGAGCAGTTTACCATACCCATACAATCAAGTATATGGAGCAAAGACAACACTTATAATTTTGTAGGTGAAATACGGTATTACAAATATCCGCAAAGCACCTTTGGCCTGGGAAGCGGCTCATACATTGGCAATGAGGATCCGATGAATTATGATTACGCCCGTTTTGCCGAAACCGTGCTAAGACATATAGGCGGAAACTTTTATGCAGGGGCCGGGTATATTATTGATTACCATTACAATATTTCGCACCAGGGCACCATAAATGGGGCAGTTTCTGATTATGCGGCTTATGGCCCTGAAAGCAGCAGCACATCATCAGGCTTAACGCTTAACGGCTTGTTTGACAGCCGCGATTTCGCCATCAGTCCGTCAAGGGGTCTTTATGCATCGTACCAGTTTCGCCAAAATTTAAAAACGCTGGGAAGCACATCTAACTGGAGCTCGCTTATACTGGATGTACGCAAATACATTACCTTTCCCTCCGGCTCAAAAAACGTGCTTGCTTTGTGGTCATACGACTGGCTGACGCTGAGCGGCAAGCCGCCGTACCTTGATCTGCCTTCTACCTTATGGGATGCATCAACCAATGCGGGCAGGGGCTATATACAAGGCCGTTTCAGGGGGGCGCAAATGGTTTACGCCGAAACTGAATACCGCTACCAGATCAGCAGGAACGGTTTATTAGGCGGAGTGTTTTTTTTAAATGCACAATCGTTCTCGGCGGCGCCGGGTACACGATTGCAGGCCATACAACCAGGTTATGGCCCCGGCCTGCGCATTAAACTTAACAAGGTGTCAAAAACCAATATTGATGTTGACTATGGCTTTGGCCGGCAAGGCTCGCATGGGTTTTTTGTAAACGTAGGCGAGATATTTTAAGCGTGGAAACAGTTAAGCCGTGGCAGAATATTAATCTAAAAGTCAATTATTGTAAAATTTAATTTAAAGCAACTATTGGTATTGGTAAAACGTAATTAATTATATAAATTTAATCCATCTTTTACTGTTGCGTATGGGGATGTTATCTACTCGTATTTTTTGCTTTTTTATGCTGATATCGGCCCTTTTCATCTCATGCCAAAAGGATGAAAATGTAAAAAATCTGAAAACCGAAACCTCGCTGCAGGCCGATAGCTCAATACAACTCAACTCCGTCTCTTCCCCCGGCAATTACCTGGCAAGCAAAGGGACACTTAAAATAAAAATTCAGGACTCGACCTATACATTTGATGCCGAACAAGATTCCATCGCTTTTGTGAATATCAATATAAGCGGTGAAGAATATTATGGTGTTACCGCCATCAATAAAGCGCATACAGTAAGTTTTGGCATCAGTTCACCTGCCGCGCCAATTGCCGAAGTGACAAGCTATGTATCCGGCTGCCAGTTTTTGCTAAGGGCGCCCGGTAAAAAGAATCTTGAATACACACTTACCCGCAGCGCTCCCCTGCCGCTGGATTTTGGCACCCTTGCTATTGAGCAATATAATCAGGACACCGTATTGGCTAAAGGAACCTTCCGTACTTACCTGGCAAAGGATACGAAACTCAATTCGCCTTTTTACGTTGCCGAAGGGTCGTTTGATCTGAAAGTGAAATAAGACACCATTACAGGATTTAATGGATCAGAAACGTTTTCTCTGCCAATTGGCAGCGCATGGAGATTACCGGGCGATTATTACACCCTGAAAATAGAACGAGAGTAAAAAACAATGATTTTTACCCTCGTTTTATAAACTACCTCGTTAAAGCGAGGTAATTAAAATTCTCCGCTCATTGTATCTTCACTCTGGTCAGGTGATCAATGCGGACAACGGTTGACATATCGGCCGCAAGCTTGTTTAGCGCGTCATACTGGCTTTTAACCTGGTCCCTTTTCTTCTTTCTTGCCTCGCGGTTAGTGTAGTAATCCAGTAAAGACTTGTCGGGTAATGCTAACATGTAGGTGTTAGATGGATATCCATCGGTACATCTGAATACGATAAAATTATATTTTATTCCTTGTGCTTCATCCAATGCCATTTGCTTACGTACGGCAGATTCAAACTCTTTGATCTTATCAGGGGTAGCACTTATAAAAAGGATCTTTCTGAAATCGTAGTTTTCCATTTTATAATTGGGTTCGTAACCGCTCAGCGAGTCTACCCGCATCCATATGGACCTTGTTATGGGGCCATTTATGTTTTTCATATTTTCTTTACCTATGGCCGGTTCCTTAATATTAAAAGCGTCATTTGTTTTTACTCTTTTTGCCATAAATGCGCCAAAGTTATCGGAGCCCTTAAAGAACGCAAGACCGTAGATCCTGCCCGATTCAGAAGTATGGGCGGCACGGTTATATTCTATACCGGCATCTTCTTTGAGCCACCAGGTTCTGACAGTGGGATAATTTTTTTCAAAGATACTTTGATCATGAACGCGGTACTCGAGCATGGTCATCCAGAAAGTAGTGTCTTTTTGCGCCAGGGCATTATTGCCGGTAAATAAAAAGACAGCCAATAAAAGGCTGCAAAGGCATAAAGGTTGCTTTTTCATAATTTAAAGGATTAAAGTTGATTAAATGTACTTTTAAACTATTGAAAATCAATAAATTGTAAATTTTTTAATTATTGATTATATGGCAGGTTTTAAATGTAATATTTACGTTACGTTAGTTAACTATTTCGAAAAAAAAGATGGCCATAAGCCTGACTTATAGCTATGAATTTAAAACATTTTCCTTTTAACACCCTATTGTAAAAAAGAGCGCTCAGTCCTCACCTTTCTGCTTTCAGCACCCGCAATGCGGCTTATTATACGTACCTTTGAGGAAATTTTAAAAACATTGATGAAGGTATTTATTGCAGGGCTGCCCCTTGAAGTAGACGAGGCAGAATTATCCGCAGTGTTTGGTGATTTTGGGCCGGTAAAGTCGCTCAGAATAATCAAAGACCGCGAGACAAAAGAGAGTAAGGGTTTTGGATTTGTGGAAATGGTAAATGAAAATGAAGCCAAAGAAGCAATCCGGTGCATGAACGGCGCAAGTTATTATGGGCGCAAGATCACCGTTAACGTGGCCGAGGATAAAGGTCCCGGTTTTAACGCTGGCGGTAAAGGTGGTTTCAGACGGAACTAAGTTATTTCCTTATAAATTTTTTGGAAGTCCCGACTTGAAGCTGGGACTTTTTTTGTGCCTTATTCCCGGCGGGCTTTTAAAATAAGCAGGGGTTAACGAGATAGGAGACCTGCGCATGGCCCTGGCGGCTGGCAGGGCCTAGGGTCGCTGTTCAGGTTTTTTGAATAACCGGCCGGCATCAATTTCTAACTACAACGGCGTTGATGCTTTCTGCCCTTCTGTGCCATCGTAGGCAGCTGTTAACCGATAATAAACCTGAGATCCGGGCAACAGCCATTCAAGCAAAAAGTAACAGCCCAGCGGCAATTGAGCGGACGTAATATTTTATTAAACCGTAAATATTTTAGGACCAATAGCACATTGTTAACAAGAGCATATTGCCCAACCATTTGCCATTATTTCAATCCTGCTCAATCTTGGATGTCATCCACACAATGACCAGACCCAGCAGGGCAATAAAACCAAACGACCAGCGCAGATTGGCAGCCTGGGCCACGAACCCTACCAATGGCGGTACCAGCAAAAAGCCTAAATAACCCACCGTTGATACGGCCGCTATAGCCGGACCACCGCTCATGGACTTTGACTTGCCCGCCACGCTGAATACCAGCGGCACCATGCACGATACTCCAAGCCCGATGAATGCATATCCTATAATGGCAGCTACAGCGTACGGCAATGCTATGGCCAGTGCAAAGCCGGTAACAATCAATATCCCGCTGTTTTGCAGTACGTGCTTTATCCCCCACCTGTTTACCAGCCTATCGCCGGCAAAGCGGCCAATAGTTACTGCTATCATAAATACCACAAAAGCTGCAGTGGCGGTCGCCCTGGAGGCGTGTACGGCCTTTTGTATGTAGATGCCGCTCCAATCATACATCACATTCTCACAAGCCATAGAAGCAAAGCAGATAAGGGCGAATTTGAGCAGGACCTTATCAGGTAGCGTAAAAATAGGTTTGCGCTCCCGTGTTACCGGTTTTTGATGCAGCGTATTTGGCCATGCATACAAGGCCAGCAGGGACATGGCAATGCTCACGGTAAGCAGGTGCCAGGCAGGCGGTACATTGAAATAAACCATTAAATAACCCGTAGCAGCACCGGCAAACCCCGCCATGCTCCATATACCGTGAAAGGTGGTGATGATGGATTTTTTGTACAAAGCCTGTACGCCAACGGATTGCGTATTAATACTAAGATTGAGCAAATTACGCGATGAGCCAAAGAAGAATAAGATGGTGATAAATTGCCAGTACTGGCTGGTGTAGCCCAGCAATGCCAGCATCAGGTTAAATGCAATGGCGCCAACGATCATGATGCGGCTGCTGCTGAACTTGCCCAGCAAACGACCGGTAATGGGCATGGTAGCCATCAGGCCGATAGGCATAGCCAAGAGTGCCGCGCCCAGTTGCGCCTCGTTCAGGTGCAATGACTGCTGTATCGATGGTATGCGCGATGCCCAGGTGGTATAACCAAAGCCGGATACGAAAAAAAATATCGCGTTGGCTATGCGTATTTGGCGGGGTGTTTTGGTTAAGCTTGTTTCCGGGGTTGTTTCCATTGTTGATCAGTCAGCTAAAATAAGGGAAAGGACTTAAACTTCCGAAGTAATTAAGCGGCGAAACACCCAAGCAGGGCGGGTTGAACTAAATCTGTTTCCGAGAGATCATTTGCTCCCGGTTGGCAGCGCTTGAATTTGGCTAAAGCTACTTAAATCACTCATTTATCCGTGCCGTAAACGGACCGCAATGATAAGTCGGTTATTAACCTATAGTCGGCAGCCGCGTTATATTCATTGGGCGTTAGGGCGGGATAAAGGGCGCCAGTAAATGTGGCTTTAGCGCAAAGGGGATAAGTCGGTTGCGCTGTACTTTTTAAGCTATCATAAAAAAGATTATATTGCTAATCTTTTGAACTTAATGATAAACCTTGATAGTCAACGGCTATCAAGGTTCAGGATCAAATAATGGATGCCGAAACTCTTCAACACAAACCCGATAGCGCCGCCCTGATTACCGGGATATTATTGGCTTTTATGTTGCCGCTTGGCCTTACCGTGTGGATAAGCCATGTTGATATCAGCTATTATGATAAACTGTTTTATTCGCGGTTTTTTTATTGGGGAACGGTGTTGATCCTGTTTTTTTATGCCCGGAAAATAGAATGCCGGCCGCTATTGATCTGGAAGGAAAGTAAACCAAGCATCGGCTTTTTTCTGCTTTCTGTATTGACGCTTTATCTTTTGTTTATCGCCGCCGCTATCATATCGGCTATACCCATGTTGTTTGGCATACGCGAAAACAATGCAGTGATAAAAACGATCGCGCAATTGCTCAAGAACCATCCCTTGTTTTTATTCTTTATAGCCCTTACGGCAGGTGTTACCGAAGAATTTATTTTCAGAGGCTATGTGCTCACCCGGCTTTCACGATTATTTAAAAAGCCTTATATCTCTGTCATTATATCATCATTGCTGTTCTCGGCATTGCACTATAAGTACAACAGTTTGCGCGAGCTGATATTTGCTTTCCTTATCGGGATCATCTTTAGTGTTTATTACCTCAAATACCACAACATAAAAGCAATCATGCTGACGCATTTCCTGATCGATTTTATCAGCATGACTTTGGCACAGCATTTTAAATTGAAATAAGTAGCGGGGATAACTTCATTGTTTTTCGGAATAAATTTTAACAAACAGCGTTTGACGTTACCCGCAAAATAAAATTGTATCATTTCGGTAGAGCGAAACAGAAATGTCAAGGGGGCGAAAGAGAAATTTCCGATATGCAAGGTTCAAATGCGCAGTTAGATCTGTTGCGGTCGCCTGCCTGCCGCAGGCAGGTTCGGGATAACAACGCTGAACAGGTTTTATGGCAAATTTAAACCCTTGGGAGGGCCTGGTCTTAGTATCGTGTATTTACTTCCTCCACTTAAATGCCTTATCATCGACCGCCCTCATCGTGCACAGGATGCCTTCCAGGTGGTCATACTCGTGTTGTAATAGTTCGGAGAGGCTGTCAGTCATTTGCCATTGCTGGGGTTGCCAGTTTTCGTCAAGATAGTTAACCGTCATTTCCTTGTGCCGCGTCACTTTTACCAGCAGGTTGGGGAAACTCATGCAGTCATCCCAAAGTTCAAATTTCTCATCACTTAAGCCGCTTAATTCGGGATTGATGAATACCACGGGCCGGTCAATATTCATATAGATCAGCCTTTTCATAATACCCAGTTGGGATGCGGCAATGGCGCGACCGAAATGATAGCGTTCCCTTATCTGCTGCATTACGCTGTGCATATCGGCCACCCAGTTTTTAACCAACGGCAGTTCATCAGGCAAAACAGGTTCACACACCTGGTAAAGGCGCGGATCGCCGAGCAAAAGGAGATCGTCTATGGTTTTCATTGCGGGGGGGTAAATTAGTCAAAATAATAATATTCTTTTTTATTTGATTTTACCTGTTTAAGAAATTGACAATCAGCCGTTTTTAAATATATTTAAAGCTTCAACCGTTAGCCGGTCCTGGTTTTGACAATCATCTTTATTTTATTGCTTTTCGCTTTCAATTTATCCAGTCATATATGCTATGCCGGTCAACATACGGGATGCCGCAAAACTCAATCAATTGGCCGCCAGTGCCTAAATTACAATGCAAGGTGCCGCGCGATATACCACCTTATTAAATAACGCGAAAAAACGGGCTGGTAACCTTTTTAAGCTGATAAACAAAGCTGCAATTTAGACAAGGAGTGAGCAATGTGTTGCGTAAAGCGCATTACATATTAAATAAATGCCTGATAATGTTACTTTTATAGAATGAACATACAACAACAATGGCCGGATGAACTTGACGCGCTAACGGTCGCGCCACAGCATCATAAATTGCTGCTTGAAAATGATTTTGTACGTGTGATTGACGCTACTATACCACCGGGCGAAATGACGGCTGTGCACACGCACCGCTTTGCTGCATCGCATATTGTGATCAGCTGGTCTGATTTTATCAGGTATGATGCCAAAGGCAAGGTATTGCTGGACTCAAGGAACATTGGTAAATCCATTGCACCCCATACCGTGCTATGGTCCGAACCGTTGGGAGCACATGCCCTGAAAAACGTGGGTGCCCATAACCTGCATATTATTAGTGTCGAAATAAAACCGAAGGCAGATGAGTGAAAGGAACCAGAGAGTCGGCAGTCCGGAAGTCCCAAAGACGGCAAAATTCCGCAATCGGCACTCCGCATTCAATAACCTGCAGACTACTAACTGAAACAATTCCGCAATCGACATTCGGCAATCCGAAATAAAAATAATTCGGCAATCTATCTGCCATCTACTTAAAAAATGTTTTGTAAGTTTGATATACAGTTCTTTTAAAAAATATCAATTGTCATTTCGTGAGAAAGTAATTGCACTATGGACCAGGATTACCGGTAAACCGTCGGCTTTTCAGCTTGAGTTTCGGATTTTTCATTCGGTCTGCCTCACAACTATCCTGGCGCTGAGCTATAGCGTGTGTTTTACCCTGTCCATAAACCTTTATGTGCCGGCATTAATTTGCACGCTTGTGTGCATCATTTTTTTGTACCTGTATTACCGTTCGCGTTTTAAAGGGAAAATGCACCACAGTATTCTCCTTTGGGCAATATTGATCAATGTATTAAGTATAATCAACTATTTTTTCAATTCCGGTATAAAAGGCCCGGCCGATTTTTTTATCGGGCTTACGATATTACTTGTTATCGCCATTACTCCCCGCAAACAGCATGCAATATGGTTATCAATTAGCATTACCTCTGTTTTGGTACTGCATGCCATTGAATATTATTACCCGGCGCTGGTGCCGGATGCTTATCTGAGCCGGACAACTTATTTTTTTGACAAGACCTCGGCTTGTCTGGTGGTGATTATCATGGTATATTTTACCACTAAGTACATTAGGAGAAATTATAGTTATGAAAAACGGCAGGCCGAAGAGAAAACGCAGGCTATTAAGGAACAAAACCAGTTTATACTTTCGCAAAATGAGCAGCTGGCACAGATCAACTCCGAAAAAAATAAGCTGCTGTCTATCATAGCGCATGATTTGCGTGCACCATTGAGTAATATACAGAACTATCTTGAACTGGTAACAGAGTATGGTTTAAATAAAAAAGAACGCGAGGTGGTGGAAGTAGACCTGCTGGATATAACCCGGAACACGCTGGGCATGCTATCCAAATTACTGGTATGGTCAAAATCCCAAATGGAAGGGGTCAGGGTGAAGTTGGGCGACGTAAATCTGTATGCTGTGCTTATTAATACGCTGGAATTGGAGCGTATACTGGCCCTTAAAAAAGGAATTATCCTTAGCTACCTCATAGATCCGTTAATAATTGTGGTAGCCGATAGCGATATGCTGCAACTTGTAGTGCGCAACCTGGTAAGCAACGCCATTAAATTTACGCAGGTTGGGGGTGTAATTGACATCAGTACCGAAATGGTATTGAACGAGTATAAAATATGTGTGAGAGATAATGGCCATGGTATTGCTTTTGATCAGCAGCCTGATATTTTTTCGCTCCGGGCCAAGTCAACCTTTGGTACCAGCAATGAAAAAGGCGTGGGGCTTGGCCTGTTGCTTTGCAAGGAATTTACTGAACAGCAAGGTGGCCGCATCGGCTTTGAAAGTACTCCGGGCAAAGGGTCAACCTTTTTTATTTACATGCCGACGGGGTAGGCAGGAGCAAGAGAGCCGGGAGTCAGGAAGTTCGAAAATAAAAGAACATCGCAGGGTCCTGTGCCCCTCTGCCAGAGACACTGCCGGGACCTTCGAGCATTCCGCATCGAGAGCCACGAAATCAGAAATAAAGAGAACGTTCCCCATTCCGCAACAGAAAATAATTCCGCATTCGACCTTCCGCATCCTGAAATAAAAAAACTGCAAACTGTCCGCTCAAAACTGCCAACTAAAAGGTATATTTATTCAGCCAATTAAGGATAAAGCCGCAATTCCACTCCGATCATGAAAAAGCTGTTATTACTTATTCTTGTCGTTTGCTCGGTATCGGCTTTTGCCCAAAAGAAGGTAAAGAATGGCATCATTTATAAAGAACACCCTTATATTGAGATTGTAAAGCAGCTGGCTGTACTGTATGAAAAAGGTGATGCCGCAGGCATGGAAAAACTGTATACGGATACGGCAGAAGTTTATGGCATGACCCGCTATAATGTTGATACCACAAAGGTTGCCCAATGGTCGGTGCCCCCGCATAAAGCCTTATCAGGAGCAAAAGCCGGATGGCAGCAGGTATTTGACAACTGGGAACAAATAAAAATGAGGCCGATAGGAACACCCGAAGGCCTGGCTTATACCGATGCGCCGTTTACCGTGCAATCATGGTGGCTATTTACCCTGGTCAACAAAAAAACAAAAAAGGTGGCTAAAGTAGAAATGGTCCTATTTGATCTGTTTAATAAAGATGGAAAAATCGCTACTCAAATCGAATTTTATGACCCCACATCGCTCTTAGCCGCTATGAAACAATAAACTTCAACATTTATCCAACATTTATTAATATACAATCATATTTTAAACAACCTGCGGGCGATTTTTTACGTAAACAAAGCCAGAACTTTAACCGATCCTTTATCCTGTTGACTTGTAAGGTATTATTTTAATTTAAAAGCAACTTTAGGTCGTTCTGTGTAAAAATAATTTAAAAATTGGGCTGTCTAAAGTGAGTGTGCTAATAAAATTTCGCCATAAAATAAATACGCTGTGGGTTAAGCTTATAGGCGACCCTTTAGTTTTCCCGCTCGAGTATCGGATATTTCATTCCATTTGCCTCGTTATTATCATTTCCCTGGCCTATAATGTGCCCTTTAACTTTATTATCGGTCTTCCGGTTGGCGCCTCTTTAGACCTGATAGCAGTTTGTACGTTTTTGGGATTCTATTATCGCTCACGATACCAGGGAAAGATGAAGGGCAGCATTTTCATTGTTTCCATTATATGCAATATTTTGTTCCTGATAAGTTATTTCTACAACTCGGGTATCAGCGGGCCAAATGATATTGGGTTTGCATTTTCATTATTTGTAATCATATTCGTAACGCCCGCAAAACAGCAGAAGGGGTGGTTGGCGGCTAATATCGCTCTGTTGCTGGTTATGCATTCTGTTGAGTACTTTTATCCGCAGCTTGCACCCTATACTTATCAAACCAGGTTGATGCGTTTTATTAATATTACCTCAGCCTATTTAGTGGTGGCCGTCCTGATGTATTATACCATTAAATACATTCGCCGTAACTATGATTATGAGAAGCAGCAGGTAGATGAAAAAAAGGATGCCATTGAAGACCAGCACCAATACATCCTGGTGCAGAACGAACAACTGGAGCATCTGAACTCCGAAAAGAACAAGCTGATGTCTATCATAGCGCACGATCTGCGCGGTCCGCTAGGCAACATTCAGAACTATCTTGAACTGGTATCCGAGTATGGTCTGGAGAAAGAGGAGCGTCAGGCAGTGGAGAGCGACCTGCTGAAAGTAACACAAAACACCCTGAATATGCTGTCCAAGCTGCTGATATGGTCCAAATCGCAAATGGATGGGGTGGTGGTGAAGCTGAGTGATGTTAACCTGAATGAGGCACTGAAGCCCACACTCGAGCTGGAGCGCATGCTGGCGCTTAAAAAGGGAATTATACTCTCCTGTGAAATAGACCCATCCATTAGGGTAGTGGCCGACAATGATATGCTGCAACTGGTGGTACGCAACCTGGTGAGCAATGCTATTAAGTTTACGCCGGTTGGCGGCTCGGTCGACATACGCACCCAAATAGTAATGAACGAATGCAAGATCAGTATAATTGATAGCGGTAGGGGGATACCCTTTGAGCAGCAAAAAGATATATTCTCGCTAAAGGCAGGTTCAACTTTTGGCACCCAAAACGAAAAAGGCGTGGGTCTGGGGTTGCTGCTGTGCAAGGAATTTACCGAGCAGCAGGGCGGACGTATAGGCTTTGAGAGCAGCCCTGGCAGGGGTTCTGCCTTTTTTGTTTATATGCCGGTAGGATAACCGACGCCAATAATCCCCTGTAAAATTTAATTGTCAAAAAGTTGTTACAATTGGGATATTGTCTTAACTTTCTTTTTCACCCTTTAACTGATAAGATCATGAAAAAGTTACTTCTTGCCGTCCTGATGGCCTGCTGCGTTTCTGCTTTCGCCCAAACATCTCAAAAAAATGGCACGCTTTACAAAACTCATCCTTTAATTGATGTATCCAATACCTTATTGTCTCTTTATCAAAAAGGTGATGTGGATGGTATGGTTAAACTTTATGCTGATACCGCTAAGTTTTATGGTCCCGGATCAGATAAAGGGAGCACGCTTGCACAAGAAAAGGATCATTGGAAACAGATATTTAATGAATGGGGAGATATAAAACTGAAAATACAGGGTTATCCGGATGGGCTGGATTATACTAAGGAAGGTTTTATCGTGCAATCATGGTTTGCATTTAGTGCAGTGAACAAGAAAACTCAAAAAACCGCTAAATCTAATATGGTGTTATTTTTATCGTTTAATAAAGACGGTAAGATCACCTCGGATTTGATTTATTACGATCCCTCCGCTATTATTGCTGCCGAACAATAAGGTAAAAATGCTTACTTAATGCTCACCTGACCGCCGGGTGCAGATGTTAAAAAGCCGTCTGAAATTAAATCAGATGGTTTTTTTTCAGTTTTAACCAGGTAAGTGTTACCACGCCCTGTTTCCCCATTTTGTTTACATATCCCCAAAGTGGGGAATTGATCCTTGTACTGCGTTTTTTTCACGGACATTAAACCCGATTTTTAAGTACTTAAAAATATGGCAGGGGTTTTGCTTGTACATTAAAAAAATGAGTCGCCATGATTTATCTATTGTTATTTATGTTACTGGTAGTTGTAATAGGAATAGTTACACATAAATTAAATGCTAAACCCTTATGTGATCATGATTGGCATGAACATGATCATGTAGTTAAATGCAGTAAATGCAACAAGTGTATACCCGATCGCGCTAATCGTTATAGCAAGGCCGCATAAATACCGCTCCTTTGGGCTACTGTCACCAGCAAAACTAACCTACTCATCCGTACTCATATGGATGGGCAAGCCATTAGGATAGCTTTGTCCGCCATCGCCATAAGATGAATGGTCTTTGGCAAAACGCGGATATTTCTCCTTATATCTTTTTAACACATCATCCGGAAGCTTTTTGCGGTTAACAGTCATTTACTGAGGCATTCATGGTCAGATCATCTAGGGGCTTTTTCACTGGCGAGGATGTGGTCCCTCACCAGGTCGCGGATCATTTTCTTGAGCGCCCTTTGATCTTCAGCTGCCTGTTCCGGGTCTTTTTTTGTCGGTACCTGATCTCGTCCTGTATCCTGTCTTTTGCTATCTGCTCGCCTATGGCCATTATAACGGTGCTGGATCGGCCCTATTTATCAGCGGGTATCTTTTTGCCTTCCACATACAGCGCGGTCAATTTACTGTTGATCAGTTCGATGTTGTAGTTTTTGTCTTTGCAATTGGTTGGATATGCTCTGGCAGCACGTGTTGATTTTAAGCTCTTCCGGCCGAGCAGGCTGCCGGGGGGCAATCACGTAGAAACCGCATTCAATTCCCGTATTATAACGTATTATTTAACAGCTTTTTGTGTATATTTTTACTGGATAATCCTGTGGCATGGGGTTTGGATAATACCTGTTATGGAAACGAAGGAAATGGGAATAAGAGCAGTTACACACAGCAAAATTTGCCCGGTACACCATGTCACGCCGGTGCTGAATATCGGTAATGACCACATAACTATACGGTGTTGTTGTGATTTCTTAACACGCGAATATGTTTCGGACTTGGAAAGTAAGTTAAAAGGCAACACTATTAGAGATTTGATAAACACATGGGAAACAGACTTGGCGATAAATGAGCTGCAGGCTAAATAAAAGACATTTTTGTTGTCAATAGTTGATAATATAACAACGCTGGTACAGCAATTGATAATATCATTATACTGAACCACAAACCGCAAAACTATGAACTACCTAAAAGTAAAATCGGAAATTGAGCGTAAAATCTGTCCGGTTCATAATATCAGGCCATTGGTTAAAATAGAAAACGGTAATCTCACCCTGCGCTGCTGCTGTGATGCATTTACCAGCGAATGTATGATCGCCTTTGACCGGAAATTAAACAAAAGTGAAACCCTTCTAAGTATCATCGACGCCTGGGAAAGGGATCTGTTCCCGACCGGGAGAATGGTCGAGTAGGGTAATGCTGAGAAGCTTCCTCGCGCGTTATAGCCAGGTACGAAGCAAGCTCCGTATAAGCAGATCCGCTATGCCGGATTGTGCGCCTTTTTCACCGCGCTGCACCCCTGCCACATATTTATTACGCAACAATCGTAATGTTATCAGGTCAAATCCCTATTTTTAGCCAATGCCATAATGCTATTGGTTAATGATCAGCGGCTTTATTACCGGCGGCAGAACTTATTACTATGGATCAGGCAGATACGACGGCCAATGACAGTGTACCCCGAACTTTCTGGCATACCACACTTTTATGCTGCGGAATTGCAGGATCATTATTGTTTAATATTATTTATTTCAGCTTCGGCGCCATATCGGCTGATTATGACATGATGCGCCAACCCATCGGCGACCTGGAGCTGATCCGTCATGGCTGGATACAATCTGCCAATTGCATTGTTGCCGGGCTGCTTATCTGCGCCTTTGCTGTGGGTCTGCATAAGGAGATGGTGAGAGGATTTGGAAGTATTTCAATACCGCTGGTTCATGTTTTAACAGCTTTTGGGCTGATACTAACCGGTACATTTATTCATCCGCCAGTTCATACGCTCGTCAGCATCATCACTCTTGCTTTACTGATGATCAGCTTTTTACTATTTGCCCGCAGGTTTGCCGGCGATACCCGCTGGAAAGGCTGGACAAGCTATTCCCTTTTTACCATCGTTTTGATGCTGCTGCTGTTGTTTGTATTTTTAAATGCCCAAAGCAGCAATGGCCCCTATGCCGGTGTATTCGAACGTCTGATCGTCGTTGCTCGCCTGGTTTGGTCAATTCTTTTTATTTTGAAGCTGCTTGGCGGGCGGAGGTTGGCGCCGGAGGGCGTTCCCTCTGATCGCCCGCGGTAGAGAAGCCTTTTGGTTAGGTTTCGCCTTGTTGACTGTCGCAATAAATATTAATGGTCAGTATATTATTTGGAAGCACTTATAACTTTAGGAGGATAAGCCTGCCGGAATGAATTTTTTGGCTTCATGACTAACCCCGATGGCGTAGCATGTCGGTAGAAAATCGAAATATTTTTGCGCCGCAGGTGCAACACGTTCTGGGCGCCATTGCTCATAATAACCATATCGAATATCAATGCCGTCAGGTATTGCACCTGTGGCGCAAAAAGAATTCGTTTAAATTGTTTTCTACCGGGATTTTGCTCCTGAGAGAAATATGAAAAACCGGGAATACGGAGCAGCTTTGATGAATAGATCGACCTGAATAAATACCCACTTTTTTATTTATCAGCTTTTACAACTAAACCCTGTTGGGGTACCCATTTATCATATTCAATTGATGTTGCCACCCCCTCGGCAAAAGCCCTGCCACGCAGTTTTTCAACCAGGTGCAATGCGCCATCGATCCCTGCCGAAATTCCTGCCGTTGTAATTACTTTGCCATTATCTACAAAACGGGTATTAGCCAAAACTTTTGTTTTTGGATAGCTTTTGCCCAGATCATCAATGGCTGTATGGAAAGTAGTTGCTGTAAGACCGTCCAGCACGCCTGCTTTTCCCAAAATAAACGCACCTGTGCATACCGACATAATATATTGATCATTAGTTATTTGCGCCTTTATCCACGCCATTACTTCCGGGTCATCGGTTGTTGGTTGGGTTGGACCGCCAAAAACAACCAATATGTCACTTTTTGGCGCGTCCTGTATGGTATAATCGGGCGTTATAAATAAAACGGTTTTTGAACGGATGGGCTTATAAGTTTTAGATACGGTAAACACGTTAAACCCGGCGGTAATAAATACTTCCATCGGTCCGGCAAAATCCAGTACTTCTACATTATCCTGCAGATAAAAACAAATGGTAACCGGCCCTGCGCTCAATCGCTTTTTAAAATCGCTTAAAGATATTTTTACCAATGGCATATTACAATGCGTGCAAATGCCTGGTTTATCATAGGCCACGTTATCACAATCGCCGCCACAGGGGCTGCATACATAAACCATGCTGTCTTTTTGTGTTGATGGCTGCGAATAACAGTGATGGGCGATAAATAATACCAGCAGGATAACTAAGTGTATTTTTTTCATAAGCGGCTTTTGGTTTTAATGTTAGATGCTGATAATGAGGCGTTGTTACTGTTAGCCGTGAAAAAGGATCACTTTTGCTTCAACACCCGATTGCTGATTATCAGCGTGCGCGAAAGTTCGCCTGATATGCTTCCAAAACTTCATCGTGAATGTTTTTTGGTAATGGTCTGTTCTCGAAAAAAGATAGGATATAATTTTCGGTGTTTCGATCCTGGTTCAGTTCGTAATAACTAAAAATACGCCGCTCCTTAAAAAAATCAGGATGGCTGGCCTCAATATCACGGACACGTTTGTTGAATTTATCTACACTCATCACGTAGGTTATAAACCATAAATCTATATAAAATGTTTGTCTGAACGATGATTGTAGGATTAAAGGATTACCCCGATGTAGATTACCGGATGTTTACAAAGGGCATTGCCTGCATGGGGCGGGGATGGGTGATAAGCAAACGTTCGTTCTTGCTGCTGTTGTTTGCCGCCGGCCAGTCATTTGCGCGCGGTTTTTTGTAAGTGTTTGATATTGAGATGTATACGAGCAGAAGGCCAGCAAGCATAAAACTTTAAAGGTTTTTTCTTGTTATACATCTGATGTTTAACCGGTAAAAATAAATAAGTGGAAATACCCCCGAATGTAAAATTGATGATCGAGTCCCTTGAATGTCCCATTCATTCGCAGCGCCCCGCTATTTTAGTAGATGAAAAAGAGCACTTAAAAATAAGTTGCTGCTGCTCTGATTTTAGAAAACAATGTCTTTATCTTATTAAAAAATTATTGGATCTCTCGCCCAAAAAATCATTATTGAATTAAGCCTGAAAGATTCACCGCCAACAACGGCAGGGCGACCGCGGCTTCCTATTGATTTAATTACAGATTATAGTTCTAAGAAAAAATTTAAATTAGAAAAACTATTTTATAGTCTATTGGTTATCCTTATACCATAGTCAATTGATAAAATGGGGGGATAGCCGGGAATAGGATTGATAGTTTTTTCCCGGCTATTAATTTAAACAGCAAATACCGGTACATGGCGGCTCTATTTTTGGACAGCCAGAGGGTTAACATAGCAGGGTATGCTGCTATCATCATTAAAAAGGCGTTATGATATAAATAGATATTAGCGGGGATCGGGTGCTGATATTTTTTCGATATCCTGTATACATTCATTTTTAAAATTACTGCAGCAGCAAATTACTTCGTAGTCCTCTCCGCTGATCTCAACAATCGGATGAATACCGTGTGCAGGACAAACTTTATCTTCAATTGTTAATTTAATTGTTTCGGCTAAACTCATTAGTCTGTAATTAGGGCTAAAAATTAACATAACAATGGTTGGTTTAAATGGTTTGGAAAATTTTACTTTTTTGAGTTAAACTATTATCGTTAAAATACTGGTTTGATTTTCAGGTGATTATTTATTTGTTGTCGGTAGAAAAATATCAGCAGGGACCATATAACAGATGGAAAACTAATCGGCACTTATTTTAATTGTGCTGATAAGCAGGCCTTATAAATCAGACACTGGTAATCATCATGCGCAATTCGGGCTCGGGTTTTAGCAACCTTTCGATCTCGGCTCTGCACAGATTTTCGAAATTACTGCAGCAGCAAACTATATTATAGCAAACGATCTCATAGTCATCTCCGTTCACTTCAACAAGGGGGTGAATGTCGTGTTTATGGCAGGTTTTAGCTTCAATCGTTGACTTAATAGTTTCGGCTGAATGCATAATTGTAAATTTATAGTTAAAATATTTAATACAAAACAATGCCTTTATCCAAAAGTTTCCTTGAAATATTATTTTTTTCTGCCCCGTAAATGCAATAAAATGCATTACCCAAAGAGTGCAGCAAGCCTTTGAAGAGATTCTTTAGGTCCTGCCTCATTGCCTTCAGGCAGCATGCCTTTTGGCAGGTTTTCATAACGCAGGATAAGCAGGGTTCCTCCTGCAGGACCGTCCTCATCAGCATCTCGCCTTTGAAAGCCTCCTGCTGAGTTTCAAATTCGATCACTTCCGTAATTTTCTCAAATGGTATTAATTCTGAGAACCGGCCATGATAGGTGTCCATGTCCCCGAAGGATTTGCCGGCAAGATCATGTTCCCGTTATGGTAAGTAAGTGATATGGTGAATTTTCCTCCTTCATATGGTTCGAAAACGTGAACATGGGCACTCCTATTGTCGGGGTGCATCCATCGTACAGTGATATCCCTGTCAACAAAAGCCCCGTAAACGGCGTTCCTTGGTACATTAGTAATGCCCGATACGCGAGTGCTTGCTCCTTTGCTTGCTGATGCGCTCATATTTAAGCGGGTTTGGTGCTGAAAACATGGGTAAAGGCATAAGAAAAATTCCGCAACCTGATGATTTAATATTTTGCAAGTTGGTGAAAATAAATGCTTTTATCATTATACCTATATTGAAAAATTAGTTTAAATTAGATTCCCCAATTATTAAGAATTGAAAACGATACTGGTAATTGAAAATGACATCGATACGCTTGAAATGGTGGGTCTCTTACTGGCTGATAGTGGATTTGAAGTAATTCAGTCGGTAAATAAAACACCCATCCGTGATATAATGCTATTGAATCCTGATCTGGTTATAATTGACTATTTACTTGGAGATGGTTATGGCGACGAGTTGTGCTCGGAAATAAAGTACAATCCTTTAACAGCTCAAATCCCGGTTATCTTATTTTCAGCAAGCCATCACTTAGAAGTTCTTGCAAAGAAGTGTGGCGCCGATGCCTATATTGCTAAACCTTTCGACATATCGTATTTCGAAGAAAAGGTAAAAGAGATGGTTTGTCATTAAACAACAAAGGCCGAAAGTAGTCTCGCGGCCCCCATTGTACCATTTATTGTCATAATTACACAATCGTTAAATTAACAAAAGAACATTTGAAAAGTTTTGTACTGCAAAATTTTTACAGCTGGAAACGGGCCCGTGCGATTTCCCTGTTAAGGGGGTAACCATATACAAGGCAGGGCCAAAGAAGATAACAAAAATGAAATCCCGAAAGGAGGCTCTTTTTTATAAGATAAACTTTGGTAACTTCACTTGAAACGTTACAGAAATGAACAATGCGCTATGTCTGCTATGAATGCTCACGTTACTTTCCTGCAATTCTTCCACAAAGATAAAATCAGCCGCTGAACTCCGGTCAGCGTATCTAAAGAAAGCACTTGAAAGTGATACTTACAAAAATGCATTCATGAATGTTAAAAGGTTAATGATGGTTTAGATTCGGTTAAAAAGGGGGCGCTAAACCCTAACGTTGTTATTTTTGAATATAATAATTCAATAGGCGCTTCAACAGCTCAGCTAGATAACCTATCAGAAGTTGAAAAAGCAATGAAAAAGGACGCCGGCTATTTAAAATCAGTCCAGCTGAAAGTAGCGGCTGATCTGGCCCTGGCAGATCAAAAAGCTGTAAAACAGTAATAATTTGTGGCCCAGCGGGTTTATCGTTCTCCTTTTGAGAGCAGTATAAGGCGGTGTTTTGGTCAAAGTCCCTACCGATTCTTAGCAGCTCGGTCGTTAACATTATATTAACAATATGACAATAATGGATTAACATGCCATTACTAACTTTATACCGGTTATTAATGTTCCAGAACCATTAGTAGGAGAGGTCATGAAAAATAAATCGAAAAATGAACTCGCGGAAAGCGATTTGATCCGGATTAAGGAAATTCGTGAAGATGGATACTGGTCAGAAAAATATGGTGTTCCAATGGAAGATCTGAAAAAAACAGATTACAACCATGGAATCTATGATAAAATCATTGAAGCCTTCAATAGCACCAAAAATCTAGTCCGCGAAGGGTTTCTTACAAAAGATCCTGCTTAAGACGTCCATCTACTTCAAATTCCATTTCGTGGCAACCACCTGCTGCAGGGTGACCACCACCAGCATGCCCAGTAATGCCATTGCCCAGCCGAAGGCTACCTGCTCGCCCAATAGCTCTATGCGTTCTTCGATTTTGCCTAGTGAGCGACCGGCGATTACTACATAACCTTTGCCTGCTGTGTTTAGGCCCACCATTGCCTGGCGTACGCCGGGTTGGGGCTGCCACGTGGCATGGTCGGCGCCGTGTTTTCGTATGTAGTCCAAAACACCTTGTGGTAGTTTCAGAGGTTTGCCATTCAGCACTGCGCTGCCTGCGGCCATATTGCCTGATCGGTCATAGATAATAAGGTAGGGGGAAAGCGTTTCGGCAATCTCAGCAGGGCTAGTGGCCGTGCTAATCAGCGATTTTGGGTCGGCGCCTTTATTGATAGCATTGGCGGCGTCTTGGGCCATTTGATACTGCGGATCATCGGCCGACGCACGGAAGCCCTGCTGGCCCACAATATAAATAATGCCGCACAGCAAGGTGATCATAGCGGCATAACCGAACCAGTTTTTGAAAATAATTGCTTTCATCTTTTTAATTATTGATTTATTGAACCTGCCTGCCGGCAGGTTATTGAATTAGTTTTTTTTCAAAAAGTACTTTGTAATTCAAAGTAAATAATAATTAATGGATTATGCAAATAGAAATTCGCCGTTGACGAGAGAACACCAATCACTATTGAGCTGAATAATCACCGCTCACCATCACAATTTCCCGCATTTGCTCGGGATAAATAATTATATTTGATATACAATATCCGAGGGAAAGTATATACAATTCGTTGTTCGAGTTAATCGCATAGGAAATCATTTCTAACATTAAACTTTAATATTATGTATATCGTCCGAGACATTTTTCATCTCAAATTTGGGCATTATAAGGATGCCAAAACACTAATAGACGATGCCGGCAGAAAGAATTTACTGCCTCAGGCGCAGCATGCCCGCATATTGTCTGATTTTACAGGCGACTCTTACAGGCTGATATTAGAAGAGGGTTTCGATACCCTGGCCGATTATGAACAGCACCTGCAAACCAGCATGAGCGGGTATGAATGGAAACAATGGTATGAGCAATTTAAACTGCATGTAGACCGGTCACACCGGGAGATTTTAAAGGAAGTAATGTGAGGGGGAGCAGGTTTTTACGCTTTAAAAAAAACATGGCCTTGTGCGGTTGTCCTATGCTGCATCGTGCCTTGCTCAAGCATTAATAAACCACCTTTATCTGTTTAACAATGATAAAATTGTAGCCGGCAAAAATTCCGGTATCCGGTTTGTAGTGCAGGCTAACATTTATTGGAAAATTGGTGTTTTGACTGATACCCAATTGTGTTAAGCTCGAATTAATGTGGTCATATGGCGGTGGGCTTTTGCTGGTATCGTTTGTAACGGTTATCAAAAGGCGGCATAAAGGCCAGGGGCGCATACGATGGTCGTACCCGGTTAAAACTCCCCGGCTTTGATACTTACACTTCCCTTTTTGCATCCTGCAGATGATCAGCCCGTTTCATAACCGTTTATTGCCTATACGGAAATGCAACCCTTTACTGCTACAGCTGCACAGCTGTAATGCTGTTTATCAGGCTGTTTGAAATAAATTTAACTCGATATTGAGCGGGATCGCGGGAGTTTATTAAACTTCATGCCAATAGCAATAAACAGAAATAGCCGAGCCTCGCGCTCAGCTATTTCCCGTAATTAATTTAACTATTGATGTTTACAAAGTGCCAAGCAATTAGCTGAACAAATCGCCTCATCCAATTTTAATATTTTAGGTTGATAAATTAATTTGTGATATACTACACTACTATTTGAGTGTCAGTTACATTGTTAACAGATAATAAAAAAGGTTGTTTTAAAAAAAATTATTTACCACTGCACCTAATATATTTTTTGGTGATTTCCGATACTCCTCCGATTTTCTATTTTTGCCCTTATGATCATCCGCCTTGCTACGCTAAACGATATGCCCGGTATAATGCAACTGGTAGCCGAAGTGGTGCCAGCCATGAATGCCGCCGGCAACTTTCAATGGGATAGTACTTACCCCAATGCCAAAGTGTTTGAAAATGATATTGCCCTTAACCAGCTTTGGGTCGCCGGTGCCGAAGGTGATATAGCCGGCATTGCAGCCATTACTACTGCCCAGGAGCCCGAGTATGCCGATGTAGGCTGGAATATTGCTGAAATGGCCGTAGTAACGCATCGCCTGGCAGTGAGCGTGCGCTACCGCGGACGGGGCATAGCTGCCAAATTGCTGCAACAGGCCGAGCACGAAGCCACCAGTCGGGGGATAAAAACGCTACGTATAGATACGAATTCAAACAACAAAGCCACAAGGCAACTATTTCCCAAACTAGGTTATGAGTTTGCCGGTGAGATTGGTTTAGCTTTCAGGCCCAACCTGCGTTTTTATTGCTATGAAAAACGGCTGGACAGGGACCAACTTTGATCGTTTTCTCTGATATGGTTCCAGTAATGTATTCAGCTATTTATAAATACGGATATTTAATGTGACACCGGTAAGATGCAATATTTATTAAAAACATACGTTTTCTTCATTTAACCTACCTTTAAATCGATTTTTTGCCAATTAGTTCATTAATCATTGAAAAATACTAAAAAAGCCATAATTAAGTTAAAATAGTCCACTATTTATAGATTCGGGTTAATTATTATTGCGCAATAATTAATTGAGTTAAATAAAACACCCCTGCCTGTTTAATTGTATATTAAGTAATAGTTACGTATGTTTAATTTCAAAGAATGGGGAACAACTTTTATCATCTGATTATCAGTAATTTTAGTGTAGGCACCTGGCTACAAACGCTGGTGTTTTATTTCTTTTTGTTTTTGTTGACTCATATCATTTTAGTGCAGTTGAAAGTTTCACTCATTAAAGTGCAATTAAAGGTTTCATTCATTAAATGGCGAATCAATTTTTTCCAGCGATGGATGGAGGACTAACTTTTAAAGCAGGTTCTGTTTATTCTTTTTTTACCCCCTTAGGCTGTGTATCTATAAAGTGCCTGGAGTAAAGCCAGCCAAAAAAATGATAGCAGATAAAAGCCCGGCAGCATAAAAATACGACCGGGCTTATTTTGAAGTGGAAACTTATTTCGCAGGTCTTTTCGTAGTGTCCCTCTTCATCGTATCCCTTTTCATTTTGTGTTTCTTAGTCGTATCCTGCTTCATAACAGGGGAGGCCGCCGCCGCAAATGTGCCTAATGCGAATGTTGATAACATCATTACTGCAAATAACTTTTTCATAGTGTTAATTTTTTAATTTTTGTTAACCAATAAGAACAATTACTTAAACCAACATCCCGATTTTGCATTTGTTTAAAGAAATTTAATTTATTTTTATGAAATAGCGATGCGTATATTTTCTTGTAGTTGAATTTAAAATACGTTTTTATTTTAAATTCATGGCGGTAAGAAAGTTGTGCTTTGGACTTTTTGCGGAAAAAACTTTCTGGAAAAACATTGTCTGAAAAACGTTGTTTATCTTTTGCGGCCCCGATACTGATTTTTTTGATTCCCTTTTGGCCGATACCTTTAATCCTTACCGTCCATAAAAAATTGCACTTAACTATTGACCCCCTAATCTTTAATAAATTGAGCCGTATAGTTGCTTTATTCAAAAGATTACCCCTTCAAACCAAGCTTATATTTATAGGTTTGGTACCCACTATTTTTTTTCTTTATGTGTCCCTGCAGTATTACCGTGCCGAAAAGCAAAAGCTAGTATTACTGCACAACGATATCAACAATATCAACAGGTCGGCACGAATAGATAAGTTGATAGACGAGTTACGCCTTGAAAGGCTGTATGGTTATCAGTATGCCTTGAAAAAGGGTGAGTCCAGTAAATTTACCCGCCAATGGAAAAATACCGATGCAATAATGAAAGACGTGGAAAGCATTTGTCCAGAACTGAAAAGCGCGGCTAAGTACGTGCTGCTTGATGGTTTACAAAAAGTGCGCAAAAATACCGTTCGGCAAACATTACGTCCTGATGCCGTTATAGGTTATTATACCGCAGTCATTTTCAGGTTAAGTTATTTTGACGTGGTCAGGCAATATCTTGATGTCAAGCAAAATTCATCATCAGAATCTGTAATAGCCTACTTTGATGTTTCTTTTGAGCGTTTAAATATTGACACCGACTATAATAATCTGCAATGGTGGAAACTTGCGGGCGAGACCACCAACCGGTTAAAGCTACTACAGTTAAAACTTACCACCCAGGCTAACAGTAACATTATTAAGCTGGAAGCATCGGCACAGGCAAAAGTGGACCGTTTGCTTGTTTTACTCATCGTTGCTTTGGTAATCATAGCGGGCATTGTGGGCTTTACAATAAATGATATCAGAACCAGGTTAAGAAGACTCAAGCGGGCTGCCGAAAAAATTGCTGTCGGCGATACCGGGCTGTCGGTGGAAAACTATTCAAACGATGTGATAGGCGTACTGGCAGCATCGGTTGCCAAAATTGATGAAAATAGCAGGTCGCTTGCTGAGGCCGCCACTGCCATAGGCAAAGGAGATTTTGCAGTACCGGTGCAGCCGCGGGGCACAACCGACGTGCTTGGAAATGCTATATTACAGATGAAAAACGAGCTGAAGCGTTTTACCACCGAAAACCTGACGCATGCTGCTGAACTGGAACGTTTATTAACGGCGGTAAAACAGAGCGAAACGCATTTCCGTCAAATTGCCGACCAGGCCCCTCTGATGATCTGGCAGATAGATAATAAAGGTGACGTGGTATATGTAAACCGCAAATGGCTGGATTTTACCGGATTAAGCTTTGAAGAAAGCAGGGGCAAAAATTGGATGCAGGTGCTGCATCCTGATGAACTGGCGGACCGTCCTTTTTCGGCAGCATTTACTGAACGGGTTACGTACAGGGCCAAGGCAAGGTTTAGAAGCGCTGATAACCAATACCGGTGGATGTATGTGCAGGGAAACCCCATATTTAATAATAATGACTTTAACGGTTTTATAGGCAGCCTTACCGATATAACCGACCAGATAGAAGCCCAGGAAGCCATGATGGACCTGATGCGTAAAAAAGATGAATTCCTATCGATAGCCAGTCACGAACTGCGTACCCCGTTAACCAGTATAAAAACTTATTCGCAATTGCTGGTAAAAAATGCCAACCCTGCCGATAAGTCGTATCATTTTATGACCAAAACGCTTGATCGTGTAGATAAACTCGAAAAACTGATCAATGACCTGCTGGATGTGTCGAGCATCAATGCGGGCCGCATGGTTTATAACTTTGAGGTTATTCAGTTTGACGAGCTGTTGAAGAGCAGTATTGAAAGCTTTGGCGATATTTCAGACAAACACCGGGTCATCGTTCAAAACGTGGTAAGCGCTGCACTCAACGTTGATCGTATCCGGATAGAACAGGTGTTTAATAACCTGTTGAACAATGCAGCTAAATATTCGCCCAATGCCAATACTATTGTGGTGGATTCGCGCATCGAAGACGGGTATGTTATTGTATCGGTGCAGGATTATGGCGTAGGTATTGCCAAGAAGGATTGCCAACTTCTTTTTGAAAGGTTTTACCGCAGCGAAAACACTTCAGTACAATTCCAGGGTTTGGGACTGGGACTGTTCATCTCGTCAGAAATTATTAAGCGCCACAACGGCCGGATATGGGCGGAAAGTGAGCAGGGAAAAGGAACTATAATTTATTTCCAGTTGCCCCTGTATAAGGAGGCGGATAAGGCAGCTGTGGATGAGATAAATCAACGGCATAATTAGTGGCGGCGTGGTGGCGATTGCATATTCGTATAATTGTCTATGTCCTAACGAACTTCGAAGAGCTCCATTTTAAGGTTATAAGCTTAAAAATACTTGGTTTTTTCAGGTTCGCCGTAACAACCATATCATAAATTTTACGGAGATAGCCTTTCAATCAATCCTTAATTTTTTACATTTACCATTATTAAACTCAAATTATTTATGAAAACATTTTTTACCCTATCGGCATTGTTACTTGCTGGCAACTGCCTGATGGCACAAACCAATAACGAGTTGAGTCCAAAGGAAAAAAAGCAAGGCTGGCATTTACTATTTGACGGTAAAACTACGCAGGGCTGGCATAGCTATTTAAAGCCTTCGGCAGGCCAGGGATGGACCGTAGGTGATGGCGTTATTCAGCTTGACCCGGCAGTGAAAGAGGGCAGGGGAGATTTGGTTACTGATAATGAATACGGAAACTTTGAACTATCTATTGACTGGAATATAGCTGAGGAAGGCAACAGCGGCATTATCTTTTTAGTGCACGAGGATAAAGCTTTTGATGCCACTTATTTAACCGGTCCCGAGTACCAGCTGCTGGATGATAAGAAGGCGGAAGACAATAAAAAAGAGAACCACCTGGCGGCATCACTTTATGATATCATAGCACCGGCGAAAGAAGCCGAAAACCCTGCCGGACAGTGGAACCACACCGTAATACGCCTTCAAAACGGCGAACTTACCTTTTGGCTTAATCGAGTGCAAACCGTGAAGACTCATTTGTGGGACGCCAACTTTACTGAACTGGTTGCCAAAAGCAAATTTAAAAACTGGAAAGGCTTTGCTGAATATCACAAAGGCCGCATCGCTTTACAGGATCATGGCCATCATATAGCGTTCCGCAATATCAAAATACATGAGTTGTAGCGTATCAAGCTGTAACAATCCGTTTTTTTATACGTATAAGGGCAAACTGTAACGGTATATTTAGCTACGGTTTGTCTTTTACAGAAAATATCAGCTTAAAATCCAGTATCGGTTTGAAAAAGTTTTTACTCGTTTTATTTGTTGCACTGGCCGCTGTTAGCGCTTGTAAAAAAGATACAAGCACCTATGTTAATGTCAATACCGCAGATGTTAGTGAAATTAATGCGCAACTCAAGGGAAGCTGGGTGTTCCCGGTTAAAACTTTAACCGTGGTTGACAGTACCGGCAAGGCCCTGCTACCAGCCCAAAACCTGTCCGGGGCAGCATTGGAGTTTGACGGTTATTCAAAAGTGACAATCAAGCCCGATCCCCAAACTGTGCTTCATGGCACGTATACCGTATCAACAAGCAAAGGGAATATTTACGTTGAGATTGTATACCCGGATGCTACCGCGACAAGCTACCTGGTCACATCATTAAACGGGCAAACACTTACGCTGACCACAACGGCGCCTTACACTTACATTTACTCAATGAGCGGTGAGCTGTTGACAACCGTTGCGGTCACCAGCACAGTGCTTCAAAAATTAAGCTCGGCAGATGTTACCGGCGGTTTGGTACGAGTGTCGGTAAAAAACGATTCGATGTTTAGTGTTAAAGTGTATGTAACGCATACTGGCGGAGGCGCCATATTAGTGGATAGCCTGTCACATACCAGCAAATCCTATGATTTAGCGTTCGTGGCCAAATCAGGCGACCATTTAAAGGTAGATGTGTTGGGTGGCTTTTTAAGAACATCCATCAATGCCTATTTCAACGGATTGCCCATACCGGGCGATATAAGCATTACCAATGGCGAAACGGTAACCACCTCAGGCTGGAATGTGCTGTTCCCCTAACAGCAGCCGGGGTGCCAAAAATTTCTTGAAAATAACTGTAACTACTTAAGAGTTAATTCCGTAAAAAAGTTAAAGGTGAAACCGGAATTCACTATGGCAGCGCTTTTTAACTTAATTATTAGGAGTGTTATGAATTATTTTTACTTATTTTTAGGAGTAGGATCAGTTATGGTATTTTTAATCGTTCAATACGATATCCGTAACAAAAGAAAAGTGAACGAGATACTAAGGGCAAATAAAAATGTTCCGCCATTGTTTATGCTTCGATCAGCCGAGATAAAAGTGAGCGCAATAAAATCGGTACTGAACAGTCACGGTTATACTTGTGCCCAAATCGAAGAAAGCAAAGACGAAATTGCAAAGCGGCTGGATAATCTGGTGGCCAGCTATAAAAACCGCGAAATACCTCTTACCGCTTATTATGCAAAGCTCGGCGCCCTGCTGATTACGGCAAATAAGCTAAAGGCTTTCATAACAGAATCTTCTGAGCATGTCCATACTCATGTTGGAGGATTGAGTAGATTCAGTTGATTGAGCCTGCCTGCCTGCAGGCAGGTTAAGTTGACCAAGTTGGTTGGATTGCGTTGATTAGGTCTTAACAATAACCGCCTCTGCACTAATTAACCACTCACTTAGTCAATTAATCAATTTAACTATTCGCCGATCACTATTCACTAATTCAGCTACATTGACTATTATTGTTGCAAAATAAAAAAGCAGCATGTCTGACGAGGCAATCGTAAAACGCTTAAAGATAATTGTAAAAGAACATGGCGGCCAGCTTGCCCTGGCAAATGCTATTGGTGTCGACCAGGGATTTATCAGTAAGGTGATCAATAAAAAGCAGGAGGTAAGCTATTACCTTATCCGAAAACTTTGTTTCCAGCTCAAATACTCGCCCGAGTGGCTCATCATCGGCACCGGCGAAAAGAAACTTAACAAGCCCGACTCAGCCAAACTCATCACCGAAATACAAATGCTGCGCACCGAAGTGGACATTTTGCACGCCCGTATGCGGGTATTTGAATTGCAGTTAAAAGAGCTACAGTGCGGCGGGGCAGGCGGGGAGAAAAAGGTGGGGTGATTTGATTTCAAACCTGCCGGCAGGCATATGTCGGATGTTCAATTTCGAATTTATAAAGTGTTCTCAATTTACACTTAATCGCCTAACAACATATTAATGAGGGAAGCACACCAATTTTTGAGACGGTATATTTTAAGTTTGATCGACTTCTTCTATACGCCGTTCACGAGAATTTTTTCATTGCAAACTTTTCGATATGCAGCATGCGGGGGTGCCAATACATTGCTTGATATCAGCCTTTTTACAATTAGTTATAACCTTGTTTTAAAAAAGCAAAATTTCGTCCTTGGCTTGATTACCCTAAGCCCGCATATAGCATCCTTATTTATGGCCTTAAGCATCAGTTTGCCGGCAGGTTTTTACCTTAACAGGTATGTGGTATTTCAACAATCAGGTTTAAGGCGCAGAAACCAGTTATTCAGATATATTTTTGTGACCTCTGTTTGCATAGTCCTGAATTTTATATTTCTGAAAATATTTGTCGATTACCTGGGCTGGTATCCTACACCTTCAAAAATTGCAACTACCATATTGGTGGTGTTTTTCAGCTACTTCAGCCAAACGTTTTATTTCTTTAAGACGAAGGAAAATACAGCAGGGCCGGTTAGACAAAGCTAATTGAGCCGATTAAGTTGGATCGAGTTAGACTAAGCTGATTAAAGTCGGGTTAAGTTGACTTCTGTAACCTCTACAACAATTACAACCAAATCAAGCACTCACTTAACCCAATCAACTCAACCCTCACTTGACCTTAACCCACACATCCTTATTAAAAGCCAGCACCTGGGTAGCAAGCCCGTCACTGCCCTTTGTAAATCTGAGGGGGAATGTTTGATCGTCATTGAAAAAATCTACTTCCGATACCGGTGAGAAGGTGAATTCTTTTTGGTCCCAAAGCTGCTTTAATATTAAATGATCATTTGCGGCTGTTATCTGCAGAAAATCATCGCCATCACCACCTTTTAATTCAAATTTTCCTTCAAAGGCTTTAAGCTGGTCAGACGTAAGCTGTATTGTTTTTTGTGGTATGAATTTATAACTGTCATCCACCTTGTTCCAAACATCCTTATCAAAAGCGAGGACCTGTGTAATTGCTCCGGTCTTGTTTTTAGTAAACTTAAGGGGGAATGCATGCTCATCATTATAAAAGTCCAGGTCGGCCTTTTGTTTAAAATCGATCTGCTGGTCATCCCATAATTGTTTTAATACTAAATGGTCGTTTGCGGCTGTAATCTGGAGGAAAAGTGTTCTGTTCCCCGTAAATATATACTTGCCTGCAAAGGCGCTAAGCGGGGTTAAGGGGGCCTGCACGGTTTTATTATCCGATGCCGTTTGGCCATAAAGGCCAGAGGAATTGATAAACTGAAAAACCAGCAATAGCAGGATTGCAAGCGCGAGGGTGTGCTTTTTCATAGCGATCAAGGTTTAATTGATGATAGGTAACGGTATAAGGGCGAAGATATTATCCCCTGGGTAAATTAAACCGAGTTGGACCTGCCTTGCAGCAGGCAGGCCAAGTTGACCAGGTTGGATGGCGTGTTAACTATTACGGCCGCTCCAACATTTACAATCCAATCAACCACTCGGTTAATCAACCCGATCAGCTTGGTCAAAAATACAAGTTTAAACACCGGAGTGATGTTTTTGTCGAATTAAATTCATTTTTTTTAATTGTATTTTGAATTATATTCGATAAGTAAGTACATTTACTGTATGATTTCTGAAACAGAATTATTCCTTGATAAAACTGATCTGCATATACTGCGGCTGATGCAGGATAATGCACGTATCAGCAATGCGGATTTGGCGCGTGAGCTGGGCATGGCTCCGTCGGGCGTGCTCGAGCGTGTAAAAAAGCTGGAACAAAAAGGGGTGATACAACAATATACCACCCGCATTAACCCGGTGGCCCTGCAGCAAAAAATGCTGGCCTTTATTTTTATGAAAGCTGCCGACGGACCCGGCTGTAACGATACCGCCAAAGCCCTGGCTTTGATACCCGAGGTGCAGGAAGTGCACCACATAGCCGGCGAGGATTGCTATCTGGTGAAGATACGCACTTATGATTCGGCCTCGCTGATGCACCTGATGCGCAATAATATCAGTACAATACCCCACCTGCTGAGTACACGCACTACCATCGTGCTCGAAACGGTTAAAGAACAACAACAATTAGTTATACCCGAAAATTAATATATTATGACACCAAGCGTTAACAAGTCCGCCTCACCTGTATTGGTTATCATTGCGTTTGCTACGGTTTATGTTGTCTGGGGCTCCACCTATTTCTTTATACAGATGGCCATTCACGGCCTCCCGCCACTGTTATTGGGTGCCCTGCGGTTTTTAACCGCGGGGATGCTGATGCTGATATGGTGCATTATTAAAGGCGAAAAGATATTTATCAAAAAGAGCATCATTACCTCGGCCATTGTGGGCATATTGCTGCTGGTGGGCGGTAACGGCGCGGTAATATGGGTGGAGCAGAAACTGCCCAGCGCTATGGTGGCCATCATGGTATCATCGGCGCCGTTATGGTTTGTATTGCTTGATAAACAAAACTGGGGCGTAAACCTGCGCAATCGGGCTACAGTAGCCGGCCTCATTATTGGCTTTGCCGGTGTGATACTCCTATTTAGCGAACAGGTTGGGGCGATGTTCGCAGGCGGTTCAGTCGGTTCTAAATTACCCGGATTGTTACTGCTCATATTCGGTTCCATTGCATGGTCATCCGGCTCGTTATATTCAAAGCATCATCCATCCGAAGGTTCGGCAGCGGTAAACGTAGCCTGGCAAATGATCATAGCCGGACTGGTGTTTCTACCGGGCAGTTTGCTTAACGATGAATTTGATCATCTGCAATGGACACAAATACCCATGCACTCGTGGCTGGCGCTGGGCTACCTTATTGTTTTTGGCTCCATAGCAGCTTTCAGCGCTTATGTGTGGCTGCTGCAGGTGCGCCCTGCCACGCAGGTGAGTACTTATGCCTACGTTAACCCGGTTATCGCGGTGATATTAGGAATGCTATTCGCTTATGAACATATCTCGCTTATCCAGATAGCCGGGCTGGTTACCATTTTAGGTAGTGTATTGCTGATCAACTTATCAAAATACCGTAAGGAAAAGGCGGCAAACGCAATTGGCGAAACCGGAAATAATGTAGCCATTGCCGGCAAAGGGACGTTGCAGGAATGTACTGATTAAGCATATTTCAGGCATATATACGGAATGAAATAGTTGCGCACATGCCAACGAAAGGCAAAAAACAGGATTTTTATCCTGGCTGCTGCGGCTTCCATCGTTAGGGTGCATACCTGCAGCAGATGAAAGCGTTAAGGATCACTGAGTTGTCTGAGTTCCGTTTTCACAGACCATTACCACATATTTCATATTTATATTCCATAACTTCTGGCTGAAACAGATCAGTAAGGTATTCAGGAATTATAATGAAGCAACTAATGCGATAGCTGTGTAATAAGAAAGTTGCGCAATGGATTGCTTTATAGTTAACATTGTTCGGCTTTTATTCGTAAAAATGGAAATGTCATCTAATCCTTTTCCTTTTATTTCTTTGCAGCTGCAAAATGTTGTCAAAGTCATTTAAGATCCCGATTAAATTCCTAATTGCCGGGATTCTTTGGGCTTTTTTCAGCGATCCTGTAATCACCTTTTTCCTTACAGGGATTGATATCCATATCAGGGATATTATCAGGAGTGCGAATGATTTTATTTTTGTTGGCTTTACATCGGTTACGCTCTACTTCCAGATAAAACAGCAGCAACAGCGCTTATTTTCTTCAGAAGAACAATACCGTAACCTGTTTGAGCGAAATCCCAATCCGATGTGGATATTCAGGGTAAGCACCCTTGAATTTGTAAAAGTGAGCCATTCTGCTGTCAATCTGTATGGGTATAGTATGGATGAGTTTCTGACAATGAATGTCATGGATATCCGCACCGAAAATGAGCAAACAAAGCTATTGGATCACCTCGGTACGCTTGGTGATGGCGTAAGCTCACTTGGCTCCTGGACGCATAGAAAGAAATACGGCGAATTGGTTTATGTATCGATCCTGACCTATGATCTCGATTTTAACGGCGAGCCATGCAGATTGGTAATCGGCACCGACATTACCGATATGATATTAAAGGAAGAAAAAATAAAAGCCCAAAATGCGGCCTTGCACGAGATCGCCTGGTTAAACTCCCACGAAGTCCGCAAGTCGCTGTGTTCGGTGATGAGCCTTACAGCATTGCTGAAAGATGCCTCCAGTGAAATAGAACGCCGGCAATACATCCGGTTGATAGAGCAGTGTACCGATGAACTGGACGAGGTATTAATGAAAACTAACAAGCGGGTGGATGAGCTGAAGGTATATGCGGGCTTAGATGATCAACAGGTGTATTGATTCTCAACTATCCGTTCAATTTCATATTTATCTACAGGCTTGCTTATAAACTCGCTTACAAACGAATACTTTGAAGAAGTTTCCCTGTCAGCAGGACCCAAAGACGAAGATATCACGTAAACCTTTATCTCTTTATTTATTTCAGATTGCAGCTTCTGCAAACGATCCAAAAACTCCCAGCCACTGTATTGTGGCATATTAAGATCTAAAAATATGACATCGGGCAGTTTTTCAGCGTTTGCTTTGTTTTCTTCGATATAATCCAGCACCAATGAGCCATATATGGTGTAGGTGGTGGTATCAAAATAATTTTTGCTCCTTAAAATGTGTTTCATCAGGAAATGATCGATCGGATCATCATCTATAAATATAAGTTTTCTCATGGGTTATTGAATTTGTTACGATTAATAAAAAAAATAACTGACGCTTTGTTTTAATTAATTAAAAATTATTTCATAGCAATTGCAAAACATGCCTGATGGTGATTTACAGCATTGAAAAATTTAAAAGTACAGGTAATCAAGATCCCCGCTTTTTAAATGCTCCCTTATCTCATTTATAGCTTTAAGCATATGCTGCCGGTAGGTATCGGCATTAAAGGCATTTGGGTGTTTGGTTAAAAATCGTTCTTCCTGTTGGAGGCAATTTAACAGGTTTTGTTTTGAATTTGCATTTTCGGAGCATCTGCGGTAAATGGTATGATACGCCAGATCGGCATCATGCATAGCCTGGAAACTGGACAGTTTAAACAATTCCTGGTATTTAGCCAGTTTATATTTTTCAAGATCAAGCTCGCTGTACATTTTTGAAAAATAGGCAGAGGCTTTGTGAAAGTCTTTATTTGGACGTGCGGTAAATGTTGTCATAAGGATGATGCGATGGTAGATAAATAGTATTTATTACAAACATAAAGTATATAAATCCATAAAAAAACCCGTGTTTTCACGGTATTTTCAAATAAATCGAGGATGGATAAGGAGCGCAAATTTAATTTTTGTTGTTGAAATAACAGGAGTGTTAATGGTAATAATCAGGTGATTATGCCACTCGAAGAGGCGGATTAGCTAAAAATTTGTTTTTTTAGTATTGCCTGGTAGTTAAATGGGCGAAATTCATAACAGCTATTATTATTACTATCATAAAGAGTTTGTATTGATAAATGGGATTTGGGGCGCTCCTGCCACAGGAGGTAAGTTTGTTGGATGGACAGGCCTGATCCTGTTCAGTGCCATGTTGTTTTTTGTACTATACGGGGTATCTCAGTCCAAGACTAAGATTTGGTTTTATCTCCTGGCTCCGCTGTTGTTAATATTTGGTATTCTAGTCGCTTTCCTCAGGTGGTGTTTTATACCTTAATGATGCAGTAACTCTGGAGCTTGACGAGGAGAAATTGCAGTGCCAGCTAACAAGAAGAACAATTTACCGGGAGGATGTTGCAGAAATTCCAATAACTTATACAGGATATTGGATCCAGTTTGAAATGGTTGATGGCGATAATAATTTAACCCTGCCTGCCGGATGGATCGAAGGTTGCACCAAAGCCATATGTTACAAAATGCAGGAGTACTTTGGCCGAACATTGTGAGCCTGTAAACTATGGATAAATAATGGGATATTAGAGGAATTTTAAACTCTTAAAACCACATCATGAATAGGAATTTGGGTATAATATTGATCATTATCGGGGCGGTGATGCTCATCTGGACCAGTTTTAGCTACACAAAAAAGGAAAAGGTAATTGATGCCGGACCTTTACAAGTATCAGTAGATAGACAGAAAACCGTCAACTGGCCGCCGTACCTGGGCGCAATTTTGCTTATTGGGGGTATTATAATCGTTGTTACCGGAAAAAAACCAACTTAATAAGGTGACCTTGCCAATTTAAATACTGTTTTACCGGATAAATCAAGACCTTAGTCTAAGCTTATTTGAAAACAGGTGAAGATGAGCTAAACTTGCGCTGTCTTTTTGAAAAGCCTTATATTATAAAAATGGATACCCAAACCAATATTTTACAAGTTGATAGCCTGAACGTATTTTACGGCAAATTACAGGCGGTAAACAATGTGTCATTCCATGTATCCAGAGGCGAGATATTTGGCTTGCTCGGTCCGAATGGTGCCGGTAAAACCAGTACACTCAGCGCCGTCGAGGGGCTGATCAGGCAACAGTCGGGAACGGTTACCGTAGCTGGTTATGATACGCTGCACAAACCACTGCATGCACGCGCGGCAATGGGGGTGCAGCTGCAATCCACCAGTTTTCAGGCAGAACTGAACGTAGCCGAGATACTGAAACTGTATGCCAGCATTTACGGGCTCGATTTATCAACAGAACAATTGCAAAATTTGTTGAAGGAGATCAATTTGGCTGATGCCGCGAACAAAAAGTTCGGACAGCTATCAGGCGGACAGCAGCAAAGGGTAGCGCTGGCCATTACCACCATTCACGACCCAAAACTGGTACTGCTTGATGAGCCTACATCGGGCCTCGACCCGCAATCGCGCCGGCAGCTGTGGACACGTATTGAGGCCATCCGCGAGAAAGGCAATGGGGTAGTGCTTACCACGCATTCTATGGAGGAAGCAGAATCGGTTTGCGACCGTATCAGCATTATTGATCACGGACGGGTGATCGCCACCGGCACGCCGCAGGAGTTAATAGACAAGCACCGCAATGACCCGGAAGTGATAGCCGTATCGCGCCGTGGCAGGATCACGCTTGAGGATGTATTTATAGCGCTTACCGGGACTGCGGTGAGGGCCTGAGGAAACAAAGATTTGAAGCCCCGGGTGCGTATTCGAAAGAAAATGAAAATGATCACTGATCGGTGCGATTTCTTTGTTGCGGCCCCGGGCGAGGGAATTTATATCGCAATTCAATCTTTCAAATATTAATAACAAAATATAGAACGAAAATATGGAAATGGAAATCTCTATACCAAAAACATCTGCCGTGATGGCAGCCCTGCTCCGGGCCGATTTTACTACCATCTGGCGCAACCGCCGTTCGGTTATTATGGTACTGCTGGTGCCGGTGATCATTGTGTTTTCATGGAGAGGGCTTGTACCTATAACCGGCGGGGCGTTCGTATTATCAAATGCGATAACGCTGGGCCTGATAGCAATAGGTTTAATGGGTTATACCAATTCCATAGCCCGTGACCGCGATAAAGGCGTTTTTCAGCGTTTGCGGGTGTCCCCGCTGCCATTGTGGACCATTATGGCAAGCAGGCTGATCGTACAGCTGACATTAATATTAATGCTAACATTAGTGGTTTTTATCTCGGGTTATAATTTCGATCAAATTTCTATGCCACTGAGCAAATATGCGCTAACATTTCTATCTGCAATTATCGGCGGTGCTGTTTATCTTAGCCTGGGGCAGGCAATTGTAGGCCGCATTCAAAACCCCGAAACGGTCAACTCAACCTCCAGACTGATTTATCTGGCCTTTATTATAGTGGGCACAATTGGTGAATCGGGTCTGATAAAAAATGAAAGTCTTAAAGAAGGCATAAAGTGGACACCATATGGAACGGTTAATGATATTCTGCAGGCCAGCCTTGACACCAGCAAATGGAGCAACCACACTAGTGTGGCGCTGCTGCTTACTATTGGCTATACGGCGGTATTCGCTACGCTGGGTATCAAATGGTTTAAGTGGAGCACGCGGTAATTTTGAATTTCGAATTTGAATGGCTAGATTTTGAGTGAAGAACATCGAAATGGACTCATAATTTTTGTAAATTCGAAATGGAAAATCCGACATTCGACATTCAAAAATCATGATCAACGAGGTCCAGTTAAAGTCAATCCTTACCTGCCCTTGCTGCGGTTATCAAAAGGAAGAAACGATGCCTGTGAATGCTTGCCAGCACTTTTATGAGTGTGAAAATTGCAAAATACTTTTGAAACCAATGCCAGGCGACTGCTGCGTGTTTTGCAGTTATGGAACAGTGAAATGCCCGCCTGTGAAAACGGGTGATTCGTGTTGTAGTCCTGAATCTTAAGTCTTGAGCAAGAAGTAAAAGACGGCGGACACTCAAGACTTGGAACTCCTACTCCAGATGCACTGTCAGCGCCTCGTAACGCGGCTGCATTCTTTTGATGGATTCGGCCATGCGTTTGATGAAAAGGTAATTGGTTGCACCGCTAATAATAGCACCTACCACGGGTATCAGCCTGGAGGCGGTTTTTGATCCCATCCTCACCAGTACTCTTTCGGCGCTCCGTTCCAGTATATTTTTGGTGATGGCTATACCGGCTTCCACCTGCAGGGCGGCAGCCATAATGGACAGGAACTCATCAAACCCTATTGAGTAGGTACCCCTGTGGTAATAAATAATCCCCAGGGTAACCCGTATCTGTTGTGTGATCATGTTAAGCAGGTCGAAAGGGATGCCAATGGCCATAGTGAGTGCGCCGCCGCTGCCTGATATGACACCTGTTGTAGCCGACAAACGTGCGCATTGCTCAATAAAACGGTCAATGCCCATTTTATCAACGCCCTGTTTAACACCCAACTGATCGATATGGGTAAATATTTTTTTAAAAGTATCCTGTTGCAGGTCCTCAAAGCTGACCCGTATGTTCGATAGTGTGTTATTTAAAGTAGCCATAGTGGTAAATGCTGTTTACGGTATTAACATACTTTGGCCTTATTTGTTATCCATAAAGCCCGGCAAGATTAAACGAGGCTGAAACGGGGGAAAATAATTAACATGATTATTACTGCCAATAGCAAAGGAATACCCAGTATAATAACAACATGCAACTGTTCCCTGCCTTTGGCGTCCCCTTGAACAAATACATGACGAAAGTCGCTTTTGATGTTTTTTAAGGTTACCATAGTTCGTGGTCATTAAATAAAAAAGCCATTGGTTAAAAATGTTAAATGATTGGTAATTACTAATTAATTATAATACACTTTTAAAGTGAAAAGGTTTAAATATTTGACGGGAATTACAGGCTGGTTGAATCATGTGCTGTACGGACTTAGCCGGCATTCGATGTGGTAACAGGCTGAGTTGACAGAACATGCATTTTATCCCCTGACCGTGCTTTAGTGGACAAAAAGCAGTAGCTTAGCATTGTAATTTACCCGTATGGTATTTCCGTTTTTTTTGATAATAATAGTGATAATGGTTGCCGCTGGTGCGCGATCTGTTAAAAATAGCCGTATACGGATATGCAAAAAAGACCATCTCTTCTCAACAATCCTAAACGAGAAAAGGAAAATTTGGGTGTACCTGCCAAAATGTGAAAATGACCAGGATGATGCCAAACAGCAATATCCTGTGGTTTACCTGCTGGATGCCGAGGGCCATTTCAGATCATTTACGGATACCATACAGCAGGTGGATAAACTCAATGGCAATAAGCTGTTCCCTGATATGATTGTCATAGGTATACCCAATACCAAACGTTCGCGGGACCTGACGCCTACTCATTCCATATACGATGTAAAAGGTAAAAAAGAACCGATTTTTAAGCTATCAGGTGGTGGAGAAAAGTTCATCTCATTTATTGAAAAGGAACTCATGCCGCATGTGGATTCCACCTATCCCACTACAGCTAACCGCATATTGGTAGGCCATTCGCTTGGAGGCCTTATCGTGATATATACCCTGATCAACCACACCGATCTGTTCAACGGCTATGTAGCCAGCGATCCGAGTATGTGGTGGGACAGTAAAAAGACATTGAATAGTGCCCGCGAAGTATTAAAACAGCAACGTTTTAACGGGCGGTCATTATTCCTGGGTATTGCCAATACCATGCCTGCAGGGATGAATATAGCGCAGGTGCGCAGCGATACTTCTGCAAAAACCAAGCATATGCGCAGCGTACTTGAACTGGCCGACGTATTGGAAAGCGAACCGGACAATGGTTTGAATTTTCGCTATAAATACTACAATGGGGATAATCATAACTCCGTGCCAAAGATAACAGGGTGCGATGGGTTGCAGTTTTTGCTGGGGATGGTTGATTAAGTTGACTGGGCGATCTGGCTTTGATAGCCTGTGTCCTGGTATATAAAATTTTAAGTTTTATTAAGCTTAAAAATCAATAGCTTAGATCAACTTAAATTTTCACGAATGAAATTTTTTCTTTCCTTGCTGTTGGCAGCGGTGACCACCATCGTTAATGCTCAATCTGTTAAAAATAACCTGGTTGTTTTAGGTAAAACAGATAGCGTCAAATCGAAAATACTGAATGAAAAACGGACGGTTTGGGTATACTTGCCTGCCGGTTATGATGGTCCTTCCAAGCAGCGTTACCCCGTGGTTTACCTGCTGGATGCCGAATGGAATTTCGCAGCGTTTACCGGAATGGTGCATGAGTTGAGTGAGGTGATAGGTAATATGGTATTGCCGCCTATGATCATTGTGTCTATACCAAATACCGACCGTACGCGCGACCTGACGCCGACACACTCCCTGTCGGGACCGGGTGGCAGAAAAGTGGACGATTTTGCAACATCAGGAGGTGGTGAGAAATTTACCTCTTTTATGGAAAAGGAGCTGATACCCTATATTGATTCGGCCTATCATACTGCGCCATACAAGATGCTGGTCGGCCATTCTTTTGGTGGTTTAACGGCGATGAATATCGTAATTAACCATACCGATATGTTCAATTCGTATGTAGTGATCGACCCCAGTATGTGGTGGGATGGCAAAAAGTTGCTGAACCAGGCGCGTGATGAATTTAAACAAAAGAAATTTGAAGGCAAATCGCTGTACCTTGGCATAGCCAATACCATGGCTCCCGGGATGGATACCCTAGGGGTTCAGAAAGACACAGCCGGTTTAACCGGGCACATACGTTCGATACTGGAACTCAAAAATATATTACAGCAAAATAAGGCTAACGGCCTTAAATGGAGTTATAGATATTATAATGGGGATAGCCATGGATCGGTTCCGCTGATTGCCGAATATGATGCCCTTCATTTCTTATTCAGCTTTTATAATTTCCCGCCAGGATTTGAAAACAGACTGTATGCGGATCCAAATGCTAAAATTGACATAAAAGCAGCTTTCAGCGAACATTTTGCGGATATATCCCGGCACATGGGCTATACCATATTGCCTCCTGAAGATATGCTGAACTCATTAGGATATTACTGTTTACAAAGTAATATGCCAGAACGCGCTTATGCGGCATTTGATCTCAATATTAGAAACTACCCGGATAGCTTCAATGTATATGACAGCATGGGCGATTATTATGATCATCAAAAAAATAAGGAAAAAGCCATTGAATATTATACAAAGTCACTGAAAGTTAAGGAGAACCCGGATACAAGGAAGAAACTGGATAAATTACAGGCGGGGAAGTGAGTGAGCGGTGAGCGAGTGAGTACTGAGTCGGGTTGTAATTACTAGAGAGATTTTAATCCTTGTAAAATATCAAAACTTATCCGACTCAGTCTTTATTCAATCCAATCAACTTAGTTCACCCAAACGAGTTGTAAAGATTATTAAATATATTATACCTATTGGTATTTCTTTATTATATTTGAATATGGGCAAAGCTGAGCGTACCAGGGAATTTATAGTCGAGCAAACAGCGCCGATATTTAACCGTAAAGGTTATTCGGGCACTTCTATGTCTGATCTGACAGAAACCACCGGGCTTACCAAGGGGGCTATATATGGTAATTTTGAGAATAAGGACGAAGTAGCGATTGCTGCATTCGATTATAACATGGCCCGGATGATAGCGCAGGTGAGGGCTGAACAAAGCACTCATTCAACTGCTTTAGGCAAGTTGCGGGCTTTTATTTCCGTTTACAGGCGTGGTCTGTTTAATCCGGTTTTGTCGGCCGGGTGTCCCATAATTAATACCGGTGTTGAGGCTGACGATACCCATCCGCCACTAAAGAGCAAGGTGCAGGATGCCATTTCCAAATGGCACCGAAGTATTTCGGCAATTATACACCAGGGCATACGGTCGGGCGAGATCAAGCAAGATGTGGACGTGCCATCGTTCGCATCGCTAATGATCGCTATAATCGAAGGCGGAATTACGGTATCAAAGATATCAGGTGATCTAACCTATATTAAGCAAAGTTTGGATCACCTTGATCACCTGATCAATACACAATTGAAGAAGTAAATTTTTTTGCTACATAATATACCGATTGGTATATTGTTACCTGTTCGGTGTAGGCAGGCAGGTTTATGATGAGCACCAACATGCGGCAAAAGTATGCCCCTTTGCTTTATCAGCAGTTTGAAGAACATCCAGGTACACAACAAGCCTTTTTTTCACTTAACCGCGATCTGCTGCCTGCGATTATCAGGATGACACGAAAGATGATGAAACACAAAACATTTGATTTGCCCATGCAGATCGTATTTGGTGAAAAAGACCCATATCTGAACAGGGAAGTAGCCCCTAAGTTTAACAAGCTGTTTGCCGGCAGCGAACGTGTGTTTGCTGGCGCATGGGGCCACTTTGTTCAGATAGATGGGCCAATGGAAGTTGCCAAGCTAATCAGGCCTGGCGTGGTTATTAATCCACTTTAACAAACTTACCGTTTTCATCAAAAATCAAATCCTTGCCTTTTATTTCGGCTTCGAACAGGTGACGTCCCGCGGCATCGGTAAGCTTGCCTGCTTCTTTTATTTTGGCGCCATTGTAATGAGCCTTTACATAAGGCGCGATTACTGCCGGCAGCTGGCTAAGGGCTATGGCATCCACTTGTTCAACAAACGCACCTCCAGGGGTAAACACGACCGACGTGTCCTCACCGGATTTGCCGCCCCAGTTGGCCTCGTAATTCCCTTTTTCTTTTTCCCAGCTTACTTTGCTGGCATTGGGATATTTTTTTGTGAGAGCTCCTTGAACTGCAGCGGGTACATCTTTTGATTTCAGATCCTGTGCTGTTGCAATGCCAGTCAAAACAGTCATGGCCAATGCACATAAAATAGTTTTGTTCATCGTTCTTTATGTTTATTGTTTATTCAAGTATAACACCCGAATCTGTATTAAATTGGTAAACAATTTGTAGTAAAACTGGATTGTAAACAAAATAGCCAGGCATTACACCCAGCTATTCCCCTAACTAATATATATTGTTCGGCCGGCAGGTCATTTAAATGACTTTGTGGCCTATATTACCCATACGAAAGAGAAAGACAAAATGCTACATCATCTGTTTAAAATTCAAAACATTTGATAGATGGTAAATCGTATTATTTGCACGCAAACGGCACATTTGCATATTATAATATTTGTTGTCAAATTAAAAGGCATAAAAAAAGAGAAAGTTTGGGGCTTTCTCTCTTCTTCTCAATAATTAACTGAACTCATAATTAAATCATAAAGAACGGTTTGTGTTTGTTTTAGATTGATAATTAATGAATCTACTACAAATATAAAGTCTATCGGCTTAACAGACTAATATTTTATTATTATTTTATAGTTATTTTTTCAACATTTATATTAAAATACGCCACTTTTGCTTGAAAATGTTAATAACTTAACTAACCGAACAGCGTGCTGCTCAAATAACGGTCACCCCGGTCGCAGCAAATAAATACAATTACCCCTTCTTTTAACTCCTGTGCGAGCCTGATGCTTGCCGCTGCCGCGCCACCGCTGCTCATGCCGGCAAATACGCCTTCCACCCTGGCCAGTTTACGGGTTGTTTCGATAGCCTCCTGTTCGGTAACATCCATTACCTTATCCACCCGCAGCGGATCGAAAATTTTTGGCAGGTATGCCTCCGGCCAGCGCCTGATACCGGGAATAGACGAGCCATCTGTAGGCTGACACCCCACTATTTGCACATTGGCATCCTTTTCTTTAAAATATCTTGAGCAGCCCATAATAGTGCCTGTAGTACCCATGGCGCTCACAAAGTGAGTTATTTTGCCACCGGTATCGCGCCAGATTTCGGGGCCGGTGGTTTTATAGTGTGCCTTATAATTATCAGGATTAGCAAACTGGTTCAATTGAAAATACTCGCCTGTGGCGGCTTTTTCTTCCGCATAATCGCGGCACGCCTCTATGCCATCCAGCAATATTACCCTTGCGCCAAAGGCTTCCATTGCAAGCGTGCGTTCGTGGGTCGAGTTTGATGGCAGTACCAGCTCCATCTCCAGCCCGTAAAGGCAGGCTATCATAGCCAGGGCGATACCGGTATTGCCGCTGGTCGCTTCTATCAGTTTGGTTCCGGGTTTAATATCGCCGCGCTCAATAGCACTGCGTATCATATTTAGCGCTGCACGATCTTTCACACTTCCGCCGGGGTTGTTACCCTCCATTTTGGCGTAAATGGTAACGTTGGGATTGGGATTTAATTTTTTTAGTTCGACGAGCGGCGTATTGCCTATCAGATCAATTATACCAGCCATTTGTTGTTATTATGTTGATTTGGTTAAGGGCTTGACTGAGTTAATCAGCTGGTAATTATGGCAGAGGTTGTAAATGTTAAAACTTAAATTCAACTTCCCATGTAACCTGCATCCAACTTAATCAACGCAATCAACCAGTAAACTATTCCTTTATTTTCTCCTTTAACAAGCTCACCTCCTGCGTATGGTACACCTTTGAATAAGCAGGAACAGATTTAGTGAGCCAAACATTCCCACCGATAATGCTTCCCTCTCCAATAGTAGTGCGCCCGCCCAATATTGTTGCCCCGGCATAGATCACCACATTATCTTCTACTGTGGGGTGGCGCTTGTTATCAACCGGCGTTTTGTTTACACTTAATGCCCCCAGCGTAACCCCCTGGAAAAGCTTTACATGGCGGCCTATTACACAGGTTTCGCCAATAACTACGCCCGTACCGTGGTCGATGTGGAAATATTCGCCAATCTGTGCGGCAGGGTGGATATCGATACCCGTTTTTGAATGGGCATATTCCGTAAGTATACGGGGTATTAAAGGTATGCCTAACTGATACAGTGAGTGGGCCAGCCGGTAAAATGATATGGCATAAAACCCCGGATAGGCCCGGATCACCATAAACTCGCTTTTGGCAGCCGGATCGCCGTCAAAGGTAGCCTGTATATCGGTATTCAGCACGCGGTATAATTCGGGCAACTCTTCAAAAAACGTTTTTGCCAGTTGTTCATTTTTCTCATCAAGCGTTCCGCGGGTAGCATTCAGGATGTCATAAAGCCCGTGCTCTAATTTTTTGAACTCCGATTCGAGCTGATGAACGAAGGTAAATAACCGGTTTGACTGCTCGGGAAACAATAAACGGATAACCTGCAGAGCCCATTCAGCGATTTCCTTATTGGAAGGTACCGCACCGGTGATCTGCTGTTTATCTAATATATGCTGATAAAATTCTTTATTCATATTTGTTGCATCTGGTTAACCGGGCCTTAATCTAATTGTTTAACAATTTTAGTTAAAAGATGATTTATCCGCGTCGCTTCAACGTCAAAAAGATAGGTTGGGACAATTGTTTATTAAAAAATAACCTAGATGCAGATAATAGCACGCTTTTTATAGACGCTGAAATTGCCCTTTTTTGACTTGTAAAGATCATTTTTGATGAATGAGGTTTAAGTTTAATAATTGCCCCTAAGAACGTTTAAATAAAGTATAAAGTTACAGCATTATTTTATTAGTCCACCTGTTATATCTGTTTTATAGTTTAAAAATTATGCCTAGCTTCGTCCTGCCGAGTTTAAGCATCCGTCTTAACTTTAGCATCCGTCAGTAAACTTTCCGCCCTGAGTTAACGCTGATACCGTTCGCATCGCCGACTCACCCGCTGTGCCGCATGCGGCACAGCGGTAAGAAAAAAACATCAAAAAAATACTTTTTGAAACAATGACCGAGTCAAATTATATCTACCTGAAAAAAATAATTTTCGTCAAAAACTTCTGCTGACATAGGGCTGTCATACGCCTGTGGTTATTTTGAGGCGTAAATCAAAAAAGAAAACGATATGACAACCCTCACCGAAATGTTATTAAAAGAAATGGACCAGGAAGCGGAAACCACCCGCAAAATGTTAGCATCTGTGCCAGATGATAAGTACGACTGGAAGCCGCATGAAAAAAGTATGACCATCCGTCGTTTAGCTACGCATATCGCCGACATTCCATCATGGGTAGAGATGGCCATAGATGATGATGAACTTGATTTTGCAACAAGTACCCACAAAGAGCCGGTAATAAACAACACAAAAGCGCTTTTGAAATATTACGAAGAATGTGTGGCAAAAGGAAGGACTGCATTGGTTAATGTGCAAGAAGAACAGTTTGACCAGCCATGGACCATGCGCAGCGGCGACCAGGTGTACATGGTAGCCACCAAAGGAGAAGTGATTCGAATGGCTTACAGCCAGATAGTGCATCACCGGGCACAGTTGGGGGTGTTCCTGCGCTTGCTGGACGTGCCTGTCCCCGGGAGCTACGGGCCAAGCGCGGATGAGCAGGGGTTTTAAATTTGGAATGTTAGAAAAGCGTCAGGGATTACAAGTTTGTTAATCCCTTCTCTTTTTTTTCGTTTATATCGTGTGAAAACACCGGGTGTGTTCTTTTCTTTTTAAATCTTAATTAGTATAGATTAAGAGCCATCGTTATTTAAATGTCTGGTTATCGAGTAATGGGATCATTATATTTCAGGTATCTGGAAAATAAAAATCAGGGAACACTACCGATGTGTTCCTGCACACGGCAGTTGATGGATTTGGCAAGGGGGATTAAAGCCAGTAAAGAAGAGCTAGTGGAGCTTTTGAACAATGAGGCCAAAATAACAACCATTACCTGGAATTATCACCCGATACACTGGCCTTGCGGGGCACAGGCGGAATATGTGCAAACCGATGGCCAAACATGCTTCACACCCATTCGATGCCAATAATTTTGACAATTTGCAAAGCGCTGTATAAATGCAGTACTTTTTGGATGACCAACACGCATAAGTTTAAGCATTTAGTCTGCCTGCTAAAATGTTAACATAAGGATTAAGTTCCGCCCGTCGGGTATGTGCGTTTGCCGGACGGGTAGCGGAAGCCCTGATCAGTTTAAACCTCATTTTGATTAATTAGTTTAGTTGACTTCATGCCGGTCCATTTACGCGGGCGGCATTGTTTATTGTATTTCGTCGATTCGTTAATCTCTGATTACGTAAGCGCTCGATTAAAACACTTGCCCCAATTTTTAGTTATAGCTTATAACCAATAGCTATCAATATGATAAATTTTTACTTCCTTATCCCTTTAACCATATTCATTTTACTGTTTTTCATACCGGCTGTCAATAAAAAGACAGCATGCTTGTTATATTTAATGTTTGCTGCTGCAAGCTGCATATTTGCGCAAAAAACTACTAAAATTGATACGATAGTACCCGGTAAGGGCACTGCGGAACAACAGATCAAACAATCCAAAGCGGTAAAAAAGCGATTGCTTTCAGACTCAACGGGAGGGAACGAGCCCAAAAAAAGCCGGTTGGTAGATACTACGGTTAAAAATAAATACGGCGACCTGCTGAATGATGATATAAAATTTAACAAAAAATACCCTGTTTGGAAACCCGCAATTGAAGTGTTAGGTATCAATGCATTTACCTGGTCGATAGACCGGTTTATTTTGCAATCTGATTTCTCGCACATCGGCCCCAGTACCTGGAAGTATAATATACAAAAGGGCTGGGAGTGGGATACCGACCGCTTCGGTATAAATTTCGTAGGACACCCATATTCAGGTTCAATGACTTTTAACGCAGCGCGGTCGCAGGGATATAATTATTGGCAATCCTTCCCGTTTGCTGCTGGCGGCAGCCTGATGTGGGAATATTTTGGCGAAAATACACGGCCTTCTTATAATGATGTTGTCAATACCCCGGTAAACGGCGCCTTTTTGGGCGAGATATTTTACCGCGTGAGTTCAAATATATTAGATGACCGCACTACCGGCGGCGAAAGGGTTTTCAGAGAAGTAGTTGCCGGGGTAATAGACCCGGTTCGGGGGCTTAACAGGCTTTTGCAGGGTAAAAGTTTCAGGCATACCCACACAGAGGTTTATCAGAAAGAACCGCTGAACCTTACCCTATCTACCGGTGTGCACAAAATAAACCAGGATGACAAAACCTTATTTGGCTACGGTCCCATTAATGCCGTGTTCAACCTTCAGCTTGATTATGGCAACCCTTTTGAAATACGCGCTCGTAAACCATTTGACGTTTTCAGGTTCCGTACCGAATTTAGTCTGGGTTCGGGAAGAAAAATTTTGGACAATATTCTTGGCTACGGTATCTTATTTGGCCATACCACTCATTGGGGCAAATTAGCGGTGCTATACGGTGCATTTCAGTATTATGATTATTGGGACAACAAAACTTTTGAGTTAGGCGCCATTGGTTTTGGGGGAGGGCTGATTACCAAATACCCGATAAGTAAAACCATTAACCTTTATACCAATTTCCATTTGTCGGCCATACCACTGGCAGGCAATAGTACCAGGTACGGCCCGGATACCTCACAAGTAAGGGATTATACGTATAACGACGGGTTGTCGGCTAAATTTGAAACTACCCTGAATGTTGGCAAATATGCAAGCGTTTCGGTTTCCTACTATTATTATATCCTGCATACCATTGTCGGGCCGATGGGTAATAACTACGTAGCCATTTTGAGGCCGCGCCTCAATGTGCAGATATACAAGAACTTGAGCTTGGGATTTGAGCATTTTCAATATTATGATGACCGGTACTTAAAAAACTTTTCGCCGGTATTTTCAGTGCGGACGGAGCAGAAAATATACCTCACTTATTTTCTTGAAGCTTCGCAGCGCAGAGGGGAGTATGGAGGGTATTAGGTTGTGTTGGGTTTCCAACAAACCAGGTCCGGGACCCAGGCACTTTTCTCTAAACCGGGATTGCAGGACTTTACAATTTACGGAGTGAATGTATTTGCAATCCCGACAGGTACAAGAAGCTGTGTTCGGGGACTTAAAATCTCCAAAATGAAGAAAATCTACAAAGCAGTAAACCAATGTTTAGTTGCCGGGGGAACGATAATTAACAGATAGTTTGGTTGCTTTATCAACATCTGCAGGATCAAGTAGCATCGTAGTGGAAACAGACACCAAGCCGGACGCATTTATGGTTAATGCAAGCGCTGCGGCAGATATCATATCCGGCAGTTCGGATATGACATAAACATCCTGGTCACCGAAAGCAAAATAAAAGGCTTCCATTTTGCCGCCCATATCAGCAATCATTTTTTCAACGGTTTGCTTTCTGTTTGAGCCGCCAACTTTAAGCAGTCCCTTTACACCATCTGAGGTATAAGAGGCTTTAATTAGAAACTTCGTCATGATATTGATTTTTAATTGGTTAATAAATTTAGCTAAACTTTTTTCTTATTGTACAATATTCTTTTGAAGGTTTTGTGATTCGGCTTCGACTCAGTTGATAGGCTGGGGAAGGTAACAGCAAGGATGTTACCGGGATTGCAAATTCCCAATAATTAAGTCCGGGATTTATTAAATCCGACTAACGGTAGCAGGGGAGCTGATCTCCCAAAATTGGAATTACAATTTTTGCCGCAAATTCTTTTACCTCAGCATTTATAATTACTCCATTGATAAGAGAATCCAAATGTTGCTTTGTAACAGGTGATTTAGTTTTAATTACTTGTAAAACTCAGCTTTCAGGATATAAAACTTATTGTGCTGTTGATTTATTAGTTCAAAAGCCAATCCCTGTTATACAATTCGGATACAAAATGTGGAATCTTCCTCGTCGTTGGTCGGCTCTATAATTGTCAATACTCCACCATCTCCTGATCCACATAACACCATAGCCAGCGCTCGCCGGGTTCGGCCGACATTACTACCGGGTGTCCTTCGGCGTGGGCATGTCTAGAGGCATGCTGGTTGGGCGAACTATCGCAACACAGCGTTACCCCACAGGTTTGGCAGGTGCGCAGGTGCATCCATTGACTGTTGGTTTTTATGCATTCCTCGCATACGTAGTCTTTGGGATGCTTCAGCTTTTTTACGGCGAATAAATGTTTGCAGATCTGATCTTCCATAGCGGACAACTATATTGAGATGAATATAAAAAAATTAGTTAAGCACATCGCTTATTCGGCTCACCCCCGGCATCGCTGTGCTTGTCGCCCCTCTTCCGGCTGCGCGGGAAGAGGGATTTGAAAAAACTTTTAACTCCCCCGCTTTCAGGCAGCCGGGGGCGGGCCGCGGGGTAATCAACTATACCTCGGCCAAATATTTATGTACAAAACTAATAGCCATAGATCCTTCGCCTACGGCGGATGCTACGCGGTTCATGGCGCCGGCGCGCACATCGCCTGCGGCAAATATGCCGGGACAGCTTGTTTCCAGTAAAAATGGATCGCGTTTAAGCTTCCATATTTTTCGGAATGTATCATAAGTAGCCAGATCCCGGCCTGTTTCTATAAATTCCTTATTGTTTTTGATGATGTCCAGGTGTATCCAGTCAGTATAGGGGCGGGCACCAATGAAAATATAAAGCGCACTGGCCCCATAGGTGGTCTTCTTCTGTGTTTTGATGTTCATGAATACCAGGCGTTCGAGGCAGTCACCGCCACCGGCCTCACATATCTCAGTATTGGCCAGCACTTCGATATTGGGTGATAACCTGATCTGTTCAATCAGATAAGCCGACATGGTAGTAGTCAGGTCATCACGGCGGATGACAATATTTACTTTTTTAGCAAATTTGGAAAGATACATAGCTGCCTGCCCGGCGGAGTTACCGCCGCCCACGACGAATACATCTTTGCCCTTACATGCGCTGGCCTCGGTAGTGGCAGCGCCATAATAAATGCCAGCGCCGGTAAAGTTTTCCACCCCTTTTACCTCCAGTTTGCGGTAATCAACACCGGTGGTGATCACTACTGAACGGCTCACGATATCCGGACCGTCATCAAGTATGATCTTTTTATAACCATCCTTTTCCCTAATGTCATTTACCGCATGGGGCGAAAGGAACTGGGCGCCAAGACGGGTCGCCTGGCTGATGGCACGACGGGTAAGATCTGCGCCGCTTAATCCTGCCGGAAAACCCAGATAATTCTCAATACGCGAACTGGTGCCTGCCTGTCCGCCGGGGGCGCGGCGTTCTATCAATAAAGTCTTTAAGCCTTCGGACGAGCCATAAACTGCGGCTGCCAGCCCGGCCGGCCCTGCGCCAATAATGACCACATCGTATATCTCGTTCTTTATTTGTGGGCTCAGTCTCACTTTATCAGCGATCTGCCTTATCGTAGGCAGGCATGCGCAGGTGCCATCTTCATAAATAATCACCGGCAGGTCAGCGTTGCTCATGTTGTTCAGTTCCAGCAGGGCTTTGGCTTCGGGATTGCTCTCGATATCAAACCAGCGATAGGGAATGAGGTTGCCTGCCAGATAATCCTTTATCTCGTGCGATTTTGGCGAAAACTGGTAACCTATCAGTTTAATGCCTTTAAAATCGGGTGTGTAGTGGCTCTGCCAATCATCTAACAGATCGTTGATCACCGGGTAAAGTTTCTCTTCGGGTGGGTTCCAGGGTTTGGTCAGATAAAAATCCAGTTGCACTATATTGATGGCCTTTATGGCCGCAACGGTATCCGAATAGGCGGTGAGCAGCACGCGTTTGGCCTCGGGATATATTTTGATGGCCTTATGCAGAAAATCTACGCCTTCCATTTCAGGCATACGCTGATCGACCAAAAAAAGGGCAACGGTATCGCCGCTGTTTTTCAGATCGGTTAAGGCTTCCAGCGCCTCATTTGCCGATGAGGTGCTGATGACCTTATATTCCGAACTGTACTGGGTCTTCAGGTCGCGGCTGATGGCACGCAGCACCTGCGGATCATCGTCGATGGAAAATATGATGGGTTTGTTCATGGGTTATTTAATTTAATAGTCCAGGCGTAATTAACGGTTGGATTTTTATTTACAGCGATCAGTTCCAAACCTATCGCTATAAACAAACGGCGCTATCCATCTATCGGGAAACATACCACAAATGCGGTATGCCCGGGTTCTGATACTACTTTTATGGTGCCATTATGCTGCAGTACTATTCTGTTGACCACCTCCAGGCCCATGCCGGTACCTTTTCCCATTTCTTTGGTAGTAAAAAACGGGTCGAATATGCGCGAACGAATTTCGTCTGGTATACCCGGGCCATCATCAATAATGCTTACCTGTACAAACTCCCTGTCCCGTTCGGTTTTTATGGTAAGGGTGCCTTTGCTATTAATTTCCATCGCATCCAAAGCATTATCTATCAGGTTGGTCCATACCTGGTTCAGTTCGCCTATCTGGGCTTTTACAGGCGGCAGGGTCGTATCAAAATCCTTCACCATGGTAATATTACCTTTTTTGATCTTGTAGATCAGCATTTGCAGGGTGTTTTTTATGCCGATATGGATATCAGCATATTGTTTATCCTGCCCCTGATCCATATGGGTATATGTCTTTACCGAATTCACCAGGGTGGCTATGCGTTTGGATGATTCGCTGATGTCTTGTACCATTCTTTCAGTAACCAGTAAATTATTCATCCATTTAAATACGGGCGAAAGATATTGCCTTGGTATATAATTGGTAAACGCGTGGATGCCACCAGGGTCAAAACCAAATTCAACGAAATTCTCGGCTATTTCCACTGCATTGTGAACTCCCATGTCATCAAGCAGATCTGTCAGTTCGCTCTCCCTGTCGGTGCGCTGGCGCAAGGTTAACTCAATAGGCTGGTATTCATTAAGGGTACGGAACAGTTCATTAGTTACGGCGTCAACCTGTTCGGGCTCCATGCGGATGGAGGTCACTGCTTTAAAGTCATCAGGTCTCAATTTGAGATGTTTGAGCAGCGATTCGGAATCGCGTACAATGGCAGATGCCGGGTTGTTCAACTCATGCGTTAACCCTGCCGAAAGTTTACCCAAAGCCAGCATTTTTTCGTTTTGCTGCTGCAGGGCGGTAAAACTCCGCACCCGGTTGGTCATCACATGCACCAGGGCTTGCGTAAGCTCAAACTGGGTTTTTATCATTTCCGTCATCTTGGTGGCAGGGAAGCTCAGGAGCTGGGTTTCACCGATAGTGGTGCCATAACCAGTACTTACTTTGGCACGCGAATAGGGCAGGTAGCCGGTGATATCACCCGGTTTAAAATCACCGATCTCACGTTTTACTCCGCCAATGGGAAGATATAAACGCAATTTTCCGCTGATGACAAAATGGGTCTCCTGGATCGGGTCGCCCGGTTCTGACATTAATTCGCCATCAGGGAGCATGCGGCAAACGCTGTTATCTATCAGCCATTGCAGCTGATCGTCGGGTACTTCCTTTAGCGCATCGAAAGTTTTGAGTAGTGCTGGTGTGCAATCTTGCATATACCCAAAATTAGGGAATTTTGGGCGTAAGCCAACAAATGAGTGTCTCAGAAATTTCTGATTTCGTGACCATCTGCGCTTATGAGAATTTATCTTCAGTGAGCTAAACGATAGGTTTTGTGAACAACGCCCGAAACCGGGAAATATCTTTTTCACTTATTGTTAAGTAATTATTTATTATTATTTACTTAAATAAATGTTTATTGGAAATAACTAGAGGTATTGTTATATTTTTGTTATCAATATTGTTAATAGTTCAAAAAAGTTATCTTATTCAAAATTGCCTGGGTCCTTACTTCGTCGTTTGCTTAAGCCCTAAAATCATTGAAATAAACTCCGTTAAAATAAACAGGTACAACGTATTGTCGTAAATTGTAAAAAAGACCTAAACCCATTACCATGCGTTCATCTGCACGATTTTAAATTAAGCGGCTACCGCAAGGACGTCGAAAGCTAAATTTTTTGCATTCGAAATTTCCTGTGCAATTTTGTTTCCCTGAGCGGCAATCAGGATTTCATTTCAGCCGATCAGTGGATTGAAAAAAATATCCGGCGTAGCTTTCTTTTATTGCTTGCTCAGCCCGATAACATATTGCGCAAATTGATCATCATCGTAATTGGCCCCGCTGGTATGATTAAATACCACGAAGCCTTTTTTATCGATAACCAAAGTGGTGGGTATGCTGCCCGAAAAAAATTGGGAAGGCAGCCTGTTCAGCGTGCCGGCATATACAGGAAACGGGTAACCCTTTTTTTGAAGAAACAGTGATGATTTTGCCAGGTCATGATCCACATCAACTGAAAGAAAAACAATGTTGGGCTGGTCTTTTACCTTTTGGTAAAAATCATTTATGGATGGTAGTTCTGCAAGGCAGGGCGGGCACCATGTGGCCCAAAAGTTGATAAAGACCACCTTGCCCTTTTGCTGCTGCAGATCAATTACTTTACCATCGGTGTTTTGCACGATCAGAGCAGGGGCCTGCGGTAATTTTTCGCCCGGTTTTACCTGCGGGATAGGTGGCTTATAAAAACCCAGAAGCAGCAAACCCATGATCGCCCAGCTTTTTACCCTGGCGCTGTAAAGGTATACGATGGTAAACAGAACCAGCAATACCGTAAAAATTTGCGACGGGGTGATCTTTCTGATATTCATCCTTAATAATTAGACCGATGCAATTTAGTCAGATTAAATTTATTTGGTTAGTTTAATTACATTATCCGGATGGAATACGTATAAGCGGAGTATAACATTTAACATAGCGGTGAGTTATTAACTTTAGTACATTTAGGAAACGAAAATATGAAGCTACTGGCATGGCGGGAAAGAAAACCCAGTAACAAGAAACAAAAAGTGGCCCTGGTATTGTCGGGGGGCGGCGCCAGGGGAATTGCCCATATTGGAGCTATTGAGGAGTTAGAAAAACAGGGGTTTGAAATATCTTCTATTTCGGGAACTTCAATGGGGGCAGTTATAGGGGGCGTTTATGCATTGGGAAAGATGGAAGAATATAAAAAATGGCTCTGTACCCTTGATAAATTAAAAGTGTTTAGCTTGGTTGATTTTAGTTTCAGTTCACAAGGATTGGTTAAGGGCGACAAATTGTTCAGCATAACAAAGCAGTTCATCGGAGACGCAAATATTGAAGATCTGCGCATACCTTTTGCAGCGGTAGCTGCCGATATCATCAATAAAAAGGAGGTGGTTTTTACAAGCGGAAGCGCATTTAATGCCGTAAGGGCGTCGGTTGCCATTCCGACGATCTTTACGCCTGTAAAAACGGAGACCGGGTTACTGGTAGATGGTGGTGTTATAAATAATGTACCGGTTAATCATGTCAAAAGAATACCTGGTGATATGTTAGTTGTAGTAAATGTAAACGCTGACATCCCTTTGGAGAAACCGGTTAACGCAAAAAATGGAGCGGAAGTCAAACAATCAATATATCAAAAAAAGATTAAGGCCTTTTTCAGTCAGTTACATAATATCCTTCCTATGAATAATACCGAGGAAAAGCTTGGTTATTTTAACGTGCTTAATAAAACGCTTAGTTTAATGACCTATTACAACACGCAAATGTTGCTGGAAAAGTACAAACCGGATATGCTGATCAATGTATCCCGGCAGTCTTGTTCGGGTTATGATTTTTACAAAGCTGAAGAAATGGTTGAATCAGGCAGATGTGCTGCTGTTAAAAGCATTGAAGCATATAAAAATAAAAAAAAATGATATCCAGTCAATTGATATTCTTCTTTCGTTCCTGAATTTTCCACCTAAGGGTATTAAAAAACATACTTCTTTCTTTTTCGCCTACCACACTGATGTGTGTTGATTTCCGGATAAGGTTTTGCATGTGTTTATAAGTATAGTCACAGAAATCTTTGTCTTCGGTTGACATAAAATTCAGCCCGTTATGATTGATAAAAGTGATCTGCCTGTTGTTGCTCTGCACATAAATAGCATTATCTCCGATAAGGGCCTCGTTGATGTATGCGTCATAAGTGGCATTACTGTGCGCATGGGGCTGGTTATATAATATTTTCTTCCCGGTTTCAGCCAGAAGTTCAAGATAGTCGACCAATTGTTCCAGTTGCAAATATACTTTCAGCAAAAGCGCTTTGTTAACAAAAATATTTGATTGCCGGTAAAGCTCAATTTGGCTGATGGTGACATTTACGCTCTCTTCATTCCAAATATCAATAGAAGGTATTTGTGCATATAATTCATCGATTTTTTTTGACAGTTCATTACACTCCGGGTCATCGTCCGCTCCTGTAAACTGCTGCCTTGCGAGTTCAGGATAACCTATTACCGTACGTTTCCAGAAAAAGAACTTAAAGGCCCTTAATTCGGGGAATGGCATGAAATGGTAAAGCGGTATGTCTTTACTATAAAAATACATCTTCGGGCTTTGCAGCGTATTGAATAAACCCAGGCTTTGTGCCACAAAATGCAGGAATTTATTAAAATCGAAAGAAAGATGATCGACTTTATCATACGAAAAAATGACTGTATTGCTTTTTATATGAAGCAACTGATCAAGCGAAACATGGTATTTATTACAAAGCACTTGTGCCTCGTCAAGTCCTAATGACTTTTCGCCCCGTATGCGCCGGTAGGCGCTGTCATTGCTGATGCTGAGCAGTTCAGCCACCTCATCCACAAATGAAAGATGAGCCGGGAGTCTTGACCTGATATGATTAAAAAACAAAGCCTGGGTTTGGTTATGGTCCATAAGCCCGGATTTTTGGTTTAAATTTTAGGGGTTATTTATTAATCGCCTGGTTATTATTTGCAAAAAATACTAATCAGTGAATTAACAATAATTAAATATAGTAATAATTACTTGGATATAACAATATCTGAAAAGTAATACGGTTATTTACTTAATCTTTCGTAATCGGCTGATTTTCCAGTTTTTATAGTGTTGTAAACCCGGCTAGCTTTACTTAATAAATATTACCGGGATATTTAAAAATAAATCATTATTAAATTATTATTACGTCAACATTAAAACTTATTATCATGAAAGAATTATTATTAACCTTTGCATTAGCGGGCGGAATAGCATTCAGCGGTTTTGCCCAAACAACTGCCACCACTGCCTCATCATCACCAACAAGCGGCGGCGGAAAATTTAGCATTGGCGCAGAAGGCGGTTTACCCGTTGGTGAGATAAGCAAGGTTTACAGCGCTGTAATAGGTGGTTCAGTTAAGTATGAATTGCCTACATCGGGCCGCTCTTATTTTACACTTTCTGCCGGTTATAACGCCTTTTTATTGAAAAGTGTGCTTAAAGGAATTGGCATACCCTCCACTTCCGGCTTTATTCCGGTCAAAGCCGGTGCTAAATACTATTCTGAAGGGAACTTTTTTATTGAAGGCCAATTAGGTATTGTATTCTCCACCGAAAGCGGCGGCGGCCATGCGTTTGTGTGGTCACCAGGCATAGGCTACAGTTTCAACGGTGGCTTTGAGGCAGGCGTTCGTTATGAAGGCTGGACAAACGGGAGCACTGTAGGCCAGATAAATTTACGTTTGGCCTACAGGTTTTAATATCAAAATCAATGACAACGCTATCCGGAGCTTAAAAATTCCGGACAGCGTTTATCCGGCTCAAATGCGATTTACTCTTTATCCGTAGCAAAGTAACCTTTTATCAAGCGGGGTTGCCATTTAAATCTGTTTACGGCGGCATTTTAAATAAATAACTATTTATCAACTCAGAGAAGACATGGAGACCCCGACTGTATTTAATTCGGAATATAAAGAAGATGAAACAGAGGCTGATCATCTGTCCGCTCATGAACCGTATCAACAAAAAAGATTAAGCGATTTAGAACGCCATATAATCCTGGTAGCTGTAAAGCTGCGCATCCTTTTTATGGCCTGCATCACATTGCGGTCTTTTAAAAGAATAAGAAAAGCGCTTATTGCCCTTTTGAACTTACGAAGGGCAGCATGGAGCGGAAATTTGAAAAAAATGTATAAAGTGGATGGTAAATATTATTTCAACCTTTATACGCCCGGTTGGCCTTCAGTCGCCTATGACAATGTTATAAAAGATGAACTATTGCGTTGCGGATCACCAATGCAGACAGAAAATAAGCTGAAATTTATGTTTTTCGACATTACAGGCAAATGCCCTTTACGATGCGAACATCGTTTTGAATGGGATAACCCGGATCAAAAAGGAACATTTACCAAAGATGAACTGATAAAAATGGTGACCCTATACCAAAATCTGGGGGTAAATCAAATTCAGTTTAGCGGAGGGGAGCCGCTGTTGCGTATTAAAGACCTGGTTGATGTGATCAGCTTTGCAAAAGATCAATGTGAATGCTACGTGGCAACATCAGGATTTAATTTAACCCCGATCAATGCCCGGTTGTTAAAGAATGCCGGTTGTAAAGGAATAATTGTAAGCATTGACCATTATGTGCCTCAGCTGCATAACAAGTTCCGTAAACACCCAGAAATATTTGATAAGGCGGTTGAAGGTGTAAAAGCCTCGCTTAACTCAGGCCTGGTAACGGCATTAAGTGTTTGTACCACAATGGAATTTATTGATGGAAGGCATTTATTACCCTACATGAAGTTCGCAAAGGAGTTGGGTGTTCATTTTGTACAAGTGCTTGAGCCCAGGGCGTTTGGCCATCGCAGCGGTAAAGGTGAATTGCTTACGGAGAACCATATTGAGCAACTGGAGGATTTTTTTAGAACAATGAATAACAAAGCGGCTTACAAAAGCTACCCAACTGTGATATATCATGGCTACCATCAGAGAAGAGCTGTTGGGTATTACCAAATGCTTCGACCGACTGTCTTTTAAACGTATCCTATCTTTGGTAGCCAAATCTCATCGCGAAATTATTTTTGTAGTTCCTGCAAGTAAATATATAAAACTTCAATATGGGATTTGGAATGAGCCCGCCAACCATCGTATCTAATGCAGCAGGGTGATGATTTACAAGCAAAGGATAATTTTATACAATCGTTGTGGTTTTGTTGGTATAATATTTTTTACGCAGCCAAAAAGCTAAATTAACTAAAGCGATCAAAGCAGGCACTTCCACAAGCGGCCCAATCACACCGGCAAACGCTTCTCCTGAATTTATGCCGAATACTCCTATAGCAACAGCGATGGCCAGTTCAAAGTTGTTGCCTGTAGCAGTAAAAGCAATAGAGGTACTCTTTGAGTAATCGGCGCCAAATGATTTGCCGATAAAAAAGCTCAACAGGAACATAATGGTAAAATAAACCACTAACGGTACAGCGATACGCACAACGTCCATAGGTATCTGAACAATCAGATTTCCTTTCAGGCTGAACATTACAACAATGGTAAACAGCAGGGCAATCAGTGTAACAGGCGAAATAATCGGCACATATTTTTTTTGGAACCATTCTTCGCCTTTAATTTTAATAAGCGTATAACGGCTGAGAATACCGCCGGCAAAAGGAATACCTAAATAGAGGCCAACGCTTTTGGCTATTTCAATAATAGTAATATTTACTGCCAAGCCTTTTAAGCCGAACAAGGGTGGTAAAACCGTGATAAATATATACGCATAAACACTGTAAAGCAGTACCTGAAATATGCTGTTTAAAGCTATTAATCCCGCTGCATACTCCCGGCTGCCTCCGGCGAGTTCATTCCATACAACCACCATTGCTATACAACGGGCAAGGCCGATCAGGATTACACCAATCATGTACGCAGGATGATCACGTAAAAACGTAATAGCCAAAACAAACATCAATATCGGACCAACAATCCAGTTAAGTACCAAAGAGGCGCTTAATACTTTAGTATCCTTAAATACTTTACCCATGTTTTCATATTTCACTTTTGCTAACGGTGGGTACATCATTAATATCAAGCCGGTAGCTAATGGAATATTGGTAGTGCCGCTCGAAAACGAATTGATGAAGGTTGCCGATGCCGGGATAAAATATCCAACACCTACGCCGATGGCCATTGCTAAAAATATCCACAAGGTTAAATACCGGTCAAGAAAACTCAGTTTTTTTCTTTCCGCCGCCGGGGCACAATCGTTAGCGCTCATATGCTATTTGTAAGTTTTATGTTTTATTAATTTTAATAATAAGTGGGCGATCAGGATTTAGCTAAGCCAGAAATCGCGTTTTTCGCCTGTTCAATAAATGACAAAATGATTCGCTTTATCGGCTTCGGCCATTTGGCTTCGGGCCGAATGGTGAATACCCAGCAATAAAGCATCGCCTTGTGTCATAACGTCAGGCTGAAATGGTTATTGATCGTTCTAAGTTTATTTAATTTAAATGCTCTTTCACCAAATCCCTGCTGTATACTTTTATCATATCACGCACCCTTCTGAATTCGTTCATCACTTCATCCGCGCTGCCGGTAGCTTTTGCCGGGTCGGGAAAGTCATAGTGAAAGCGCACAGCTTTTGTCGGAAAGTACGGGCAATTCTCTTTGGCATTATCGCAAACAGTGATTACATAATCAAAAGGGACATCCAGGTACTCGTCTACATTATTAGAGGTGTGTTTGGATATATCGATATGATCCTCGGCCATTACCTGTATAGCTTTTGGGTTCAGGCCGTGAGTTTCTATCCCAGCGCTGTAAACTGTGGCCTTGTCGCCTGCAAAATGTCTTAAATAGCCCTCGGCTATCTGGCTGCGGCAACTGTTGCCTGTGCATAGTACTAGTACGTTTTTCAATTTTTATTTTCTTAAAGTTTTCATCATCACTATGGCTGATTGGGGGCACACATGGCTGAACTCTGAGGATCGCTGCACCCCGGCAGGAACTTCGTTTCGGGTTATCCTTATATAATTCTTACGGTAAAAATAATCAGACGCTGTTTCAGTTAACAGGTAGATCGCCTTTAATCCTTTTGAATGAGCAAGTGTTTCGATTTGTTGAAGTAATTTACCTGCTATGCCATGGCTCCTTAAATTTGGTTTTACCGCTAATGAGCGTAATAAACTATAGTCACCATAAATTTCCAGGCCGGCTACACCAATAACTTGATCGTTTTGTAGGGCAACAAGGAAATTCTCTAAAGTAGCCGGCAGATCATCCACCGGCAGCCTTTCGGCTCTAAGCAGTTCTAGTATACTTTCCCTGTAATTTACAGCTTCGTTAATTTCCATATCTTTTAATCAGGAGCAGCAATCAGGTCCGCAGCAGGCCTTTGCTTCAGGTTTCTCAGCATAAACCGTAATACTGAATATTCCGGTTTTCCCATTTTTAAATTCGGATAATTCTGTATCGTTTAAATATTTTAAGAGGATATCATCCGGGATGTGAATTGGTTTTTCTTTTTGGATGATGATCTTTTCAAATCCGTTAACCTTTATCAGTTCCATATACACCTCTTTCTGAATAGCTCCTGATACGCATCCGGCATACATTTCTGCGTCGCTTTTTAGTTTCGGCGGCAAATCGCCCACCAATACCACATCAGATATGCTGAAATGTCCTTTGGGTTTTAATACACGGTATATCTGTTTAAACACCCCATCCTTATTTGGCACCAGGTTTAAAACACAATTGCTGATCACCACGTCGGCTACACCCGCAGTAAGGGGCATGTTTTCGATATCCCCCTGCCTGAACTCCACATTATGAAAACCCAGCGTTTCAGCATTCTGCCGTGCTTTGCTTATCATCGCTTCGGTAAAATCTATTCCTATTACTTTGCCGGTCTGGCCTGTTTCGGCACGAGCTACAAAGCAGTCGTTGCCTGCTCCCGAGCCAAGATCAATCACCACATCGCCTTTTTTGATCTTTGCGAATTGTGTCGGCAAGCCGCAGCCCAAACCCAGGTCGGCATCCGCATTGTAACCGCTAAGGGTACTGTAATCATCACTCATGATATGATAAACTTCGGTTGAGCAGCATCCGGAGCCGCAACAGCTTGACTGGTTGGTTTCCTTATCCTGCAAAGCGATCTCACTGTATTTTTGCCTTACCAGGTCTTTGATTTGGTTATCCGTGTTCATGATCGGTGAATTTTTTTATTGTAATATTGCGATTGATTAATATAAATTTTTTTAGCAGCACTTAGCCGGATCGGTATACGACCCGAAAAATGCATTTAACTCCTTTTGTAATAATTTCCAGGCATTGGCTTCAATGCAGTAGCAAACGCTTACGCCCTCAATGGTGCCCTGTATCAAACCGGCATTTTTGAGCTCCTTTAAATGCTGCGAAATAGTGGCTTGTGCCAGTCCCAGCTCTTCTACCAAACTGCCGCACACGCAGGCATTGGTGTTGATAAGCTGCTGCAAAATGGCTATGCGTGCCGGATGTGCCAGCGCTCTGAGCATAACAGCAAGGCGATTTTGCTCCGTCGTAAATATTTCAGTTTTAGTTAAGCCCATAATTTAATCGCAATATTACGATAGATTATTGAAATTGCAAAATACATTGCATCTGTTTTGTAACAATTTGAGTGTTCAGCAAATATTATTTGCTGAAAATGCAACAAAGATAAGTCCCTTTAGGTATACGCATACGGTTAACTTGAATCGTATTTTAAATAGCTGTCACTTACTAAATTATTCGTTAATCGCTAAAAATGAGAAACTTCTGATAACTTGGCATAGATAATTGTCAAATACTTAAGGATGTAATATTGTTTATCTTTTCTAACGAAAAAGTATGACAAAATAAAAATATACCATGCACAATAGTTAAAATATATTGATTTGAAAAATGTATTAAATCGCACGATAACAGCACTAAAATTGTTAAAGAAGAAAAAGGCGCTGGTATTGCTACTGCTGATGGCAATGGCATCGGCTGCTATTATCATGGTTAACTATTATTCAATCAAAATACTTTCAGGCGCCGGCGCATATATTAATGGTGAATCAGAATATTCAAAAGGTCAGAAGGATGCGTCAGCTCATTTGATCAATTATATCTCGTTTGAAAACGAATCTGATTACGCTGCCTTTGAGAAGGCAATCAGCATACCCAAAGGCGATAATAGAGCCCAGCGGGCGTTATCTTTAAACAATAGCAATTACGAACTGGCAAAAAAAGGTTTTTTGCAGGGGAAAAATCATCCGGAGGATATTGATGATATGATATGGCTCTTTAACCGGTTTCGGCGTTTGGCAATGTTTGAAAAAGCAATAACGATATGGCAGGATGGCGATGCGATGATAAGCGACCTTGACCGCCAGGGTATCGCCGCACATAAAAAAATAATAGCCGGGAAAATTCCAGCAGAAGAAAAAAGAGCAATGATACTGGCTATCAATAGTAACTCGGCAGGCCTGACGCTAAAAGAACAAGCCTTTTCGGCAGCGCTGGGTGACATCAGCCGTAAAATTAATCGGTATGTTTTTATAGTAAATGTATTGATCACCCTTGTTATTGTATTCAGTTCATTATCCTCTGCGGCCATTATGATCAGCAACCTGGCGAAGTCAAAAAAGAGAATAATGGAACAAAACGAAAATCTGCAGGTGATCAATGCCGGGCTTGACAAATTTGTTTTTAATGTAACGCATGACCTGCGTTCGCCCCTGGCATCGTTGGTCGGTTTGATCGATTTGATAGATGATGAAACCGACCTTGGTCAGATTAAAGAGTATATCTTAATGATGAAAGGAAGCCTGGAAAAACAGGACCGCTTTATTAATGAGATGCTGACATTTATTAAAAGCAAGCACATGGGCGTAAACAAAACTGAGTGCAGCCTTATCACCATTGTTGACGATGTAATATCACAAAATAATTATTATAATGGCGGTAAGGAAATAATGTTTTATAAAGAACTCGAATTAACCCAAATTCAAAGTGATGCTCTCAAACTGCAGGTAATATTAAATAACCTGGTGTCAAATTCTGTTAAATACAGCGATTGGAAAAAACCGGAGCAATGGGTAAAGGTTAAAAGCTATCGCTCGGATACCCAAATGATAATTGAGGTGGAGGACAATGGTTTGGGTATACGGCAAAAAGATCAGGAACGTATTTTTGATAAGTTTTACATGTCTGGCGATAACAAAAGGAGTTCGGGTATAGGGCTTTACCTTGTAAAAGACGCGGTAACCCAATTGAACGGTAAAATTGAAGTGCGATCGGAGCCCGGTGTATCCAGTAGATTTAAAGTCAGTATCCCCTTCTCATAGGCCTGTTTTCAGGATTTTTATTGAACTCCTGTTTGTTACCGTGCTGTATAGTTTGGTTTTCCTCCTTCAGTTTTTTTCCGGGAGAGTATGATCCCGGTAATTAACTCTTTAATTACTATTAATACGGTGATCAGGTAAACATTATACAGGGAAGCTTCCATCATGATCGTGTGTTTTAGCGCAATATTATTGTAAGCGATCATGATAAACATATCAACAGGGATGATCAGCAGATCTACGATCACAGAGAACATTAGTTGTTTGGCCCGCTTACGGTGATAAAGATCGAAAACAAAGTTGTTGGCAAAATAACAAAATAAGGTATAGATAGCCAGCTCGAAATAGATCAGCCGATGAAAATCATCATCGGATAAATAAGCCATATGTGAAAATTTGCTGAACAATTGATGCAGCCAGAACGAAGTGAAAATAAATAAAAGGGCGAAATAAATACCGGCGTTTATCAGAAAATGTAACAAGTACTTTAAAACAACAGAGACAACCTGGTCAGGGTTAATTTTTTTCATAATCAAAAAATAGGTCGTATAATAATTGACCACCAAACTATAAAATATTTGTGAGATAACCCCAAACCTTATTATTTTTACCCCCATTAAACCTGCGCCGCTATTTGCCAATGCACGGGTTATTTTGCCCCTGAAACATGACACTTAAACCAATACAATTTTTAGCGGCATTCATATTGCCCCTTGTGCTTTATTCCTGTGCCACAGTTAAGCCGCTTGCGCCGGCCCGTACTGAAGTTGATATCCCAAAGATCGTTCAGCCCGTTTCCAATGTCGAGGTGCCGGTTACTGCTGATCTGAGAAGCTATTTTATCCAGGCCGAAAATTCAGTGCCCAATAAATATTCGGACAACCAGCAGCCTTGCCAGGGTTTTCGGTATAATTATACTTTTAACCGTACACCTTTTGTAGTTACTGGCAGCAATAATGTGGTCTACTTAAAATTTATTGGCAGCTATGGCTTCACGGCATCGTATTGTGCCAAATGCTCAACCCTTTTAGGTTCGGGTCCGCAATGCATCGTACCAACGGTTTCTGCCCAATGCGGCATCGACGAGCCGCTGAGGAGAATGGAAATATCCTACCGGTCCACCATCAATGTGATGCCCGATTATCATTTGCGCTCCCAGACAATTTTATACCCAGCTCCCAAACCGCTTGACCGCTGCAACGTGTTTATGGGAAATATAGATGTTACCGACCGGCTGATACAATATTTAAACAACCCGCTAAGCGATCTGGGCAAACAGGTGGACGCCAAAATTGCCGCTTATAATATTAAACCCATGGTAGAGGAATTATGGAAAAACATTGCCACCGAAATTAAAGTGGGGGACGTAGGTTATCTTTCCATCAATCCGCAAAGCGTACGCCTAAGCAGTTTTAGTTTAAATGGTTCACTGCTCAATTTTTCGGTGGGCTTGTCTGCAAAACCTGCGGTAACGACGGTGAGCAATCCGCAGCCGCCAAAACCATTGCCAAATTTAAGCACCTATACACCAGCAAACGGCTTTAATGTTTATCTCGATTTGTTAGAGAATTACGATCATCTTACCAATATGGTAAACCAGCAGGTAGTTGGTATGAACAGCCAGGTGGCCGGCAAAGAGTTTGTTGTCGGCCATACCAAAATTGGCGGTATAGGTAAGCAGATAGTGATGCAGGTAGATTTTAAAGGCTCCAGCACGGGGACGATTTACCTCGTTGGAACGCCGAGCTACGATCCTGCTACCCATGAACTGTCTTTTCCCGATTTGAGTTTTGACCTGCAAACAAAAGCCTGGATGCTGAAAGCTGCCAGGTGGATGTTCAACGGTAAGATAACCGATATGATACGCCAAAGGGCTACCTACAACTTCACGAAGTTTATTGCCGATAGTAAAACCAGGCTCCAGCACGAACTAAGCCGCGACCTTGGCAACAATATCCGCTCAGATGTAACTATAAAAGATCTGGATATCCAGGCCATTTATCCAACCAACGATAAACTGGTCATCCGCACGCTGTTGAACGGGCAGATAAAGGTGAAAGTGGTGATGTAGGCTTAGATTAGGAATGAGCCTGGCAGATATCTGAAAGATATTTTAAAAATAGTTAAACCAGATAGCTAATTTTGATGTTACCCCATTGGTCGGTTGTTGCTGACCTAAATCATTTTTTTTAAAAAAGTTGAAAATACTAACATTATTAACCAGCCTGATCATTTTAAGCGCTTTCTTTTCTTCACCTCAAGGTCAAACTGATATTCCCCGATATGATCATGTTGTTGTTGTGATAGAAGAAAACCATGCCTACAGCGAACTGATCGGTTCGGCCAATGCCCCTTATATTAACGAACTGGCAAAAGGGGGGACTTTATTTACCGATTCACATGGCATAGGGCATCCAAGCCAGCCGAATTACCTTGCCCTGTATTCCGGCAGTACCCAGGGAGTGAAGGGAGACGGGTGCCTGGCAGGTAAAACCCCGTTCAAAACGCCCAACCTGGGAGCGGCCCTGATTAGCAAGGGATTTACCTTTATAGGGTATGCACAAACTATGCCCGCCACTGGTTTCCTGGGATGTACTTCACTTTCCAGTTCAGTCACAGTAGGGCATCTTTACGCCCGTAAGCACACGCCATGGGTGAACTGGCTGGGTACGGGGCCTAATACTATACCGGAATCGCTCAGCGTATCGATGGACGATTTCCCAAAGAACTTTAAACATTTACCCACTGTATCATTTGTTGTCCCCGATATGGATAATGACATGCACAACATCGGATTTGCAGGTGACGCGGCTGCTATCCGGCGGGGCGACCATTGGTTAAAGAAAAATATTTCTGACTATGCCGACTGGGCCAAAAAGCATAACAGCTTACTGATAGTGACTTTCGACGAAGATGATTATGACACGAAAAATGGCAACAGAATAGCAACTATTTTTTATGGCGACAGGGTTAATCAGATGGAATACAGTAAGCCCATCAATCATTATCATGTGCTGCATACCCTGGAGGCTATGTATGGTTTGCCATCTGATGATAAGGTATCGGCAGCACCTATTTCAGGTATTTGGGCGGCCAGATAATTTGATGTTTATCCTGTCAGTCCGGATTAACTAATTACGAGCGCCACTTTAAAGATCAGGTTCAAAACCATTCAAAAATTCTATTGTTATAGGTAAACTAATTGTTAATAATCTATGGACAATAAAATTTTCTCTAAAAACTTCACAACCAATGACCATATTAACGTAAGCGAATATTATGAGGCTGAATATTGGGCAAAGAAATTTGGTGTTACCGTTGAACAATTAAAATCAGCGATAAGGGCTGTCGGAAATTCGGTCACTGCTGTTGAAAAGAGATTAAAAAAACAGCTGGCTTAGAAAACCAAATAGCTGGTTATGATCAAAATTAAAGGGCGGTTCCCAAGGAATGGCCTTTTTAGTTCCGTGCTAACTCCCGTAAGTCTGAATTTAATGATAATTCAACAAATCTTCATAAGATTCAATAGCAGAGGCCTGGCAATCTTGATAGGCACCGTGATGTTGTTGGATGAGTTCACATTTTGATTTGCCAAAAACAAATATTAGATTGCGTCAAACCGACACATCAGCATTTTTCCCATGATGAAAAAACAAACTAAAATTGCCTTTGGCGTTTTGATCCTGTCAGCGTCTTTCCTTTTTTATTCATTTATTGTCAATAGGGCCATGTTTTTATCTGTTGTAAAAACAGATGCAGGCTTGGTTTCGGGCGTAGAGAACAGCTCGGGCGATGTAACTGCCTATAAAGGGATTCCATTTGCCGCGCCGCCGGTTGGCAACCTGCGATGGAAGGCCCCGCAACCTGTTGCCCGTTGGGATGGTGTAAAAAAATGCGACGCCTTTGGTCCAAGTCCCATGCAGTCAAAGCCGGTACCGTTTATGGTGTATACCTCCGAGTTTCTGATACCTGAGCAACCCATCAGCGAGGACTGTCTTTATCTGAATGTGTGGACGAATGCCAAAACCAAAGCGGATAAAAAGCCGGTTTTTGTATGGATATATGGCGGCGGTTTTGGCAGCGGGGGCAGTGCCTGCGCTATTTATGATGGCGAAGCGATGGCTAAAAAAGGAGTGGTATTTGTTTCTATCAATTACAGGGTAGGGGCTTTTGGTTTTCTTGCCCATCCGGAACTGACCAAAGAATCTAAGGGGAAAGCATCCGGAAATTATGGCCTGCTCGACCAGATAGCCGCTTTAAAATGGATCCAGAAAAATATTGCGGCTTTCGGCGGTGATGCTCATAAGGTGACCATTGCCGGACAGTCGGCAGGGTCCATGAGTGTGAATTGTTTGGTGGCCTCGCCGTTGGCAAAGGGCTTGTTCAGCAGCGCTATTGCCGAGAGTGGTTCGCTGTTGATAAAAAATCCTTTACTGGCCTGGGCCTCGCTGCAAACTGCACAGGAGCAGGGCGTGAAACTGGCCGAAAAGGCCGGCGCCAGATCGCTGGCACAAATGCGGGCTTTATCTGCTGAACAAGTGCAGAAAAAATTCGAGAGAAGTTACGGACCCATTATTGATGGTTACGTATTGCCGGAACCGGTGGCTGATATTTTTGCGGCAAATAAGCAAAATCATGTGCCCGTAATCATCGGGTGGAATGGTGATGAGTTTGGCGGAGGCACCCAGAGCAAGGAGGATTTTAGAAAGAAAGCACAGAAGGATTATGGCAGCGATGCAGAAACGTTTTTAAAGTATTTCCCTGCACAAACCGATGAGCAGGCCAAAAGGTCACAGATTGAGCTGAACAGGGACCGCATATTTGCTTTATCGGGCTATCAATGGGCGAATGTGCAAAGCGAAATACCCAACTCCCCGGTGTATGTTTACAATTTTGCACGGAAAGTTCCTGCCATGGGCGATATGGTAAAATATGGTGCATTCCACACCGCAGAAGTACCTTATATGATGGATAACCTCAAATTTTTAAACAACCGTCCATTTGCGCCTGCTGATCGGGAACTGGCAAAGCAGATGTCGGCATACTGGGTCAATTTTGTAAAAACAGGCAACCCCAATGGTGATGGATTGCCCCTGTGGCCAAAGTATAACACCGGCGGGAATATGGTTATGGTGTTTGACGAAAAGTCATCGGCAGAAAAATTACCTGGTAAGGACGGGCTTGACTTTTTATTGTCGAAAACGGCGAAGTAATCCTGTTATAAATACGCTATTTTTGCACCTTCAATTACGCGCTAGAATAGCCTGATGATTAAAAACCTTGCAATAGATCGCTTCATCAGCCTGGATAAAACTATCCCAGTGGTCGATGTGCGCACACCTGCCGAGTTTGCACAGGGGCATCTAGTCGGGGCGTATAACATCGCGCTTTTTAGTAATGAAGAGCGTGTGAAGGTGGGCACTACTTATAAGCAACAGGGACGGGAACCGGCAATATTGCTTGGTTTTGATCTGACGGGTTCTAAATGGTCGGGCTTTATAAAACAAGCGCTGGAAATTGCCCCGGGTAAAAAGATCGCCCTGCATTGCTGGCGTGGCGGTATGCGCAGCGGCGCCATGGCCTGGGCGCTCAACCTGTATGGCTTCGAAGTTTACCTGTTGGAAGGCGGCTACAAAAAATACCGCCGCTGGGTTTTAGATCAGTTTGAACAAAAGTATAATCTGCTGGTATTGGGCGGGATGACAGGATCGGGAAAAACGCTCATTCTTCATCAACTAAAAAACCTGGGCGAGCAAATCATCGACCTGGAAGACCTGGCTCAGCACCAGGGGTCCTCATACGGCTCAATGCAAAGGATGATCCAACCCAGCCAGGAGCAGTTTGAAAACGAACTCGCCGCGCAATTATACCAGGCAAACAAGGATAAACCGATATGGATCGAGGATGAAAGCATTACCATTGGTAAGCGATCAATACCCAATGGGTTATGGCGTCAAATGAGAGAGGCCAACCTGCTGAATATAAGAATACCGGCAGCTCAAAGGATCGAATTTTTAGTGCAGGAATATGGCCGGCTGGATAAGGACTTCCTGGTCGGGTGCACCCAACGCATCTGGAAACGGCTTGGCCCCGAGCAAACAAAAAATGCCATATCAGCTATAAACGAGGGTCGTATGGCCGATTTTATCAGCCTGGTCTTGGTGTATTATGACAAAACTTACCGGGCAGGGTTAAGTAAACGGCCAGCCGAAAGCACTTATGAACTGGATTGTCAGGATACAGATGCCTCAAAAAATGCTTCACCAATACTGGAATTTTCCTGTAAAATGGCAGGGGTTCTCCCTCATATTCATTCACATGATCTTAGAAGAAATTAAACTTACACAATACTCTCACGGGGCAGGCTGCGGCTGCAAGATCAGTCCGGCTATACTGGATAAGATGCTGCATAGCCCCATCACTTATCAAACTGACAGTAATTTACTGGTTGGCAATGACAAGCGCGACGATGCCGCTGTTTATGATCTGGGCAATGGCACAGCATTGATATCAACTACCGACTTCTTTATGCCGATAGTGGATGATGCCTACGATTTTGGGCGTATTGCATCGGCCAATGCTATCAGCGATGTGTATGCGATGGGCGGCAAACCCATACTGGCCATTGCCATATTAGGCTGGCCGGTAGATAAGTTGCCTCCCGAAATAGCCCAAAGAGTATTGGAAGGTTCAAGAGCGGTTTGCGCCGAAGCAGGGATAAGCCTGGCCGGCGGGCATAGTATTGATTGTCCGGAACCGGTTTTTGGCTTGGCTGTTAACGGTCTGGCCGATATTAAACACCTTAAACAAAACTCAACGGCTACTGCCGGATGCCGCCTGTATTTGACCAAAGCTTTGGGAGTGGGCATATTAACTACCGCCCAAAAGAAAGGGATTTTGAAGCCGGAACACGCTTCAATTGCTTTTGAAAGCATGGTTAAACTCAACAAAATAGGGGAGCAGCTTGGCAAATTAGCCTATGTAAAAGCCATGACCGATGTAACCGGTTTCGGTTTGCTTGGCCATTTATCAGAAATGTGCCAGGGCAGCAATTTGCAGTCAGTTATTGAATTTGATAAAGTACCCAAAATTGACGTGCTGGATGAGTACCTGGAACAAAATAGCGTTCCGGGTGGTACCAACCGCAACTGGGCCAGCTATGGACATAAAATTGGTGAGTTAACAGACAAACAAAAGCATATTCTTGCGGATCCGCAGACAAGCGGCGGCCTGCTGGTGGCAGTTGAGGCGGGTCATGAAAATGAATTTGAAACTTTATTGCGGCAAAACGATATCCCTGAAAAAAACATTATCTCTTTTGGTTGGTTAATAGAGCAAACCGGACAATCACTTATCAGCATAAAATAGCATGATAATTGCGGCGGGTTGTCTCAGGGGAAAATTGATAGAGAAATGAGCCGATAAAAAAAGAGCGGCAAGGGCACTATGAACTACTACACCACCCCGCCGCTCATATAATGATCAGCGATCATCCTCTTCACTTAGCTCCTGCCGGTTATTGTATGATTACGTTTTGTAACCGAAAAAGGTTGCCTTACTGCAATGTTTATTTTCCAATCCTTCACGCTCTTAACTCCATCAAAACCTCACGGCTAACCTATTGGTATAACGTAATTTGTTATCATATATTTTTTTAGACTTGATTTTATTTGGTCCAGATAACCTATTGCGATGAAGTATGCCCTGCTGGATGGCTTGGCTGAAGCAACTATTTTTCTTTCGGATAAAATTTAAACACTTGAAACACAATGTGAATATTACTTTTTTTGACAAAATATAATGCGCATGCCGTGCTTATTAATTAAAATTGCATCAAATTGGATATGGTTCATCGATACTCGTCAGCTCTTAAAATATTTATAATTCCTGTTGTTGTCACGGTATTTGTTTTCTGCCAGAATAGTCTGGCTCAGACGGTTAAAAAGAAGCATCATAAAAAAACTGTTGAAATCCCGGCTATAGCGCCTGCATTTAAATTCACAACGGTCATTATCGATGCCGGGCACGGGGGTAAGGACCCCGGCGCACACGGCTCTTACTCCAAAGAGAAAAACGTGGCACTGGCTATCGCCAAAAAACTACGCAGAGCCCTTGGCGAACAGATGCCATCCTTGGATGCGGTGATGACGCGTACCACCGATGAGTTTATAGAACTGCACCGAAGAGATCGTATAGCCAGTGAACACAAGGGCAACCTGTTTATATCCATCCACTGCAATGCCTCGCCTGAAAGGGTGAGTGATGAGCGTGGCGTACTTTTACTGGTTTATGGCTATCACCGGGCTGGTGAACAACTTGAAGCATTGAGAGAGAACTCATCAATATTTATTGAAAAGGATTATAAAGAGAAGTACAGTGGTTACGGGCAAAACGATGCGATTAACACTATTGTGCTGAGCAATTTTCAGCAAAAATACCGTAAGGAATGTATCCGTTTTGCCGACCTGGTAAACCATGAATTTAAAAAAGAGGATGGCAGGCATAGCCTGGGCGTAAAGGAACAGGGTGTACTGGTTTTACAGCAAAGCACGATGCCCGCCGTATTGGTGGAAACGGGATTTATCAATAATCCCCGGGACGAAGACTACTTAAATTCAACCGAAGGCCAGTCCGAAATTGTACAATCCATCGTCAGGGCCATCAAAAAATACAAAGAGAGTTTCGAGGATTGAATTGAATATCAAAACACAGGCCGCTGAATGGGCATATCTTTGATTTTCCAGGCGCTTTTCATTTGTGACTGCACTTTCCTCAATGCGATATCATTATTCGTTTGTTTATAAGCCAGTTGAAGCCCGGTTAACGACCATCCGTTATTGGGGTTGATCACAAGATCCTGTTTTAAGGTTGCTATCGCCTGGCTGTACTTGCCCGCCTCAATTAATATATTGGCTAAATATTGCCTTGCAGGTATGGGCCAGTCGCGGGGTTCACTGTAAAGTAAGTGGTCTTCTGCATAAACTGCTTTTTGTAAATGTTCAATGGCCGGTCCGTACCGTTTTTGCCCTTCGGCAATTACCCCCTGTAATATCAACCTGGCAATAGCGGCGGTCTGATAAACAGAATTAGAGTTATCCATGGCGTATTTCAAAGATTTATCCAGCATCTTTTTGTTGAGCTGATCTAATTCCTGCTGAGCCATTGCTGTATTCCCTTTACGGCTAAGCGCCATGCCGCGGGCAAAATGTTGTAGAACAGAAGCATAAGCTAAAGTATCAACAACCGGTGCCTTTAAGACATCCTCCCACTTTCCAAAACGGACATCCGTTAGTATCGGCTCTAAATAAAGGTATTGCATATAATTGCCATCGCCACTTTTCAGCGCCAGGTATTCAGGCAGGGCCTGGGCTTGGAGTTCTTTGGACGCATCTATTGATGTTTTATAATTGCCGGCCATTTGTGCGCAGCTGATTTTCATATGCATATTATGAGCCTGGTACAAGGCAAACCCATTCCTGACCGGCGCATATTGTTTAACATAGGCGCCAAAAGCGGCAACAGCATCGTTATTGTTTTTTATTCCTCTTTGATAATCCCCTGTGCGGACATAAATATGCGACGGCATATGTGTCATATGTGATACCTGTGGCATCAGGGTATCGAGCAGGTGTGCACTTTTTGCAGCTAAACCCGGCGTGGCAGATTCCTCCATTGTATGAATATAATAATGGTTGGCACCGGGATGCTTGGGCGAGATGACCATAGCCTTTTCCAAAAGACGCTTTATTTTCGGTGTCCATGGTCTGGATTTAAAATCGTAAGTATAAAGGTCCCAAGGATGCAATAAAAGTAATGCATCTGCACAAAGTGTTATCGCATCAGCATTTGCAGGATGTTTCGCATAAACCAGCTGCATCGCATTTGCATAATTGATCCTTAATTGCTTTATACTCATGGAGGTATCCGCACTGTAACGTTGCCCAATGGCATTGATCAGGTCTTTTTCCAAAGCGGTGCACTGGGCGGATAATTCTTGGCTTTTAACCGCAGCTTCAAGCGCATCCGAAGGCGGGCGGTAACCATTGGGGTAATTTATGGTCGGGCCCATGGCCAGTGCTTTTCCATACCAGGCCATTGCACAATCCGGATCAAGATGGGTAGCCTTGGTGAATGAAGCGATAGCTTCTATTGAATGAAAAGCATAGTACATACTTATCCCCTGGTTAAAATAAAACTGGGTGCTATCTGAGGCAGAAGAAATTTTCCATTTATAATTTCCCCAGCCTTTTAATGCCGGTATATCAGCAAGAAAATCCTGGTGATCATAAAGCGGTGCACACAGTGAGACTTTGACAGCAAATGCCTTGAAATAGGATTGGGTAACTACTGCTTCCTTTTTCTTGGAGTAATAGAAAGATTGAGCCATTATAAAAGCAATGACCGACACAAATATTATCGTAACGGTGTATTTCAATCTCATCTTGTTTATAATTACTGCCTCTGCTGATACGCAGCAATTTAAGACATATTTTTATAATATGAAAGGCAGATATAAAGCAGGATCAAGCACGATAACAGCGGCGGCGGCGTTTATCCGGTAAAGGCAGCAGTTTACGGTCAATTTTACCATTGCCTGTTAATGGCATCGATTCCATATGCACATAGTATCCCGGCACCATGTATACGCAAACTGATTGCTCAGCTTATTGAGTTCACGGTAACTGAGTTCTAAATCCTCAAAAATAATAGCTGTGTTAGCCGGCGTTTTTTTAACCTGATCCTCAAACAGATCAATCAGTGACTTGTTTTTAGGGTATTCAAATGCTTTATTATTTAACTCGTTAAGCAACTTATGCTCTTCGGCCTTAGTTAAAAGCCTGTTGTTTGACGGAGTTAAATTTAACATAGTAAATAATATCGCGTGCCAAAATTAATTGAATAATAACTTTTTTGAGTCACAATAGGGGAATTTGATCATACGAAAACCAACTAAAGACGTTACTAATAGCATGTTTATTTTTTATTAATAACATGTTTATTTTGAAGATATTAGGAGTTCATAGCTATATTTACATATTACAGCCTGATCGTTAAATCATGAAAACATCCAACAATTTTTCGCGGCGCGATTTTATACGTGCAGGAGCAATTGGCGCCGGAACATTGGCCCTGGGCAATCCTTTCAATTTATCTGCAGCCAAAGCGGGCAAAAAGCTCGGGATAGCATTAGTGGGTCTGGGCTATTATAGTTCTGGCCAGCTGGCTCCGGCATTGCAGCATACCCGGAACTGTTACCTGGCGGGTATCGTTACCGGGCATCCTGCCAAAGCGGCCGCCTGGCAAAAGCAGTACAATGTCTCCGAAAAGAATACTTACAACTACGAGACTTTCGATCAGGTAGCGCACAACCCGGACATTGATATTATCTACGTAGTGCTGCCGGTATCTATGCATAAGGAATATACCATCAGGGCGGCCCAGGCTGGTAAGCATGTGATCTGCGAAAAGCCGATGGCCCTGAATGCAAAAGACTGTGAAGATATGATAGCCGCTTGCAAAAAAGCCGGCCGCTTGCTTTCTATAGGTTACCGCCTGCATTTTGAGCCGCACAACATGGAAATTATGAAGCTCGGACAGAAGCAGGTGTATGGCAAGGTGAAATCCATCGACACGGGCAACGGCTTCACCTATCGCGGCGACCCAAATGCATGGCGTTTGAAAAAAGCTCTGGCAGGGGGCGGCGGACTGATGGATATGGGCATCTACTCCATACAAGGGACCAGGTATACGCTCGGGCAGGAGCCGATCGCTGTAACTGCCACACAGGAAAAAACACGTCCGGACTTTTTTAAAGAAGTGGACGAAACGGTATTTTGGGAACTGGAGTTTCCCGGCGGATTTGTGGCCAAAGGCAAATCGAGCTATAACCACGACTGGAGCTATCTGCATGCAGAAGCTGAACGGGGAAAATTCGGGTTGGAGCCGGCTTTTGGCTATGGAGGCATTGACGGCTATACGCCAAAAGGGCCCATGCCATTTCCGCAGATCATACAGCAAGCTGCACAAATGGATGATTTTGCCAATTGTGTGATGCGGAATGAACAGTCGCGCGTACCGGGCGAAGAAGGCAGGAAGGATATGAAGGTGGTAGATGCCATTTACCGCAGCCTGGATTCAGGCAAAAAAGAGAGGATATAAATCATGCTCAATGCAACCATTAATACCACCCAATGGCCCGATCTGGCATTTGAAAACTGGAAGGATACGCTGGCTACGGTACATCTGTGGACGCAGATCGTCGGCAAAGTAAGGCTCAAGCAGATGCCCTGGTTAAATCACTCCTGGCATGTTACGCTTTATGTGAGCGCCAATGGCTTAACCACCGGCAGCATCCCCTATAACGGTGGTGTGTTCCAGATCGATTTTGATTTTATACACCATGTGCTGCATATCACTACCAGCGCGGGCGGTGTGGCAAGAGTTGAACTTTATCCGCGCAGTGTAGCCAATTTTTACAGGGAACTATTTGATAAATTAGACAGTGTAGAAATAGGCGCTTATATTTACGCGGCGCCAAATGAAATTGATCCGGCTATTCCTTTTGAAAAGGACGAAATACATCGCTCCTACGATGCCGAAAGAATGCATGACTTTTATATGGCATTGGTTAAAATCCATAATGTATTTACCAAATTCAGAGCGAGATTTACCGGTAAATGCAGCCCGGTACATTTTTTCTGGGGCGCTTTTGATGTGGCAGTTACCCGGTTTTCGGGCAGGCCGGCGCCCCCGTATTCTGGCCGGGTACCGAATATCCCTTTAAGTGTGATGCGGGAGGCCTATTCGCACGAGGTAAGCTCATGTGGGTTCTGGCCCGGGAACGAGCAATTTCCACAACCTGTTTTTTATTCTTATTGTTATCCAACACCGCCCGGGTTTAGTCAACAGCCGGTTAAACCCGATGAAGCATTTTTTAGCGCGGAAATGGGCGAGTTTATGCTGTTATATGAACTTGTCCAACGCTCTGACGACCCTGCAGACGTTTTAATGCAATTTCTGCAATCCACCTATGAGGCTGCCGCCAATACCGGCCAGTGGGACAGAAAAACGTTGGAATGCGACTTTTCGCGGTTTGAGAAATAGGTAAATATCAACATTACCATGACCAAACTCATTTTAGCTGATCGTTATAATAGATATATTTGACCCGGTGAAAATCATTGCTTCCATATTGATCATCTATTTCGGCCTGCTGATGATGCAGCCATTTTATCATATGGACCTGGTCATGGCTAAACCTGTCAAATTTTGCAATGCCGACCTGTATGGCAAAAAACAGCAGAGCCAGCATAAAAAGAGCTCACCCTGCAGTGATTTGCAATACCGACTTTTTGTAACCCTTTTGTGCCCTGTGGAATTTCGATAGTTTATCGTCTTCAGCGGCCGGATTTTGCAAACCGGGTGCTCGAGCTGTCAAAAAACAAGAAACCAACAATTAATGAAGATATTACTTCGGCCTATTTAGCTGATTGCTGGCGCCCGCCCGAGCTGTTATCCTGAATTCTCAAAGTCAACCTGAATCAGGGTAATTATTATTTAACATTCAAATTCAATAAAATGAAAACAATAAGCTTAGGCGTAGTGGCCATATTATTGGCCGGCGCAACCGTATATGCAAATGGCCCTGCTGCTAAAATCGATACTGAACAAACAAAAAAGGAATGCCAGGGCAGATGTTTAAAGGCATCCAAAAGCGGAACTTGTAAGGATGCGAATTCTTGTCCGGACATGAAAACTTGCGGTGCTAAATGCTCGTAAGATTTGCTGAATAATAAAAATTAAAGCCTCCCGGGTGACCAGGAGGCTTTTCCATTAACTAACTATAATAAAAGCACTGCGGCTGTTGCACGCTGAGCAAACGGATATAAATAAAATAAATTTCTGACCTCATGTTTTTTTAATTGTATCCAAAACATCCATAACGCCATCCACTACCCGTAAAACATGGAATTGGCTGGCATCTTCAATATTAATAATCCAGGCGCTTGTTTCGTCAATATTCACTTTAAGCGTAGAGTTAATCGTAAAATCGAAATATTTACTTTTCACAATAGTTCTTATATCGACAGGCATCTGCTTTTCGTTTCCAAAAACCATATGATACACTAAGCGGCCTTTTCTCGTAAATTCCGCTTTGTTCACCTGGCTATTTAGGATAAAATCTACCACATAGTTTTTATCAGCCTGAAACCATTTAGGTGCTTCAGCCCCTTTAAATAAACTGGTAAATGAATCTGAAACCTGTTTTGAGACTACCGCTCTAGTCGGCGCACCTGAAACGGTAACCTCTTTCAACTGAACTTGAGCTGACGCAATTTTGGTCCCTGCTGTTAATATTAGTGCACTTAACAGAAAGGGAATAATCAACTTTTTCATAATGCTTCGTTTTAAATTAATTGATATAAAACGCAAATATAAAGGGCCTTTAAGGGGCTAAATTATAGCGTGTATATAAATAGGGCGTTTGGATTTATACGACAAGGTTATGCAGATGAAATACGCTATTGACCGGGTCAGGTCGCTCATTCGTCGGAGTACGTTGTTGGTGCAATTTTTTGGCCTGTTGATCTAAATTAATGCATTTTTTTGTAATGATTAATTAGTTAAATAGTCATAAAAATGATTTATCGCCTCACGATTTTTTAACTCTGTCTAAAACATCCATAACGCCGTCTACTACTCTTAGCACAAAAAATTGCTCGGGATCTTCAATATTAATAATCCAGGCGCTTTTTTCATCAATACTCACTTTAAGCGTAGAGCTAATTGCGTAATCGAAGTATTTACTTTTCACGATAGCTCTTATATCAGCAGGCATCTGCTTTTCGTTTCCAAAAATCATATGATACACTAACCGGCCGTTTTTTGTAAACGCCGCTTTGTTTTTCTGGTCATCCATAATAAAATCTACAATATAATTTTTATCATACTGAAACCATTTAGGTGCTACAGCGCCTTTAAATAACTGGTCAAATGAATCTGAAACCTTTTGTGAGACTACGGTTTTATTCGGCGCACTCGAAACGGTAACCTCTTTCAATTGGACCTGAGCTGAGGCAATTTTTGTTCCTGCTGTGAATATCAATCCGCACAGAAGCAAGGCAATGATTAACTTTTTCATGATTTTTAATTGTTAAAGAAAAAAGCTTCTTGTTCTATATCTATATTTATTTACGTAAAGGCCAAATATGCAAATGGGAAATCAACAGCATAAATGTGCCCGCCGCCTTCGGGCTTTTGTTTCAACAAGGAATATTTTATTTTTTGATCGTTCTATAACCGCAGCGTTATATTCATTTTATAAGACGTACAACTGTATTTGAAACGATTGATACGATACCCTCAAACTTTTTTAATTTTCTTTATCACATCCATATCGCCATCTTCAACTCTTAACACTACGAAGTTATTGGCATCTTCAAGATTAATAATCCAGAAAATTCTTCCTTGAAATTTTATTTTGATGGTAGAGTTGATTCCATAATCGAAATAGGCACTTTTCACAATAGTTCGCAGATCGGCAGGCATCTCCTTTTCTTTTCCATAAACGATAAGATACACTAATCGGCCGCCACTTGTAAACTCAGCTTTGTTTTTCTGGTTATCCAGAATAAAATTTACAATAAAGTTTTTATTAGCCTGAACCCATTCTGGTGCAACAGCGCCTTTAAATAACTCGTTAAATGAATCTGAAACCTTTTGTGTTATTACCGTTTTACCCGATGCGCCGGAAATAATAACCTCTTTGAGCTGAACTTGAGCAGATGCACTTTTGGTCCCTGCAGTGAATATCAGTCCACTTAACAGGAAGGGAATAATCAACTTTTTCATGATGCTTCGTTTTAAATTAACCCCAAGGCAAATATAAAGAGCCCTTAAGGGGCTAAGTTATAGTGTGTATATATATAGGCCGCTTGGATTTATACGACAAGGTTATGTCGATAGAGTACACGATTGACCGGGTCGGGCAGCTCATTGGCCGGACTAAGTCGTTGGTGCACTTTTTCGCTCGTTTGTCTAAATGTATTGCATTTTGTAACAATTGAACAGTTAACCTAGTCATATGAATAATTGATACAATTATGTTTATTTAATTGAGAAAGTCTTTTTATTTTTATATCAAATAAAGATACCAGTCAGACAGAACGCATCAATCCGGGAAATATTAATGAGAAAACCTTTGCAGAGCCTATTTTAAGTTTTTGTCGTAGTATAAAAACTATTTGAGTTATCTATTCCTTGTCTAAATATGCAATATGGAAATCAGATAAACTTGCGAAATATGAGGTGGAGATGCTTAATAATAGATGATGATCCAATTGTTTTAATGATAATTAAAAAATGGACCGACATGGTGGAGCAGCTTGAGGTTGTCGATGTGTGTAGCACCGCTTTTCAGTCGATGGAAATTATGAAAACAGAAAGAATAGATTTGCTCTTTCTGGATATACAAATGCCTGATTTATCGGGAATTAGTTTTCTGAGGACTTTGCCTTACCCTCCCAAAGTAATTTTTATAACCGCTTATAAGGAATTTGCCGCCGAGGCTTTTGAATTAAATGCAGTTGATTATTTGCTAAAGCCAATAAGCTTAGATCGTTTTTTAAAAGCGGTAAATAAGGTGATCAGTATCGGCATGCCTCCGGAAACAGGACCGAATATGCCAGAGAAACGCGAATGCATATATCTTAAAGCAAACAGAAAAACAGCTAAGGTTTTTTTAGATGAAATTGTTTACATAGAAAGCGCTAAAGATTACATTAAGATTTACAGACATCTTAGTGCACCTTTGCTGGTTAAGTACTCTTTGACAGCTTTGGCAGCCAAGTTGCCGAATAATTTATTTGTTAGGGTCCATAGGTCTTTTATTGTCGCCGTTAACAGAATTACTGCTTTTACCAATTATGATGTCGAAATTGGCAAAATCGAAATACCCATAGGAAGGCAATATCTGAGGCAATGGAAAAGCTTATCGCCAGTAAATAAGGTTTTGGTATAAAAGCCGAGATTGTTCGCGATAATTATTTATTTAGCCGATGCTTTGAGCGTTTCTTTTGTAACGCCGCAATCCAGCATCTTTTTGCCCAAATACGGGTTTTTGATGATTGCCGATTCGCTGATCCATGATTTCTTTTCCATCGGGCAGTATTGCCGGTAAACCACCAGGTCGTTTGAATGGAATGCCTTTAAAACTGCATACATATTGGCCGACAGGCTGCCGAAATGTTCACGCTGATGCACAATAGCAGTTGATTCGCCGATGTGCTGGCCATCGTAACGCAGTTTTTCAGCGTATTTAGCCCATTCTGCTTTTTGTTTGGCATTCATCCGGGCTACAGGTACTTCTTTAAGTGCAGCAGTGAATTCTTTAGCCTCATCATTTGCGCCTTTGGTATTATCCGTAGCCAGGGCATTCTTAATGCCCAGGTAGTTTTTTAAAACCTGGTTTATCGCTGCATTTACATCTAAGGGACCTGCCTGTACCTTACTTACTGCTGCAAAAAGGATGATAGCGATGAGATATTTTATAGTTTTCATTGGATTGCTGTTTGCGTGTTTAAATATAATGTGTTTAAATATAAACGAACAACAGTTAAAATACTTATAGTCATAAAATTTTGAGGCTGAAAAGAACAATCGACGTTCAGGCAAAAATAAATCTGCTATTTTTGCGGCCATGCAAACAGAGAGCAACTCATTAAAAAATAAATTTGACAGTATTATTTTTGACCTTGATGGTACGCTGTGGGATTCAACAGGTAACGTGGCTCTTGCCTGGGAAGCGGCCCGCAAGCAGGTAGATTATGTTACTGAGGCTATTACGGTGGAGCGTGTAAAGTCGATAACAGGCATGGCCTATGATGTGATATTCGAAGTATTACTGCCTGACCTGGATGTAGAAAAACGGAATTATTTTAAAGCGATTTGTGCCCAAAGTGAGATCGATACCCTCAGTGCCAAAGGCGGTGACCTGTACGCGGGCCTTGATGATACCATTAAATCTCTTGCCGGTAAATACAAGCTTTATATTGTTAGCAATTGCCAGAGTGGCTATATCGAAACGTTTTTGAGCCATTGCGCTGTGGCCGGCTACTTTTTGGGCCATCAATGCTATGGTACTAAAGGTCGGCCTAAGGCTGAAAATATCAAAGATATTGTGAACGATCATCAATTGCAGGCGCCCGTTTATATAGGTGATACCATGGGCGATTATACTTCGGCAACAAAAGCCGGCGTACCTTTTATATTTGCTGATTATGGTTTTGGCAAGGTTGAGCAAGGGCAGATCGCAACCATTAGCGGGCTTAGTGAACTGGCGGAGTTGTTATAGAGACTCGCCGGCTTAAATTAAAAATGGGCCTCAGACGCCCATGTGGTAAAAACAACTTGTTATGGATAGGCGATCTGCCCAAGCAATCCCGGACTTACAACAGTCGGTTTGCCAACCCCCCTTGTATAGACGGGATCGGGTCGTTTGCTGCAGGGACACCGGGCTGAGGATAGCGTTACTTTTCCGATATAACAGGACATTCCCTTCTGTAAAGATTGTTTTCCAGGACGTCCAGCATAAAAAGGGCTACATTTTTCCTGCTGACCCTTAACGAAGGTTTAGGGGAATTATTTAGCGTTATCTGCACCTGTTTTTCTTTTTCCGAATCGATCTGTCCTGCCGGGCGCACTACTGTCCAGTTTATGCCAGACTGTCTCAGTAATTCTTCCTGCCGCTCATGATCACGGTAGGAGTAGCGGAGATTGCTTTTATTGATGAGCCATCTGAACCAAAAGGGTATATCTTTTTTTGTTTCGGCAACACCCCAGGCGGTTGTAATTATTATACGGCCGATGCGCTTCTCCTGGGCTAATTCCAGGATTATTTCCATCGATGAGGATAAAAAATCTTTTGACGTACGTAGTTTAGCCCAGGGAGAATAGGATATGCGTGAAATATTTAAAGTGCTCAATATCGCTTGGCAGCCATTCATCGCATTAGCAAGCGTGAATTTATTTAACGGGGTACCTTCATGCACATCGATTGTCTGCCGGTCATAGGCTTTTAAACTGCTTTTATGGCCCACCAGGACACTTACGCGATATCCCCGGTTTAAAGCTTCGTTCAGCAATCTTCTGCCTGTTCTCCCTGATGCGCCTAAGATGAGGATATGCATGGTAACTGATCAATTTTGTGTTCGTCTATTTCGAGCCGGTTCCACACCCGTTCAAACAATAATCCGCCCATAAAGCCAACGATCAAAGCACTAACAGCTATCACATGAAGTTGTTCTGCACTTTAGAATAATATAAGGACAATAACCAGCTTAAATATAAAGATTAATATGCCAAAGTGAAAACCCGGTTTGCATTCGGTTCATAAATAGTAGTTTACACCTTGGCCCTCGTTTTTACTTCTTTATCGAAGTTTTCCATCATCAGCACGGCGGCGCCTATCAGTTCGGCGTCAAAACCAAGGTTTGATATCAGCAATTGGGTGCTTTCTGCCAGGCGTGGTATGCAATATTTGTGCAGGGCCTGTTGTATTGGTGCCATCAGTATTTTGCCCGCTCGCGCCCCACGGCCGCTCAGTACAATAGTTTGGGGGTTCATAATATGAATAAGGATAGCCAATGCCTTGCCTATCTTATATGCTGCGTCTGATAGCAGGTCGATGGCGAACTGGTCGCCGTTATCAGCGGCATCCAATATGGCATCCGCCAAAGCTTTGGAAGGGCTGCTATCCGTATTCTTTAAGCTGGTCACCCTGCCGCATTTAATACCTTCAATACCTTTTTGAACCACTACCAGCATGGAAGCCACCGTTTCAAGGCAGCCGCGCTTTCCGCAGTTACAAAGGGTATCATCATCTGATAACGGGATATGGCTCAACTCACCGGCAAAGCCATTATGCCCCCTGAATATGTCGCCATTAACGATCATCCCCAATCCAATACCCCAGCCCAGGTTAATTACCATCACGTTTTGCTGTGCCTTGGCAATGCCAAACTTTTGCTCGGCCAGGGCGATAAGGCTTGAGTCGTTATCAATATACACCGGCAGGCCCGTTTGTTCCCTCAGATATTGAGTAAGGCTTTTGCCCCCTGCGTTCAGGTAAGTATAATTGATGCCCTGCACCACATTTACAAAGCCGGGCATGCCCATACCTATGCCGGCGATTTTCTCTTTAGGTACATTTGCCTTAGCGATATAGCTGTTGATGTTCTTGATCAGTATGCCAAGCGCTTCATTATTGTTCAGCAATTTCAATTCAAGCGTTAATGAGCCAGCTACCGGACGGTTAGAAAGGTCAAGTAATTGAATGCGTGTAGAAAGCTGATCCATAGCCACCGCCAATATATACATGGCATCAGGTTTAATGGAATACAGCAGCGGGCGCCGGCCGCCACTGGAAGGCGCATAACCCTGTTCTACTACAAAGCCTTCGCTCATCAGTTCATTAACCGCTTTTGTTATTGAAGGAATACTTTTCTCAAAAAGCTCGCTCAGCTCAGCACATGAAAGCGCCTTATCAAAATAAAGCTGCTTAACGATCATACTTTTTAACTGGACGCTTTTTACAGTCTTTGGTTTAATTTCCATTCAATAAATCAGGTTCTTAAGGTTTATAAACGCACGGGGAAAAACTTCTTAAAATATTTATAAAAGTAGGTAATATTAAAATAACCTGCAAGACGATTTAATTGCCAGCCCGTGTAATGATTTTTCAGATAGCTGTTAAGGTTCAATACTGCTTTTGCAGTAATTTAAAGGCATGTCCGTCGAGGCATTTGTCGTGGTAAAGAATTTTAATACACCATTAACAGGTGGTGCGGCTTCAATGGGATTGGTGGTATCGATGACGGTTTTGTTCTCAAGATTTTTTCCCGCAGTTTCCAAAACCTTTAACGCGGCATCCCCTTTAACAGATAAGACCAGCATCTGGCCAAAACGGGCCGCATCAGCGAATGAGCCGACCGAAGCCTCATCGCCCTGCTTTGCTTTCCAGTCACTTAATTTTTCAGTGTGCCCTGTTCCCAGGCAAACCTGGTAACCATTTTTAATAAAACCACCGGCCAGCGTGGTAGCTACTACACCCGAGCCTAAAATGCCTATCTTGTTCATTTTGTTCGATTTATAATGTGAAGTTAGATAAGTGGTATTTTTGTTTTCATGCTTTACAAATATGATGATTAGGTTGATCACTCGTTCGCCAATTACCAGGTACTTCTATTTTAATAAATTTAGAAGCGATGTTCCATAGCAGACACATCTGCACATCTGGCTACTTCTCCACCTCAAACTCTTTGATCAGCTTGATGTCCTCGGATGAATTACCGATCATCACCTGGAATTTACCGGGCTCAACAGTCCAGTTCATGTTTTTATCCAGTATGGCCAGGTCGTCCGGGTGAAGGGTAAATTCCACGGTTTTCTTCTGGCCGGGGTTTAGGCCCACGCGTTCAAATCCGCGAAGGTCATATTCGTAGGTGGTAACGCTGCTGATCTCCTGCTTGAGGTATAACTGCACTACTTCATCTCCTTTGCATTGACCGGTATTGGTTACATCCACCGTAACTTTTATATCGCCCTGCTGGTGCTCTTTTTCGGGTGATACCTGCAGGTTGCTGAAATCAAAAGTGGTATAACTTAGGCCATAGCCAAATGGGTAAAGCGCACCGTTCACGCTGGTTTTGCCCCAGCTGTTGGCTCCGCCCTGCCCAGCTTGCGAACCCGGTTTAAAAGGGAAGTTAAATTCTATTTGCCCGGTGGTTTTTGGGAAGGTGATAGATAGTTTTCCGCCCGGATTGTTATCACCAAATAGAGTCTCAGCTATTACTTTTCCGCTTTCGGGGCCGGGAAACCAGGCTTCCAATATAGCGGGTACGTATTTGTTTTCCCAATTAACGGTTAGCGGCTGCCCGTTGATCATCACCATCACGACGGGCTTACCGGTAGCTTGCAAAGCCTGTATAAGCTTTAACTGGCGGCCGGGAAGATTAAGGTCCGTGCGCGATAAGCTTTCGCCCACACGGTCCACATCCTCGCCCACAACGGCTATGACAACGTCAGACTGTTTAGCCTGTGTTACTGCCGAATCAATGCTTGCCTGTTCCTGCAGCGTGAGGGATGTTTCAATGATCTCACTTTCGGGCCAGGTGGCGTCGATGATATTGCAGCCTTTAGCGTAACTTACCCTGGCGCTGTTGCCCATATACGCTGTTATTCCATCTAATACGCTGGTAACGGGGTTATGCGATGGACCGTAGCGGCTGATCGCATAATTGGTCTCAGCAGCCAGCGGACCGGTTACCAATATTTTTTTGATTGAACTTTTATTTAATGGCAGTAGCTTATTGGCATTCTTCAACAGCACCATCGACTCACGGTTCATTTGCAGACCCATAGCCTGGGCCTGTGCGGTATGGACAATTTTATCAGCGGCCTTCGGGTCTTTTACATAAGGATCATCAAACAGGCCAAGTTTAAATTTCACTCTTAATACATCCGCCACGCGGGAGTCGAGGGTTTTCATGGATACTTTGCCCTCGCTTACCAAAGCGCGTAAGGGCATAATGTAGGTTTGCGGCATAGTGAAGTTCGTCCGCACGTTCAAACCGGCCTCAATAGCCTGGCGGACGGCTTCTTTAATATCGGCGGCTACATGATGTTTGGAATATAAATATTCTACGGCTTCACTGTCAGAAACCACATAACCGGTAAATCCGAACTTCTGGCGAAGCAGTTCAGTCAGGAAATAATAACTGCCGGTAATGGGTTGGCCATTCCAATCGTTATAACTGCTCATTACGCCCATGGGATGTGCTTCCTGAATCACCCGGCGAAAAGGGTAGAGGTATATCTGGTACATTTCGCGCGGGGCCACATGCGGGTCGGTGCGGGCAGCGCCATCACGCCCGCCTTTGGGTACGCTGTACACGGCAAAATGTTTTAGCGTTGACGCCACGCCTTGCTCCTGTATGCCCAGGGTCATTTGCTTGCCCAGCTCAGCTATCAGGAAGGGATTTTCGCCATAACATTCCACCACGCGACCCCAGCGCTGATCGCGGGCAGGATCGAGTATCGGCGCGTAAATATTGGTATAACCCAAAGCCTTTGCCTCACGACCTACAGTTTGCCCTGCCTGTCTTACTAAATTCTTATCCCAGGTGCTGCCAATGCCGATCGGGGCGGGCAATGAAGTAGCACGATCATGATTAAGCCCGTGGATACCCTCGTTGGTAAAATCAACCGGGATACCCATGCGTGTTTCCTCAACAAACCATTTTTGTATGGTATTGATGGCTGCGGCATGCTTGCTGTAAGGGTAGGAGTATTGTGTATATGCCGCATCAGTATGCGAGGTGAGGTTATTCAACTCCTCATCAATATTGGCGATGCCATCTTTCCAAACCTCGTTCTTCCATGATTCTGCGGGCATTTCCTCTTTTAAGACTCTTTTATACCCGTATAAAGTAGCCAGCTGACAGGTTTTTTCCTCAACAGTCATCTGGCTCAGCAGGTCGGCAATGCGCTTGTCAACGAGTTGAGATGAATCCTCAAACACATCCATTTTGCCGTTCTTATTAAAATCGACCCAGCCTTTGTGGTAGATGCTTTTTTGTTGGGCTGATGCAGCCTGGAGTAACAGCAGCAGTAATGGTAGTAGCAGTAGCAGTTTTTTCATTAGGTTTGGAAATAGAGGTTTTATCAAATATAGAGGATGTAAAATAAGTATTAAAAAATTAGCTTTCTTTCGCGTTTTTGTTACAATCAAAATATTCCTAAGTTTATCCTATGAATATACTAATGAACGCCCATGTTTTATGGAGTTATGCCGGTGAAGTTGCCGATGGCGGGCTTAAAGATGAAATAAGGGCCCTGTTTTCCCTTGTAAAACCCCTGCACCATCATGAGGGCAAAATTACATTGACCGGCAGTAGTTTAAGTATAAACGGTGATATTGATCTTAGTATCCTGTTACCTTAATCAATTGTACCTGGGTTTGATGAGAAATGGATATCCCCTATCAATTGATCGGCGAATTATCTGCAAAAGTGACAACGCAGCAGGGGATAGAGATTTGTGAGCGGTTGATGAGTAGCTGAGTGGTTGATTAAGTGCAATTCCTTGTAAAAGCTGAGATGTTAACTCAATCACTTAATCAAATAAACCCGACCCAAACAAAACCAATTGTTTTAGTATGCGTTTAAAAGCTATGATTGTTTAAAGGTTATGATTAAGTGTTTGGCATTTCTGTTTTTTATCAGTTTAGGTTTGTATACATCAGCAGGTACTGCGCCGGAGTGCGACCGGATATGCGGTAAATGGATATCAACCGATAAAAACCTTATTGTACAGGTTTATAAAGAGAATGACCGGTTCAGAGCCAGAATTTTGTGGTTCAGGGATGATCCAAGCAAAGCTATTAACGAATGGTGTGACGCCAAAAACCCTGACCCTGCATTGCGCAGCCGTAAAATATTAGGTATGGATGTATTAAGCGGCCTTAAATATGATGAAAAAAACCACTCCTGGGAGGATGGTATGATCTATGATGCCCAGCATGGCAAACAATGGGACGCTGCAGGCTATATTGATAAAGATGGATTGCTTAAAGTAAAGGGCTACTGGCACTTCAAGATATTGGGTCGTACGATGACTTTCAAAAGAGCATCATAAATGCAAAAAGAAAGCGCCCCGTTAAAAACGGAGCGCTCCAAATAGTTAAATTAAGCAGGGAAATATTTAGTTTGCTTTGTCAAACTCGCCTGCGGCTTTGAAAGCAACTTCATCGCTAAGCATTGGAGAGCTAAATTTACTTCCGAAAGTAAAATCGGAACGGTTGATCGTACCGGTAACCTGGAAACCTGCATCAGGTGTTTTGCTCATAGGGTTGGTGACGGTGCCACGGTACCACAGATCAAGTGTAACTGGTTTTGTTACGCCATTTAAAGTTAAGTTACCGGTTAATTTGTAGTGGTTAGCAGTTGTAGGTTTAATAGAAGTACTTACAAAAGCAACAGTTGGATATTTGGCTACATCAAAAAAATCAGGGCTTTTAATGTGATTGTCGCGTGCATCAACACCTGTAGAAACAGAAGCGGTATTGGCGGTGAAATCAAATTTAGCATCACTGAAGTCAGGTTTTGAAGCGGTGATGGTCGCATCAAAATCTTTAAATACACCGTCAACATCAGATACGGCCAGGTGGGTGATGGTGAAAGTAAAATGCGAATGCGCCTTGTTTACTTTCCACGTTTGTGCAAATACTGCAGTATTCATCAGGGCAACCGCAGCTAACAGGATAATCTTTTTCATTTAATTTCTCTTTATGATTGTTTTAAATTAACGACTGCAAAGGTATTCATTTGATGTTTAAACACCTAATTTAAACCGTCTCGCAAATGTAAATTTATTCTACTAAATTAATAGACTTTAAATCTAAAGCATTGTCATTATGTCATTTGTTGTTCACAAAAACCATTAATCGTTAAAAAGGCTGGGTTAATCACTATTTTTACCCTAAATTTTAGCAAGAGAGATCAACAATTGAATATCAGCCCGCCCAAAAATACACGTATAGACCCTTTAACTTTAAAAGAACGTTTGGCCGCGCTGCGCAATTTGCCGGCCTTTTTTAAATTGGTTTGGCAAACCAACCACTGGATGACAATCGTTACTTCAGCGTTGCGCATCCTGCGTTCGGCCATGCCCCTTGCTTTGTTGTATGTTGGCAAACTTATTATTGACGAAGTCCTTAAATTAAATCATTCGCATTCGGCAGATACCCATCATTTATGGGCACTGGTAGCAACTGAGTTGGCACTGGCTATACTAACTGATTCACTCAGCAGGGCCATCACGCTGATGGATAGCTTGCTCGGGGATCTTTTCAGCAACCATACCTCGGTGAAGATAATGGAGCATGCTGCCACGCTTGACCTTGACCAATTTGAGGATTCTGTTTTTTATGATAAACTGGAACGCGCAAGACAGCAAACGGTTGGTCGTACGATACTGCTATCACAGGTCATGAGCCAGGTACAGGATCTGATCACGATGGGTTTCCTGGCCGTAGGGTTAATGGCCTTTAATCCCTGGCTTATCGTCCTGCTGCTGATCGCTATTATCCCTGCTTTTTTGGGGGAAGCTTATTTTAATGATCAGAGTTACGCCCTTACCCGCGGCCAAACGCCGGAACGCCGTGAGCTTGATTATGTGCGTTATCTGGGCGCCAGTGACGAAACGGCCAAAGAAGTAAAGATATTCGACCTGTCGGGTTTTATTATCGAGCGTTTCCGGCAATTGTCGGATAAGTTTTATAACGATAACCGCAGGCTGGCTATCCGCCGTTCCATTTGGGGTACCTTCTTCGCAATATTAGGAAGCCTGGGATATTACGCCGCCTATGTGGTGATCATTATCAAAACCGTTGATGGCAGCGTTACCATGGGGCAATTGGTTTTCCTGGCAGGCTCGTTCAGGCAGTTGCGTACTTTGCTCGAGGGCATATTAACCCGTTTTACAACCGTATCGCAGGGGGCTATTTACCTGCGCGACTTTTTTGAGTTCTTCCAGATCGTGCCTAAAATTAAAGCGTCCGCCAATCCATTGCCATTCCCCAAAAAGCTTCAACAGGGCTTTGCTTTTCAGGATGTAGGTTTTAGGTATGTCAATTCAGACCGCTGGGCCAACAGGCATTTAAGCTTTACACTCAACCCCGGCGAAAAGCTGGCTTTAGTAGGTGAGAACGGCGCGGGCAAAACCACCCTGGTGAAGTTGCTTGCCCGCTTGTATGACCCAACAGAAGGTCGTATCTTATTGGAAGGCATAGACCTGCGCGAATATGACCTTGCAGACCTTCGCCTTAACGTGGGCATCATATTCCAGGATTATTTGCGTTACCAGATGACCTTTGCACAGAATATTGCCGTCGGAAATATCAACCAGAAAGAGAACCGGCCTCTTATTAAAGCTTCGGCACAGCAGAGCATGGCTGATGCGCTCACGGCTAAATTACCCGGCGCGTACGACCAGATGCTGGGCAAACGTTTTGCAGACGGGGTAGAACTATCAGGCGGCGAATGGCAGAAAGTGGCTTTAGCCCGGGCCTACATGCGTAATGCACAGTTGCTGATATTGGATGAACCAACCTCGGCGCTTGATGCACGGGCGGAGTATGAGGTTTTTAAGCGTTTTGCCGAGCTCACCAAAGGCAAATCGGCCGTGCTGATCTCGCACCGCTTCAGTACCGTACGTATGGCCGACCGGATACTTGTTCTGGAAAAAGGCGAACTGATAGAAATAGGCAGCCACGAGGAGTTACTAATAAAAGGCGGCCGTTACGCCGAATTGTTTGACTTGCAGGCGATGGGGTATAGGTAGATGGAATAAATTTCTTATCGAGATTTAATATTCACAAACTCATCATATATCCTGATGGCAAACCTCAAAAGATGAGATCCGGCTGCTACCAACCAGGCGTCCTTACAGGACGCTTTTTATCTCCTTGGTCCAAGGCGGACGACTGGTCGGTAAAAAAAGTATCCCCGCGCAAGTGCGTTCCATAGCAACTCCTGGTGAAATTCATCAATTTTTATTTCCCAACAAGGTTTTATGGGTTAACTTAAATTTTTGAGGGGGCCCTCCGGGATAGAAAAGTATAAGCAGTTATTTATTCTGGAACAGGTATATTTGATTATGGATGAAATCCAGCCGAAAATACAGGGTGTGAGAATGATCAGTCAGGATAATGGTACACACCATTTAATTTTGATTACATTAAATGCGATGTGGGCGGACATTTTGCACCATACCTTAGGTAACCAAGTGGTATTGGGATATACCTATGATGGCTCGGACATAACCTGTTATCTTGTCTTCGAACTTGTTCACATTGATAAGCTATTTAGAGTAGCCATCAATGCGTCAGGCGAAACATTAAAATGGCTGAACTGGATAGATCAAAAAATGGTTACTGATATTTGGGCGGCGCATCTTGACGGTAAAGGAGGCATCGTCCCTTTTGGGCAATCAATTAGTTTACAATAACCTGATATAAAAAATTGATCATGGAATTTCAGCAAGAACAAATTCGCGAGCAACAAAAGCAGAGCTGGAGCAAAGTGTCACCGGGATGGGAAAAATGGGACCGGTTTATCATGGAATTTTTGCGTCCAATGGGCCAGGCCATTATTGAGCGGCTCGAAATAAAAGAAGACGATATTGTTTTGGATGTTGCCGCCGGTACGGGCCAGCCGGGACTGACGATTGCCGCGATTGCAAAAAAGGGGAAGGTTACCGGCACCGATCTGTCGGACGAAATGTTGATGATAGCTGCTGCGAATGCTGCTGCCAAAGGACTAAAAAACTATAGCACTAAGGCAGCCGATGTTTGCCAATTGCCGTTTGAGGACAATACATTTACGAAGATCAGTTGCCGGATGGGATTTATGTTTTTTCCGGATATGCAATTGGCAACTAATGAAATGCACCGTGTGTTAAAGCCCGGGGGGCGCCTCGCTGCCGCAGTTTGGAGTTCCCCGGATAAAAACTTTTGGTATACCGCAATGACGGATGTCATCAATAAATATATTGAACTGCCACAACCACCGGCGGATGCGCCGGGCATGTTCCGTTGCTCCAAAGTGGGGCTTATGACCGGTATTTTTGCGCAAGCAGGTTTTAAACATATTGGCGGGCAGGAGATCACCGCCAAGGTCGATTTTATTGACACGGATACATACTGGCAAAATAGGATGGATTTGTCAGAATCGTTGGTTGCCGCCCTGGCTAAAGCAGATGAGGCCACAATTGCAGCTATTAAAAATGATGTTTACGGTATCATTAATACAAGCAGTATTGATGGCCGCGCGTTGCTTGATTTTGGTGCCACTATTATTTATGGCGAAAAAGCCTCGTAGGAATGTCCTGAGCCCACTTTTTGGGCAAAGTTTACTTAGCAGTACATGCTGCAATAGGTAATTTTGCTTAACAAAACGCTAACCCGCCAAACAAGGCAAGGAAAAAGGCTTCCCTGAGCTTTAAAAAACCACGCTTAAAAATCTGTACTTGAAGTTCTTATAAAAATACCTTACCTTTATATAACCAACCTGAATGATACCAATTTAACCAAAAAACTATGTGACGATGGAATCTTTTATGCAACTTCCCTGGTGGGCACTATTAGTATTTGTGGCAACGAACACGTTCATACTTGTAATCGCGATCATTTTGATAAATCAAGCGGTTAGGACCATCAAATCCAAAAAGGCAAACTTGTTCGTTAAAAAGAAAGTAAAGTCTGCAGACGAGCGAGGCAGAGAATACGGCGGTGAGCATCGATCATCATATATCGACGCCTAATGATTTACGAGCCGCCGGGCATTGTAGAAGTATTTCATGGCGCTATGGGTGACAGGTGGATGCCGCTTTGTCCCAACTCATATATCGTTACCCCTGGAGAGGGCTTACTTTGCATTATTTACCTCTATCCAATAACCATCCGGGTCCTGGAAATAGATCTGTACCACGCCGTCGGCTCTTAACTGCGTCTTCTTATAATCACCGGCCCAGTTACCATATTTAATATTGAGCTGATCAAGGTGTTTCATGTAATCGGGCAGGGAAGCTACTCGGAAACACAGGTGGTTGTTGATATCGTGTGTAACAGTGGGGCAATCCGCCTGTATTACATGTAATTGTGTGCCCGGTCCGATACTGAACCATTGGTGAACGGTATCATGAAAGGGGTTGGGTATTTTTTTTAATTCCAGTACATTACTATAAAAAGCCACGCTTCTTTTTAGGTCACGCGCGCAAACAGCTATATGGTTTAGTGTTGGCTTGTTATCCTGCCCGTAGCAAAGGCCGGAAAACATAAAGGCAGTTAGCAGGACGGAAAGTTTTAAAGAGATGATCTTGTTCATGAGAACAAGGTAGGGAAAAGATTTTAAGACATAAATGAATCCTTTGTAACAATTACACAGGAAGAAAAAAGGTATAATTTAACTTGCTGTCATAGCAGGCCACCATGTTGGCAGCTTCCGGTTCAGGCTCAGCAAGAGGGATATTCTGCATGTTCCAGTCTTCAATATCGATCATTCCACCCTGCGTTTGACAATGGTTGTCATCAACCGGGCATTTAAGCACGTATTCGTCTTTTCCGGCAAGGGAAATGACCGGGCGCGAGCCGCAGTGTTTGCATGTTCGGCATTCAATAGATTCAGGGATGGTAATATAACCTCTCATTTTACTGTTAATACGATATAATAGTTAAATAAGTTTCTAAGGGTTAAGCTTTTTAATATCAGTAAGATATGTATATAAAAAATCTGAACCTTAGCGTATCACCGCTACATAGCCTGATAATTGCGGCGTGCCGTTTTTAAGATCGAGGTAAGTGCCTGCCGCAACCTGGGCCATTATAGGTGCCATTCCACGATTTGGGATAGCCTTTTTATAGGGCCAAAAGTAATGGTTTGTGGCGCCAATACTTTGGCAATTACAGTAATATTGATGGTAAACGAACCGCTGCCGCCATTATTGGTCGCAGTAATTTTATAATCCGTAGCCGGCGAAGCTACAGTGGGTGTGCCGCTTATGGTGCCTGTTGCAGGGTCAAATGTTAAGCCTGCGCGCAGGGTTTGATTGATGGCATAGTTGGCAGACGGACCACCACCAAATATCGTAGCCGGCACTGCACCGCCTGTAGAAATTGGCACCAATGGTGTTATCGGTAAACCTGCTGTATAAGTCTGGGGCGTTGGATAACATTTCCGGCTGCTCCAACGGCGATGCCTGAAGGTAAATTGAAACCGGCGTCGGTGCCGTTACTGTCATAGGTAACAGGCCGCGACCGCCTGCAAAAGTACTAACCTGCCCATAAATAGTAGCAGGCACAGCACCGTCATTATTGGTTGGCATAAGCGGTGTTATTGGAACGTTTATGGGGTAGCTTGCCGGAGGCGACGGGTAAGTGATTTTGGGCGCTTGTGCCAAAGCATTATTAAAAATATTTGATATGATTAGGGCAATACAAGCCAGGAACGCCTTAAAAGAGTATTTAAAGATCATATAAGTGACGATCCGCTTTAATATCGGATGTTAAAAGTACGAAATAAAACCTTTACCGGGCTGCCCGGTTGCAGTACGGTTCAGGTTCGATTAAACCATTTCAGTAAATGGATGTCAATAACTTCAATGACAAACTCTTTTTACCTGGGGTTTGTTTGTTACATCTGTTAAATATAAACATTAATTAGTACCACCATGAAAACGCAAATGATAAGATTAATAGCTTTACTGATATTTGCATCAGTGGCTATGTCAAGTTGTTCAATCGAATACCGTGAACATCACCGGCGTCATTCAGATGATGAGCACCACGATCGTGACGATCACGACCATGATTATCGCAATTTCAATCATTAAAATCGATAACCTATTTTAATAAAAAAACCGCTTCGAAAGCGGTTTTTTTATGTCTGTGCGCCCGGCATGGGCGCAAACTCTAGGGTGCAAGTCCCGAACGCGCCTTGATAGGAGGAAGCGTTAACCAAAGGCAAGGGTGTCGCGGGTGACTGCGAATCTGAAGGAAGCCAGCGGTAAATCTCCGGCCTGACGAACAGGAAGTAGATTAGGCAGTCCAAAGTGGGTGAGTTTGCCGAACAAAACGAAGCCCGAAACTATCCGAAACGATGGGCTGTAAATCTGACAGTAGATGGAGAGAAAGTTTGCGTTCTTACCCGGGGAGATCTGTTAAATGGTGGACGGAGGGCAAAGCGAGTCCCGAAGGAGCAAAAGCGTGCAGTGATGCAAGGCTTGTTTAACAGAAGTCAGCCGAAGCCGTAGTACCTTGAAAAAAGGGAAGGGCCGAACATTAAACGTCCGAGGAGTATCTCTGGCAACGGGATCATCGTAACGAAAGCAGAAAACTCTGAATAGAGGGCTCGATTACCTACGGATATGCTGGAAGCAGAAAGGCGGGTAGTGAGCGTTGAGCGATGTCTTGAAAGAAGGAAAGAAACAAGGAAACAGAAAACAAAATGCCCTAAGTAATGCTACTGGAAGAGATCCTCAGTAAAACAAACATCAGGTTTGCCTACCAAAAGGTCACAGGGAACAAGGGAGCAGCCGGAGTCGACGGGATAGCGGCAGCTGACTTTGCCGGACAGCTAAAAGCTGAATGGGAAGCAGTAAAAACTAAACTGGAAGCCGGAACGTACCAGCCACAAGCAGTAAAGCGTGTGACAATTCCCAAACCCAACGGCGGCGAGCGCAAACTCGGCGTCCCTACATATATGGACAGGCTGATACAGCAAGCCATATCACAGGAACTGACCAAAATGTATGATACTGACTTCTCGGAACACAGCTACGGCTTTCGGGCAGAAAAGAATGCACATCAGGCCCTGCAAAAGGCCAGGGAGTACATTAACGAGGGCTACAGCCATGTAGTCGATCTGGACCTGGCTCAATTCTTTGACCGGGTTAACCATGACTACCTGATGAATGAACTAAGCCGGAAGATCTTGGATAAGCGGGTATTAAGACTTATCCATAAGATATTGCGTGCAGACATTCAGGAAAATGGGCAATCATTGCCCAGTAAACAGGGAGTTCCGCAAGGCGGCCCGTTAAGCCCGCTGCTTTCCAATATTATCTTAGATAAACTGGATAAGGAACTGGAAAAGCGCGGTCACCGGTTTGTGCGTTATGCAGACGACATTAGTATTTACGTCAAAAGCAAACGTGCAGGTGAGCGGGTGATGGAAAGCATCAGTACCTATATTGAAAAGGAACTGAAGCTAAAGGTTAACATCGAAAAGAGTTCAGTCACCCGCCCATGGCTCAGCAAGCTGCTGGGCTTCACTTTCTATCACAGGAAAGGAGAAAAGGGGATTACGGTCCACCGGAAAAGCATTGCAGCATACAAGGACAAGATCCGGCTGGTCACATGCCGGAGCAAACCCTACCCGATGGAACAGCGGATGATGGAAATCAGACGGCTCAACTATGGATGGGGAAACTACTTTAAGTTAAGCGAAGCCAAATCGGTGTTCGAAAGACTGGACGAATGGGTCAGAAGCCGGGTGCGGTTATGTTACTGGAAACAGTGGAAGAAACCGAAAACTCGAATTAAGCATCTGGAAAGATTGGGAATAAAACCAAACCAAGCCTATATGTGGGGCAACACCCGGCATGGGTACTGGCGAACGGTTCAAAGCCCAATCCTAAAACGGGCTCTTGACAATGCATTTTTAAAGAAAGAGGGGCTGATATCTCTGCGCGAGATAACAAACCCCTTATTGTCTGTTAGTGTTTAATGAACCGCCGTATGCCGAACGGCTTGTACGGTGGTGTGAGAGGACAAGTAGGGAAATAATCCCTACTTTCCTACTCGATTATTTTTTGTTACGGGTTATCAGAACCCAATCTACCAGCACTTTTGCCCTGCCTGTTTTTATCTTGTCTACAGTGGCCTGCGAAATGCCATTATACGGGGACTTGATCTTATTTACCCCGCTTGGATAGCCGCCACCCAATGCAAAATTGAGGATGATGAATTTGGCATTATCAAAAGCCCATCGGCCATAATGCTCCACCATGGCACGGGTGACGGTATAGGTTATTTTTCCATCCGTTTTAAACACAATTTTATCAGGTGTCCAATCTACGGAGTAAATGTGCCACTGGCTTACATCGGTTTGGGCGGGGAAAAAATACCGGTAAGCTAAGGGAGTGTCGCCAAAATAATTGGGGCCGTGGAGTGCATTGCTTATCCAGCTCGAATCGCCAACGGTCTCCATCATATCAATTTCGCCGCAACCGGGCCATTTCCCATTGCCCAGAGCCCAGAAAGCCGGCCACATCCCAGCGCCCGAGGCCATCTTCATGCGGGCCGAAGCGGTGCCGTAGGTGAATTCCATTTTATGGCGGGTATTTATCCTGCCCGAAATGAAATCGTATTTCTTTTGTTCCTTGCTGGTATATCCGGGACGAAAGATAGCCTTGATAACCAGCGCGCCGTTTTTAGCACCTTCGGCATTTTTACCGCGCACGATGTACAAAACCGATGAGGAATCCACATAGGCCTGTTGTTCATCATTTACCGTATTGCCCGTAACCTCTATATTCCACTTGCTGCGGTTGAGCGTTTTGCCGTTAAAATCTTCAAAAAAGACAGTGTCAGTTTTGGTTTTTTGCTGCCCCATACATAGCGGAGCGATAAAAAGTGTCAGAATAGATAAAGAAAAAATAGTTTTCATAAAGGTTTATTTCGCAATATTACTGTAATAAATTTGCCCACCAGGTAGCCCTGAATTGCTGTCCCTGAGAATTTTCTTTTTGGTATGATGAAAGTGAAAAGGTACTAAATTTCTGAATAACCAAAACTGTTTTTACCTTTTAATTACTTTCCCTTTTATAAATTGCACAACACAAGTTTAATTTTATGCATAGAGGTGGTTTTTTAAGAATATTTCTTATCATAGGGGCTATTACTCTATTGCTCGACTGGTATGTTTTTTATGGTTTAAGAACATTTGTTAGCGATTGGCAATCGCGAAAATTGAAACGCGCTGTACTTTGGGGGTACCTGGTAATATCGGTAGGGGTTACCGCCTTGTTTCTGTTAGGCTTCGGCAGTTTTAGTACAGTAAAGGGGATGAGGCCTTTTCACGAATGGATGCTAAGCCTGTTTCTTACTTTTTTTTTCACCAAAATATTTTTTGTCGTTATACTATTTTTAGGTGATACGGGACGTTTTTTATATGGTATTGGTGATCATATTATAAACCCCGGCAGTAAAACAGGCGAGCCATTTTTCCCCGCCCGTCGTAAGTTTATCAGCGAGGCAGCCATACTTGTTGCCGCAGTGCCTTTTACAGGTTTCTTTTATGCGATGTTAAAAGGTAAATATGATTTCAAACTGCATAAACAAACGGTTTATTTTGATGATCTGCCCGATGCCTTCGACGGGTTTACCATTACCCAGGTATCTGATATCCACTCGGGCAGTTTCGATAATACCGATGCTGTACAACGCGGAATCGACATGGCTAAAGCTCAAAAGAGCGATCTGTTTGTTTTTACAGGCGACCTGGTCAATAACGCCGCCTGGGAGATAGAACCTTATATTGAACGTTTCAGTCAGCTCAAAGCGCCTTATGGGCAGTACTCGATATTAGGCAACCATGATTATGGCGATTATATAAAATGGGACAGCGAAGCTGAAAAAACTGCTAACCTGGAGCACCTGAAAGAGCAGCATCAAAAATTGGGCTACCGCCTTTTGCTGGATGAAAATGTGCTGATAGAAAAAGGTGGGCAGAAGATAAGCCTGATTGGTGTGCAAAACTGGGGCCGGGGCTTTATACAAATAGGCGATCTGGATAAGGCCATCAAGGGTGTAGATAAGGATGCCTTTAAGATACTGTTGTCGCACGACCCGACCCACTGGGAAGAAAAGGTGAGGTATAACCCCACAAAGATACATTTGACCCTGGCAGGGCATACGCACGGCGCACAGTTTGGGGTAGAGCTGCCCGGTTTACGATGGAGCCCTGTGCAATACCGCTACTTCGACTGGGCGGGATTGGCTGAACAAAATGGGCGACAACTATATGTGAACCGCGGTTTCGGCTTTTTGGCTTTCTCGGGCAGGTTGGGTATATGGCCGGAGGTGACCGTGATCACCCTGAAGAAAAGGCTGAGCTGACAGCCGAATTAATTTAAACAAATTGTGATTTCATAGCTTATAAATTATATAATATCTATGCTATGGACAGAAATAAAGTAAAGATAATCAGTCCCCCAAAAAAAGTCAGGCATACTCACGGCGACAATTGGGAAGTAATGAAACCGTTTGTGATTTTTTCATACAAGGCCTTAAAGGTGATTGCAGTGGCCCTGATAGCGATAATAAAAGTGTTGTTGCCGGCATTAAAGCCACACAATGATAGTCATAGTACGGAAGTAAAACGAAAATGACCTACTGAACGATCAGGTTATTCACCTTGCTCATCAATTCTTCCAGCCCAAATGGTTTGGCTATAATATCGTCGCAAGGCATTGCCGAAAAATCGGTGTCATTATAATAGTAGTACGAGCATAACATCACCGGGGTATTGCCTAACAGCGGATGCCATTTGATCTGTTTGCAAATATCCTCGCTTTTACGGGCGGCGAGCCTGTCGTCCAGTATAAACAGGTGGGGTTGAAAAATTTTAGCGATTTCGATCAGGTTATCACTGTCGGAAGTAATAAGTACTTGGAATTTTTCGTAGGATAAAGCTTCTTCAACCATATCCAGAATGGACTGGTTGTCATCTAATACCAATATACGCTTTCGCATCTTTGTTTGTTTAATAAGGATTGTTGTCGCGTACAGGTTCTATCAATTCAAATTCCGGAATTAATTTAATAAGATCACCAAAGCTAAACTTTGACTATGGTAATCGGAATTGGTTTAACATCCTTTAACTTTTTAGCCTTCACCTGACCTTCTCCGGAAGGTTAACAAATCATAAAAATGAGTAATTAATTAAAAAAAATCTGCCCTGTTAGCGGTGCTAGATATATCTTTAGCCCTGCAATGAGAAATCCCGGTCCAAAAAGTTATTATGCAGCTGCAATCATTATTGGCTTATCGGCAGGATTGGCTACCCGGGATATGCCCATTGGTATTCTATTGGCTGTCGTACTGATGATCCTTTTTTCCGGGTTGAGGAAGAAGGAAGACTAATCATCAATGTGGCAATCAGCCCTCGGGAATGTCATTTTTACCGCCTTTACAATTGATTTTATTGCACTATTTTTAGGATATGATTAATTAATCGAAATCGGTGCTATAGTGGGATGGAAGCTACCGGCGCACTGGTATCCTATCGTTCCTGTTGTTACCGCACTGCCCACCACACCGCCGGCGGCAAATTGAAAATCAAATAGTTAAATATTGTTAAAAGATGTTAAAGTAACCTGCTCGATATAAATAACTTATAAAAAGCACGGATATTTAGGTAATGATAAAATTTTTACCTGGATATCCTATGCAATACAATAAGATCAACAACCTTTTGGGCTGGCTTTGTTTTGTCATCGCCTCGGGCACTTACATTTTAACTTTAGAGCCTTCGGTAAGCTTCTGGGACTGCGGTGAGTTTATTGCCTGTGCCTACCGTCTGCAAGTATCGCACCAACCGGGTTATCCGCTTTTCGCGATGATCTGTAAGGCGTTTTCCCTGCTATCCATGGGCGATGTCGCTAAAGTGGCCTATTTTACCAATATGGCCTGCGCGCTGGCCAGCGGTGCAACCATCATGTTCCTCTTTTGGACAATCACACTGACCTCCAGAAAAATGATGATCAAAAAGGGCGAAGAAACCGACCGGGCGAAGCAAACCCTCATTTTGGGAGCCGGTATGGTGGGCGCCCTGGCCTTTGCCTTTACAGATACCTTTTGGTTCTCGGCCGTCGAGACGATTGTATTTGCCATGTCGGCACTTTGTACGGCGGTTGTCTTTTGGGCGATATTGAAATGGGATGCCCATTCGGATGAGCCCGGCGCTGATAAGTGGATCATTTTTATCGCTTACGTTATCGGTTTGTCTATCGGTGTACACCTGCTCAATTTGTTGACCATCCCTGCTATCGTACTGGTGTATTACTTCCGCAGATATAAAAACATTAACCTTAAAAGTGGAACTGCTGCTTTTTTGATCAGTATAGCCATACTGGCTTTTGTACAATTTGGCATCAGGGGATATACGGTAATGTTTGCCGCCTATTTTGACCTGTTCTTTGTTAATACGCTGGGTATGGGTTTTGGCAGCGGCGCCATTGTATTCTTTTTATTGCTGATAGGGGCATTGGTTGGTGGCATACGGTACAGCATCCGCAAAAACAAACCGGCACTGAACCTGGCATTTTTGTGCCTGGCCTTTATCTATTTTGGATATGGCTCATTCGCTTACATCCCCATTCGTGCTACTGCAAATACTAACCTCGACAATTCGCACCCTGATAATGCCTTTACCATGTATGGGTATCTTAATCGCATTCAGTATCCAAGCGCACCATTGTTTAGCGGGCCCTATTTTGATGCTAAGATCACTGATCAGCAGAATGGCAGTATTATCTATCAGAAAGGTAATAAACGATATGAACAGGCGGGCCATACACTGGTTGAAACTTATGACCACAATACCATATTGCCGCGCATAACCAGCCAGGAAGGACAAGATCCGCAGTTTTACAGGCAATGGCTGCAAATGGGCGAAAATGATGTGCCCACATTTGCTGACAACTTAAAATTTATGTTTAGCTGGCAGATATACCAGATGTACGGCCGGTATTTTTTATGGAATTTTGCCGGTCGTTATAATCAGCAGGACGGGCAGCAGCAAATGGGCGGCTTACACGGCTATGCCGATGGCGACTGGACAACCGGGATATTTGACAAGGCCAGGCATTTGCCCAATTCGGTTATTGACAACAATACGTATACGCCGCTCTATGCACTTCCTTTAATTTTGGGGTTGATCGGTCTGATCTACCATTACCGTCATTGCAAAAGGGACGCGCTGGTCATCACTTTTCTTTGGTTCTTTACCAGCATTGCCATTGTGATATATGTGAACCAGGCGGTGCAGCCGCGCGAACGCGATTACTCTTATGTGGTCTCGTTTTATGCTTTTGCCATCTGGATAGGGTTTGGGGTGATCGGTCTGGCTGAATTTATGCGCAGGAGAATAAATGCCCGCACAGCAAGCTATATGGCTATCGGTTTATCTTTATTGATAGCACCTGCGCTGCTGATAAAACAGGAATGGAAATCGCACGACCGTTCAACCAAAATGACAGCGCATGATATGGCTTATAACTACCTGATATCATGCCCCAAAAACGCAATACTCTTTACCGGTGCGGATAATGATACCTATTCGCTTTGGTACGCCCAGGAAGTGGAAGGCATAAGGCCCGATGTGCGCATCGTGATCAATACGCTTTTCGGCACCGATTGGTATATCCACCAGATGCAGAGGAGCATCAACCAGTCAGACGCGTTGCCTGTTACTATGCCATATGACAAATATAAAACCGGTACGCGCGATTATATTCCTTATAGTGATGCCAAAGTTCCCGATTCGATAGAGTTGAAAGAGGTGTTTGATTTTATTACCTCAGATGATCCGCAGGCGAAAGTGGAAATGAACGACGGCTCAAAATTAAATTACCTGCCCACCAAAAACTTTAAACTGACCGTAAACGCAGACGCGGTAATAAAAAATGGTGTGGTTACGCCAGACCAGAAAAGCAGGATAACCGACAGCATGCAATGGAAGTTTACCGGTAATTACCTAACCAAAGATAACCTGGCAATGATAGATATACTGGCTCACAATAACTGGGAAAGGCCGATCTGCTTTACCGTTACCACGAGCGGCAAGGACCTGAACGGACTTGATTCCTATCTGTACAAGGAAGGCTTTGTTTACCATCTCATTCCTTTTAAAAAGGATGGAAAAGGTAATGATGAGCAAACTAAAGTGAACAGCATGGTGATGTACAATAACGTGATGGACACGTTTAAATGGGGTAATTTTAAACATGCCAAATACCTCGACGAGCAATCAACCGGTTTGTTTTACCCTATTATCACCTACAGTTTTTTGGAACTGACCCAGAGCCTGATGCAGGAAGGACATAATGACCTGGCACTAAAAGCCCTGCAAAAGTACGACCATGAAATGCCCGACCTGTACCCCAACTTTAATATCACCCAAAGCAAATATTATATTATTGATACGGCTTACAAGTTGCATGCTACCGAAATGGCCAACAAGTATGTAAACAGCGTGGATAATTATCTCACCGATCAGCTGAACTATAATTACAACCTGTTGCAAAGCAGTCCGGATGATGTCAATACGCAGAATGTACAATATGGCGTATCGGTATTAAATGCCATGACGCAGTTGACCAAAGAGAATGAACAGATGGCCTTGAACAGTAAGTTAACAGCGCAATTGAATGATTATACGAGTAAGTTCTCAAGCATAATGGGAAAACACCAATAATCCGACCTGGACTTTTTATAAGTGGTAAGTGTGCATCCGCCGGGATATTTTCTGGCGGATGCTTGTTGTTTTCCAGTAGTTCGGGCATTGGCAATCCCCGGTGATCTCATTGTAATTAGTGAAAAAAAAATCTCAAATCGTCAAGCTGTTTAAACTGCATTCAGCAATTATCCGTAAATTGCCCAGATTACTATGTGGCCTTATCGTAATTTCCTGTTAACTGTTGTATTATTCTTTTGCTCAAAGGCGTATTGCCAGCAACAGGATCTCACTTTTCATTTAAACAATCAACTATTAAAGGGCAAAATTATATTAAAAGTAAAATGGGATATCAATGACCCATATTTATGGGTATTGGCAAAGAATAATGAGGTTTACCGTGTCAATACAACCACCCTTGCGATAGATGATTACAGTTCAAAGTTTAGTGCTTTCAGTGATCAGCAGTTTATTGACATTGCCGGAAAAAACCAGGATAGCGTTTGGCTTGCCTCGCGCTCAAAACTAATACAGTGTTTTAAAGGCGTCGCCGGATTATCTCCAGTTACTAATCGTGTTAATTATCCTATTAATTCAATCGAAATCCCCTCCTTTTCCTATTATGCAAATGGTCTGCTTATCGGAACGGATTCAGGTGGCTATGTCTATCTATTTAATAGTAATGCATTCCAACTGGCTGGCGTTAACGGCCCTTTCAAAATTTTTGGATCTACTTATCGGCGATTGATTTATAGCGATTATTCACAATCCGGTTCTTTTGATATTACCAGGCAGGTTCCCGTGGTTGTTTCTGATATCTGGGGCAGCTATTACAGGTCGTTTTTACAAGGTGGTGTTTTTGGAAATGCTCTGGCAACCAACACCGCCTTCTACTCAAACTCTGATTTAAACGGAATGCAATATAATTCCAATATTTTTTGGGGTAATAGCAATGGCATGTTCCAGATTTGGAATAATCCTAACGCTTCTTATGGTTGGATCAGTGCTTATAAGCAGTCTCTGAACGGGATAACAGTAAATAAGATCACTGATATTTATGGCCTGACAAGTATTGGCAATATCGATATCAACAATAAAATCATAAATAAGGAGAACCTGCTTATTGGTACCAATCAGGGGTTGTATTTCAGTAGTTCATTATTTGGAAAGGTAGGGGCCGATGAACTTACCGATTTTTCACTGTCGCATTATGATGACCTGGGAAACCTACAGGTAAACGATATCTGTGTCACCGGGACAGCAAAGTCGTGGGTCGATATTGCCACGGGCTGCGAAAATGAAGTGTGGCTCGGTACAAATGATGGATTATACCTTCTCATACCCGATTATAGTAAATACTTTAATACCAGTGAAAAAGTTTGGGCGGCATATTTTGATTTACCTGTTTTGCCTTACCCGGATACGTTATTCTCAACAAAAATATGTGCCGGTAATTCAATTAATCTGAAGGTTAATAATGCCAGCATCAATCATAATCTTATTCAATGGAGAAAGAATGGGATAGATATACCGGGTGCAGTTTCATCGACTCTTGCGGTTAAAGATAGTGGCGATTATAATGCAGTGCTATATCTGCAATGCGAAAATGTACACATTGAAACCAACCATCTGAAGGTACAGGTTATTTCCGGACCTGTTTTCAGCTTCAATTATCCCGACAGGCTGCAATATTGCGACAGCACATCCACAACACTCAAAACGAATAACAACAACCCTGGCTATCAATACCGTTGGTACACCAATGATACGCTCAATGGCGTTACTACTTATAATTATACTGTCACCCGATCCGGCAAATACAAAGTCGAGGTAAGCGCCTGTATGAATAGCTGGGTGCCTTCAAAGGAAATTGAAGTAGACCTGATCAGCCTGCCCGTTCCAATCGTTACAGCCGATAAGACCAAGTATTGTGCAGGCGACATAGCAATGCTTATGGTCAATACCCCGCGCAACCCCGGCTATACGATCAATTGGTATAAAGATGGCACTGTGATCAGTGCGGACCAGGATAAAACCAGCATCCCGGTAACTGCTGGCGGAAATTATACGGTAACCATCCGCAGCATTATTGCGTCCTGTACGCAGACATCGGCGCCGCAACAGGTCGCATTTACACCAACTCCCGTTTATACCTTTAATTATCCGGACGAATTAAGGTATTGCACCGGTACCCCGGTAACCCTGAAAGCGGAAGGGAGTGCTGCTTATCAGTACCGGTGGTATAAAGACGACGTTTTAACAGGAGATGTCACTGCATCATTATCGGTAACCCAATCAGCGAAATATAAAGTGGAGGTAAGCGCCTGCGACGGTTCCTGGCTACCATCCAAAGAGGTGCAGGTGGATTTGATCAATGTGGCGCCGGTAATGACGACAGATAAACCGGCTTATTGTACGGGCGATAATGCCACCCTTTCGATTTCTGGGCCAATAAACCCTGCCTGTACCATTAACTGGTACAGGGACAATGTGCTTTTACCGGTTTACACCAATCAAACCTCGCTGAGCACCAACATAGCAGGCAGTTATACAGTGACAATAAAAAGCAACCAGGCAAATACCGACGGAACGTTTTGTTCACAAACTTCTGCGGTGCAAATCATCGTGTTTAACCCGCCACCGGCAGTTAGCATAGAAAAGATAGTAAGAACCACGCTCTGCCAGGGACAGACCATGGACCTGAAAGCGCATTACAATACGGGTAGCGTAAAATGGTCCACCGGGGAAAAAGCAGACCAGATTAGTGTAAGCACAAGCGGAAATTATACGCTGACAGTTACTTCACCTGCCGGATGCCAGACCCAAACCAGCATTGACGTATCGTTTTTACCTAACCCTGTTTTGAACATCAATGATGCAGGCGTATGCGTCTCCTCACATAAAACAGCAAAACTAACAGCGCCTGCAGGCCTGGCATCCTACACCTGGAACGGACAAGCCGGGACTGAAACCTACGTTGCGGATCACCCGCAAACAGTAATCTTAACAGTAACCGATGTCAATAATTGCCAAGCCACACAGGAAATTCATATAACAGATGACTGCCCGGATGTGAAAATACCCAACACCTTTACCCCCAACGGTGACGGGATAAACGACACGTGGGTAATTGCGGGTTTGGAATATGATAAGACCGCATTGGTGAGCGTCTTTAACCGTTATGGACAACAAGTATATCAAAGTAAAGGATATGGTACGCCATGGAACGGCGGGAGTGCGGGAAAAAAGCTACAGACAGGAACTTATTATTATATTATTACGATAAAAAACGGAACGCAAAAGTACAGCGGATCGGTAACTATTATTTATTGAAAATGGTTAATGAGACACGAGTAAGCTAACTCTGCTAATGATCGCATCAGCTTAGCTTCGTATCGTTTAGCTTAGTTTCAAGGATATCCCTTAAGGCATCAAAGGAGCATTTAATCCGACTGTTGAAATCTGAACAGGTTGAGAAACTTCAGCGCTGATATTAAATTTATTCAAAGTTCCCCCCGTTTGTTTGTCGTATTGTTGAAATATTCTTCAGTATTTTAACACTGGTACAATAAATCTGCTTTTATCATGACTGCCGATATGATCTAAATTATTCCAATTGATAACTACCGGCTCTTTTTTGCTTAGTTACCATCCTTCATTATTAATAATTATTGCTGGCCGGGTATCGAACAATATTTTTACATAAACATAGCCGCGAAAACAAAGGCTGCTACTGTAAAGCTGAAAGTAAGTAGAAGTTTCTTCATGAATTGAATAAGGTTTAAGCAGTAAAATAAAATTCTCGGGTTACTATACCATCCCAAGAACTTCTGTAGCTAAATTTTTACGATGGCCGCTGTCTGTAATGTCAGTCCGGATTTATAATATTTTTGATTCCGGACAAAAAAACAGCGGATCTGCAACCGGCGAATAATCGCCCTGCGCCTGCCGGCACCCTTCATTCTCCAAACACTCTTTTTATTTCCTTATTTTTTATAATTTCGGTGGCGTTTTGTTAAAATATGTTAACGGGGTTGTGATTTAATTAAAAAGATTTATAAAAATGCGGATATTAGCCGCGCAAAAAGAATACTAATTATAGTCCATGCAATACAACAAGATCAATAATCTATTTGGCTGGCTTTGCTTTATCATTGCCTCTGCAACTTATATTTCAACATTGGAGCCTTCGGTAAGCTTTTGGGACTGCGGCGAGTTTATCTCCTGCGCCTACCGTTTACAGGTGGCCCACCAGCCGGGATACCCGCTTTTTGCTATGCTTGGCAAAGCGTTTTCATTGCTGTCTTTCGGCGATGTAACCAAGGTGCCTTATTATACCAATATGGGTTCGGCACTGGCGAGCGGGACTACGATCATGTTCCTGTTCTGGACTATTACCGCCCTGGCAAAAAAGCTATTGGTTAATAAGGGCGAACAAGTTGATAGCTACAAAATGATACTGATCATGGGTGGCGGTTTGGTAGGTGCACTGGCCTTCACCTTTACCGATACCTTCTGGTTCTCGGCTGTGGAAACTATTGTATTTGCTTTATCAGCCTTGTGTACGGCTATCGTTTTCTGGGCAATATTAAAATGGGATGCCCATTCGGATGAGCCGGGTGCTGACAAATGGATCATCTTTATCGCCTATATCATCGGCTTATCTATCGGTATCCACCTGCTTAATTTATTGACCATTCCGGCTATAGTGATGGTATATTACTTCCGCAGGTATAAAAATATTAATATCAAAAGCGCCATTATCGCTTTCCTGATCAGTATAGTTATTCTTGGATTGGTCCAATATGGCATAAGGGGTTATACGGTAATGTTTTCTGCCTATTTCGACCTTTTCTTTGTCAATACACTGGGTATGGGTTTCGGCACCGGCGCATTGGTGTTTTTTGTTATCCTGATCGGGGCGATTGTATTTGGTATATGGTGGAGCATTAAAAACAATAAGCCGGCATTAAACCTGGCCCTGCTATGTGTGGCCTTTATTTACTTTGGTTACAGCTCGTTTGCCTATATACCGATCCGCGCAACTGCCAATCCCGATCTGAATAACTCGCACCCTGATAATGCATTCACGCTATACGGTTATCTTAACCGTATCCAGTATGGTGAAACACCTTTACTTTTTGGGCCTTACTTTGATGCCAAGGTTATCGATCAGACAGAGGGCAGTATCATTTACCGTAAGGGTGAAAAGAGTTACGAACAGGCCGGCCGCAAGCTAAATACTGTTTATGACCATACCACCATTTTGCCTCGGATGTATAATACCGAAAACTCGGATGGTTCGTATGCACAGGATGCACAGTTTTACAGGCAATGGCTGCACATGGGTGAAACAGATGCGCCTACTTTTGGCGATAACCTGAGATGGATGTTCAGCTGGCAGATGTGGCAAATGTATGGCAGGTATTTCTTATGGAATTTTGCAGGGCGTTATAATCAATTAGATGGTCAGCAAAGTACCGAAGGGATTGACGGCAACTGGACCACAGGGATATTTGATGCCGGTAAACACTTGCCAAATTCTTTAATACATAAAAGTCCGGATAAACCTATTGATGCAAGCAATGCTTATACACCTTTATATGCCCTGCCATTTATATTAGGACTGATAGGACTCATCTATCATTTTCAGACTAAAAAGAGAGACGCGCTTATAGTAACATTGCTATGGTTCTTTACCGGACTGGCCATTGTAATATATGTAAACCAGCCGAGTGTGCAGCCTCGTGAGCGTGACTACTCCTACGTAGGTTCATTCTATGCATTTGCCATATGGATAGGTTTAGGGGCAATCGGGATAGCTGAGTTTGCAAAAAAATGGGTAAACCCAAAAACGGCTGCCATTGGCGCTACACTGATCTGCCTGCTTATACCTCTTTTACTGGCGAGTAAAGAATGGGGCGCGCATGATCGTTCAACCAAGATGACGCCGCATGATATGGCTTACAACTACCTGATATCGTGCCCGCCGAATGCTATTTTATTTACTTATGGCGACAATGATACCTACTCCTTATGGTACGACCAGGAAGTGGAGGGTATAAGGCCCGATGTGCGCATAGTGAATCTGAGCTTGTTTAGCGGCGATTGGTATATCCGCCAGATGACAAGGAAGATGAATGCATCTGAACCCTTGCCGATCACGATGACCTATGATAAATATAAAGAAGGCGTGCGTGATGCAATACAGTTTTATGATAAGAAAATTGTTGGCTCAACTGATATAAAAGAAGTTTTTGATTTTATCACTTCTGATGATGATGCCGCCAAAGTGGAACTTCAGGACGGCTCAAAGGTGAATTACTTGCCAACCAAAAGCTTTAAAATAAACATCAATCCTGATGAGGTAGTTAAAAGCGGCGTCGTATCGGCAGATCAAAAGAGCAAGCTTGTTGATACCATGAAATGGAAATATACGTCGAACTTTGTTACCAAGGATAACCTGGCCTTTATAGATATACTGGCGCATAACAATTGGAAAAGGCCTATCTGCTTTACCATTACCGTTGGCCAGGAAAATATGATGGGTTTACAACCATACCTGTATAAAGAGGGATTTACTTATCACCTGATCCCATTTAAACCGGATACAGCTGCACATGATCAGCTGGGTAAAACTAATACCCTGGTAATGTATGATAACATCATGAATAAATTTAAGTGGGGGCATTTTAAAACAGCAAAATACCTCGATCCGGAATCAACCACAATGTTTTATCCGGTTATATTGTCTACCGTATTGGATCTGACACAAAACCTGATACAGGAAGGGCACCGCGACCTGGCATTAAAGGTGCTGCACAAATATGATGCAGAGATGCCGGATATCTATCCGTATATAGATATGGCCAGAAACAAATTTTACCTGGTAGCTACCGCCTATACATTGGAAGACATCAGCTACGCCAACCGTTTTGCCAATAGTATAGATACTTATCTGACCGATCAGCTGGATTATAATTATAGCCTGCTTCAAAAAGATGCCTCAGCAGTTGATGCCCGTGCCGTTCAGATAGGCTTGCAATTATTGAATGGCGTATCACAACTGGCAAAAGAGAATCACCAGGCTGCTCTGTCTGATAAGCTGCAAAAGCAATTAAAAGATTACGAAAGCAAATTCTCCCCAGTTTTAGGAAAGCAGCAATAGTTTGCGGATAATGACTTGTTATAAAGCCACTTTTGAGCAATCAGAAGTGGCTTTGTTCTTACGCCCTTTTTGCTGAGCGGAGCCGGGCAGGGGATGAGTCAATTAATTAGCATTATAAGGCTTTTCCGCCCGTTTGGGATCATAGTTTAAATTAGGTGTCAGCCAATACAGCAGGATCACCCTTGAATACCTGTAATTAAATGGCGAAAGCAAAAGGGCTACTCCAAGCAAAATACCCACGTACAGCCAGGGCGATTCGGACCCTGTAAGCATATAAGTGCCTACAGCAAAGGTGATCATTTGCGCCACATTCATGCCATAGCTTACAAACATGGCCACATAAAAGTAGCCGGGTTCTATTTCGAACTGGAAATTACAATAGGGGCAGTTGGTATAGCTTTTTTGCCCACGGAAACTGTACATGCTATTAGCAAACATATCGCCCTTACGACACTTGGGGCATTTGCATAGCAATGCAGCTTTAAATTCTGACAGCGGTTTTTCCTGGGTTAATTCTGTATTAGCGGGTGCCATTTTGGGATTGTTTTAAGGTTCTTTTCCTGAATTCTTCAGGGCTTAAACCGGTATATTTTTTAAAAAATTTAGAAAAGTATGAATTGTCGCTAAAGTTTAACTGATAGCCTATTTCGGCAATAGTCAGGTTAAGGTTGATCAATAGTCTTTTTGCTTCAAGCAGAATGCGGTTACGGATCACTTCGCCGGCTGAAAGGCCTAACAAATCATTACATATTGCATTCAGGTGGTTGGGAGTGATGTACAACAATTCTGCATAGTCCCTAGGTAATTTTAGCGTAGCAAAGTTTTTTTCTATCAGCTTCTGAAAGGTTTTTAAAAGTGTGTAATTGTAAGGAGGCAATTGTTTCTCTTTATTGTCAGCATTTATGCGGCTTATAAGGATAAACGCCTGCAGCATTAGTGCCCTGAGCAGATCAATGCCCATGCGGCCCGTGTTCTCACTTTCGGTAATGATATCTTCAAAAAGGCTAATTACTTTTTGTTGAAACTGTGGCTGAATTTGAATAACTGCATCATCTATATTACCACTAAAAAATGGGAACTGGTCAAGATATTCGTTTTTTAACAGGAAGGACTGAAAAAATGCCAAGGAGAAGTGGATAACATAACCATCGGCATCGCCTTCAAAATTCCAGCTATGGACCTGCCCGGGTATCATAAAATAGATCTGGCAAGGCCTTACATCAAACGTTTTAAAGTCGATCGAATGCGTACCGCCTCCTTTTGTAAACAGAACCAGGTGATAGAAATTATGTTTATGAGGAAAATAAAGATTTTTGTGCTTTTGCAGATAGACAGCAAAGCGGCTGATAAGTAAGTCTTCCTGCTGAAAATCAGCAAGCTTACAAATGTCATATACCGGAAACCTGCTTTGCATGCAACAAAAGTAAGCGTTCTGTGCTATTTTAAATGGCAATAATCGGGGCAGTAATGGTCTTTTTTACTTATTGATGAATTATCAGGGCGTGCAAAAAAAAAGAACCCCCTGCCGGGTTGGCAGGGGATAATAGTGACCTGTCTTACTCGCTAATTCAGGTCAAACCTAAACCTTATCAGTGACAAAAATGTAATTTTATTCTGAAGTTTTGACAAAAATTTTTTCAAAAAATGCACAATTAGATTACAGGGAATATATTTTAATAATTAGTGAATTTAAACAGGTTGTGTAGTTAATTTAGATACAAAAAAATAAGTGGTTATATCCTTAGCTATGCAAGCCAATATTGAACACTCCTGATTGTCAACACACAGAAGAAAAAGGATGTAATATTATTATCACTTTGTTGGGGTTTAATGCTTAATTAGTATTCTTGCCTAAACTAAAAAACAAAGTATGCAAAAACCGGATAGTATAATATTTGACATGGACGGTACCCTTTGGGATGCTGTTGACACCTACGCCGTATCATGGAACATGGTTTTTGAACAATTAGGGATTGATAAATCGATGTCGCGCGACGAACTGGCGAAAATGGTCGGATGGGAAGGAAAAAAAGTATTGAAAACCATAATGCCTGAATACGATGAACAAATGCAGCTAAGTATTTACGAAAAGGTAAATGAGATAAGAAGAGAACTGCTGCCGCAAAGGGGAGGGATATTATATGATGGTGTGAAGGATGGTTTACAGCAATTAGCGGGAAAATACCAGCTTTTTATTTTAAGTAATTGTGCCAAAGGCGTTATTAAATTATTTATTGACTGGGCCGGCATTGGCGGGCAAATTATTGATGAAATCGCTTACGGTACTAATTACATGCCCAAAAGTCATAATATTAAACTGCTGATAGAGCGTCATGATCTGAAGAGTCCCGTTTATGTAGGCGATACTGTAGGCGATGGGGAACAGAGCAGGCTGGCAGGTATTCCTTTTGTATTCGTAAGCTATGGCTTTGGTGCAACTGATGATCATGACATCAGTTTTGACAGCTTTACTGATTTTACCAGGTATTTTATGAGCTTGTAGTTCGTCTGATTCAGACAGACATTATAATGGCAAACTGAAATAAAAAGTTGATCCTCTGTTTTGTTCACTCTTAACCCATATTTTCCCTTTATGGCGCTGGATGATCTCGCTCGACAGGTATAGTCCTATGCCAAAGCCCGAGATGTTTTTCAGTCCCTCTTCTTCAGAGCGGAAAAACCGCTGAAATATTTTTTCCTGGTCCTTCAATTTAACGCCTATTCCTTCATCGGCTACCGACACCTGTACGTTGTCGTCATTTACCGTACTGTGCAAGGTAATGTTGCTTCCTTTTGGGGAATATTTACTAGCATTGCTTATAAAGTTGCTGATCACCTGGGCTATCTTTTCTCTGTCGGCATTCACTTCGATCGCATCCGAAGGTTCAAAATGAAGATTATGGCTATTACTCAGCAACCGGCTTTCCGAAACAGTTTCTCCAATGAGTTGATTGATATCAAATGTATTCCTGGTGAGCTGCAGTTTACCGGGTTCGAGTTTCGAAAGATCGAGAAAGTTGTGTATCAGGGCGGTCATTTTATTTACCTGGTTGCCTGATTTAACCACCGCCGTTTTTATAAAAGGATCGGTGGTTCCGGATAGTTTTGTTTCCAGTAATTGTAAATAAGCCTTAAGCGAGGTAAGAGGTGTTTTTAATTCATGACTGGCCATGGCTATAAAATCATTCTTTCTGATCTCATCCCGCTTGTTTTCGGTTATATCTACAACAGTTCCCAGCATTCTTATGGGTTCCTTGTTTTTATTAAACAGCACAATGCCTTTAATGCGTATCCAGTGAAGCGACTTATCAGGCCAGAATATTCTTATCTCATAAAAATAACTGCCCGTTACCAATGATTCATAATAGGATATTAATACGATATTTTGCATATCATCCGGGTGAACCTGGTTACGGATGTCCGCAAGGGTGATCAGTGTTCCCGCCTGATGGCCGAATATGCTGCCAAATTGTGGTGAAAAAGTGAGATTTATTTCCGGGATATCCAGATCCCATATGGCAAGGCCTGTAGCTTCAGCAGCAAGCAACAAACGATTTTCGCTCTCAATAGCGGCTTCTTTGGCCTTCACCTCACCTGTTATATCAATAATAGTGTTTAAAATATAGGCTACACTGTTATCGCCATCAAAGATGGGAATATTGGAACACGACCAGTAGTGCGGTTGTTTGTTATCGGTTCCCGGCTCAAAAACATCATACCTGTAAACCGGTACGTCCATTTTTTTGCGCGTTTCGATTACTTTTGTAAATACTTCGCGGGCCGTGGTTTCATCATGCAGGTCATCCGTATCCGGAAAAACCTCAAAAAAACCCTTGCCCAATACTTCTTCGCGCGTTACCAGGGTTGTTTTTAAATAGGCGTCACTGGCAGCAAGTATGGTAAATCTAGGCGCATCGGCTTTAACCAGTATTGAACCGGGCGATTTTTCGAAGAGCACCCGGAAAAGATCACCGGGTAAATTTTCAAGAGTAAGATTGATCATTTATAGATGATGAAAACAGCGGATCAAATTATGAAGTTTTAGCCGGAAAATGAAATGTATTTTAATTAATACATTGACAGACAGGTTAGATTTAAAACCTGATTTCTGATCGCGCGGACACGATCGATCTTTTTAATGAAAACCTAAGCCGAGGCGGCAGAATCTTCCTGAAGCTCCTTGATGAGTTCATGTGATTTTTTCAGATCATCAAGATGCTTTTTCAAAAGATAGATCACTTTTTTACCCCAATTTATTTCTTTATCATCAAATACTTTTTGATAGGCACTTTTTGCGACATCTTCGCCATACTCACAATAATCAAGCATAGTTTGCCTGTCCTGCCGGTAAATGGCCGATTTTAAATCCATCCATGCGTAATAGAATTTTCCGGATAAGGAAGTGCCATCGGCCGGTTGGCCGCCTAACTGGTGAATGTATTGGATCAAATCATGAATATTCTGCCGGCTTTGATAAATGAATTGCCAAAACAGCCCGGCCAGGTCATCATTTGCGGTGATGTCTATTCTTTTTTTGTAGCCAGTTATCCTGTCGTTATTTATTCTTATCAGGTCATTTAAGGCAGAAACCTGGCACTCTGTATGTTGAAGAGCATCCATGATTATATTTAAGGTATAATTAATTAACATATCAATGAGGTTAATGTTTCATGAAATTCTGATTTTCAACAGACCGGTAATCAGAGCTGTTGAGATTTAAGCGGTATGCGTTAAAAACATTTTTAAAAAAAGCTGGTTTTTATCCTAAATTATTGCTGAAAACTATGGAATCAGTATAAAAACAGAAGACAATTTTGAAAATTTCTACCATCAATGAGTCAGAACAAAAAGAAAAAAAGTACTAATAATCATTCATCACTGCCTAAAACCCCGACGGGAATTTTAGGCTTGGATGAAATTACAGGGGGCGGACTTCCCACGGGCCGGCCAACTTTGGTTGCCGGCGCAGCCGGATGCGGTAAAACTTTAATGTCATTAGAATTTTTGGTAAAAGGTGCTTTGGAGTATAAAGAGCCCGGGGTTTTTGTGGCATTTGAAGAACAGGCCGCAGAACTTGCTGTAAATGTGGCTTCGCTTGGGTTTGATCTTCACCAGTTGCAAAAAGATAATATGATCAGGCTTGATCAGGTACATATAGAAAAAAGTGAAATAGAGGAAACCGGCGAATATAACCTGGACGGTCTGTTTATCAGAATGGGATATGCCATTGACAGTATTGGCGCCAAAAGAGTAGTGGTCGATACCATAGAAAATTTGTTTTCGGGCTTAAATAACCAGGCTATTTTACGTGCCGAACTACGCCGCCTGTTTCATTGGCTGAAGGAAAAGAAGGTTACCGCCATTATTACCGCCGAAAGGGGTGACGGCATATTAACAAGGCAGGGACTTGAAGAATATATATCAGACTGTGTGATATTGCTTGATCACAGGATTATCAACCAGATATCAACAAGACGGCTCAGGGTGGTGAAATACCGCGGATCTTTTCATGGAACAAATGAATACCCTTTCCTGATCGACGATGATGGCATATCTGTTTTGCCTGTAACCTCATTAACGTTAGAAAAGGAAGTTTCAACAGGAAGAATATCATCAGGGATTCCGGCTCTTGATCAAATGATAGGCGGCAGAGGTTTTTTTAAAGGCAGTAGTATATTGATTTCAGGCGCTGCCGGTACAGGTAAAACCAGTTTGGCGGCTTACTTTGCAAATCAAACCTGTAATGACGGTAAAAAGTGTATTTATTTCGCTTTTGAGGAATCACCCAACCAGATCGTCCGCAATATGAAATCGATAAATATTGACCTTGATAAACATATTAAAAAGGGTCTGCTTCAAATACATGCCTCAAGGCCGACTTTATATGGGCTCGAAATGCACCTGGTTTCTATCTATAAACTGATCCGGAGCCTTAAGCCGGAAGTAGTTATACTTGATCCGATTACCAACCTGGTAACTGTTGGCTCGGTAGGTGAAGTAAAGGCGATGCTGATCCGTTTGACAGATTTTTTACAGGATGAACAGATTACGGTAATGTTTACCGCACTTACCCTGAACACCAGTGTAACGGAACAAACAGATGAAAGTATATCGTCGCTGGTCGATACCTGGATCCTGGTTAGGGATATTGAGTTCAATGGCGAACGTAACCGGGGTATGTATATAATGAAATCACGCGGTATGAAGCATTCCAACCAGGTAAGAGAATTTATTATTACGGATAAAGGGCTTGACCTTGTAGAGGTTTATCTTGGACCGGAAGGCGTACTAACCGGATCTGCCCGTGAGGCGCAAAAGGTAAAAGAGCAAACAGGTAGGGTATTGCATGATTATGCAATAACAGCGAAAGACCGGGAGGTCAATAGGAAAAGAAAAGTTTTGGAAGCAAAAATATCGAGTTTGCAAACCGAATTTGAATCTGTCGAGGAAGAATTAAATAAAATTTATTTACAGGAAGCGTTAAAAAAAGACGTAATGGAAAAAACAAGGCAGGAAATTACGCGTATTAGAAAGGGAGAGATCGATTCGGCGTCCAAACCGCAGACCAAATGATTATGGAAGACGAAAAAAAATGGGAACTAAGGTTGTATGTTGCCGGGGAAACAGAAAAATCGATTAAAGCCTTGGTTAATCTCAAAAAATATTGTGAGGAACATTTGAAAGGACAGTATAGAATTGAAGTGATTGACCTGTTGGAAAAACCACAGCTGGCTGAAGGCGACCAGATATTGGCCATACCAACACTGGTACGTAAAGTGCCCGAGCCAATACGTAAGATAATAGGCGACCTCTCGAACGAGGAAAAGGTACTTGTGGGACTTGATATAACACCTGTTAATACATAGAAATGATAAAAAAGGAATCAGTGCCTCTATCCGATATGATCAATGATGAAACAGGCGGGCCGGTTTTTGTCTTACGGTTATTTATCACTGGTGCTTCACCTAATTCAACAAGAGCCATATCAAATCTGAAAAAAATTTGTGAAGAACATTTAAAGAACCAATATGATCTGGAAATTATCGATGTTTATCAGCAGCCCCTGACCGCTGAGCATGAGCAGCTTATTGCTTTACCCTTATTGATCAAAAAAGCGCCGGGCATGGAAAAAAGATTGATCGGTGATATGTCAAACAAACAAAAAGTTCTTAAAGGACTTGGGATAGAATAGTTAGCTATAATAGTGGAACCGACTAAACAATACCAACAGTTATTAAAAGAAAACCAGGAGTTGCATTTGCAACTGGAGGAAGCCAAACAAACCATTGAGGGCATACGTACAGGGCAGGTAGATGCGCTTGTAGTTAAAAATGGGGAAAGACATCAGCTTTATACTTTAAAAAGCGCCGATCACTCTTATCGCGTTTTCATTGAGAAAATGAGCGAAGGCGCGGTTACCATTGACAGAGAAGGATTTATACTTTATTGTAACTCAAGTTTTGCTGCTACGGTGAAACTTTCGCTTGAAAAAGTGATTGGTGTGCCCTTTGAAACCTTTGTCGCAGATCAGTCAAAAAAGCGATACCATAGGCTGAATAAGATCGGCTGGGGAGAAGATAGCAAGGAAGAATTATTGATTTGTGATCAATATAGTAAGACAACCTGTTGCCTTTGTTCTTTTGCTGCGCTCGAAATGGATGAAGGGGCCGCTCTTAGCATTATACTCACCGACCTGACCAGCCAAAAGGAAAGCCAAAAATATCTGATGATACAAAATCAAAAGCTGGAGGTTGCCCAAAACTTAACCATACGCCAAAATGACGACCTGGAAGCCACGGTACGTGAGCGCACGAAAGACCTGGTGATCAGCAGGGAGCACTTTAAATTACTCTCTGATCATATTACACAAATGACCTGGACCAACCTGCCTAACGGTGAGATTAACTATTTTAACCAGCGCTGGTATGCGTATACAGGCCTGAGTTTTGAACAAACAAAGGAATGGGGCTGGCGGGGAGTGGTACACCCTGATGATATTGAACAAACGATTGCCAAATATGTGGATTCATTGCAGACCGGAAAAACTTTTGAAGTGGAAAACCGTTATCGCAGGGGCCAGGATGGCGCTTATCGCTGGCACCTGAACAGGGCAATGCCGCTACGGAATGAAAGCGGAGAAATAATTTTTTGGGTAGGAACGGCAACTGATATTGAAGACCAAAAAAGGGAACTGGAACGTAAGGATGAATTTATCGGTTTGGCCAGTCATGAGTTGAAAACACCTTTAACCAGTCTGAAAGGATATTTGCAGCTGATCGCGACGCGTCAAAATGACGAACTGCCAGCATTGGTAAAACAATACATCGGCAAAGCCAACCTGGTGGCCAATAAACTGCAATTCCTGGTGGAGGACCTGCTCGATGTAAGCAAGATCAAGGCCGGCCGCTTAAATTATAATCTCGATGTGGTCGGTCTAAAGGGTATAATCAATGCCTGTATAGAAAATGCGGTCCACATGTATGATGCCTTTGATTTTCAAGTTGAAAACGAAACTGACTTTATCATTAAGGGCAATGCCGAGCGTTTGGAACAGGTATTGATGAACCTGATTAATAATGCGGTGAAATATTCGAAGGGAAATAAAAAAGTGATCGTCAAAACCCATCAGCATGAAAGCTGGGTACGGGTATCAATCACTGATTTTGGCATCGGCTTATCGGAGGAACAACAAGGCAAAGTTTTTGAGCGGTTTTACCGGGTTGAGGATAGAAACAACATGACGAGCGGATTGGGAATGGGCCTTTATATATCCTGGGAGATCATTAACACTCATAACGGTAAAATAGGCGTTGAAAGCAAATTGGGTAGCGGCTCCACATTTTATTTTGACCTGCCGTTAGAAGCCGAATAAAGGGTACCACCAGGACGCGATTAATATTTTTGAAGCCAGGTATTCCATAATTGCCGGAATATCGGTAAATATGTATGAATTAATAGCCTTCAATAATGTGTTTCTCCAGATCAATAAGCCTCGTTTTTCTCGTTTTCTTATCTCTTTATTCAGCAATATCATTCGCACAATCCTACAGGCCGCCGGTTTTTACTGATACCGGCAGGTTAAAAAAGATTGAAGCGACCTACCCGGTGATCGATAAGATATACCGCGACTATGCAGGGAAAAACCATTTCCCGGGCCTGGTATATGGCATTGTGGTTGATGGTAAACTGGTGCATACCGGAAGTGTTGGTTATACCGAACTGAAAAATAAAACCGCGGCTGCCGGTACCTCGGTATTTCGTATCGCTTCGATGAGTAAAAGCTTTACGGCTATGGCTATACTGAAGTTACGCGACCAAGGTAAGCTAAAGCTGGATGATCCGGCGTACCTGTACATCCCTGAAATGAAGGGCATGCATTATCTTACTAAAGATGCTTCGCCGGTTACCATCCGCAACCTGCTTACCCATTGTGCAGGCTACCCCGAAGATAATCCCTGGGGGGACCGCCAACTGGCCAATACCGACCAGCAACTGATTGATATTTATAAAAAAGGAGTTTCATTTTCCAATAACCCCGGTTTCGGTTATGAGTATAGCAACCTGGGTTTTGCCACCCTGGGCTATATCATTAAAAAAGTATCCGGCAAAACTTACCAGGAGTACATCAACGAAAATATATTAATGCCATTGGGTATGACCCATACCTACTGGGAATATACCAAAGTGCCCAAAGAATTACTGGCACACGGCTACCGATGGATAAATAACCAATGGGTGGAGCAGCCCTTGCTGCATGATGGCTCTTACGGTGCGATGGGAGGAATGATCACTACCATAGAGGATTTTAGCAAGTATGAGGCTTTGCATCTTTCGGCATGGCCGCCGCGCGATGATGCAGAGACCGGCCCGGTTAAAAGAAGCTCCATTCGCGAAATGCAATTTCCATGGGATGTATCGGGTTTCAGCGTGGATAACAAAACGGCCACGGGCAGGCCGTATCCTTTCGTATCGGCCTACTGTTACGGTCTGCGCTGGCGAAAGTATGTTGATGGTACCACCGCTGTCGGCCACACCGGCGGCTTGCCCGGTTTTGGCAGTGAATGGACCATCTATCCTGAGTATGGTATCGGGGTGATCTCATTTGCAAACTTAACCTATGCGAATGCCGGATCAGTAAACATCCAGGTGGCCGATACCTTATTGCGGCTTTCCGGTATAAAGCCCCGCCAGTTGCCTTCATCGGACATCCTGACACAGCGGAAAAATGAACTGGTAAAGCTATTGCCGGGTTGGAACAATGCGCAAGCAAGCGGCATATTCGCGCAGAACTTTTTTATGGATTATTTCCCGGATAAATTAAAGGCCGATGCAATGGACCTATTTGCCAAAGCAGGTAAGGTAAACGGTATAGGAAAAATGGTGCCCGAAAACCAGATGAGGGGATATTTTATAATCAATGGTGAGCAGGCCAATATCAAAGTTAGCTTTACACTCACACCTGAAAATCCGGCATTGATCCAGGAATATCACATTGCTTTAATTGCTAAGGAATAACCCGCTGATCATATGCGAGTTGTATAAATAAGTATTTAATAATTAATCCTATATATTGAAATTAATAATAACTGGCTTCGGGGATAATGGGTTGAAACGAATTGGTAATCAGCGCATTTATAATTATGGCGAAAGTAAGTTTCGCCGTAACCGATTAATAATAAGACATTTGTATTAAAATAGGTGCAAAAAGAAAAGCCAGACCTCGCGCCTGGCTATCCTGTATTGTATATTAATTTAACTGGTCTAAAATTACCAATAAAATATTATCATTAACAATAAAATCCGGTGTAACATAAATATTACACCGATGTTGGATATTATTTACGGCCAATTATCAGCGAAAATAAGTTTACATGGAACACGGAAATAGCTCTATCAGTGAGCTTTGTACCTTTGTTTTTGAACTTAGAATCGAGAATAACCACAAAGGACACCAGACTTTCACACAAGCGCACAGAATGGTGTTTATATAAATATTATTTGGTGTCCTTTTGCCCGGCCGTCTTTTATGATAGTTTGCGGGCAATGTCAGAAAGTAAATCCGGCACGCACAAAAAAGCGCCTGCCGTTGTTGCCCATTTGTACAGCATCAGACGGACCGCCTGTTTCATTATTATAGGCATAGCCACCTTTTGCTCCTAAAACAACGCCCAGATCAGGATGAACATTAAATATATTGTCGCATCCTAATGAGAAGTGGATTGTTTTATTCACTTTATAACCGAAATAAATGTCGCTTACTATTTTGCCGCTGTAGATATATTCATCGGGTACGGTAATATTGGGGTTGGCATCCAGAGGCACTACGGGGTGTATACCATCAAAATTTTCACCATACCCAAACAGATCGATCTTACCAAAATAAGTAAACCTTGTACCTGCTGAAAACTTTTTGTGTCCGTATTCAGGATTTAGCGTTAGTTTTTCAGCAGGGGCAGATGCCAGGATGAACTTTTGCTCACGATCGCTCAAAAATGTTTGCCTCAATTGATCTGTGGCGCTCAATTTTGGAGGATAGTTGATTTTATCGATTGTCATGTGTTGAAAGTTACCCGCAAATAATAGCCTGTAACGGTTATCGCCAACAGTTTTATTGTACTCAACCACTACATCCAAACCCCTGTTGGTGGTATTGGCAGCGTTGGCAAAAAACTGAGCCTGGGTTACTTTCAACGTATTTAAAGTCGCTATAAATGCCGGATCAAGGTCTGTATTGCTTGAACTAAACTGTCCTGTCAGCACCACGCGGTCCTTCACTTTTATTAAATAGCCATCCGCAGTAACGCTTAATTCTGGTACCGGCCTGTAGGTGAAGCCCAGACCATAATTTTTTGATTTTTCCTGTTTCAGGTTAGGTATGCCCGCCGCCTTTGTTATCGGACTGTAATTGGGCGCTATCTTTACTTCGGATATCAGACCGCCCTGCACATTGGTGTATGACGAACTGTAATTGATCTGTTGCAGTGACGGCGCACGGTAGCCCGTGCCTAATGAACCGCGGATATTGAGGTTATCCGTTACTTTATATCGTGTGGCAAATTTGGTACTTAAATTATAGCCAAAGTCACTGTAATGTTCCAGGCGGGTGGCGAAATCGACCAGCCATTTTTTTGTTATATCAGCTTCAAGATCAAGGTAGATGCCTTCAACCGTGCGGTGCGCGTTAACCTTGTCACTCGGCTGATAGCCAGGAAAACCCTGTGAGCCTGAAGCTTTAGTGGTATCGTAATTCATATAAGAGCCTGGTTCGCCGGGAGCTATCTTGTAACGTTCATAGCGGTATTCGGCGCCTGCGCCAACGTTAAAGCCGGCCATTATATCCTTATAGTGTTTGTTAAAGTTCAGGTCGGTAGTGTTTTGTAAAAATGACGGGCCGCCATCGTAAAAATGTGTTTGGCCGGCACCAAGTGAGGCATTAAAAGTTTTTTCGCCATAAAAGTGAAAGGTGTTATTCCCAAGCGTATTGGCCAGGTCCCAGTCCACATCTTTACCCAACGTGCCTTTAAGACCCAGGGCAATGGATGCATCCGTATTGCGCGTTTCTATGATCGGATTAAAATAGCTGTCGCCGTCAGGCGTGTTAAAAATAATACCGGCAACAGGTATCAGGTTGCCGCCGGCATCAGTAGGAAAACGATTAGCTGCGCCTGAAAAGTTACGGGAAAAAGCATAATCATCGGATAATTTATAACTGATGCCACCGAAACTGTAAAATGTAGTGCGGCTGCCCCTTAACGGAATTTCAGCATTGAAAAAGGTATTGATGCTATGGGCCGAGCCATCGCCGTTAGCCCGCCTTACCGTATTAAGCGGCAGAGCCTTTGGATTGGAATACGCCGTGTCATGCGTTTGCCGGAACGTTTTCCCGTTCGCATCATACTCTGCTGTAAAATTGATAAAACCATTGTTTTTGCCAATAGCCAAACCATAGTTGGCATCCAGTGTGATCGCATTGCCATCAATTACGCCGCCATGCGGATACTGGCCTTTTGCAAGGGCATTGCGGCTGTTGAATGCAGGATCATCGTAACCTGAATAACCTGCGTTGACATTCAATTGGTTGATGTTTTTCTTTAATACGATATTGATAACGCCGGCAATTGCATCCGAACCGTATTGTGCTGATGCACCGTCGCGCAAAATTTCAACGCGGTCAATTGATGAAACAGGTATCGAGCTCAGGTCAACGCCGGAGTTGCCGCGACCGCGTGTACCGAATACGGAGACAAATGCTGTTGAATGCCTGCGTTTTCCGTTAATCAGTACCAGGGTCTGATCGGGGCCGAGGCCTCTTAAGGTACCCAGTTCAACGTGGTCGGCACCGTCGGATCCTGATTGTTTATTGTAATTGAATGAAGGGGCAGCGTAATTTAAAATGTCGGTAAGGTCCAGGCGGCCTGTAGTTACCGCATTTCTTGCAACGTTTACCACATCAACGGGCACAGGCGTTTCCAGTTTTACCCTTCCCGCCGAACGTGTTCCAACCAAAACCACTTCATTTAATTGATTTACATCGCTTTCGAGCTTAATGTCCAGGTAGGTCTGCCCGTTTACGGGTATTGTTTGTGACTTATACCCGGTGTATCTAATGAGCAATACATCGTTTGACGAGGCAGAGATGGTGAACTGCCCGTTCGCATCGGTCGCGGTGCCCTGGGTGCCCGTGCGGATCAGTATGGATACTCCTATCAGTTTTTCTTTGCTTGCAGCGTCGGTAACTGTTCCTTTTACCGTTATCTTTTGTGCGAATACGAATTCAGTACTACCTAAAAGAATTGCAACAAATAATAATAAATATCTCTTCATAAAAAATAGTCTATGGTTAAGGATATCATAAATAACAGTAATGTAAGTTACCATTTTTTATATAATTTCAAAAGAAGATAAGATATTTTTAAAAAAATGTAATTGCGCCGACGTTATTGTACTATTATCTGATCGAAATAATAGGTGTATGATATCGTTTTACTATGTCTTATCTGAAGATTTCATAAGCGCTAATGTTTTATTCATACCGGGATAGATTTGTGAAATCGATCTAAAAAAGCCGCCCTGTCTTTAAGACCGGGCGGCTTTCTAATACTAGGGTTGAATCGGTTAATAAATTGTTCTAAATGCTGAATTTAGGTTGACTAATTTTGCCTTTTTTGTAATTATTATCAAATAAATCATTAAAGCGGCAAATTTTCATGCTATTATTGAAATAACGATTAATTATTCTTCAATAATCACCATAGTTATTTACATAAAGTATAATATTCATCATTTTTTTAATTTTTTATATGGAAAAACGTAGTTTTTTGTGATTTGTGCTAACAAATTGAAAAATAGCTCTAATTTTAGTAAATATTTAACATTAATCTTTAACCAAACTAAAAAAACTATGAAGGTACGTCTACATTTATTTTTCCTGGGGCTATTTTTTTTGTTTTGTTCCCCGCTTTTTGCACAAAATCTTACAGGTACGGTCATTAGCGAAGGCAAACCCGTATTTGGTACCAGTGTTTACGCCTCACCCCTGGGCGTAGGCGGCTCAACTGATGTGAATGGCAATTACAGTCTGAGTTTGAAACCGGGCAGTTACCAGGTCACCTTTTCAGCTATCGGCCTTATAAAGAAAACAATCAGCGTACAGCTTGCCGATGGGGAAAGTAAAGTATTAAACATTGAGCTGGCTCCCTCGACGGCGTCTTTAAATGAGGTAGTCGTCGTAGGCAGCCGTGGCGGCGGCCGTACCAAAATTGAGTCGCCGGTACCGGTGGATGTCATCAAATTAAACCAGGTTAGCGAGACAACTGCAAAACCCGACCTGATGAGCCAATTGAACCAGGCGGTACCTTCTTTTAATTACAATAAACAAAGCGGCGGCGACGGATCTGACGCTATCGACTTTGCCAGCTTACGCGGATTAGGCTTTGATCAAACATTAGTTTTGGTAAATGGGAAGCGCCGGCATTTATCAGCCTTTGTAAATGAGGTAGGCACCCGTGGCCGCGGTAACAGCGGCACCGACTTAAATGCCATACCCGAAGCTGCTATCGATCGTGTAGAAATATTGCGTGATGGTGCTTCGGCACAATATGGTTCTGATGCCATAGCCGGCGTTATCAATATCGTTTTGAAAAATGATGTCAACCACCTTAACGTCACTGGCGGATTTAGCGGTTATAACGATCAAAAATACAATACGCTGAACAATGTTGACCCTGCAGGTTATTATACGGGCAAAAAATTCGATGGACAAACTTTTAGCCTTGGTGCAAGCTATGGATTGCCGATCGGCAAGAATGGCGGATTTATTAATTTCGGTGCCAACTACGAAAACCAGGGTAAAACCTTTAGGGCCATACGGGATACCAACTGGCAAACAAACCCCAATACCCTTGAAGCACAGCCGGTCGCCCGCGAGCGCAGAGCCTTTGGAGATGGCTCAGTGGTATCAGGGGGTGGCATGTACAATATGGAGATTCCTTTAAGCGGTACAAAAACAACCTTCTATTCGTTCGGCGGGTATAATTATAAACATTCCAATGTGTATGCTTATACCAGGAGCTGGAACTATAACAATGGATTACGTCAAAATCCAACCAAATTTCCAACAGATCCAACAACCGGCGCGCTGATCTTTGTACCGGGTATTATGAAGGTGGATGCTCCGGCCGGCGCTCCTTTTGATCCTAATAATGTATATTATGATCCCCAGGAGGATGTTTACATAAAAGATCTGTCGGCTGCTTTGGGATTCAGAGGCACAACTGAGAGCAATTGGGACTGGGATATCAGCAACAATATAGGCAGGAATGATTTCCATTATTGGGGCGAGAAAACCTTTAATGCTTCAATACCTTATGTAGCCGGTCAGCCCATACAAACCCGATTTGATGATGGCGGTTTTAACTTTTTGCAGAATACCGCAAATGCAGATATAACCAAACGCTTTAAAAATGTTGCCCAGGGACTGCAGCTTTCTTTCGGTGGTGAATTCAGGTACGAACGCTACCAGCTTTATGCAGGTGAACTCAACTCATACGTAAACGGAGGGGCTACTTTGCCGGATGGTACCGCAAAAGCATCAGGGTCTGAGGGCTATCCGGGTTATCAGCCAAGCGATGCAAAAATTTCCAGCAGAACCAATGAAGCCGCATACGCAGAAGCGTCTTTGGATGTAACCCAAAAATGGCTTATTGATGGAGCTGCCCGTTTTGAAGATTATTCTGACTTTGGGGCTGTAAGCACTTTTAAATTTGCAACACGTTATAAGTTGACCGATAATTTTAATCTGCGTGGTTCGGTAAGTACAGGCTTCCGCGCACCTTCCCTGCAACAGATCAACTTCAGTAATACCAATACCTCCATAATCGGAGGCACGCTGGTATATACCAAGCTTGTACCGAATTACTCGGATATTGCAAAAACAGCAGGCATACCTAAATTAACCCAGGAGACATCTGTTAACTATAGCTTAGGATTTGCATGGCAGCCGTTAAACGGACTAACAGTTACAGTCGATGGATATGACATCATAATTAAAAATAGAATTGTTATCTCTGGTTTGTATGCGGCAGGTGATCCAACATTGGGTGCCCCATTAAATAATCTTTTAGCCAGCCAGGGAATTGGCGACGCCCAATTTTTTGCCAATGCCGTTAATACGACCAACAAGGGTATAGACATTGTAGTGGATTATAAAAAACGTTGGGGCAAAAACCATTTCTCAGCCATGTTTGCGGGTAACATACAAAATTTAACTATTGATAAGATCAATATCCCGTCCACTTTCAAGGGCTCTGCTTCTGATAGTGCTACTTTCTTTTCTGACAGGGAGCAGTATTTCCTGAAGGCAAGTGCTCCAAAGGCAAAATTTACACTTAACCTCGAGTATGGATTTGATAAGGTTTCCTTCGGCACCCGGTTTACTTATTTTGGTGACGTAAAAGAATTAGGTTTTGGTGAAACCAGCGCCCCTGCCAATGCCGCTGATCCATTCTTCCCCTATGTAACTTTGGATGCTACCGGAGAAAAAGTGCCGGAAATATTCGATTTTTCTCCTAAAGTTACAACAGACCTGTATGCGTCTTTAAAAATTAACAAGACCATATCATGGACAGTTGGCGTAGATAACCTGTTCAATGTACACCCTGATACCAATGTTATTAAAGGCTCGGTTATTCCTAATGGCAGTAGTTCATTTGGCGACAGTGAGTCAGGCGGTCCTTTTGAGGCAGTACAAATGGGCTTTAATGGTATGAGAATATTTACCAAACTGGCATTTCATTTTTAAGAGAATTCAAAAATCAAATATTTAACCCCCGCCCGCATGGAGCGGGGTTTTTTGTTAATGCCAAAGCGCCCGGGCTTAACGGTAGGACACAGAAATATCATTTGTTTTTGCCGCAGAAGTAAATATTGGCCAGGGGTTCGTGCACAAGTTTTAGCTATTTATTCATCGGTTGATGGACAGCATAGGCAGGTATTTGCGTCGTTTTATAGACGATGATCTCGGCAATGATCAGGTTGGGCACCCAGCATAGCCATGATATAATGCGGTAGGCTGCAATAAAGTCCATGTGCAGAACAGCTTGGAAACAAGGCAGGTATAGTCGTAAGGTTACCGCTGCAAAGGCGAGCGCATAATTGCGTTTCATCCAGTTTTCGTGCTGTTTAATATCCTTTTTTAGGATACTGGTATATGCTTTTATAATGGTGAGGAACCAAAGAGCAGCCAGTGCACCAAAGCCTAAAACAGAAGCAATTCCACCATATGCAAATAAGGCGATGTATAATCCAGCCAAACTGCTAAGCATCACTGCGGCAACATACACTTTGCCAATCTGGCGATGAGCGTTTAAATAACGATAGCGCAGCCTTTTACTAAATTGTGTCCAGCCGGTTAGTAAAGCTATGCCGCCGAAAGTAATATGGGTATAAAATGCAGTATGCCATGCCGTATTGGCTATCAGCTCATTCGTTTTGCTTGCCCAAAGCCCCTTGCCGTGCATGTCAATAAAATAATAGATGAGCGGATATAAGCCCGTTGCTATGGCCAAAAATGCAAATGGTATCCAAAGGAGGTATTTGAGCTTCATGAACTTATCGATTTAAAGTTAGATAATTAATACAAAAAATTGTTACCACCGAATAACAAAACCTGCAGCTCTTGTCCGTTGGTCAAAGAAAACCTGCCTGTGGTCAAAAGATTTTTACCAGCCGCGCTAATGGTGGTTTCTTTATATAAAAATCATGACAATGGAAACCACACAACGACAAACTTACCTGGATTGGTTAAGGATAATATCCATTCTGGGTGTATTATTCTTTCATTCAGCTATGCCCTATGCAATGGATATGGACTGGCACATCAAAAACCGGGAAACCAGCGATTTGATGATGGAATCAAATCTTTTTCTGCACCTTTTTCGCATGCCGCTGCTCTTTTTCATTTCTGGTACAGTAAGCTATTACATGATGCAGCGGCGATCTACTTTAAGCTTCATAGGTTTGCGTTTGCGCAGGCTTTTTATACCGCTATTGGTGGGCATGTTTATCATTGTTCCGCCGCAGATCTATATGGAACGGCTGGCACATGGATACAAAGGCAGCTTTTGGGATTGGTATCCGAGTGTATTTGATTTTGTGCCTTATCCCAAAGGCAGTTTTAGCTGGCATCATTTATGGTTTATTGCCTATTTGTTTATTTACGACCTGATATTGGCACCCCTGTTTGCCTGGCTGATATCCCCTAAAAGTGATGGATTTAAACGGCCGCTTGCCGCATTGGCGAAAGGTAAATGGGTTTATCTGCTGATGCTGCCCGGTATTTTATGGTTTGCATTACTAAGCCATAAGTTGCCCGAAACAAATGATCTTGCACATGATGGTTGTTATTTTGTTTACTGGTTGCTTTTCCTTTTAGCCGGCTTTATCTGCATACTGCAACCCAGGTTAATGGACAGCCTGGAGCGGAACCGCCGCTTTGCACTAACCATCGGTTTTTTAAGCCTGATGCTTTGGGAGTACTTAAGATGGAATAAAATTGAGCCTGGTCAGGCGAACTGGTCCTTTCGTAGCGACCTGTTTTTTTATGCCTTTGTAGCCTTAAAACCAATAATTGCATGGGGATGGGTGCTGGCACTGGCAGGCTACGGTAAGCATTACCTGAACCGTACGCATAAAGTGCTGGGTTACCTTAACCAGGCGGTATACCCATTCTATATCCTGCATCAGACAGTGATCGTGTTGATCGTTTATTATATTGTTCAGGTGCCTAATGAAAGTATCCTGTCAAAGTATATTTATACCGTTGGGATCACCTTTTTTGTGAGCGTGCTGATCTATCATTTGCTGATAAGGCCTTATGTTTTAACCCGCTTTTTATTCGGCATGAAGCCAATGGATAAACCAAAGCCTGTAATGGAAACGGAAGCAAAAGAAATAAAACCCGTTGTGGCGCTTTCAGCTTAAAATAATAAATTTAACATTGTATTGGAAATAAAAGAGAAATAGCAACCAGGAGCTTGTCACCCTGAACCTGTCGAAGGGTAGCTGCGGGGAAGGACTTGTCCTCGATGCGCTCAGCATGACAGGCCTTATACTTTAGATTTATGAAATTCTTCAGGAAATATATATTCCCCGCCTTGTACGGCCTGCTGGTATATTTTACCGTCAGGCTGCTGCATGACACTGATGTTAGGGAACGGTTTTGGGAAAGGCATTTTTATATCAATGCTGTTGAAATGACTTGTTCGGTCATTGTGGGTTATATCGCGATCTGTCTTTTTAAATGGCTCTTTCGATATTTTGATAGGGTTCGGCCTGCGCAGCTAAGCTATCAGGGTGTGGTGCGGGAACTGTTCATACTGGTGGCTGCCAACCTGGTATTGGTAAACATGGTATTTGTACCCATGGATATGGCGCTGCATAATGACTGGATATCGGGGGCCGATGTGGCCGATATTAATATGATCCCCACTTTATATGCTATTGTTTATTACGGCATTGCCCGAAGCAGTACTTATTTAAAGGCTTATGTGGATAATAAAGTACAACTCGAAAAGATAACCAATGAACATTTGGAGACCGAACTGAAGTTTTTAAAGGCACAATACCACCCGCATTTCCTGTTCAATGCCTTAAATACCATTTATTTCCAGATGGACGAAGACATAGAGGGCGCTAAGAGAAGTATAGAGAAATTCTCGGAGTTGCTGCGCTACCAGCTGTACGACCAGCAGCTGCAGGTGCCTGTGATGCAGGAGATAGAATATCTGCAAAGCTTTATTGAGCTGCAAAAGATACGCAGCACTGATAAATTGAAATTAAAGATCGATTTCGATAAGCGGTTGAACGGTCAACTGGTATATCCATTGCTGTTTTTACCCTTGGTTGAAAATGCCTTTAAGTTTGTTGGAGGCAATTACCAGCTGCTGATTGAGGCTAAAGTGGCTGATGACCATATTGAGTTCCGGGTCGAAAATTCAGTGCCTGAACGCAGGCAGACAGAAACCAAAGCCCGTGGCATCGGTCTGGAAAATCTGAAACGCCGCCTTAACCTGCTTTATCCGGGCAGACATGCCTTAAAGTTGGAAAACGGAAGTGATCATTTTAAAGCAGAATTAAAACTGGAGTATGAGCGATAAAATCAGCTGTATTATTACTGATGATGAGCCCTTTGCCCGCAAAGGACTGCAGGGTTATGTGGAAAAGATCAGTTTCCTTGATTTGAAAGGGCTTTGCCAGGATGCTTTACAATTGAGTAACTTATTGCAGCAACACCCGGTCGAACTGCTCTTCCTGGATATCCAGATGCCACATATTACCGGCGTCGAATTTTTAAGAGCGATACGCAATCCGCCTAAGGTTGTTTTTACTACAGCTTATGAACAGTATGCTATTGAAGGTTTTGAATTGGACGTGATGGATTACCTGCTTAAGCCCATATCCTATGAGCGTTTTTTGAAAGCAGCCTGGAAGGCGAAGGACTATTTTGCGCTCAAAGCGCAACCAGGCAACGCAGTTCCTTACCTGTTTTTGAAGGCCAATGGTAAACTGGAAAAGATCACATTCGATGATATTTTGTTTATCGAAGGGATGGAGAATTATGTGGCTATTCATCTGGAAAATAAAAGGATCATCACCCATATTACCCTCAAAGCCCTGCTTGAAAAACTGCCAGCCAAACAATTTATACAAACGCATAAATCATACATCGTAGCTATCAACAAGGTGGAAACTATTGAGGGGAATACACTGCATGTACAAAAGCATCAGGTGCCGGTGAGTAAGTATTTGCGGGAGGAAGTTTTCCAGAGGATTGTGAAGTAATTGGTGCAAAATGGATGTCATTTCTTGCGCAGGAGCATTGCGTGGCAAGGCGCGGTGAGAATGATACGCCCCCATAGTCCGTTTGGCATGTCGTTTAAGACTCACTATCGTTTCCGAAATAACAAAATTATTAGTTTGAATTTTAAAACAATATCCGCCTCAGGTGTTAGTATAAAGCAGGAATTTAAATTTAATCATTTACTTTTTCGAAGTTTTTATGGATGCAGTTTCCCATGCGGTCGTGATGGCATCCTGCAGCATATCCGGCCGTACTTTTGAGAGATCAACAAAAGTGGCTCCCTGCAGTCCCCATTTGTTGGGAACCGGGTAAAATATCGTGGCGTCAAAGGAATGGAAAACCGACTGGTCGATGAGCGATAATTTAACCATCATACGTTGTTGGCCAGGCCATAAAGTAGCAAATGTTGTTTTCCCTTTTATCTTAAATGCCGGCCTGCCGAAGTGCTCATATTCTTCGGTGTTGGGTAATGACAGGGCGATTCTCCGTGCAGTTTCTATATCGATCATCCTGACGAGTAGTTACAGCTTGCGGTATTTGGTGCCGATATGATCTAAAAAATCCGGCTCAATTCCCTGTTGCCTAATAATAGTTTGAATTTGCGCACGATGGTCAATAGAATGATAGTTTAGCTGCAATGCAATATCCTGCGGCGGGGGGGCCGCCCATTTACTGCCATCAAAACCTATAAAAGTAACTTCAGTTGCCAGTTCGGTACCGGATTTTCCATTGAGATAATCAAGACACAAGTTCAGGCTTTTATCCCATTCGGCCGCCAGTTGGCTAAGCAGATAGACAGGCTCCCACCAGCTCATCTGCGGCCCAGCCGGATCATGCTGTACCCTTGCCATCCATTTGTACCGGCCGTTGATCAGATGGCTGAACAGGCGGATAGCTTCTGTTTTATCAGGCAATTGCTTTATTTTCTCTAACAGGTTTCTATTAGTTACCTCGTTATAAGAAAATGTAGCAAGCAGATATTTTCTCATCTCCATTTATTAAAGATGAGGTTTTTCAATAATATTACAAATTATGTCAGCAGAAGCTTTTATTTTTTAACCGCAAGGGCCACTTTTATACCAAGTCCTATCAATATTACTCCGGTCATCTTTTCCTGTATCAGCCAAACTTTTGGATTCTGTTCAAAGAAATTTTTGGCCTTGCCAAATATAATGGCAACGATAATTAATATAAGAGTGCCCTGTAGGGCAAACCAAACACCAAGCGTAAAGAGCTGTATCTTAAAGAAAGATGATGAAGGCTCAATAAATTGCGGAAGAAAAGAAAGGAAAAATATGGCCACTTTGGGGTTAATGGCATTGGTAATGATCCCTTGCTTAAATAGTTTCCATTGATCAGCCTTAACTACATTTTTCGCATCAATGCTGACATTGGCTTTAGTTAGCAGAGCCTTAATACCAAGGTAAAGTAAGTAAGCGGCACCGGCGAACTTAATAATACTAAACAGGTAGGCTGACCGCGCAACAATTATTGAAAGTCCCAGCACTGCGGCAATAATGTGTGCAAAACATCCGAAAAAAATACCTAAAGACGAAATGATACCTGCTTTTATACCCTGGCAAATACTGCGTGATGCTACATACAGCATATCGTTGCCAGGCGTAAGATTCAGCAGCAGGGAGGCAATTGAAAACAGGTAAAGATTCTGAAAATGAAACATATCAAGCAGATTTTTCATCTATAAAAATAAGCAGGATATTTATTTGTTGCCTGATAAAGTTCACTTAGAAAGATATACTTTCGGCAGCCTTATTGCATGCTTGCTGAAATCTGCCGATATTGGACCTATTATTACGCCGAATAGCCTGATTCAATTATGCCTGAAACTTCAAACGGACATGTAACTGTAACCCTGACGGATGGCGTAAGCACGATCAGTTTTTATCATCCCGCACAAAACGCATTACCTGCGCAGCTTTTGGACCAGCTTTGCCACGAGATAGAAAAAGCAGGGGATAATTTCGATACCCGGTTAATTGTATTGAAAAGTGAAGGCGAACGTGCATTTTGCGCAGGTGCCAGCTTTGATGAACTGATCCAAATAAAAGACAAACAGGCGGGTGCCGAATTCTTTTCGGGCTTTGCAAGGGTGATCAATGCCTGCCGCAAATCGCCCAAGATCATTATAGCCCGCATACAGGGTAAAGCAGTAGGAGGAGGGGTAGGGCTTGCCGCGGCAGCCGACTATTGTCTTGCTGCCGAGGCAGCATCTATCAAACTGAGCGAGCTGGCCATCGGTATTGGCCCTTTTGTGATATCGCCGGCCCTGATACGTAAAATAGGTTTGCCCGCCTTTTCGCAACTGACCATCCGCGCGGTTGATTTCCAGACGGCTGAGTGGGCCAATGAAAAGGGGCTTTACAATGAAGTTTATCCTGATATTAAAAGCCTTGACGCGGCATTAGATGCGCTCACTCAAAAACTGGCATCATATCACCCTGAAGCGCTCACCGGCTTAAAACAAATATTATGGGAAGGTACTGAAAACTGGGACGAACTGCTTGCTGAACGCGCGGTCATCAGCGGCAGATTGGTGTTATCGGAATTTACGCAGCATGCGCTAAAAACATTTTTTGGGCGGTAAAAGGGAGTCTTCCACTCTTTGGCAGACTATGATGGTAACATCCTCTGAATTATCATTTTCTTTAAGATTGATTTTTATGCTGATTTAGTATTAACTTTAAAGAAAATGAACAATATGCCCCCTGCACCTTTGCCATGGCTATAATATTAAGTTACTAAATCTATTTTTTATGTATGACCAGCAAAAAAACAAAGCGATCATCATAATTAGCCTAATCAGCATAGCCGCAGGTATTACAGTAATGTTTGGTTGGATATTTAATATCCTGGCCCTGCGGCAAATAGTACCAGGGTTTGTTGTCATGGTGTTTAATACAGCCCTATGTTTTGTTTTTTTTGGAAGCGCTTTATTGCTTACACAATATCAAACCGGTAAATATCAACATCCGGCTTTCTTTGTTCTGTCACTGTTTTGTACGCTCATCGGATTAATTACCCTATTGCAGTTTCTGCTGCATTTTAATATAGGATTAGATGAGTTATTTGTAACAGATCCGCAAATAATATCCGGCAGCCACCTGTTTGCCGGACGCATGGCGTTTAACGCCACTATTTGTGTTCTTCTTCTCGGGCTGGGTTTTTTACTGCTTACTACTAAAAACCGTTTATTTAATTTACTTGCTCAGTATTTTTTTCATGCAGTTACCATTCTTTCCGCCATCGCATTAATTGGCTACCTGTATGGCGTATCATTATTCGATTCCCTTTTTTATGTGAGTTCGATGGCGACCCATACAGCTATTCTTTTTTTTGTTTTATCCCTGGCAGCATCGCTTATAAACCCTTCAATGGGTATTACACGGTTGTTCACAGATAAGCGGATAGGCAATAAAATGGCCAAACGGCTCTTTACTTTAATGCTGATCATGGTCATCCTGTTTGGATCATTTGGTGTACAAACACAGCATTATCGGTTATTCACATTACAGATAGGAATATCGTTGGTGGCGGTTTGTTTTTTATTGATAAGCCTGGTCATTATATGGAATACAGCCACTTGGCTGAACGGGATAGACGCCAGGCGATCTGAGGCAGAGGCCAAGGTGAAACTAATGAATGCCGATCTTGAGAAGCGAGTGGAAGAACGAACGAGAGCGGTTCAAAAAAGCGAAGCGAAATACCGCTCACTTATTGAGCAGGCATCAGATGCTATTTATGTGCTCGACATGAATGGAAATTTTACTGATGTAAATGATAGCATGTGCAAAATGATAGGTTATACACGGGGCGAACTGCTGCAATTAAACGTGGCGGCAATTATTGACCCTGAAGAGCTAAAAACGGATCCTTTGCCAAAAAGTATAGAAAACCCCGAGCGGTCCAAAGTTCGTGAGAGAAGATTTATGCGCAGGGACAAACACGTGTTCCCTGTCGAGATCAACGTAAAGATGTTCTCGGACAACATGATATTGGTTATTGCAAGGGATATTACCTACAGGAAAAAGATGGAGACCGAGCTTAAGGAGGCTGAACTCAAATTCCGCACAATTGCCGAAAAGTCAATGGTGGGGGTTTACATGGTTCAAAACGGGAGGTTTATTTATGTAAACCCCCGGTTTGCAGAAGTTTTTGGTTACAGGCCCGAAGAATTGATAAACACGGTGCCGGTAGAAGCAATTATTGATGAAAGCTACCGGCATATTACTACTGAAAATATAAGGAAACGTATGACCGGTGAGGTCGAGAGCATTAATTACGAGATTATAGGCCTGAAGAAGGACGGTTCAGCCAACTGGGTGGAATTTTATGGCAGCCGGGCCATAATTGCCGGCGAACCTGTAATTATGGGATCAATGATAGATATTACCGAACGAAAGCATGCTGAGGAACTTATTTTAAACGAAAAAATACTTTCTGATACCATAATAAATAGTTTGCCGGGGGTATTTTATTTACGTGATGCTAATGGGAAATATTTGCGCTGGAATACAAGTTTTGAAATAGTAACAGGATATACTGCAAAGGAAATTGAAGGGTTAAATGCGGATGACCTGATAAGCAAGGAAGATCTGGAAATGGTAAAGGCGGAGGTAGAAAAAGTATTTACTGAGGGTTATGCAATGGTGGAGGCCAAAGCAATAACTAAAGATGGAACAAAAATTTCTTATTTATTAACCGGCAGCCCTATAATATATGAGAACAAATGGTGCTTGTTAGGTATCGGAATTGATATTTCCTCGCGCATAAAGGCAGAAGAAGAATTAAGATTGTCGGAGCAGAAGTATAAGTTAATTTTTGAAAGTAATCCTTTGCCCTTATGGATGATCGAAAAGGACAGCCTTTCGATCATTGCTGTTAACGAGGCTGCTGCTAATTTGTATGGATATACCATAGCGGAGCTTTTGAACAAAAGTGTTAAGATACTCAGGCCGGAAGAGGATATGGAGGAACAACTGGAAGGCTACAGAAAAAATATCAGCACATCAACTGATCTGCGTATTGTCAGGCATTTGAAGAAGGATGGCACGATCATGTTTGTACAAATAATGGCACACGACATCATATTCGACGGCAGGGCGGTACGACTGTCGTTAACAAATGATATCACTGAAAAGCTGAGGGCAGAAGAATCGCTTCAAAAGTCTGAAGCTAACCTGCAAACGATTCTAAAGACAACCGATACTGCCTACGCCTTATTTGATACAGAGTTAAAGGTGCTGGCGTTTAATCAGAAAGCTATTGAATTTGCAAAAGAACATTACCACCATGTACCTCAGAAAGGAGAACGGCTTGCCGATGTTTTCCGGACAGAGCGGTTACCGCATTTTCTGAATTTAGCAAAACAAGTATTAAATGGAACCCATATCAATTATGAAATTGATTATCCGAGGGCAGCCGATGGATCTGTATACTGGTTTGAGGTGAGATTATCGCCATTAACCAGTGATAGTGATAAAGGTATCTTAGGCATGCTGATCACCCTGTATGATATAACAGAAAGGAAAAATACCGAACAGAATTTGAAAAGGGCTTACGAGCGTATACAAAGTCAAGTCAATAGCATCAAGGATATGGCCTGGAAGCAATCTCACCTGATGCGAAGCCCCGTAGCCAATTTAAAAGCGCTTGCTTCAATACTGAAAGATCATCCATCGGACAGTGAAACACTTGCCCATTTTCAAAAAGAAATTGAACGGCTGGATGCCATTATTCATGAAATGGCTAAGGATGCCTCGGATTATGATATTTGAAATAAAGTTATCGCTTAAATTAAAATTTCGGCTACCCTGATGATCGGGAGAATGACCGCATAGGCTGCGCTATGCTTTTCTTACCTAATTACTTCCTAGGTGTCGGCATTGCGCCTCTACGGTTGTAATTTAAAATCTTTTAATCCTAAAAATTTAGTATAGCGTTTTGCCGCTGCCAGGATTGCTGCATGGTTCGCTTTGCTTAAAGGTGCGAAGGGAGCAATTTCCAAAAAGACGGTGTCTTTCCGGAAGCTCCGTTTCCAGGTACCGGCAATGCGGCCGTTGATGAGTATAGTATGGTTGAAAATAGTACCGCGGGGATCAGTTTTATTGATGTCTGTTGAAGCTATTGCTGCGCTGCGGTCTTTATAGCTAACGATATATTCATCATAATTGGGCAATAGAAAAGCAATGGGAGAATTGCTTTTCGGAGCAGAAACCTGTTGGGCAAACCAATAAGTGTTTCCCCCGGATATTTCATTAACCAGTTTGTGCTTCAACATTTCGAGCCCGGCTTTGGAATCGGTGACTGAAAGCCCGCTCCACCAGGCAAAATCTTGCAGGGTCGCAGGGCCATGGGCGGTAAAATAGCGTTCGGCGAGCATAGCCAAAGCATCCCGGCGATCCAACGCTTTTGCAGCAGGAACGCGTTCATCCAGCAGCGTATAGCTGAATTGTTTCCCCAGACGGCCCCCACTGCAAACCAGCCCGATCAATTCCATTTGCATCATAATGTGTACAAATCGCTGTTCATCGGTAGCTATTCCTGCTTGCTGCAGAACATGGGTAACTTCATCGCGCGATAAGTGCTTTCCCCCTGTTAATGCTTTTGCTAGGGCTTTTTCACATCGGCGGAAGATATCCTGATCCAAGTTTAGCTGCCGGTGCCTGAAAGCTGCGATACCCTGCACCCTGGGCGCAGTCAGTTCAAGCATCCAGCGGACATCCCTGGGAGAAACAAAGTGCCAGGTAGGCCGCATTACATGGGTGCGGATAATATCGCCGTCGGTAAATGCGCTTTCAACTAGGGCATCTGTGGCACCCAGTGAACGCAGGGCAATGGCCCATTTGGCGCCGGCATAGTCCTGTGCCTGTATGGCGCCCATGTAATGTACAGTATCGGCAGGGCTGGTATAAACAGGCGAAGCCAGGTGTTGGTTTAACAGACGTTGGTTGGTGATATTAAGCCCGGTCATTTTGAGGTGGTAAGGTTGTAAATTTGAAAGGCTGAAAGGTTGTAAAGTCGGGTTCTGTGATGATATCAGGCAAGTGCATGTTGCAAACGCACCTGGTGCACTACATGCACCAAAAAGAGATCAGTCAGCCTTCTTCATATAATCTTAACCTGTTTTTAAGCGTACGCATTTCATTCTGTAGATATTCAAGCCGCTCCAGCAGATGGGCAATGGCTTCAATGCCGGCAATATTGATATCCAGATCATGATGCAGCCTTACCATTTTTTCCAGTTTCTTCAATTGGGTTTCGGGAATATATTCAGCCTGATCGATAATAGTGATCTCCACCAGCCCCGCTTCGCGCAGCGAACGAATAAAAGTGTACTCCACCTGGTGCCAGGTACAAAAATCATTGGTTGTTATGAGCGTTGCTGTAGTCATGGTCTTTTAAATATTAAATTCTAAACGCTAATTTCTAATTCTAAAACTTAAATATCTTTCTGCCGGCAGGCCGGGTTTCACCTTTCACCTTTGGCTAATTCACTGAACAATTCTTTTTGTTTATCGGTCAGGTGGGTGGGTATTTGCACGTCATAGGTAAGGTACAGGTCGCCAATCTCATTGTGCTTTTTATACACCGGGAAACCTTTTCCTTTCAGTTTTACTTTAGTGCCATTCTGTGTTCCCGGGCTTACCTTTAGTTTTACCTTGCCGTTCAGCGTATCTACGGTAAGTTCACCTCCGAGTACTGCGGTGTACAAATCGAGCTTTATAGTGGCATAAAGGTCGGCGCCGGTCCGCTTAAAATGCGGGTCATTGGCTATAGCAAAAGTAATATACAGATCTCCCGGCGGACCCCCGTTACTGCCCGGGCCGCCATGTCCGGGTATCTTTATCGTTTGCCCGTTCTCCACACCTGCCGGAATGGTAATACGTATCTGTTTGCCGTTTACAGTAAGCGTTTGTTTATGAGTTTCGGCGGCTTCCCTTAAAGTCAGGTGCAGTTCAGCAGTAAAATCTTGTCCGCGGTATTTTGCCTGTTGCCTGCTGCGGCCACCACCCATACCACCAAACATCTGCTGAAAGAAATCAGAAAAATCGCTGCCTCCGCCAAAACCTTCAAAGCTTTCGAAACCCTGGCCATGCCCTCCGCCGAAACCGCTGTATTGCCTTCCCTGCTGTTGCTGCTGCCGGGCGTATTGCTCATGTTCTTCGCCGTGCTGCCAGTGCTCGCCATACTTATCATACTTTTTTCGTTTTTCGGGATCACTCAAAACTTCGTTGGCTTCGTTTATCTGCTGGAATTTCTTGTTAGCCTCGGTATCATTGGGGTTCAGGTCGGGATGGAATTTTCGCGCCAGCTTACGGTAAGCAGCCTTTATGTCCTTTTCTGCAGCGCTCTTGTCAACGCCTAATATCTTGTAATAATCAATAAAAGCCATATTCGGGTATGTGTAATACCTAAACCTTTTGAACAGGGTTTAAGTTTTCGCCGATATAAAAATAGCATTAATTACATGGAATAAATATGCTGATGGTCTGCAATGGAAAAATAGCGGAGAAATTGGCGTGTTCAGTTTTTTGAGCGATGAGCGCCCCGAATACTTTAAAATGATGATTCATTGCTATCAAGCGTAGCAAATCGGGAATGATTTGCCCCAAATTGTGAGGAGATTGATCGCCGGGAATCGGGCTGAATTGTTTTGATTAATGCTAAACAGGCTATAATTAATTAAAAATGGTTTTTGGTTTAGTATTTGTACTATGTTTTTGCCACTAATTAGTTCATAATGAAAAGATTAATCTTTATTGCAGCTGCGGCCCTAATTTCTATCGCAGCTCAGGGGCAGAAAAAGAACAGTATTCTGCCCGATACTATTCCTGTAGTCGATTGCACCTATCAGTTCCAGGAAACAGTAAAAGTTGATAGTGCCATAAAAAAAGACCGGTTATATAAAAATGCCAAAATTTACTTTATGGATATTTTTATCGGCGCACAGGACGCTTTTCAGTATGATGACAGGGGAGAAGGGCGGATAATTGGTAAGGGAGCCTTGACGGTTGGTGACTATAAAACCTCATTTCCTGGAGGCATAGCAGTGCTTAAATGGGATATTAATTATAATACCGAGATCACCTGCAAAGATGGAAAATACAGATACCGGTTGTACGATATCATAATAACAAAAGAGTATCATGTTGCAGAAAATAATTCCAGGAGTGTGCATCTTACCATGAAAGACGTTTACGATGCCATCCCAAAACAAAGAGGCCCCTATAAAGCATTATACCCAAGAGTTGTCAACAAAATGGTCGCTGAGTTTAAAGCCAGGATTGGCACTTTAAAAGAATCCATGACTAAAAAGCCGTCTAACCTGGCTGCTGAATTTTAGTTAAAAATACAGGCCAGATAGTTCCACAATAAGCAAATCGTATAGCCCTCCCGTGTATGTTCCCAATATATTAAACAGGTGCCGGTAGGGAGCCGCGGTAGCGGTAACAATTTTATTGAAGTAATAAGATAAATACGCCGCCAATTACTGCTCCTACAGCGGTGTGTCTTTTGCATATTGAGTTAATTCGCTTTATTTGTGTTGTATATAGTATTTAAATTGAGGTTGTTATAAGATATTTTGCGCCTTTTTCGAATAGTGTATTTATTACACTAAGATGATTATTCCCTCCCTGTTAAACCCCACCTTTGCAGCAGATTAAACGGTACTTGCATGCCAGGCAAGATTTTGTTCAGCATTTAAATGTAGGGCCGGATAAATTAAACAAAAAGGTAATTAAATATAAAAAAATGAAAACCAAAATTTTGTCCTTATTGCTGGCATTCGTTGTAATATCAGCAATAGCAAGTTCAACTTATGCAGCTACCACAAATAATGCAGGCTATACTATTTTGAACAACATTAAAGCCGTCAGTAAAATTGAAATTCGCGGAAATGTTGAGTTATTTATTTCAGGTAATTCAGCTGAACAGGTAAAAGTTTACAACAAATACTATTCTGAAAGTGCGTTGGTACAAAGCAGCAACGGCGTGTTGCGCATATCGTCATATGGTACCGAAAAATTGGTAGTATGGGTTACTTCCGAAAATCTGCGTTCAGTTTCAGCTTATGATAACGCTGAAGTAAAGTCATTTGGCGATGTTTCTAAAATTGAATTTAGCATCGACCTGCATGATTACGCATCAGCCAAACTGAATTTTAATTCGTATAGCGCAAATGTAACTTTAAGGGATCACGCTAAAATCGAACTGAGCGGAACTGTAGATGAATTCATCTTAAACCGCAGCGAGGGTTCAACCCTTGTAAAACCTGATTTTTCAGCAGATCGCTATACCGAAACCAAGGCGACCAAGCCGGCCGAAACCAGGAAAGATGACCTGGCCGGTCTTGAATAATACGTATAGAAGCTTAGTTTAATAGTTTTAAAGCTGTCTGCAAGATGCAGGCGGCTTTTTTTTGATGTGATTCTTTTGACAGGGTCCTGTAGGTTTAAAGTTACCTTCAGCATAAAAAATTCGTAGGCATTGCTGTATAAAGATATCTCACTATCGTGCCAGATGGCACCGCCAAACAGGTTGCAGAACAGAGCCCGCCGGGACAGGAAAAGCACTAGCCATAAGTTAAAATACGGCAACAGATAATAAAACAGAAACTTAATAGTTTGTTAGTGAGATGCCTAAGAATTTTATCACCAAAGTTGCTCCCTTGGCTGTATTTTATAAAAGTACACTAACATTAAGTATAGGCTTTGCTTCAATGATGTCTATTTTTGGCCTTGCATCCCTATCACTTTTTATCCAGTTGTTTTCAATGGCCCATATGTCAGGTGGCACTTTGTGCAGCTTGCTGTATAAAGAACTCACACTCAAGAACGAATATTATTTTTATTACAATTTAGGCATCTCAAAAACTACTTTGATGTTGACTTGCTGTCTGGTAAATATTTTAATCGGTGCAATGTTAATCGTAATAAGCAGATATGTGTAGTCTATTAGAAATTGATAGTGTTATTAAAACCTATTCAGACAACAGGATTTTAACCGATATTTACTTAAAATGCCAAACCGGTGATATTATTGGGCTGCTTGGCAGAAATGGCACAGGAAAATCAACACTGCTGAAAATCTTATTCGGATCAGAACAAGGGGAAACGAAATTTATACGGATAGATGGTAAGGTGCATAATCGGGCTTATCAAACCAAAGGAGAAATTGCGTATTTACCGCAAGACTCATTTTTACCCCATCAGTTAACGGTTATAAAAACTATCGAACTGTTTCTTGGTAAGGATGGTATTCAGTTTTTTGAACAGGATGAGCTAATGGGCAGACTGGTCAATAACAAGATCAATGATCTTTCAGGTGGTGAGCTGAGGTATCTGGAGATCAAGTTGCTTTTAAATTCATCTTCCAAATTCTTATTATTCGATGAACCTTTTAATGGGGTTGCCCCTGTGGTCGTTGATCAACTTAAAGTGATGATAAAAGCTCATTCCAAAAACAAAGGGATCATCTTAACTGACCATGATTACAGAAATGTATTGGATGTGGCTAACCGGTATTGTCTGTTGACGGATGGTAGTTTAAGGGCAATTTCAACTCTTGAAGATTTAATTAAATGGGGTTATTTGCCTGTCAGTTCAGGCGTTAACACTTAAATGCAAGGCTGTTGTCTGAGCATTCAATTCGATGTCAGGGTACCCTGCATTATCACCTTCCCCCTTGTCCTTTTGATCCATATTTCGGCAACCGTTACATGCAAGATAAATGCGATCCAGAAGGCCACGCCAAAAAACTGGTGAACGGTCAAGCCGGTGAACCGGCTTGTGGCAAAAAATATCCCTATAATGGGCCTTGTGGTAGAAACAGCCAGGCCGATAGCCAATACCCTGATCATCCATTCCCGGTATAGTGCGGTCTCTCTTTTTATCATGTGTGAATAAGCCTTTACGATTGAAAAAAGGAACGCTGTTCCAAATACTGCAACTGCGAGTGTTTCAGTGATGCCGCCTATAGCCATGGTAAAGCCCATTACCAGGGCGGTTGACCCGATGATTACTCCACAGATCAATACCAGATAACCCATAAAGCGCAGCACTTTAGCATAGCCGGCGCGCAATCTTTTTACGAATTGCAGCGGCGCCAGCAGCATGAACAGCAATCCGGGAATAATATGGATCAGGGTTAACAAAGGATGCGCTGCAAACCCGTCATCCGGCACAGGCGATCTGCTTTTTGTCACCCCCGGCACAAAGCCCTTAGGCGTATTTAATTCGCTGATAAAAACGACCCTTCGATAAACGATGGCCATACCGATCAGCATCAGAAAAATGATGATTCCCCACACCCAACGGTCGGCTTTGCTGTTCCTGTTATTCATGGCGCAATTTCTTCAGGCTTGATAATAATAGATGGTGCAAGTAAGAAATTGTTACAGATTGTAGAACTGTAATTATTGATTATAAAAAAGCGATATCATGCCAGGGCCCTGTCCAGGCTTACCGGGCAGGGCCTTTAGGCGCCCTCCTGCCTGCCGGCTTTGACGGCAGCGGATGGTACCCCGCTTTTTTACAAATTCATGCCGCCTGAAACTTCAATACGCTGGCCGTTGATCCACCTGGCATCTTCGGTACATAAAAAGGCCACTACCCCACCAATATCATCGGGCAAGCCCACACGGCCTAACGCAGTAATGCTTGCTACGTGCCGGTTTATCTCAGCGTTATCTCTTACTGCACCACCGCCAAAGTCAGTTTCAATAGCACCAGGCGCCACTACGTTTGCTGCAATACCACGAGACCCAAGCTCTTTAGCCATATACCGGGTGAGCACTTCAATGGCGCCTTTCATAGAAGCGTAGGCGCCATAACCTGGCATACTAAAGCGGACCAGTCCGGTAGAAATATTAATAATACGTCCACCGTCATTGATCAGCGGAAGGGATTTTTGTGTCAGGAAAAATACACCTTTGAAATGAATATTCATCAGCTCGTCAAAATCATCCTCGGTGGTTTCGGCAAACGGGGCGCCAAGGCCGATACCTGCATTGTTTATCAGAAAGTCGAAATGATCTGTATTAAAAGTATCTTTCAGCACAGTTTTTAGCTGGCCGAAAAAAGTGTCGAAGCTTTTAGCATCACCTGCATTTAGCTGTAATGCTGCCGCATTTCTGCCGCTGCGTTCAATTTCGGCAACAACTGCCTGGGCTTCGTCTTTCTTGCTGTGATAGGTCAGGATCACATGAATGCCTTTTTTGGCAAGGCTTAGTGCCATGTCTTTACCCAGCCCGCGGCTACCGCCGGTTACCAGTGCTATTTTGTTATTTGATTCCATCTTTATTTTATTGTTTTGATAGAACAAAAGTAAACAGGATTGTTTTCTGCAGTTTGCAAACATCAATCCAATGTTTGTAAAATTCAAATATAAGGTGTTATGAGCGGAAAGCTATCGGAGCTAATGAGGTCTGTTTTCTGAAAAAGTTTGAAAAATGTGCTACCTGCTCAAAACCCAGGCTATAGGCAATTTCAGAAATGTTCCAGTCGGTTTGCCTGAGCAGGATCTTGGCCTCTTGTATGATCCGGGAGGCAATAATATCGGTAGTGGTTTTGCCGGTGTTTTCTTTTAATACTTTATTCAAATGGTTCACATGGACAGCCAGGCGTTCCGCGTAATCTTTAGCTGTGCGCAGGCGGAGTTTTTGGTGGGGGGAATCAATTGGGAACTGGCGTTCCAGTAATTCAATAAATAAGGAAGATACACGTGCCGAAGCAGTATGCGAGGGGTATAATACTGCAGCTGGCTGCAGCTTTTGTCCGTAATGGATCAACTCAAGCACATAATTACGCAGCAGATCATATTTATAGGCATAGGCGGACACCAGTTCCTTATACATTTTTTTGAATATGTAGGTGATATCTTCAACTTCCGCATCCGAAAGCTGGAAAATAGGGTACCCGCCAGGCTGAAAAAGTGGCAGATCATCCAATACGACCCCGCTTTTGGCGGGAATCAGAAATTCATCAGTAAAAATACAAAAGAAGCCCGACTGCTTATCGTCCTGCGGCAGATAGTTATAGGGGATCTTTGGCGTTGCGAATAACAGGGCGTTCTTTTCAATATCGATCACTTTATCGGCATATTCAGCTTTATTTCGGCCACTGATCATGCTGATCTTATAGTAGGCCCTTCGGTTATAAGGCATAGTGCCTTTTTTTTTCGTATGGGCTATCATCTCATCTATTTTGAATATGTTAAAATGGCCAATCTCCTTATTGATCCCCTCGGGGATAAGTGTGGACGTTTGGCTATAAAATTCTTCAAGTGTCGTAATTGCCATGATTGCCGGATTTGCAAAATTCAAACATTGATACAAATGTACTTCATTAAATATAATAGTGAAAGCTTGATCAGTTAGCTTGCCTTATGCTTTATTATTTGAACAAAAATGATGAAAGCCAAAAGCAGCTAGGTCATCGTGATGTAACAGTTAACGCTGTTATTCCTTTTGCTGCTGACCATTCAGGTATATTTGCAGAACCAGGCAGCTATCCTGAATTAAAAGGAGCAGTTGACGGAAAAACAAGATCTGTAGATAATAAACATCATATCATGAATACAACTAAAATCGGCTGGATAGGCCTCGGAAAGATGGGAATTCCCATGTCGCAGCAATTAATAAAAGCAGGTTATCCTGTAACTGTTTATAACCGCAGTAAGGAAAAAGAAGATCCCTTTAAATCAAAGGGTATCGCCACGGCGTCTTCTCCGGCATTGTTATTTCAAAATTCAAATATAGTTATCATCATGGTTTCGGATGATAAAGCTACCAGGGACATTTTTAATGGTGAAGATGGCTTGCTGAGTGCTAAAATAAGCGGTAAGATCATTATTAATATGAGCACTGTTTCCCCGGCCATCAGCAAGGAAATGGCTGCCCTATGCGAACAACAGGGCCACCATTACCTGGACGCACCGGTCTCCGGAAGTGTGAAACAGGCAGAAGAAGGTCAGCTGGTTATAATGGTTGGCGGCAAAGAAAATGCCTTTGAACAAGCAAAACCCGTGCTGGAGAAGATCGGCCGCTTAGCCATGCTGGTAGGCGATACCGGCGCGGGCAATACGGCTAAACTCGTGATTAATACGTTGCTTGGCGTCTATGCTCAGGGGCTTGCTGAAGCCGTTGTTTTTGCCGGCGAAAATGGCATTAAAAACACCGACTTGCTCACCCTTATAAATAACAGCGCATTGGGCAGCCCTTTTATTAAAATTAAAGGCGATGCTATTATAAACGATAACTATAGTGCAGCATTTGCCTTGAAGCATATAGCAAAAGACCTGCGCCTTGCAAAAGACCTGGGACTAAGCACACCACTGGGCCAGGTAGCATTTAAAACTTTCCAGGAAGCTGAACCCGCTTTGGGCGAGCAGGACATTATTTCTGTTATCAAGCAAATTGAAAATTAGAGCGGATGTTATAATCAGGTGCCTGCAGCTGTGATAAAATAATTACATATAATACCAATCGGTATTATACCTTTGCGAAAATTTATAAAAACGACTATGTTAAATAGGGTAGTAGTAACCGGGCTTGGCGCATTAACGCCTTTGGGTAATAATGTAAAAACATTTTGGCAAAATATTGTTGATGGAAAAAGTGCAGCGGCCAGGATCACGCGTTTTGATCCCTCATTATTCAGAACACAATTTGCCTGCGAGTTGAAAGATTTTAATGCAGCTGATTACCTGGACAGAGCCGAGATGAAAAGAACCGACCCTTTTACACAATATGCCCTGATTGCATCTGATGAGGCGATAAAGGATTCTGGCTTTAACCTGGAAGATCTTGACGCTTTTGATGTTGGTGTGATTTGGGGCACCGGGCAGGGCGGAATGGAAACATTTGAAGAACAGGTAACCGATTATGTTTCGGGAGATGGACACCCGCGTTTCAGTCCTTTTTTTGTGCCAAAGCTGTTATCCAACATGGCTTCGGGAATGATCTCTATCCGTAACGGGTATATGGGTATTAATTACACCGCCGTATCTGCATGTGCCACCTCCAACACGGCTATTATGGATGCGTTTAATTATATCCGCCTGGGTAAAGCTAAAATTATAATCACAGGGGGTTCTGAGGCGCCTATTACTCCTGCATCATTTGGCGGTTTTAGCTCGATGAAGGCGATGTCTGCCAGGAACGATGACCCGCAGCATGCTTCCAGACCGTTTGATGCCGACCGTGATGGTTTTGTGATGGCCGAAGGTGCAGGGGCATTAGTTTTGGAAGATTACCAGCATGCAGTGAAAAGAGGAGCACATATCTACGCCGAGGTAACAGGCGCCGCCATGACTGCAGATGCTTACCACATGACGGCAACTCACCCCGAAGGGATAGGCGCTGCCAGGGCAATGCAAATGGCCCTTAAAGAATCAGGGATATCCATTGCCGAGGTTGACTATCTGAACATGCATGCCACCTCTACGCATGTTGGCGATTTGTCCGAGATTAAAGCGCTTTTATCCGTAAGTAACAATGAAAGTTTAAGCCTGCAGATCAGCTCTACAAAATCTATGACCGGGCATCTGCTGGGCGCTGCGGGAGCCATTGAAGCTATCATCTCATTACTGTCTATCCGCGACCAGGTCATTCCGCCTACTATCAATACACAGGTGCTTGATCCGGCAATTCCGAAAAATTTGAATATCGTTTTAAATGAATCGATCAACCATAAAGTAAAGGTGGCCATGAGTAATACTTTTGGATTTGGCGGCCATAATGGAATTGTGATATTCAGAGCGATTTAACTTAGCGCTGGCGTTTTGCTTTAAAACTTCCTGAGTTTTTAAAACTTCGGAAGTTCGTTCGTCTTATAATAATTTTAATGCGTCTGCCCGGTATTCGTTCTCCACAATTGTATATTTAGCCTCTCAATCAATTGACATGAATACGACCATCTTCCGCCATTTTTCAGATATTCCCACCAAAGAGACCGCAAGGGGATTTTTCTCTAAGCTGATCCACACGGATAATAATACCATTAATTTTATAGAGGTGAAGGCCGGTTGCTCGGTGCCACTGCATCAGCATATTCACCAGCAATGTTCCTTTGTGCTCGAAGGTAAATTTGAGTTGACCGTAGGCGGCGATCGCCAGGTGCTCGAGCCGGGACTGTTCGCCGTTATCCCCTCTAATGTGCAGCATGGCGGCACTGCGATCACGGATTGTAAACTGCTGGACCTATTCAGTCCGGTAAGGGAAGATTACAGGGCTTTGTGACCTAGATGGCGCTCAATAAAAAGCACAGGATATGGGCCGACGTCATCATGATCGCCTTTGTGATGCTGTTTGCGCATTATGGGCATTTGCCTGTCTACGCCTTTCCTTTTGTGGTGCTGGGCGTAACCTGGATTTACCTGAACCTGAACGGTGAAAGTTTTAGCGCTATAGGCTTCCGTTTTTCTGATCTGCGATGGCGGGCTTTTTATACCGGCGGGGCTACCGGCCTTGCTTACGCGGCTTTTCATTTCTGGATATTGGGCCGGCTCATTACGCACCTTGGTTTTAAAAGCGCCAATTTATCGGATTTTAATTTTAGCAGGCATCATTTTATAAATGATATCCTGCTGCTTTTGCTGGCCGCATTGCTGGTTATCCCTTATCAAGAGATCGTTTTCCGCGGATTTATTTTTAACCGGGTAAAGGCGATGTTCAAAGGCTCATTTGTCATCAGCGGGTTAATCACCAGCATCCTGTTTGCCATTTATCATTGGCAGCAAGGGGTAGGCGCAGTTATAGCCATATTTATATTTGCCCTGTTTATTACCGGGTTGTATAAAGTATTTAAGGGCAACCTGTGGTACCTGATATTCTTCCGCCTGGCATATGATGTCTTTATGTTGACGATGATCCTGCTGGGTAAAATGTGATGGTGAGCGCCTCAGGTTGATTTAGTGAGTGGTTGATTATTGATAAGCACGACACGGTCATTAAAACGATTAAATCATAGCGGGGCACTATGTTATTAATTGCAAAAAAATTAGGTTTGCGGTTTTAAAAATTAAAAATGCCCATATCTGAAGCCACATCAGCCGATGCCTCCGAATTAACAAAACTGGTCAATAGCGCTTATCGGGGCGAATCATCACAAAAGGGTTGGACAAGCGAGGCGCATTTACTGGATGGCATCCGGATAGATGAGCCCACCATGAGCGAGTACCTGGCGGATGCTAACACCACGATACTAAAGTACACCGATCATGACGGACAAATAATCGGATGTGTATATTTAGAATTGAAAAAGCAAAGCCTCTATCTGGGTATGCTTACTGTATCGCCAACCCTGCAAACAAAGGGTATTGGGCGCCAACTGCTGCATGAGGCCGAAAAAATTGCCCATCGGCTCAACTGCCGTACCCTATTTATGACGGTAATTACCACCCGCCACGAACTGATCAAATGGTATGAGCGCAGGGGATATCGTGCCACCGGAACAACAATGCCCTTCCCGGAAACGACCAAATTTGGTACGCCTAACCAGGTAATTGAGCTGGCGGTGTTTGAGAAACAGGTGTGACAAATGCCGGTGATTCTTTGGCTTATAACTCTGCGAATCACTGTGGTTAATTTTTACCCACAGATCTTCACAGGCTCGAAAAGGGTCTGCTTTATCTCAAAGCATCAACCCCAACACCTCTTTCAAATGCGCTACATGGCCGAAATTCGGATGATCCAGCGTAGCTTCCACCTGCTCATGTGCCCAGGTAGTATGGTAGGGCACGTGAATAGCATGCCCGCCGATATTTAAGACCGGGATAACATCCGACTTAAGCGAATTGCCGATCATCATGAACTCATCAGGGCGGATATCCAGATGCTTGATCAGCTTTAAATAATCCTCTTCGCCTTTTTCGGACATAATCTCGATATGGTGAAAATAATGGCTCAATGTTGATTTTTTGAGTTTTCGTTCCTGGTCCAGCAGGTCGCCTTTGGTGGCTACTACGATGCGGTAATGTCCCTGTAAAGCGTTCAATACTTCTTCCACATTCTCCAGCAGCTCAATAGGCTCGTTCAGCAATTCTTTACCGTAATTGATGATTCTTTCAATAGCATCATTGCTGATGGTGTTGTCTGTCACTTTTAAGGCGGTTTCTATCATGGAAAGGATATAACCTTTTATGCCATAACCATACAAAGCCAGGTTCTCTATCTCAATCTTGAGCAACTCGCGCGATATGGCATGCTGGGGCATAAATTCTTCCAGCAGGGTACAAAACTTCTTTTCGGTGTTCTGAAAATAAGGTTCATTTACCCAGAGGGTATCATCGGCGTCAAAGCCGATCACTTTTATATCCATCGAGTTTAAAAATATGGTGCAATTATAAGTGATTGAGGTTGATTCACCGCTCGCTGGGAAATTTTTTTCGATTATTTTAAAATAACATGCAACCGTTTTAAAAAAGTATCGTCTTATATCAAGAGCGATCAAAAAAATTCATTTAAAATGGAAGAAGTACTGCCCGAATTAAAGGAATTTATTACAGGATATTGCCAGCGATACAAGATACAGAAGGTAGATCCGGATGCACTGACCGTAGATACCAGTATCGACCTTGATCTGGATATTTTTGATATTGAGATCGACCTTTTCCTGGCCGAGTTTACCGATACATTCCGTATTGACAACTCTAAATTTACCTGGTATAAATACGGGTATCCAAAGGGTTCAGTGGGTGTAGATGTGATAAAAACGGTATTTGGTTATCGTTCCAGCTGGGTGAAAAAGGTGGCCAGAAAAATCTATAAGCCGAAATTCAAAGTGCAAAACCTGCAGGAAGCCATGAAAACTGGCAGGTTGATATAGCCAATTAAAATATAGTGCACCGAGCGGAGTGATTCCGGTTGGTGGGTCAGCTTTCAAATTCTAAGCCCGCCGGCCCGGGATTGCTTCGCTCGGCGCAAAAAATGGGTTTAAAACGCCTTAAAGGCCAATTTATTACTGGTTTTTAGCTCAATATTCTTTACAGACCCTGTGCCCTGGAAGCCATACCCCATGCCAACAATGTTTTCGTTATATAAAGGCAGGGTAGATTGATAAACCAATTTATCGTTCACAAAATATTGGATCTTGCCCGGAATACTACGGCAGCTTACCTTTACCCATTGGGAGAGGTCGGCGCCAAAGCCGGACAGGTCGTTGTTTTTGCCGGATTCGTAATAGCGCCCGTTTAACAGGACGAGATTGGATATACAGCCTCTGGCCGATAGAAAGATGATCACCGGCGTATTATCGGTGAACAGGGTGATCTGCACATACTGGCAGGCGGCTGCGCCATCGTGGTAATCATTCCTTATTTCTGCACTAAATGAAAAATCCTTAAGCGGGACCGGATCAAAATTGCCAACGTTGAAGTAGCTTACCGCGGGAGGTTGCGGACCGAAAGGTATATTGTTTCGAGTGATAACTGATGCCGGAAGCCGCATTCCGTCCCTGCTGATAAAATCCTTTGGGTCGAGGTAAACAGGAACGGGTTGGTGTTCTATTAACCCAAGCCAGCCAGTGGTGGGTATCATCAACAGCCGCTCCTTTACAATTTTATTATTGACCAATAATTTGGCATGATAAAAGCCGGGACTATAATAAATTGAAGTAAACTGATGCTTGTTCTTATCCACCGGTATGCGGGTATCTGGGTCCCAGGATTGCTGGATAAAAACCGAATCGCCCGGATTGGTCTTAACATCATAAGTGAAAACGACCGAGTTGGGAATTGTGCGGGTGACAGGGCGGGTGTTAAATAAGTATGGCCCCTTAATCGGAGCAGGCGTTTTTTTGGCATATATGCTTACCACGGCAATAGTAACCGCAGTCAGAATAACCAGGGCTATTTTTACCGCCCGTCCTGCTTTAGCTTTTGGTCCTAGTGCCGGATTTTCAGTAATAGCTTGAGCTGTTCCAGGGTTTTGGCGGCTGAATGCCCTCCAGCTTTCAAACCCGGCAAACCGGGCCAAAGTATCTAAAGTGGTGCCGCTGGGCAAATGATTGTATTCTACACGTCCCCATATCCGGCGCAGGGTACTGGCGCTTAGGGATACTTTCGTCTTTTCGAAAATAAGCTGATTTAGTAATTCAAAATCTTTGCTTTGCCAGGTTGTGGCATCTCCCCAGTCGAGCTGCTGCTCAATAATGGTTAATAATTGCTTTATGCCCTGGCTATTCATGCTGCAATTTAATATTTCTCAGATACAGTTGATAGTAAGACGTCTGAAACCCGTTTATCGGACAATCGTATTTTGCAATATAAATATAAAATGGTAAAATGTAACCCATTAATCTTCAAAAGGATACAACTTGAAAAAACTTGAACTGTATTTGAATTGTCTTTGCTGCTCCATAAAAATAAATTTGTATAAGCCTGTAGCTGCTGAACCCAGGCAGATACAATTTAACAGTATAATTATGACCAAGTTATTTTTTCTATCAATCGCTTTATGCCTGTTTTGTAATGATAGTCTTCATGCACAAGCTAATTTCTGGAACAGTCCGGACGCTTATTTGGGCCAAAAGCCGCCAGCCGATACGCCAAAGATATTCGCACCGGATCTGTTGACGAAAAAAGATACCTTTTCTATGGATCGCGTTGCCTTTTCTGATGATGGTAAGGAATTTTATTATCCTACCAATGATACCTGGTTTAGTACTAAAAATGGTAAAATACGCTACTTTAAATATTCCGGCGGCAGATGGAACGGGCCATTTGTTTTGAATGAGCATTACTATGCACCTACTTTCTCGGTTGATGGTAATACGCTTTATATGTTGGGCGGCACAGGAGACAGCATGCATGCCTTTGTATGGCGATCGCACAGAACGGCAAATGGCTGGACTGAACCTGCTGTTTACCTCAAAAAAGATTACGGCCTGTATGACTTTATGCCCACCAGCAGTGGTGTTTGCTATGTAGGCAGTAATGCCCGACAGGGCGACAGGAAAGATTTTACCACTTATGATATCTGCGAGTTGAACATGTCGGTCAGGGATACCACTATCCGGAGTTTGGGAGCGCCGATCAATACGCCCGGTTTTGAGGGTGACTTTTTTGTGGCCAGGGATGAATCCTATATCATCGTCAGCGCAAAAGAAACAAAAGATTATGAATGCGAATTATATATCAGCTTTCATAAACCTGATAAGAGCTGGAGCACGCCGTTAAGTCTGGGCCCGCTGATCAATAACGGCATTGCTCATCGCTGGGGCCAATATGTGACGCCTGATGGTAAATACCTGTTCTATTCAACGGGCCACAGCCCCAAGGATTGCCATGTGGTTTGGGTAAGGTTTGATCATCTGTTGGAGAAATTGAAAAAAGAAAATCTAAAATCATGAAAAGGGGATTTTTTATACTGGCGCTTTTAGCCTGGTACAATGTGCCGGCGCATAGCCTGCAAAAAGTAATTTTTGACCTGCAACGCATGCTTGCAGAACATCATTTAATGATAACGTCCCCTTATGAGATACACCCTTTAGCGGATGGAAACAAGAAAGGCATCACCTGCAATGACAACGTTTGGCTCAAAGGAGTTGATTTCGGCTATGGAACTATTGAGCTGGACATCAGGGGACGCAATGAATTTCTTCACAGCTTTGCGGGCATTGCTTTTCATGCGGCCGATACTTCCAGGAATTATGACGTCGTTTATTTCAGACCCTTTAATTTTAGGTCGGCAGATCCGGTGCGCCGGACATGGTCGGTTCAATATATGAGTTTGCCAGCGTATCCTTATGACCGGCTGAGAAAGGAAAATACCAGCCAGTTTGAAAGCGAGATATTACCCGATCCCAAACCCGAAGATTGGATACACGCACGTATCTTGATTGGCAAGGACAGCATCAAAGTTTATATAAATGGGATGAACAAACCCTCACTGGCTGTAAAGAACCTGGGAAAAAGGAACAATGGCATGTTCTGCTTATGGGCAGATGCGACGACTGTGGATTTTGCCAATTTGGTAGTTACAAATGATCAGTAAGATAGCAATAAAAAAAATGTCATTTCCTTTGGTCAAGAAAGCAATTTACCAATTATTGTGATTGTTGAAATGGGGGGTGCAGGGCGGCGAGAAATTATATGCAATGCCTCGGTAATGCGTCGCATAGGTTTTCTCCCCGCACCCCACTCAACTCCTTCCCCGGCTCGTTCGAAATGGCGGTATTTTATCGTTTTTGAATTTTTAAATTATTAGCCATGAAAATATTAACCACTTGTTTTTTAATAATAACGGGCAGTGTTTCCCTGGCGCAGCAAAAACAGAAAACGCATGATTATACTACCATCAAATCAACTGAATGGACCCTCCCCGATACAGGCGGACTTGGTTATAGTTTTGATACCTACCAGGGCTCAAAAGCGCTGTTGCTGAAAAAGGATTTTGATAACTATAAATTCGGGACGGTTGCTTATCCTAAAGGTTTAAATTTCGAGGACGGGGAGATCGAGCTGGACATGGCCTCAACCACAGGGAAGGATTACCTGGGTTTGGCGTTCCATATCAAAGATGCACATCATTATGAAACACTTTACTTCAGGCCAGCCGCATCGGGCACGATCAATGCGGTGCAGTATATGCCCGAAAAAAAGGAAGATTTTAACTGGTGGGATTACCAAGCCAATAAATACCAGGCAAAAGCTATGCTGCCATCAACTGCCCTGGTTTCATGTAAAAGCAGTTGTAAAAGGCCGGCAGCTTACCGTATATGTCGATCATCTGCCTAAACCTGTGATGACCTATAATGCGCTTGACCGGGAGTTGAAAAATGGTTCCGTTGGTTTCTGGTTTGGCAACAGCACAGCCTGTGCCTATAAAAAATTAATTGTTAAAATCTATTAGACCATAATGAGGAGCTTGTTTAAAATAGCATGGCGCAATGTGATACGCCATAAAACATATACCGCTATCAATGTCATTGGGCTTGCCCTGGGATGACCTGCTGCCTGTTCATTTTCAGCTATTGCCAATCCTGTAACAAGTTTGCGATCCGAATAATATCTGTACCGATTCGCAGTTGATTATATTAAGCTTCGAAAGCGGACATTTATGTTCGCTTTCGAAGCATCAAACGGGCATGGTTTTTGATGCAACTTACTGATATTCAATATAATTATATAGGTGGCATTATAATTACAAATGCATTAAAACATGCATAGCTGCCAGGGCGGCGAAAGAGACTTGTATCTGTAACATGGGTGCGAGGTTTAGTTGATGGCGTTCCGGGGTGAGATACGGAACGCTTTTTGTCTTACTCCCGCTTTGGTCTGTATTCACTTCGACATTTCCCCTTAACTTAGCTAACTCCGCCACATAATTCTTTTTAAATTTACGCACCAATAAAACCATTTTATGTCTGCTTTTAACCGATCTGTTGTTTTTCTGCTGCTTATTTCCAGCTGCGCATTTGCCAAAGAAAATATCACCGTCACCTCTCCCGATAAAAAAATAGAATTCGGCCTGAGTAAAGATCGATCCGGGTTGATCTACCGTGTTAGCTATAAAGGTCAGCTATTGATAGATAACTCCCGGCTGAGCATCAGCTTTGAAGAAGGTGGGATTTTTGGTAAGAATGTAAGCTTAGGCAAGCCTGCGTTAAAAAGAGTGGAAGAGACTTACGATTTGATCGTTGGCAAAAGCAGCAAAGTGCATAGCCTGAGTAATGAGGTAATGATACCCGTTTTCGAGAATGGAGGCTCAAAAAGGCAATTGAATATTGAGATCAGGGTCTTTAATGATGGTGCGGCTTTTCGCTATGTTATCCCCGGTAAGTCCGGTTGGCAAAATATAGAAATAACCGACGAAGCCAATACTTTTAATCTGACCAATGATCCCACGGCATTGACACTTTTCAGGGAGAATTATACCACCTCGCACGAGGGCTTGTACGACCGGTTGCCCCTCAGCAAGATAAAAGCAGATACCCTGATGGACCTGCCTGCCTTATTTGAGTATCCCAAAGGCATTTATATGGCTATTACCGAAGCAAACCTGCTGGATTATGCCGGGATGTATTTGACAAAGCATAATGGTGTGCTGCAATGCAGTCTGTCGCCCTTACCGCATCAAAAGGAAATTAAAGTGGTCGCTAAATTACCGCATAATAGTCCGTGGCGGGTAATGATGATCAGCGACCGGGTGGGAGCGTTGATTGAATCCAACATATTAACCAACCTGTCCGAACCTTGCCGGATAAAAGATGTATCCTGGATAAAGCCGGGTAAAACTACCTTCCCCTGGTGGAACGGCAACGTAACACCCGATACTTCCTTTGCGCCGGGCAACAATTACCAGACCAATATGTATTACGTGAATTTCTGCGCGAAATATGGCCTGGCCTATCATTCGGTGGTTGAATACGGTTTACACGAATGGTATGTAAACGATGGGGCCGGTTTTCAGCCTGGCGGGCATGCTGATCCGTCAAAAGCTGTTCCGGGGTTGGATATGCAGCAGTTATGCGATTCAGCAAAAAAGGTCGGAGTAGGCATAAGGGTTTGGGTGCATTTTTACGCTTTGTATCCCAAAATGGATGAAACTTTCGCCCAATATGAAAAATGGGGCATTAAGGGTCTGATGTGTGATTTTATGGATCGTGATGATCAGGAAATGGTAAACATGCAGCAGGAGATATTGCAAAAGGCGGCACAGCATCATTTACATATCCAGTTTCATGGCGCCTATAAGCCAACAGGTACCAGCCGAACCTATCCCAATGAATTCACCCGGGAGGGGACGCTAAATTATGAGAATGATAAGTGGAATGCTATGGTCACACCCGATGCTGATGTGAATATAGCCTTTACGCGCTTGCTGGCCGGATCAACAGATTATCATTCAGGCGGTTTCCGGGCGGCGAACCTTAAAACATTTAAACCGCACTATACCGCCCCTATGGTATTAGGTACGCGCTGCCACATGCTGGGTATGTATGTGGTTCTGGAAAATGAACAAGGCATGGTATGTGATTATCCGGATGCTTATATCGGTCAGCCGGGGTTTGAGTTTTTACAACAAGTTCCTCTTAGCTGGGACGAAACAAAAGTACTCAACGCAAAGGTAAGTGACTACGTTACCGTGGCCCGCCGCAAAGGCAGGGAATGGTATATTGGTACTATCAGTAACAATACAGCACACCGTATAAAGACCGCTTTATCCTTTTTACCTGCCGGAGATTTTACCGCCGAGGTCTACAGTGATGCCCCCGATGCGGGCACAGACCCTAATCACCTGGTTAAAGTAGTGCAAAAAGTGAATAGTCAAAGTGTGATTAACACTGATCTGGCTGCCGGTGGAGGACAGGTGATGAGGGTCTATAGGGTAAAATAAACCATTGTCGTTCGAATCACAGAGGATAATGATTGCTGCATTTCAGATGACATGCAAATCAGTGTCATCATTTAATCACCTTAAATCGGTGATTCTGACAACAAGGATCGCAAATTAATAAACCCCGGTATGCTTCCGCTTGATATACTTGCGGAAATCAAGCACTATTCCTGCAAAAAAATAAACGATTAGCGGGAAACCGACCGCCAAAAACGAAGAATAAATAAAAAACAGGCGTATCTTGGAGATAGAGATATTAAAGCGTTCACCAAGGTAGGTACACACACCGAATGAGTATCGTTCGAAAAAAGTGATTATCCTTTGCAACATATCAGGCCATAGTTAGTATTTATTTCCAACGCCGCATTGTACGCATTTCTTGTGATCACAAGAAATATTTTTCAATTCGGGCAAAGCCTGCGAATCAAATGCGGTATTAACCTTTATACCAAGCAAATCGAAATTTGTTACAATTTTATTTTGCTCGGCGGGTAATTGTTCCAACAGTTTCAGGCTGCGGTTAATAGAATATTCCTGTTGATTGTGCCTGCCATAACTGAACAGGAACAACACAAAGGTATTCAATAATAAAATATCAATGGACGATTGTCCCAAACTTTTTGATAGGGGTTTTGAAACCGTATCAAACCGGTAATGGCTTTGCCAATAAGGGTTGCTCCAGATAAAAAAACATCATGCCAATATACTCAACATTTGGGTAAAAATAATTGGTTTTACAATGGATTAATTTACTTTTATGAACGAGTGATAAGGATCATGCCGAGCCCGTACAAGTGCGGTTGGCAGGGCCTTTACGCTATATCCTTTTGACAAGCTCAGGACGAGAACGCTCTTAAAAATTAATGGTATACCAATCATGCAAGCATCATTAACCGACAGATCATCCGGCGTAGCCATTCACCGCATCAAATCCATCATAGGCGGCTCACTGGGCAATCTGGTGGAATGGTACGATTGGTATATTTACTCTTTCTTTTCACTATACTTTGCAGGAGCTTTTTTTCCGAAAGGAAATCAAACGGTGCAATTATTGAATACTGCCGGCATATTTGCTATCGGCTTTCTAATGCGGCCTATTGGCGGCTGGCTGATGGGGACTTTCGCCGATAGAAAAGGCCGTAAAACCGCGCTTACTTTCTCGGTATTGTTAATGAGCGTCGGTTCGCTCATCATCGCTGTTGTTCCGGGTTATCAACAAATCGGAATAGCAGCGCCCATCTTGCTGCTGATCGCCCGTATTATACAGGGACTGAGTGTAGGCGGTGAATATGGCACCAGCGCCACCTACCTGAGCGAGATGGCCACTAAAAAGCATCGCGGCTTTTATTCGAGCTTTCAGTACGTAACCCTCATCATGGGGCAACTGCTAGCTGCCGGGGTACTGGTTTTGCTGCAAAAAGTATTTTTAACAGAAGCACAATTACATACATGGGGCTGGCGCATACCCTTTGTATTCGGCTCGCTGCTGGCCATTACGGTGATGTACCTGCGTCGCAGTTTGCAGGAACCGGCTTCATTCCAAAAGGGACGTTCAAAAGAAGGCAGGGGCACCTTAAAGGCATTGGCCCAGCATCCTAAAGCAGTCCTGACGGTTATCTGTCTGACTATCGGCGGCACGGTCGCATTCTATACGTTTACCACCTACATGCAAAAATTCCTGGTGAACACTGCCGGCTTTAGTAACGGCCGGGCAACAATGGTGTCGACCCTTACTTTAATTGTATTTATGCTGATACAGCCGGTTTTTGGTTTATTGTCCGATAAAATCGGTCGCAGGCCATTGCTGATCGGATTCGGTATTTTGGGTACGCTGGCCACCATACCTATTATGACGGCTTTAAGCACCACCAAAGAGGTTTGGCCGGCATTCGGCCTTATTATGTGTGCGCTTATTATTATCAGCGGGTATACCTCCATCAATGCTGTAGTAAAGGCCGAGCTTTTCCCGGTAAAAGTGCGTGCCTTGGGCGTAGGCTTTCCGTATGCAATTGCCGTATCTGTTTTTGGAGGAACTGCCGAATCACTGGCCCTGGTGTTTAAACAGCACCATCATCCGCAATGGTTTTATTGGTATGTAAGTGCGTGTATAGCTGTATCGCTTTTAGCCTACATTCTTATGCCGGATACCAAAAAGCATTCCAGAATCGAAGATTGATTATTGTGCCACCATGCCCGAAATGACATTGATGCTCAATGCCACTATCGTTGTATTAAAGGCAAACGAGATCAAGCCATGCACCAATGCATGGCGGCGTATCAGGCGCGACGATACTTCCACATCCGATACCTGGAAGGTCATACCGATAACGAAGGAGAAGTAAGCAAAGTCAAGATAATCCGGTTCAAGCTCATCAGGAAACTGCAATCCTCCGCCTTTTTTTGGTTCGCCTCTATCGGTATCGGTATCATAATATAAATGGGCGTAGCGCATGGTAAATATAGTATGAACCAGTACCCATGAAACAATAACAGCCGCCATAGCCAGGGTAATGTGGCTTGATACGTTGGCGGCGCCATGCCCTTTTGTCGATTTTAACAAAAAAACGATGGCAACAAGGCTCATCATTGAGGCAGCAATCACAAAAAGAAATAAAAGATAGCGGCTGGAATCCTGTAATTTGGCAATTTTCCGTACTTCAAGGGGATGCGACCACACAATAGCAAGCCAGTCTAAAGCAATGACAGTTAAAGCAAATACTATCCAGATGGATAAAATCTGTGCGGGCAAAGAAGCTACATCTTTAAAAATGAAATAACCAATAATGCTAAAGGCGAACGCTACATATAAGCGATATTGCGCATCCAGGCGAAATATTAAGGCGCGGCCGCTTCTGATTTTTCGGGGCATATTCAGTTGCTAATCTACAATTAATTTTCTTCAATAATTTCAGCAACGCGACCAACCTGCCCATCTTCCAACCTCACCTTTATACCGCGTGAATGATAAGCCGAACTGGTGAGCAAATCTTTTACAATACCTCTTGTTCTGTTTCCGCTGCGCTGGTCTTTCTTTAAAATAATGTCAACCTCAAGGCCGGGATAAATATCGCTTCTGTTTTGACCGTTCATAATTGGATTCCACTGATTATTTGATCAGATTACTTATTGCTTTTTCTACTTTTTCAAAATTAAAATTACCAAGCAAATTATCCATTGATGCCTTGATCTGCTCAGTACCCAAATTGCCGATACTGCCCTCGTGGGTATGATGCACTTTTTTATCCGGGTCGAAGTTACCCTGCTCAATGGCCAAGCCCACCTGTTTATAAGCATCGCGGAAAGGCGTTCCGCTTAAAACAAGACGGTTGACTTCTTCTACACTGAATAAATAAGCATATTTTGGATCGTCCAGGATATCTGTTTTTACTTCGATATGCTGCAGCATGAAAGTAGCCATGTGCAGGCAATTTTTAAGATCTGCAAAAGCGGGGAACAATAATTCCTTTAACAACTGCAATTCACGGTGATAGCCGGATGGCAGGTTGGCAGTCATCATAGCTATGTCACCTGGCAGCGCCTGCAGGCGGTTACATTTACCACGCATAATTTCCCATACATCGGGGTTCTTTTTATGCGGCATAATGCTGCTGCCTGTCGTTAATGTATCCGGATAGCTTACAAAGGCGAAGTTCTGGCTCAGGTATAAAGCCTGGTCCATGGCCATTTTGGCCAGTGTTGCAGCGATATTCGAGATGGCTTGTGCAATGATCCTTTCCGTTTTTCCGCGACCCATTTGGGCATAAACCACGTTATAGTTCAGGCTGTCGAAGCCAAGCAGTTCGGTAGTTAGTGTCCGGTTTAAAGGAAATGATGAGCCATATCCGGCAGCTGAACCCAAAGGGTTTTTGTTGGTGATCTTATAGGCTGCTAAAACCACTTCCAGGTCATCAACCAGGCTTTCGGCATAGGCGCCAAACCACAAACCGAATGAGGATGGCATAGCCACCTGTAAATGGGTATAGCCGGGCAGCAATACATCTTTATGTTTCCCGCTAAGGGCGATCAGCAGCCGAAACAATATTTCCGTTTCCTGCACTACCTCCTCCAACTGGCTCCTGAAAAACAGTTTAAGGTCTACCAATACCTGGTCGTTACGCGAACGGCCGCTGTGAATCTTTTTGCCGGCATCGCCAATTCGTTGGGTAAGCAGCAGTTCAACCTGCGAATGCACATCCTCCACACCCTCAGCGATGCTGAAATTACCTGCTTCTATATCGCGATAAATGGCTTTTAACTCCCTTTGCACCCGTTCAAGGTCATTCGCATCCATCAAGCCAATACTTTGCAGCATGCGGGTATGAGCAAGCGAACCCAAAACATCAAAGGCGGCCATTTGCTCGTCAAACTCACGGTCGCGGCCGATAGTAAAGGTTTCTACGAGTTCATTTACGGTAACTGATTTTTGCCAGATTTTACTCATTCTGATTTACGATTTACGATTTACGATTTTAGATTTGTTTCTTGTCGAATGAAAAATCACAATTCGGACATCTGAAAATCATATATCAATTCACTTTCCAGGCAAAGTATTTATTGCCTCAGCAATTATAGAAAGAAGTTCGTTCCCTTGCTTATAAATAGGCATGATTTTTTCTTTTATGTCGGAATTTAATTCCGGCAGCTAACTCCATAAGTAATAGCGTTTCATCCAGTTCTTCTTATACTGTCTTTAATTTATCCCGTAATCAGCTTTTGACTGGGCCCTGCAAGCAGCCCGGCAATTTGCGCCAGCCGAACTACCTTTTCATCTGAACGGAGTAGAAATATCTCTTCGGCGTCTTCCGTGCGAAGTTCACGCAGAAACAACCGGGGTGTAATTAATTCAGGGAATGGCGTTAAATTTAACTCCGGCATATCGCTGTAAGTTAAACAAATTTTCTTTCGGACTTTCCGGCTTTGGGTCCTTGGGACTAACTAAACAACGCTTTCCAGCATTTTAATATACAGCTCAATCCCTTCTCTGATCTCATCTAGATAAACAAACTCATCGGCAGTATGCGAACGTGCCGAATCGCCCGGGCCTACTTTTAATGAGGGAATATCCAGCAGCGACTGATCAGAAGTGGTGGGTGAACCATAAGTGCTTCGCCCTAGTTTAATACCAGCCTGAACGATAGGGTGGTTTTTATCGATTTTTGACGGTTTTAGCCTGATAGATCTTGGCGTTACATCACATTTCACATGCTGACGAATAATCTCTAATACCTCCTCGTTGCGGTAAGCATCGGTTACACGTACATCGACCGTAAAGGTGCAGCTTGCAGACACCACATTGTGCTGCGAACCGGCATTGATAATGGTTACTGACATTTTTATCGGCCCAAAAACTTCCGATTCTTTTGGGAAACGATACGTACGGAACCACTCAATATCTGGAAGCGCATTGTAAATGGCATTTTCGCCTTCCTCGCGTGCAGCATGACCGGCCTTGCCATGGGCTACACAATCCAGCACCATCAAGCCGCGTTCAGCTATTGCCAATTGCATTAGTGTAGGTTCGCCCACAATGCCAAAATCAAGGTGCCCCAAATCAGGGATGATCAGTTCGAGGCCGTTTACGCCTGATATTTCTTCTTCGGCGGTCGTGGCCAAACAGAAGTTATATTTCAATCCCTGCCGGTCGTAAAAATACAGGAAGGTATGAATAAGCGATACCAAACAGCCTCCGGCATCATTACTGCCAAGACCGTAAAGTTTGCCATTATCTATTTTAGCATCATATGGGTCACGGGTATAGCCTGTGTTGGGCCTTACCGTATCATGGTGCGAGTTGAGTAATATAGTAGGTTTGGAGGCATCGAAATATTTGTTCCACGCCCATATGTTATTCAGCTTACGGTAGGTTTTAACGCTCTTGTCAGTCAAAAATTTTTCGATCAGGTCGGCAGTCAGACTTTCTTCCCTGCTAAAAGAAGGTATGGCGATCAGCTGCCGTAACAGTTCGGCGGCCTGCAGGTATAAAGTATTTATTTCGGTCATAGATAAAGGGAAAAACCCGGCTGCAAAAGTAAATGTTTTTCGGCAAGTAGGAGCAGGGCGCCTATTGTATATAGCAATTTTACAATTTGATTTGAGTTGAGAATTTATATTTGCGGCAAATTATTTAATTTATGAAAAACTATTTCTTTTTGTCACTGGCTTGCTTATTATTTACCCTTTCAGCAAGTGCTCAGCAAACAACCGTTTATAATCAAAGGGGTTATAAGCTCACTTTTATTAATGATGACGCAAAGTTTGATAAAGCTGAACAGCAACGATTAGTCAATACTTTTTATACAGTATACCCGCAACTTGCCAAAACTTATAATAAGAAAACGCTGAAAGAAGTAATAATGGTTATTGACACCACTTACCAAGGTGTTGCAGAAACTGCCAATGGCAAGGTAACTATCAGCGCTGCCTGGATGCACAAACACCCGGAAGATATTGATGTAGTTACCCATGAGGTGATGCATATTGTGCAGGATTATGGCCAAAGCACCGGTCCCGGATGGCTTACAGAAGGTATAGCCGATTATGCACGTTACAAATTCGGAGTGAACAATGAAGCCGCCAAATGGGCACTGTCTGCATACAAGCCAACCCAAAATTATGAAAATAGCTACCGCATCACTGCACGTTTTCTGGTTTGGGTTGAAGCGACAACAAAGTCCGGCATAGTAAAGGACTTTAATACCCAATTACGCCTGCATACTTTTACAGATAACAGCTGGAAAGCGGCAACAGGGAAAACACTCGACGAGTTGTGGAAAGCTTATGCGGAGAATCCCGTAATAAGCTAATCTCAGCGTCCCGGCAGCAGAGGAGACTATTCCATTTTTGATTTTTTTATGCCCATGCTTTTAAGCCCGCTCTTTTGGAGCGGACTAGGGTGCGGCTTCCTTTGGAAAGAGGTTGCCGCCAGGCTTTGATTATTCTTTAAAATTCCGTTACTTGTCGCTGGCTTTATCCAATTAAACATTATGCAAAGAAGAGGTTTTTTAAAGGCAGGTTCGGTAGCCGGACTGGCAGCAACTACATTAGTAAGCGCATCATGTAATTTGTTTTCGGGTGGGAACAAAGAGCAGCAGACATCGGGTTATGAAAACGTTGACCAGTTTGAGCTAAACGAGGTTACCATCACTATACTGCAGCAAAAAATGCAGGCCGGAGAATATACTTCGCGGTCGATAACCGAACTGTACTTGAAACGTATCGATGCGATTGACAAGGCCGGGCCCAGGCTCAATGCAGTAATACAATTAAATCCAGATGCCTTAAATATCGCCGGGGCCATGGATAAAGAACGTGCCAACGGTAAAGTGCGCGGTCCGCTGCATGGCATTCCTGTTCTGATAAAAGACAATATTGACACCGGCGATAAAATGATGACCACTGCCGGAGCATTAGCCTTAGAGGGTAATATCGCTAAGCAGGATGCCTTTATTATCCAAAAACTGCGTGAAGCCGGGGCCGTATTATTGGGTAAAACCAATCTGAGTGAATGGGCCAATTTCAGGTCAACACACTCTACCAGCGCCTGGAGCAGCAGGGGCGGGCAAACCAAATGTCCGTATATTTTAGACCGCAATCCAAGCGGATCAAGCGCGGGATCAGGCGCTGCAGCGGCTGCTAATCTTTGTGCTGTCGCCATAGGTACTGAAACTGACGGGTCAATTGTTTCCCCTTCCTCTATTAACGGGTTGGTTGGTATCAAACCAACGGTGGGTTTATGGAGTCGGTCGGGTATTATTCCGATATCAAAAACGCAGGATACCGCAGGGCCTATGGCACGTACTGTAAAGGATGCGGCCATACTCCTTGGTGCACTTGCAGGTCAGGACCCGCAAGATAAATATACGCTTGCTGCTAAAGGGAAGATACAGCCAGACTACACCAAATTTTTAGATGCAAATGGTTTGCACGGCAAACGCATTGGGGTTGAAAAGGATGGGCTGAAGGTGAGCTCCGGTATGGATAAATTATTCCGGGATGCTATTACCCTTTTGAAAAGTAAAGGCGCTACCGTTGTCGAAATAGAATTAAACAAAGAGATAAAGAAAGCCGCTCATGATGAATTTACGGTATTGTTGTATGAGTTTAAAGATGGCGTGAATCAGTACCTGGGCAAAGCCAATTCAAAAATGAAGACATTGGCCGATGTAATAGAATTCAATAAAAAGAACGAAGCCAAAGCGATGCCGTACTTTAAGCAGGAAACGCTTGAACTGGCCGATAAAAAGGGTGATCTTAACACTAAAGAATACCTTGACGCTGTAAAAAACACGACTGAAATTACCCGCAATGCCATTGATAAAATATTAAAAGATAATAAGCTGGCTGCCATTGCGGCACCAACCAACGGCTTTGCATGCTGCATCGACCTGGTGAATGGGGATTATGATAACGGGTTCTCGTTTTCAGGTCCGGCCGCTATGGCAGGTTATCCGCATATCACCGTACCTATGGGGGCATGGAATGAATTGCCTGTCGGGCTTTCATTTGTGAGCACGGCTTATGATGAGGCAGGCATTATTAAACTGGGATATGCCTATGAGCAGGCATCGAAAAAAAGGGATGCACCTAAGTTTAAGAAGGATTTGCTGGTGTAGCAAAAAATCAATGATCAATCATTTTTTAGTTTCAACTCCATCTGAATATTAGCCCTTTCATAAGGCGAGGGTGGCCCTGTTATTTTTTTAAACCCTAATTTTCGATACAGACTGATAGCGGGTTTTAGTTTGGTATTGCTTTCCAAGAACACAGTATCAGCGCCTAATTCCTTTGCCTTTTCGATACAAGCCACGCCAAGCAAAGTGCCAATGCTTTTGCCTTGTGCATTGGGCGATACGGCCATTTTTGCCATCTCAAACTTTTTATCATCCATTTTAATCAGCGCGCAGGCTCCCACGGCCTGACCATCATAAAGTGCAATAAAAATATGCCCGCCATTATTAATGATATATTCTTGGGGATGATCAAGCGCTTTATGGTCCGATTCCTCCATTTCAAAATATTGGGTTATCCATTCCTCGTTTAACCGCTTAAAATTATCTTTATGTTCCGGGGTATAGTCGATTATCGTCACTTTATCTCCTTCGCGTTTTTTCTTCTCTTCCTCTACCCGGCGCAGCAGGCTTTTTTGCTCCAGCAGGTATTCCCATTCCTCAATAGCTTTCCACAGGTCATACTGACTTTCACTAAAGGCTTTATCAATAGCAGCGGAGACATCCTGATGCTGCTGCCCGAGTTTCACCGCGGCGCTCTTTCCTTTTTCAGTAAGCGACACAAAATTTTTGCGCTGATCATCTTTGTTCCTGCGTTCACTTACGAACCCATTCTTTACCATTTGGCGCACTACCTGGCTGACAGCGGCATGCGTTTGCCCGATCTGGCGCGCAATAGCGGTGATCGAATTTTCCTCACTTTCTGTCAGGATATAAAACACCGGCCACCAGCGGGGTTGCAGATCAACACCGTATAGCTGGTAAACTTCTGCCGCGCCATTGGTGATCATATCACTCAATCCGCGAAGCCTTGATCCGATCGCTTTTTTGCCCACTCTATTGTAGAAATCCATGATCATATATTTACGTAAGCACTTACGCAAGTATAAATGTTTATTTGAAAAATGTCAAACTTAATTTGAAAATAAATTGCTGATTCCTTTGGGAGATGTTAACTTGCTTCAAATTGCCGACCTATGGAATTTGGACGCGTAACCCACGAGGACTTAACTACAATAGACTTTGCCCTCCCTGCAGACCCGGAGCTAACTATAAAAACATTGCAAGCTGCAAAAGGTAAGGGGAACTTGCAGGTGCATGTAGGCTGCGCCAAGTGGGGAAGAAAAGAATGGCTGGGTAAGATCTATCCGCCCAAAACCAAGGAAGGTGATTTTCTGGATGAATATGTAAAGCATTTCGACTGCATAGAATTGAACGCCACTTTTTACCAGGTTTATGGCCCTGAAACTATAGGCAAATGGAAAGCAAGAGCAGCGGCTAACCCCAATTTTAAGTTTTGTCCTAAATTTTCGCAAACGATCAGTCATATCCGCCGGCTCAAAAATGCTGAAGAGTTGACCACACAATACTATAAAGGCATTATGGCCTTCGGCGATCAGTTAGGCCCGTTGTTTTTACAGGTAGGCGATAATTATACGCCGAAAAGTTTTCCTGAACTGAAGACCTACCTCGAACATCTGCCAACGGATGTTCCCGTTTTCCTGGAAGTGCGGCATAAGGATTGGTTTGCAGTAAAAGAATACAGCGAGGCTTTATTCGATATGCTGCGTGAGCTGAATATCGGTGCAGTGATCACTGATGCATCCGGCCGCCGCGACTGTGTACATATGAACCTTCCCACCCCGCACGCCTTTATCCGCTTTGTAGGTAATAGTTTGGATAAAACTGATTATACCCGGGTTGACCAATGGGTGGAACGCATTAAGGAATGGAAAGAAAAAGGACTGCAATCCGCCTGGTTTTTTATGCACCAGCATGATGAGCGCTATTCGCCGGAGTTATGCGATTATGTGGTGGAAAAATTGAATAAAGCGCTTGATCTACAACTGCACCGGCCCCGGTTTATTGACAGGGACAAGGGATTCTTTGATTAGAAAAAGCTCCCAAAAAAAACATTCATCCGCTTAATCAAAACTTATGAAGAAATTATTTATCGCGGGTTTTATGCTGTTATTTATCAATCAGATCAGCGCTCAGGATATTGCAGGCAGCTGGTTAGGTTTAATCAATGCCGGAGGCGCCAACCTTCATCTGGTTTTTAATATTAAGAAAACATCGGATACCGGTTATACCTCCACGTTTGATAGCCCCGATCAGAAAGCATTCGGGATAATCTGCAGCAAAACATACAAGATAAAGGATACTGTGGTTATTGAGATGGCCGTGATCAATGGATTGTACAAGACTTTATGGGATGGTAAGGACAGGTTAACCGGTATATACAAACAAGGGCTTGCCCATCTGCCACTGGAAATGAAGCGGGTTAATGCTGCCGATATAGCAAAGGACCCGGTCCGTTCGCAGACGCCGAAACCACCCTTTAACTATGTAAGCGAGGAGGTAGAATATGATAATGCCGATAAAAGTTTGCATTACGGGGCCACGTTTACCAGGCCTAACGGTGATGGCAAATACCCGGCGGTCATTATCATCAGCGGCAGTGGTACCCAGGACAGGGACGGAACAATAATGGGACATAAGCTCTATTGGGTGTTGGCTGATTACCTGACTAAAAACGGCATAGCCGTTTTTAGGGTTGATGACAGGGGAGCAGGTAAAAGCTCGTTAGGTAAAGATATCAATAGTGCCACCAGCGCCGATTTTTCCTACGATATCGAAGCAAGCCTGAATTATTTAAAAACCCGCACAGATGTGGATAAAAAACACCTTGGTTTAATAGGGCATAGCGAAGGCGGCATTATTGCGCCAATGGTCGCTGCCAGGAGTAAAGATGTCAGTTTTGTAGTGCTTTGGGCCGGGCCGATTGTAGGTGGAGGTCGCACCATCGCCGGGCAGCTTGGATATTCGCTTAAAAAGTCGGGCATTGACAGCATTGCAGTTGGCGCCTTTATTAACCTGAGCAGGGAAATATTCGATTTGTTTTCATCTGCGGCAAACACGGATGTTTTGCATCAAAAAATAACACCTGTTTTTGATTCCTGGAAAAAGGGGCAACCTGAAACAACATTGGATGCTTTAGCCGTACATGATCGTTCTATCATCGGACAAGACCTGTTTACGTTTTATGATAGGCTGTATGAGATGCCATGGATGCGTTTCTTTATCATTTATGACCCTGAAAAAGATTTAAGTAAGGTTTCCTGCAGTGTATTAGCGGTCAATGGGGCAAAGGACATGCAGGTTGATGCCAAAAGCAATTTAGAGGCGATCAAGGAAATCCTGACCAAAAGCGGGAACAAGCATTTCGAGGTCAGGGAGTTACCCGGCATGAACCATTTGTTGCAAACTGCGGAAACGGGAGATGTGTCGGAATACGAAAAAATCGATCAAACCATCTCGCCGGTGGCAATGAATATAATTTGCAGCTGGATTAAACTTCATACCAAATAATTGCGTTATTAGGAGGTATGAAAAAGCACACTTTACCTGTAATCTTATTGTTTTTCTTCCTGGTTCCCCGTCACGTATCGGCGCAGCAGGATTCTTTGCCATCTCAAATTATACAAATATCAAAATCTGCTAAAGGAATAGTAGGAGTGTCTATCCTGGGCATCGAAAGCCGGGACACATTGAATTATAACGGAAGCGCACGTTTGGTAATGCATAGCGTAATGAAGTTCCCGATTGCGATGACTGTTTTAAGTTTGGTGGATAAGGGAAAATACAAACTCGACCAAAGGATGAAAGTCAGCAAAAAAGACCTGCCGGCAGGTACATGGAGCCCTTTGCGTGATAAATATCCTGAGGGAACGGAAATAGCATTAAGTGAGCTGCTTGGTTACATGGTATCGCAAAGCGATAACAATGCCTGTGATTTTTTGCTGAAGAAACTGGGCGGCCCCGAAGTGGTTGACAATTATATGCAAGGCCTGGGCTTAAAAGGAATAAACATTGCAGCATCCGAAAGTGATATGGCCAAAGCCTGGGAGGTACAGTACACCAATTGGTGCAAACCTGAGGCCGCGGTGCATTTGCTTGATCTATTTTACCAGGGCAAAGCGCTCTCAAAAACCAGTAATGATTTTTTATGGAAGATAATGACCCAAACTTCCACCGGGGTAAACCGGATAAAGGGCTTGTTGCCCAAGGATGTTGTTGTAGCGCATAAAACAGGTAGTTCAGGAACTAACAATGATGGCTTAACTCCTGCCACCAACGATGTCGGTATTATTACCCTGCCCAATGGAAAGCATTTGGCCATAGCGATATTTGTTTGTAACTCAAAAGCAGATGAAGCCACCCGCGATGGTGTTATCGCCCAAATTGCAAAAGCCGCCTGGGATGTATATGGTCATTAGCCGGTTGTCATGGGGTTTATTGATTTCATCTGACATTAAAGCAATCTATTAAAGTAAAGCCTTTAATGAGGTCATCACTTCGGTTGCGATAGTCTCATCAATCTTTCAGAAAAATCTGTTATATTTAATATATTCTCTATCCAATAGGTTGCCTTCATTTCAATATGCTTAATACTTATTGGCCTTGTTCTAATAATTTAATCAGGCAGGTATGAAAAAAATATTACAAGGAGTTCCGGTCATTTTTTTCTGTGTACTCATTTTGATGCTGGTATCATGCAGGAGGAAAAATACAAGTCCTGGAATGGAAACCATTCATACACTCAATCTTAAATGGGGTAAAGTAGCATTGTGCGGTCCAGCCGACAAACAATTTGGAACTGTGGAATTTGTAACCTCCTGTTCTCAAAGAGCAAAAAAAAACTTTGATCTTGCCATCGCCCTATTGCATTCATTTGAATACGACGAGGCTGAAAAAGTTTTTGCAAAAATTATTAATGAAAACCCTGAATGTGCTATGGCTTACTGGGGCGTGGCGATGTGCAACTATCACCAGGTATGGCCCTCTCCACCTACAAAGGCTGAACTGGAAAAAGGGAACAAAGCAATTTCTGCAGCGCAATCTTTAACACAGAAATCAAAAAGAGAAACAGACTATATCAATGCTATTGGACTATTCTATAAAGACTGGAACAAAACAGATCATCGCACGCGATCTCTGAACTTTGAGAAAGCCATGGCCGAGGTTTACAAAAAATATCCCAACGATAAAGAAGCTGCCATATTTTATGCCCTGGCGCTTGACGGAGCAGCAGATCCCGCTGATAAATCTTTCGGTAATCAAAGAAAAGCCGGCACTATTTTAACGAACTTATACACTAATGAACCCAATCATCCGGGCATTGTACATTATATTATTCATAGCTATGATTATCCCGAGCTTGCAGCACTGGCCTTGCCGGCAGCAAGAAAATATGCTTCCATTGCACCCTCTTCGGCACATGCCCAGCATATGCCTTCGCATATTTTTACAAGGTTAGGGCTTTGGAACGAATGCATTCAATCCAATCTTGCCTCTATTTCTTGTGCAAAATGTTATGCTGAGAATGCCGGTATTAAAGGGCATTGGGACGAAGAACTGCATGCTATGGATTATCTTGTGTATGCTTATCTGCAAAAAGCAGAAAATGATCTTGCAAAACAGCAATATAATTATCTTAAAACCATTCGTGAGGTTTACCCGGTGAGCTTTAAAGATGCTTATGCCTTTGCCGCCATTCCTGCCCGCTATTTTCTCGAAAATAAAATGTGGAAAGAAGCTTCAAACATTGAAATGCACCCCAGGAATTTTCCATGGGGAAATTTTCCGTGGCAAAAAGCCATTATCCATTTTGCCCGGTTATTGGGCTCTGTTCATACCGGCAACATTAATTTAGCCAAAACTGAATTGAAAAGCCTGCACCTGATTTATGATACCCTGGCAGCGCAAAAAGATGTTTATAAAGCGGGCCAGGTGATGATACAGATAAAAACCGGTGAAGCGTGGATACTGTTTGCAGAAAGAAAAATGGACGAAGCATTACAACAAATGAAAATGGCTGCCGATATGGAAGATAAAACTGAAAAAAGCCCGGTTACTCCCGGCGAAGTATTACCGGCAAAGGAATTATTGGCTGATATGTTAATGCAATTGAATAAGCCCGCTGAGGCTTTAGCCGCTTACCAGGCAGATTTAAAAAAACATCCCAACCGCTTTAATGGCTTATATGGTGCAGGGGTAGCCAGCGAAAAAACTGATAACATGGAAAAAGCAAAATACTATTATCAGCAATTGACGGCAATTGCAAATTCACCCGGTGCCAACCGGATTGAACTCGAAAACGCAAGGCTGTTTCTGAAAAAGGAAAAGTAATGAGCGACTCGGGATTAGTGATCAGTTTTTGCCAGGTCCACTATTGATCTCGGATAACATTTGCAAGAGATAATTGATGATATTTGCTTTATGCAAGGAGATACACTGCCGCTCATTTCACATCCTGAATTCAAAAATATATGCCACACCTGCGGTACCCGTTATGCACAGCAAGCACCTGAAAACTGCCCGGTTTGTGATGATCAACGGCAATATGTACCTGCATCGGGACAGAAATGGACAAGCTGCGATGAGCTAAGCAAAACCAAAAGCATCCGGTTGGGTAAATTGTTGCCTGATGTTTATGATCTGCGTATCAGTCCGGCTTTTGGCATTGCGCAAAGGGCGCATTTGATCCTCTTGCCGGGTGGAAATATTTTATGGGATTGCCTGCCTTATCTGGATGAGGCTACGGTGGCTTTTATTCGTTCAAAAGGCGGACTGAAAGCGATCGCTATTTCACATCCGCATTATTATAGTTTGATGGCTGTTTGGGCCGATACTTTTGATTGCCCCGTTTATTTGCACCAGGCCGACAAGGAATGGGTGATGGATAAAAGCGAGCGTATCGTATTTTTTGAAGGACATAAACAGGTTTTGTGGGATGGCGTGGAAATTATTCATACCGGCGGACATTTCGCCGGAAGCACAGTTTTGCATGTGCCCCAGACTGGCGATAATGGCAGTTTGTTTGTCGGCGATAGCTTACAAATAGCACAAAGCAGGCAATTCATCAGCGTAATGTATAGCTACCCCAACCAGATACCCTTGCCATTAATGGAGATTTTACACATCAGCGGGCAGATCAGTCCTTTGAAACTCAACAGCATGTATGGCGCCTTTGAATGGCAGAATATACCTACCGGCGCTAAGGAGATATTCGAGCGGTCTATGAAAAGATATGAGGAAATATATCGTCATTAATATAGTTCGGGTTGGTTAATTATCAATCCTAAATAATATTTTTGTTCAACCTATGGACGATACAACTACTGCAATAACTCCGCCTGTCGAAAAAACAGTGTTTTATATCCTGTTTGCCATCAGTTTTTCGCATCTGCTTAATGATATGATGCAATCGCTTATGCCGGCAATATATCCCATTATAAAAGACAGCTTTCATCTCAATTTCACTCAGATCGGTTACATTACACTGGTTTTCCAGATCTCCGCATCCATTTTGCAGCCATTCGTAGGTCTATATACCGATAAACGAGCTCAGCCCTATTCTTTATCCATCGGGATGTTTTTTACACTGGCCGGTTTGCTGTTATTATCGCACGCAGGCACTTATCCGTTGATCTTGGTATCTGTGATGCTGATCGGCATAGGCTCGTCCATCTTTCATCCGGAGTCATCAAGGGTCGCTTACCTGGCATCCGGCGGAAGGAGAGGACTGGCTCAATCCATATTCCAGCTTGGTGGTAATTTGGGCAGTGCGCTTGGACCCTTGCTGGCGGCGTGGATCATTGTTCCCTCGGGGCAAAAAAGTATTTCGTGGTTTGGTTTAGCAGCGGCCCTGGCCATTATTGTTTTGTTCCGCGTTGGTGGATGGTACAAAAATCACTTACTGACCAAAATAAAAGCAGCTGGTGACACCCCTGCCGGCCATGCGGCATTTTCGGATAAGAAGATCGTTTTTTCGATGTTTATTTTACTGATGCTGATTTTTTCCAAATATGTTTACCTGGCCAGTATGAGCAGCTACTATACCTTTTACCTGATCGGCAAATTTCATCTCTCTATACAACATTCCCAGTATTTCCTTTTTGTGTTCCTGGCTGCCGTGGCTATCGGTACTGTATTAGGCGGCCATTTAGGTGATAAATTTGGCCGTAAATATGTCATTTGGGTATCCATACTCGGTGCAGCGCCTTTTACATTGCTTTTACCTTACGCGAATTTACCACTTACTGTGCTGCTTACCGTAGCTATCGGATTAATTATCTCATCAGCTTTTTCGGCTATCCTGGTGTTCGCCCAGGAGCTGATACCCGGCAAAGTGGGTCTAGTGGCCGGCTTGTTTTTTGGCCTTGCCTTTGGAATGGGCGGCCTTGGCTCGGCCTTATTAGGTAAACTGGCAGACAGCACCAGTATTGACTATGTTTTCAAAGTATGCTCGTTTTTACCGCTGATCGGCATATTCACATGGCTTTTGCCAAATGTTGAAGCAAAAAGGAAATAACCTTGGACACGATTAAAGGATTTGATGATTAATTTGATGGACTGATTTCCGCAATTGATCATACCACGCTTCCAGTCAAAGGAATTCCTGAAATCCTTTAATCGTGTCCGTTCATATCACTGCCGTTTCGACATTCTCATCCTTAAAGCCACCAAATACAGCGAAGTTCATGTTTTTATAAATGCAATCCACTTCGTTAAATCCGGCTTTTTCAAGCATTTTAAGTTGTGTTTCCAGGGGGGCGAACTTATCCAGCTTGGTACGTTCAAAGGCCTGTATCAGCGCCTCACGATCGAGGCCCGAGTGAGATACGGTTTCGCGCCAGTGATATTTGTACAAACTGTCGAACAGCAGGTTCTTCCCGGCAACCTGGTCGGCATTGATAAACAGCCCACCGTCATTTAAGGCCAGGTAGATGTTTTTATAAAGTTTTGCCTTGTCGGCATCTTCCAGGTGATGGATGGCCAGTCCCGAAATAATGATATCATATTTACCCGGCATTGCATCTTTTGAAAAATCAAGCTCCATATATTCGAAGTTACCCGCATCCCCGAACCGTCCCCGGGCAACGTTTAACATTTCGCCCGAAAGATCGGTCAATGTGAAATGCAGATGAGGATTAACATCATAAATAAATTGAGAGAACAGTCCGGTTCCGGCGCCGATGTCCAATACCGTTTTTGCATGGGTAAGGCTTTTTACCAATGGCAAGCATGCCGAATAAAAGTCGGCGAAACAGGGGACAAGGTATTTCCTTTGCGAATCATATTTTTTTGAAACATTGCTGAATTGTTCTTTTACTTCTTTCATAGCTCAATAACGGGTAAATAGGTTTTAGGCTTTTATCTATAACAATGTATAACCATTAATTTTGTTTGGCACCAAAAGCATGCTGATATAAATTTAACTTTTTTATCCCGGATATCAAAGAATGTGAGATTTGCCGGTCTCTACCCTGTTCACCAGGCGGTCAAAAGAATAGCGGTTGTAAAAAGCAAAATAATACAACAGGGCGAAGTACGCTCCGTAAATGATCTGTGAAAATACATTGTCCCATTGCTCTATCATACATGATCCAAATATAAGCACCAGCATGATCAATACGCCCAGCACGCAGGCATAGCGCGTAAACAATCCCAATATCAAAAGTACACCTGTTAGCAGCTCGGCAAACGGGAGTAGGTAACTAAACGGTGCTACCAATGCTGCCGGTAAGATAGATTTACTGAACTGTTCAACAAGGTGATTGCTGAACCCCTGTAATTTCGGTATCCGGTCGAGCCCGTGCCCGAACATACTTACGGCAATGGGCAGTCGTGCCAGTAAATAAGTTCTGCCGGGATTTTTTTGCATTTGCATGGTTAACTTTTTATTGTTTTAACAACGCTTCATGGACTAATTGTTTGGTGCCGTCTACCTTAAAACTATAATTTAAGCCGAGTATTGCGCTCAGCAACGGAAAAATATCCACATTGGGGAAAGCGGATATCTGTGTATGCGGTTTAAATGCCGGCCCCCAGGCATAAAAAGTGGCGTGCATGTCTTTTACAACAGTGGGGTCATAACCGTGCTCTCCCGGATCTATTTTGCGGTTATGGAGGTTAAATACTTTCGGCCAGCCGGGTATCAACAAAATGTCACCTATGCGGTTGTACCGGTCGTCGGCTTTGGAATAATGAAAGCGGGACGGAATATTTACCCGCAGGTAAACCTGATAACCTTTATCCTTTGAATCCTTTTTTAAATCCTCATAGGCTTTTTGAATGTTATCCGGGTTTTTGGCATACAGCTCCACTAATACGCCATCGCCGGATACCATAAATTTGGAGGTATCTACCGAAGCAGGCATGCTGATTGGATGATCATTATCAATACCGGTCATTCCATGATCGGATACAAAAACAAAGTTTATATTTAACCCGGTGGTTTTAACAGCTTTTGTTAGCTCATAAACGGATGAATCCACAAAATGAACGGCACCGGCCACTTCAGGGGAATTCGGCCCGTGCTTATGCCCCTGGCGGTCAACCTCCGGAAAATAAAAGGTGATCAGGTGGGGGCGGCTTTCCGGCGGCAGTTTTAACCAGTTCACTACCGTTTGTATACGCTGTTTGATGGCTATTTTGTCGTTGTATTCATAGTAGTAAGTGGGGTAAATACCTTTGATGGGTGCTTCCGAGCCTACCCAATAAAAGCTGGCCGTTACCATATGCTGCTGCTCGGCCAGCACCCAGAGCGGCGTACCGCCATACCATATGCTGTCGGTAGCGGTTTTGCCCTTATAGCTGTAAAATCGGTGCAGCTTGCGATCATAAAAAGAGTTGTTTACCAGGCCTTCATGCGATGGATACAAACCGGTAGCTATGGAATAGTGATTAGGAAATGTTACTGAAGGGAAGGAAGGGACCATGGATACAGCTTTTACACCGTCATTACTCAGCTGAAGAAGGTGTTCAGCCTTATATTTGCGGGCGTAATCATAGCGGAAACCGTCAGCAGAAATAAGGATGACATAGGGTTTGTCTTTTTGTTCAGCACTGTTTTTGCGGCCGGGGATGATCTTTTGAGTGGTATCAGCCTGGCTGAACACGCTTAATGAACAGCACAGCAGCAGCAATATCAGGGTAAAGCATTTTTTCATCAGAGCGAATATAATAACCAAAATTATACAAATAAGATTTATGGCCGATAGATCATTGGTAACAATTTTCTATCGTGCGATAAAATCAGCATCTTTAAAATGCATTTTAACTGGTCGTCATTATGAAAACTGTTACCACGCCAAAGATTCAGACTTTTTAAAGGAAGCCATACCTTGTGTTCGTGGTTCAAGTTTTAACCACAAACACAAAGAGCCACAGCGATTTTAATACTAGTTTTTCCGCTTGAGGGCCTCGCCGATCGCTTTTTCAGCCAGCGGTTCCATTATCTTATATCCTGCCAGGTTAGGGTGCACGCCGTCGGCCGACAATGATTTGGGCAGGCCCTTTTCATTGTCAACCATTGCCGAGTAATAATCCAGGTAGACGATACCGTTTTTATCGGCGTAGTCTTTTATCATCCGGTTAAGTTGTATCACTTTTTCTGTTGGGATGATAGATGGCCGCCAGGGGAAATGATTAGACGGCAGAACGGAAGATAATACTACTTTAATATGCGCTGTCTGGGCCAATTGCGCCATGGAAACAATGTTGCCGAAAACATCTTCCAACTTTGAGGGGCCGGTGTTCTCAGCAATATCATTGATGCCTGCCAATATCAATACGACAGCAGGTTTTAAGTTGATCACATCCTGGCGAAAGCGCACCAGCATTTGCGGGCTGGTTTGCCCGCTTATGCCACGGTCGTAATACGGTTTTCCTGAGAAGAATGAGGAATCAGCATTAATCCAGGAATCAGTAATAGAGTTGCCCAAAAAAACAACCCGTTTTTCGTTTGGTGCCGGAGGCGGCACCTGGCTGTTCGCCGCCGCATATCGTCTAAGATTTTGCCAGTCCTGCTGACTTTCAAGCAGTTTAGCCTTTTCCATAGCTGCCGTTACTTTAGGGTCTATCGGTTTTAACAATCCCTCCAGGTTTAGCCAGTCGCCAAAGCGGTCAATCCAATTGTCGGTAGGGATATTTTGCTTGCGCATGCCAAAACCGTGGCCGCCCCTTGCATACAAATGCAGCTCGGCTGAATGTTTTGAGGCGATCCATTTGTTATACAGATCCACACTATGTGGCCCCAGAGCAAACTGGTCGTCACTTGCAGCGACCAGAAACATAGGGGGCGCATCGGCCGCGATCGTGCTCTGCAACTCCTGTGGCATGTAAGCATAAATTGGTGCAACATAATCAGGCTTGTTTTCGGCGGTATATTTATAAGCGCTTGATGCCGCCATCGTTCCGCCGGCCGAAAAGCCAACGATCACAATACGGGATGGGGAAATACCATATTCAAGGGCATGTTTGCGCACATAGGCAATAGCCTGGCGGGTATCAGCTATGCCCAGAGGAATAACCTTTCGTGCATCTTCCTTGGTTTGTTTGGCAGGCTTGGTTTTCTGCTCCATAGTCGGGTCATCAGTTAGGCTGTGCATCAGCCTGTATTTTAATACGAAAGCGGTAAGCCCCTTTTTGGCCAGCCATTGAGCAACGTCGGTACCCTCGCTTTTGATTGATAACGCCTGGAAACCGCCTCCGGGACAAACGATCACAGCGGTGCCCGCATTATTTGAAGGATCGGGCGTAAAAACGGTAAGTGAGGGATGGGTGACATTGTAGACTACCGGCGTATGCCATAGATTGCTGTCAAGGCGCTTTTCATCCCAGGTCCAGCTCTGCGAACCGGGCGCTGCGCCCGGGTATAGTTGGATGATTTTTTGTTGTGCCCTGGCGGATATTACCGCAAATATCAAAAATGTTATGATTAATCTCTTGTTCATCATTTAGTACTGGTTTACTTAGGATTGATATGCAATAATAAATCTTTAACGCATTATTATCGTGCTAAAACATTCTTTTGGTTGTTTTTTTCGCCTTTGTAACGAAATTGTGAACCAATTAAACCTTTTATTTAGTATATTGTCACAAGGGTACGTTTCAGGCAACGGGTAGATTTTGAGAACAGGAGGAAACGTTATTATTTGATCTGTAAAATATTGTTGTTATGGCATTACCCTACCAAAAACAATCTCTCCGTTATTTAAGCAAACTTCCGGTCTTGCTGGTTTTGCTGAGCGGAATGATATGCCAATCGTGCAAAAATGAAAAAAGGATATACAAAAGCGATTGTAATGACAGCAAAACGTTTAAACGGGTAAGCTTTAAAGAGCTGGTGGACAACCTGGAGGACTATGATCAAAAATATGTGGAAATTTCGGGAAAGTATGAAGAAGACAAGGAACTGTCAGCTTTGTTTAATGACAGTTTGCTGGTATACCATTCTAATAAAAATGCTTTATGGGTAGATTTCAGCCAGGAATGCCCGCTTTACTTATCCGGCACACGCAAAGGCCTGTTTGACTATAATGACGGCAAGTTTACACAGCTCAATAATAAATATATCACTATAAGGGGCTTAATTGACGTGCACAATAAAGGCTATCTTAAACAGTACAAAGGCACCATTGAGCGGGTAAGTTTTGTTAAATTGTAGCCGGTTAAACTTCCAGCACAAGACCATCATAGGCCAGGGTAATATTTTTTGGCAGCAGCGCCAGTATTGATTCGTGGCGACCAAGGCGGTGACTAATATGGGTAAAATAAGTTTGTTGAGCACCGATCTCTTTTGCAAATGCAATAGCCTCCACAAAAGTAAAATGCGAAATATGCTTTTCTATCTGCAGGGCATTGATAACGAGGGTTTTGGTGCCCTTTATTTTTTGTTTTTCGTGCTCGGAAATGGTTTTGGCATCGGTGATATAAGTGAAATCACCGATACGGAAGCCCAGTATGGGCAGCTTATAATGCATCACCTCGATAGGGATAAATTTGATGCCATGTACTAAAAATGGCCGTAGGCCGATCGTATGCAGGTTGATCTCGGGGATACCCGGGTATTTCATTTCATGGAAAATATAGGAAAATTCCCTTTTCAGCGCTTCCTGCACGCGTTCGGTGGCATATACATCAATAGCGGCTTCCTGGCGGTAATTAAAGGCGCGGATATCGTCCATTCCGGCAATATGATCTTTATGCTCATGGGTGAAAACAATAGCATCAAGATGCTTTACTTTTGCCCGTAACATCTGATAGCGGAAATCAGGCCCCGAATCGATCACAATCACCCTGCCTTCGGTTTCAATCAGGATAGATGAACGAAGGCGGTTATCCCGCCGGTCAGGCGAGGTACAAACCTCGCAGTCGCAGGCAATAACAGGTACACCCTGTGAGGTTCCGGTTCCTAAAAAAGTAATGGTCACAGTTGCAGCTTGGTTTGTTTTATCAGTTGTAAAAAAGTGATCTGCTTGTCATCAAGCAAATTGTAGTCCAGTTCTAATTCGCGCATCAGCTCAACAATAGCCTGTATTTTGCTTTCAAGGTTTGAGAACTTATTGACTACAATAATGCGGTTATTGAGCAGCATACAGGCCCCGGTTTTAAAGTTCCCCTTTTCATAACGTACTCTATAACCCGCCGTCCTGAGCAGGATCTCCAGTTTTTCAAGGGTATGGGTAGTCAGGGTGAGCATCAGGCTCAAAAATAGTAAGAATAGATGTTATTTACGATTTTTGATTTCGGAATTTGACGTTCTATGGAGGACTATTATTCATCATTGGTATTTTAAAATTTAGTATTTCGGGCTTAGATTTTAGGATTCGGACCTTGGGCCTTGTTCAGCGCCCGTTCATAAACCTTACTCATTTTGCCAGTGATGAATTTGGATGGCAGCAGGTTCATAAAGAAGCCGCCAACCCGGTTCAATAAACCCGGTACATAAGTGGATTTTCGGGTTTGCAAAGCATAGATACCTTCTTTTGCCGCCTGTTTCACGGGCATTAACCATCCCTGCAGATCGTGGAAGTTTTCGCCTGCGGTCATTTCTGTTACTATTCCGCCGGGTGCATAAACAGACAATGAAAAGCGGGGATTTTTGATCTCATGTGTCAGGGCTCTGGCAAAGGTCAGGATGAAAGCCTTGGTGGCCGAATAGGCCGACTGGTAAGGCACCGGGAAAAGCCCGGCCATGCTGGAAACAATGAGAATACCACCTTCATTTCCTGTGGCCTCAAAATGGGCGAGCAGCCGGTTGGTGATGCGCACGACGCTCACCACGTTGGTTTGCAGCATAGTTTCAAACTGGTCCCAACCCAGTTCGGCATGCCGGCCAAAATAGGTTACTCCTGCGTTTAAAATGGAGCCGTATAATTGCTCGTCTTTTAAGATATCATCCATAGCCCGATCAACATCCTTAATGTTTGACAGGTCGGCAACAACTACCTTTACGTTCACCTTAGCGTCTTTTTCGAGTTCTGTTTTCAGCTGTTCGAGTTTATCTCTGCGGCGGGCCAGCAGGACGAGGTTGGCCTGGTGCTGATAAGCCAGCTGGCGGGCCATTTCTTGACCAAGTCCTGATGATGCGCCGGTAACCAGTACCCATTTGTTTTTGAATTGCAGTTTGCTCATGTTAATGGAGTAAAGCTAATATTTTAGTCTGAACCGGAATTAAATGAATTGATGAATTCACAGAATTCTTATCAAAATAGTGTATTTATTCGCATTTGTATTATCGCCTGCCAATGCTAAACCTCATGGCCCGAAGATGTAATTCAGCCACATTACGGACATCAATGCTCGCGTACAAAAAATGCGGCTATTCAGTAAATTTTAATTTGCCCCCCCCCCAACGCCCGCAAAGAAGGAGATCAAAAGATGCTATAAGTATACATTTTCCCTAAGTCAGGCGATTGAATTTGCCAGGCATGCAGCGATATATCTTTAGGAAATGCGCGCGGCTGATTTTATCGGTGAACAGGTATTGCAGATCACAAATTCAGCTGATGGCCTAATAAATATTATTTTCGATTGAATTTTGATATAAATATATATTAATCTATTATTTTTTCGGTAAAATCTAATACATTAAAAATTAACTTTTATAATTAATAGATTTGCGGTTAGACAACCAGTTATGGATAACAAGAGTGTTCGTATTAAAGATATCGCATTAAAAGCTAAAGTTTCTATAGGAACTGTTGACAGGGTAATACATAACAGGGGGCGTGTTTCTGAAAAAGTACGCGAAAGAGTGCTTAAGATCATTAATGATACGAATTACGAGCCTAATTTAATGGCGCGGGCGCTGGGGTCAAATAAAATATACAACATTGCCGCCTTAATACCCGATCATCATTATGACTCCTACTGGCTTGCACCCAAATTAGGAATAGAAAAGGCTGAACAAGATTTAAAACAATTCGGCGTATCCGTAGGGGAATTTGCATTTAATCCCTTTAGTGTAGAGTCATTTATTGAACAGGCTGATAAAGTTACCGCGAGCAATCCCGATGGCATTTTTTTATCTCCGGTTTTCTACCGGGAGGTATTGCCATTTTTCGAAAAATGGAGAAATCAGAACATCCCATTTGTGCTTTTTAATACGCAAATTGCCGAATTTGATCCCTTAAGCTATATTGGCCAGGATTCCTATCAAAGCGGCTTTTTAGCCGGAAAGCTTATACATTACGGGCAACCTAATCCCTGCTCCATCCTTATCGCGCATATTGATGAAGAAATCAGTAATGCCGCGCACTTGATTAAAAAAGAACAAGGATTTAAAAATTATTTCTCACAAAATCACCTTACTCAATATCACATTCAAAAAACCGAGCTAAACCGGTCCAATTTTGCAGCGTTTACCAGCCAGCTTGATGGCATTATTGAAAGCACTCCTGATCTGGCCGGTATTTTTGTGACAACCTCTAAAGCGCATGAAATTGCTAAATATTTAGAGCAGCGGTTTATTAAACACATTAAAATAATAGGATACGACCTGCTTCCCCCAAATTTGTATTTTCTAAATAAAGGCATTATAAGTTTCCTCATCAATCAAAATCCTAAAGGCCAGGGCTATTGGGGTATTCATCAGCTGACTGACTACCTGGTTTTTAAAAAGGAAGTTCCTATTTTGAAATACCTGCCTCTGGATATCATTACGAAGGAAAATTTAAATTACTACCTGGATGAAGAAAGCCGGTTTACCGACTTCAGGTAAGGTGCTTTGGTTTGATTAATGAATCGCTTTGGTTTTTCTCTTTTCCCTTTCATAGAGACGTTCGGAACTGATGGCTGCGCTATGATGTGGCGTTATTTCATTATGTGTGCGCAAACTAAAATTTAACAAATATCAATTTAAGTAAATTTATGATCGACCTATGGCGAGTATATATTGAACTATAACACCTTAATAAATAATAGGATACATAAAATTATTAGATTTTTAGGGCCCAGGCCATATGTGTTAAAAAAAAGTGTGTGCGAACACATTTAAATTTATTTTTTGGATTTTAATTTTGTATGTTTGGTAACAATACTACACTTATTATCAAACACTAATCTTAAACATTATGCGACGCAGAGAATTTATAAAAAATAGCACCATAGCTGCCGCCGGCCTTACGATTTTACCTTCCGGTTTGCTTTTTGGGAAAAACAGCGATAAGATCAGACTCGGGTATATCGGCGTGGGCCTGAGAGGGCAGAACCACGTTGGCGAGGGTCTGTTACGGGATGACGTAGAAATAGTGGCTGTTTGCGATATACAGGAAAGATCGCTCAGCGCATGCCGGAAAAAGTTTATAGAAGCAAATAAAAAACTTCCTGCAGAATACACCGGTAGCCTGGATGCCTATAAAAAATTACTAAGCCGGAAGGATATAGATGCCGTAATTATAGCTACGCCATGGCAATTTCATAAACAGCAGGCGATAGATGCAATGAGAGCGGGGAAGTATGTAGGCTGTGAAGTGATTGCGGGTTTGAGCGTGGATGACCACTGGGATATTGTTAATACATCTGAAAAGACCGGAATGCCCTACATGACCTTAGAAAACGTTTGCTACCGGCGGGACGTGATGGCCGCTTTAAATATGGTGCGCAGCGGAGTGTTTGGAGAAATAGTGCATCTGGAAGGGGGCTATCAGCACGATCTGCGCGGCATTTTCTTTAACGATGGCAAGGTGCCTCCGGGACCGGGCACGAAATTTGGGCCCGAAGCTTTTAGCGAAGCGCAATGGCGTACCCAGTTCAATATCGAAAGAAACGGCGACCTTTATCCTACCCATGGCGCAGGTCCCCTGATGCATTACGTTGATATCAATCATGGCAACCGTTTTACCAACCTTGTTTCAGTAAGCTCTAAAGCAAGGGGGCTGAGTGCATATATTGAAGAATTATCACCGGGTAATGCAAGCGCTAAAATTAATTACAAAAACGGGGATGTGATCACCACGATGATCAACTGCCAAAATGGGGAATCACTCTTATTGAGTCATGATACCCATTTGCCGCGTCCGTATTCTTTGGGGTTCCGCGTTCAGGGAACCAAAGGATTATGGATGGATGTTAACCAATCCGTATATATAGAAGGAAAATCCAAAAATAATGACCAGTGGGATGCGGCCAAAGACTGGTTTGAAAAATACGACCATCCCTTGTGGAAAAAGAATCAGGATAAGGCCCTGGGAGCAGGCCACGGCGGTATGGATTGGTTCGTATTTAATGCCTTTGTAGAAGCTGTTAAAAAGAAAGCACCCGCCCCTATTGATGTGTATGATTCGGTTACCATGAGCGTAATTTTTCCTTTATCAGAAAAATCAATTGCAGAAGGCAGCACACCGCAATTGTTCCCTGACTTTACACGCGGTAAATGGGAAACCAGGAAAAAGACGTTTGCGCTGGATGACAGTGGTTTTTAGTAATTAATATGGTCCTTTTTTTTTTCCATACGGCAGCAAAGACTTAATAAAAAACAGTGGTAATAATAAATGCGGCAAGAAAAAAAGCGTTGTAATTAACATCAAACAGGGCGGATTGAAATTCGTTTTAATTTGCCCTGTTTGTGTTTATGATGGGAAAGAAAAGACCGGATGAAACTGCATGACTGTCTTGTGAGCGGGGAAAATCCTACCAATGCGCAACTTCGAAGGGTAATCGGTCTTTAATTACTTCGACTGTAATGCTAAATTTTGATAAAAATTCTTTTTTTGTACAACCAATACAAAATCAACCATATGATTAATAAAGTCAGGGAGCCGTTTACCAGGCTGGTATAAGCACCGCCAAACAGCTGGTCATAGGTTTGCCCCAGGTGAATATGCAGCGAATTGGATATTAAATCCCGGACTCCTCCGTCAGATATTACATAGGCCGCAATGGAATTGCTGCCTATTACCAATAGAAAAAAGGACCAGCTTTTTCTTCCGGCCACATCAATTAAACCGTAAAAGAAAGCCAGAAACAAATAGCATATGCCGCCACTGAAGATCGTCCATGCAGGCGTCCAGATGCGTTTAACAATTGGATTAACTCCTCCATAATGTAAAAGAAGGCCAAGTGCTACTAAGCTTAAGCCTGTTATTGTAAAAAATTTAACTTTATAAAGCTTTGCTGTATGCGCTTTTAATTGGTTGCCGGCAAGTAATCCCAGGATCATGGTACCCAATGTCGGAATGAAGCTCAGGGTAGCATATCCGCCGGCATTAAAACGAAATGGGCTCTGCCGCGGAAAAAGGTTTAAAAACCACCGGTCAAACGCCCAGGCGAAGTTTGTATTCTTATTCCAGTGCGCCATAAAGCCCTGAAAATTATATTGCCAATATTTACTTACCCCTGCTGAGGCATAATCAAAGCCCGCAGCAGGCAGGGGATATAAGGCAAAGGCCAGCCAGTAAGCTGCCAAAATTACGGCTAATACCGCTAACTGTGTCCGCTGGGAACAAAAGCCTAACATAAACAAAAAGGTATACCCTAAGCCAATTTGGGTAAGGGTATCTTCAAAAGTGTAATAGGTTTGCCTCCCGGACATGGACCGCAAAAATATTCCAAGGGCTATGAGAATAATCGAGCGTAACACAGCGTGCCTTATTAACGATGTGAAGGTAGCCCCTTTGTTTAGTCTGCTTGAAATAGAATATGGCAGCACAGCTCCAACCAAAAAAGTAAAAGAAGGTTGGATCATATCATGCAGGGAGCATCCAAACCAGGGTACATGGTCCTGGTTAAAATAAAGAAATTGCCAAAATGAACTTTGTGGTAAGGCCTGGGACACGTGCTTAAATGACAATAATTCTCCCATCATCAATAGCATAACCAACCCGCGATAAACGTCAACAGATGCAATCCGTTCAGTTGCCGGTATAAATGATATCCCCTCGTCCGTGGGGGATGAAGCAGGCTTAATTGTTCGTGCGTTTGTCATAAATTCGTGTTATGGGTAATATACCATTTAAATATGCGCTTAAGGCAATTGATCAATCTGTTGGATAACGGCAAAGTATTTATTACCTGAAAACTCTTTTTGCAGGCGCATTGAAGTATGCTGATCATTTGTAAACTCAGCGATTACCCAACGATCAACAGCGGTCATTGGCGCTTGTCTGATCCGGTATAAAAATTGGTTAAGCTTTTTTGCATCGCCATTTTGCTTCAGTACTTTCAAAACCAGCAGATTATTAAATTCATGAGCACTAAAATTTCCCGAAAACGTTAGGACTTTATTTTTAAAAGCGCGTCCCTGACCAGCCTGATTTAATTTTTCACAGCAATATGCCGTAAGGTAATCCTGGATGGTTTCATCCGCTTCGTACGGCTTCCCTGAGCCCAGATTTTCGGGCCATTCACGCGACCTTTCAATTTTATTTAAAGCTTCGCTGAATTTTTTGTTTTTGATTAGCTGTATCGCATTTAATAGCAATGCCTGCTCATAAACGGCCCTTCCCTGCCCGGCACCTTCAAACGGCAGAATAGTAGAAGTTTTCAAAATATTTACGCAAGCTTCATATTGCCCCGTATTCAGCAATTGACGGGCGTACAGCAGGGCAAAAGTATAATCATCAAACATTTTATACGATTTATCAGCAAGCTGCAGCGCCTCATCGTACTTGTTAACTTTCTCATCGTACTCAATCAGGGCAACGGAAGTACGCCGGTCTTCGGGCGATAACTGATATGCTTTGCCAAGATCAGAAAGCGCTTGTTGCTTTTCTTTTCCGGATAGCGAAGCTCTTGTTAAATAAAAAGGGGCATAATCTGGTTCCTGGCCGCATGTTGCCAGCAAATGAATACCATCATTATTCCTGTCCGTTGCAAAATAATTAAGTGCCAGGTAATACTTTAATTTCCAGCTTGAATTTACAGAAGTGGCCCACTCAAGTGCAGCCTGGGTCTCCTTTCTGAAAGGGAAAACAAAATCTGCAGAAAGCGATAACGATGAATTTAAAACCGAAACGTCATTCCTGAGGTATGCAGTCCATATGGCAATCAATGGATGTGAGGGTGCTTTTTGAAGTAATTCGATGACACTTTGTTTCTCTCCCAGTTCAAGGTAAGTCATCGCTAATTCCAGAAAAGTTTGATATGGAAATTCATTTTTAATATGGGAAGTAAAATTGGCGTAATTAGCAGCTGAAGGACTTGCCAGGTATCTTTCGTAATCCGCAAAATGGCTAAGCGGGTCAGTTCGGTTAATTTCGTTCAGTATCGAATCAGCCATTTTCTTATTTCCCATATTTCGATAGGTCAGCGCTAATACCTGCAGCGCATTCATATTATTCCGGTTATAATCCAACGACTGGTTAGCATAATGCGCTGAAAGCGCCATATCGTGTAAATTCAATTCAATTCCCGCCATTTGGGCGTAGGCCCCGGTTCTGAATTCCAGCGAGCGGGCAGCCCAGCCAAAACATTCCATCGCGTTGTTATAATCGGCCTTTGACCGGTAGATATTTCCGGCACAATAATTTGCTTCAGCGTTATAAGTATCCAGACGCAATGCTTCATTTACGTAGTATAATGCAGAATCATATTTTGCACTTCGATAATACAAATCGGCTAAACCTGTTAACGCCCCAATATGAACAGGATCACTTTGGAGGCATTTTTTAAATACTGTTTTAGCAGACTTATAGTCCCTAAACGCTTTGAACTCTACCCCTTGGCGATATAACTGGGAAGCGCTTTGCATGGTTTGGTGGACAATCTTTGTTTCAAAGGGGCGTTTGAGCGTATCGTTCTCCTGTGAATCGTACTGAAGATCCATCGCTTCGATGGTGACTTGATAGGGCTCTTTCTCATTTATGGAAACTTTGGTCATAAAAACGTCCATCGGTTTAAAATTGTGTTCCTCTGAGTAAATCACCTTATCGCCCGATTTTACCAGGAGCCGCCCCTGCACAAACGCCAAAGCATTGATGCCGACCCGGAGGCAGCCTTTCTCCGTGCTTACGTTCATAATGCCTTTTGATGAAACCTTCTTCAGGCCGCCTATCTCTTTTACCGGGAACCAGATCTCTGACCAGCTATCGGTAGCCCCCGATTGGAAAGCGACCTGCGTAAGGGGGCTTTTGAAGCCTGTCGGTGAATATTGATTAAATAATCTTCCTGCCTGGAACTCTATGTATTGGCCGCTTTTGTCGGTTAGCAAATCTGTCCAGATAGCCCCGTCTCTGGCTAAAGACCATAGCCATAGTTTGTGCCCCGGCATTTCATCATATAAAGCCGAATGGCCAAAGCCGAAGTGTGAGTCATGATAATACCCGCCCATGAAGTTGGTATACGCTCCTGTTATATGATAGGATTTACTGCTGCCGAAAGTATTATTTTTATACCAGGAGAGGTCCCTTCCCGATCCGTCTACAGGCCATGCATGAGAACTGCCGTTGTGGCCAAGGTAAATATTCCCTGGAAAGAAAAATTGCAGGTCATCAGAAACTTTAGCCGAAGCCGTCATCCAGTTATAGTATGATTGGGTAACTGGCGTGGGGTTAAACCAGGTTGCGTTGGTTTCAAAATAAGCCTTGTCTTTGGGCAATCTTATTTCAACACGCCATTGAGTGCGGGAGGGCAGGTCGATGTTACCGACAATACAGCTTACGCTTCCGTCTTTATTTTCATGCAACGTATAATCTACGGGATTTGCTGCCGAAGGCGTGTGCCCGATGATACCAAAGTTAAATTCAATCCCACCGGAGGTCCATGGCCCCCTCCAGGCTACATTTCTGAATTTAAGGACCTCATTCTTATATATAAACTCCCTGCCCGTCGATTTTTCTATTGCCCCCCATACTTTGCCCCCAATTTCAGGAAGGATAAACACCGCTATGTAATCGTTTTCCAGTTTTATCACTTTCCATTTCTGCTGTTTACCTTGCAAACGGTAGCCATCGAACAGGTGATAAGGATATATCTTATTTTTTGCGGCGTTTGCAAGTGCAGGAACCGGGCTGGGATCATCGTAAGGGTAAGTCATGATCCACTTTTCCTGTTCTGATATATGTGCGCTTTGTGCTGCCGCCAATGATGGCACTATTACGCCCATAAGCAGCAAAATTTTGCAAAGCCGGCTTGCCTTAATGTTTTTAAATATATCCATGGTTTAAATCGCTTTTTTTATAGAATAATATGATCGCGCTTGTTTAATGACTAAAGACCTTTTTAAGGCCTTTAGTCATTAACATCACTGAAGGGCTGTGTTTTAAATACTTTACCAGGCCCGAGGAACATCGGCAGGCCGCAGTAGCCTCATTTATTTGTTATGGTTTGCTCTAAGCGCCGCGCCATATTTTTCCGGACTAAATAAAGCGTTTCGTTATTTCGTGAAAAGGAACTCACATCGACAACCATGTTTTTAACCTGCGATTCAGCAAATTCTTTATCGCCCCTGTTTTTTAACATCCAAAGATATTCATAGTCTTCAATGCCTTTACGGAGCAGTTCAAAGCGGATTGAAGAAACCGGACCATCCACGTTAGGTTCACCGGTATACTGCCTGGTGTTATCCCCCGGATAAAGCAAAGAACCCTCTCCGTTTAAGACATAGCCTCCGCTGCAGGAGAAACCCGATATGAAAGTAACTGCATCCAGCCATGGGCTGGGTGTTTCGGACCAAAAGTTTATTGCCCAGTAAAGGATGCCGTTCATGTGATATTGATCCGTAATCCATGGAACCATAAGCGGGTCCTGAGCAGGTGCATCAATAAAATAATTAGGTTGCGGATAGGCCTGGTCGCAGGAGATATACCATGTCATTTCGCCCCCCTTAGCCTGTTCTTCGCGTATGGCTTTTTTAACATCCTCCTTATTCAGTGCGTTTCCGTGGATTGAAAAGTTGTTCACATAGCCGCGAAGCGTACCCCAGTCCACGTTATCCGGTATTGGAGATTCGGTTGCCAAAAACGGAACACCGGCAGCTGCTTGGTGCACCAAAACAGCCCAGTGACGTGTATCTTCATAGTCCTGGCGGGTATTAGGTTCATCAATAGGGCTGTTAAATACAAGCCTGTCTTTCCATCCGTGTAGTTCAAAGTATTTTGCCACTTGCGATAAATAAGATTTTATCTGCGTGTCAAATAGGTTTGAAAACAAAACGCCGCCGTTTTCCTTTTTCAAGCCGGATGGGAAAGCATCCAGGAGTACCCGGTTGGTATGCAGTTTATTTAAGTAATACTCATACCTGGCATCGTCAAACTTCACTACAACCTTCTCGCCTTTAACTTCAATTTTTGGCAGGAGCTGATCATTGAACCAGGGCTCCATTCTATGGGCGTATAAAAAGTCATAATAGGTCTGCGTAAGTTTATCAATGTAAGGAGAAGAAGCCGGCATATGATAAAAATGAGCAAGCGATTCTTTGGAGATATTCATATAGCTGATCATATGGGTTTTCTCCGGTAGCGAGAAGCGGTAAACCTCCAGCTGCACATTTAAGGTTTCCACTTGCTTATTATTCTGGGTGACTGTTATGGTGCCATGGTATATCCCGCCCGGCGTTGAAGAGGGAACGGCAATATCAACCCATATCGGGCGGTTGCGTACCACAGCATACTGCGCAGCCATACTGAATGGTTCCTTGATCGGCGCCAGTGCATCAGGCCAGTAACCCGTCGCCCCCACAGTACCGGATACGCCGTAAAGCATAATGTAATGTTCGAGATAGAAATTAATTTGTGCTTGCGGAATAGTCTTTCCTTCTTTGGAAGTAAGTTCAGAGCACTTTATAAAAAATCCACCGGGAGCAACAGCCTTATGACCGGCCGGAACCGGTGCGGTAATGACTACCTGAAACGGAACATGCTCATTGCCTGCGCCGGCAACAGCGATCTTCTTGCCCTGTTTTGACCAAACCAGGTTATCGGTTTCCACCCTGTCCGTGGGACGTATTTTCTGTTCGGCAGGGGCCGCCCAAACGGCGAGCTCTTCGTTAGCCCGGTCCGTAACCGACTCACTTTCATTCGCTCCTGTTTTAGCGATTTGGCCATATACATCTGCGCAAGGGGCGAAAAACAAGCAAATTAAAATAAATGTAAATAATAAGGCAGCGGACCACAGTTTTTCAGCAACACTGCCGTTGTCTGGCTTTGAGCTGCTTAAGGAATGTACTGGTATAAATGATTGTTTTTTCATTTTTTTGTTGAAGATTGTTTATTACTTGATTAATAACCGGGATTTTGAGTCAACAGCGGGTTTAGTCTCAGGTCGTTTTCAGGAACAGGAAATAAATAATCGTTATCCGAAAAATTTTGCTGGATCGAGGGAATACTTTTTTCCTTTAAAATATGCTTGCGGATCAAATCGAACCAACGGTCATATTCAAAACAAAGTTCCCAGTTCCTTTCATCGATCACCTTGGTATCAAAGTCTGCAGCCGACAGGGCTAAGGTTGCCCTCGGATCCTGGGCGTTGACCGTATAGCCATTGGCGCGGTCAATAACCCGGTTTATAGCATCAATCGCAGCTTGTGTAGGGCCGCTATGGGCCATGTTATCCGCTTCTGCAAAAATCAATAACACATCAGCAAAACGAATGATCGGTATGTTTACCACCGACCTGCCTGCGTCAAAATCCGCCTTGGTATCGTATAAATACTTTTTGATACCTGGTAAGCGCCCTAAGGTTTTATAATTTACGCCATTGGCATCCTGGGTTTGCAGATAGGCGTCTTTTCTTGCTTGCACCGGAAAAGTCTGTTCCCATAAAGGTTCCACTGACTCATCCCCCCAGCCGTCGATATCCGACCAGATATGCGGGTCTGTTGCCATGGCTACATAATTGGAATTAAAGCTGAACATCATTTCTTTCCCGTATTTGGTATCCAGGGCAAAAACCTTATTGATGTCCGTTTCTAAATCATAAGTACCCGCCTGGATGACCTGCCCGGCCAGATCTGCAGCCTTTGGATAATAGCTAGCATCATTCAAAGGGTATGTGGCCATCGTCAGGTACACTTTTGCCAATAAGCCTTTTGCCGCATCCATCGTCGGCCTTCCCCGCTGTGCATCAGGCCAGGTGGCAGGTAGGGTAGCGATAGCGGTGGTAAAATCACTGATGATCAGCTTATATATGTCCGTAATCGGCGAGCGGGCAATCTTAGCCGTAAAAGGATCCGCGGTTTCCTCGGTAATTAATGGCAATGCGCCGAACATTCTTACCAGCATAAAATAATTATAGGCCCGAAGAAATTTTGCCTGCCCCATTAATTGATCTGTATTGGCTTTTGACACGCCACTCAGGCCCTTATTTAAAGCGGCAATGGAAAGGTTAAGGTTCATGATGGCGTTATAATGGGCGGCCCAGAGGTTACTTCCCCAGTTTGCGGGTATATTTAAATCACCGCCGGCTAGCTGGTCATCATGGGAAAATACAGCCATGCCGTATCCATAAGCGGACCAGGCGGTCCATAAAGCGTTCATGGAAGAGGCGAAAGTGGATTCAATCTGGGTTTGCGTTTTATAAAAACTATCGGGTGTCACAAAGTTCTTGGGATGTTCATCCAACTTTTTACATCCCATTATCATGACCAATAGGACAATAAGGGAAAAGTTTAATTTCTTTAACTGAAATTTTCGATTTTTCATGTTGTTACGGTTAAAATGAGGTGTTTAAGCCTATATTAAATATTTTTGATTGCGGATAATTATTAAAATCAGAACCCAGCTGGGCGTCATTCCCGGTATAGGAACTTACCTCAGGATCATTTCCGGAATATTTGGTTATCGTCAAAAGATTGGTAGCGCTTACATACACCTTTAAATTATGCAGTTTGATTTTATCTGTTAAAATTTTAGGGAAATTATAAGCCAATGTTACATTTTTTAACCGCACGTAGGACCCGTCTTCTATCCAGCGGGATATCCGGTTATTACCAGTTGAAGGCAAGGAAATCGTACTGACCAAATTGGCCTGCTCTCTGGTACGCTGGTCAATAATTGCAGGAATGGAAGAGTTTTGATTTTGAGGAGTCCAGCGGTTTAACAAACCGGCACTGGTGCCACCGGGGGATTCTAAAGCTATTCTTGAGACATTGAATATATTATTCCCCTGCACGCCCTGGATCAGGAAGATGAACTCGAAGTTTTTATAACCCAGCCGGTTATTGAAACCAAAAATGAACTTTGGTAAAGAATTACCGATCACCTTCATGTCGTTGATGTTAATTTTTCCATCATTATTGACGTCAGTATAATGGGGATCTCCTGGTAATTGCCCATACCTGGCGGCTTGTGCAGCCTGGCTTGTCTTCCACACACCTTGATAGCCCCAGCCCAGCATCTGACCAAAGTCCTGGCCTTTTACCAAGTACATAAAGGGCAGGTTAGTGCCCGATCCGGATCCGCCGGATATATATCCAATTTTATCAATACCACCCAAATCTAAGACGGTGGTCTTATTTGCACTGATATTAAATCCAGCATTCCATTGAAACTTTCCGACCAGCGGCGTGCCTTCAATTGCAAGTTCAATCCCTTTGTTTCCCATGGAGCCAACATTGTCCAGAATGCTTCCCAGGCCGGTGTAGGTTGGCAGCTGACGAGGCATCAGTAAGTTGGTCGTCGTTTTTTTATAATAATCAGCAGTTACGGATAATCTTCCGTTAAAAAAACCGGCATCTAAACCTATATCCGTTTGCGCTGTGCTCTCCCATTTAAGGTTCGGATTTGCTGCCGATGATAAATAAAACCCAACATTTGCAGCATCAGATCCATCATAGGGGTATAAAACACCAGAACTGGTCCGGGCCAGGGTTTGGTAAGGGTTGATGCCCTGATTACCAGTGATCCCCCAGCTTGCACGGATTTTCAGATCTGAAAAAATATTCAGGTCTTTAATGAAGTTTTCTTGTACTGCCCTCCAGGCCAATGATGCAGATGGGAAATAACCCCATTTGTTATTCTTTCCAAACACGGAGGACCCATCCGCGCGGTAACTTGCCGTTAACAGGTACTTATCAGCATAACTGTAATTGATGCGTCCCAGGTAAGAATTAACAACCCTGTCATTAAAAGAAGACCCTATTGTTTTAATACCTGCGCCCGAAAGGTCATTGATAGCTGTTTGCTGTACCAAAAAGTCACTGGCATTAATTGATGAGCTAAACAGCTTATCATATTTTTGTTCTGCGACCGCAGTAAGATTAAGATGATGTTTCTTAAAGGTTTTATCGTAAGTCAGGATATTTGAATTCTGGTAATACTCACTTTGATTATCTAAAATGGCGCCGGAGCCATTGAGCTGTGCCCCCGTGAATGTATTTAAATTGAGGTAGCTAAGATCTTGTTGTGTTGCGATCCTTGCTCCGCCCGATATCCTTAAGGTCAACCCGGTCAACAGTTTAAATTCCAAATACGCACTTAAGTTATTGGTAATCGTCCCGTTGTCAATCTGTGGTTCAACCGCACTTGCCAAAGGGTTCCAAAGCGTAGGGTTTCCGTAAAAGAGTGAGGACTTGCTGTAATTCCCGTTGGCATCATATACCGGTATGGTAGGCGAGAACCTTGCTGCGGCACCTACAGGGTTATTTGGCCAGTCAGTACTTCCTCCGAATGGCGGTGAGCTGGCGTTTTCTTTCGATGCCGCCCAGTTTAGCCCAAAGGCGGCCCAGCTGGTCATATCAGCTTTTATATTGGTTCGAAGAGAGAACCGCTTATATTGAGAATTGAGTAATATTCCCTGCTGATCTAAATACCCCCCGGAAACCAGGTAATTAACTTTTTCTGAGGCGCCGCTGACAGACAACTGGTGATTTTGCGTAAATGCGGTGCGGTAAATAACATTCAGCCAATTGGTGCCTCCGTTTTTTTGAAAATCCTGGATTTGTGCATCTGAAAAAATAGGCAAAGGATTAATTCCGCTTCCATTTTTTGCCAGGGCAACCGCATTGGTTTCCCGGGCATAGTCGGCTGCATTTAACAGATCCGGCCTCTTGGCAATACTGGCGAAGCTGCCGTCAAAGGTATACCTGATTATCGGTTTGCCTATTTTGCCCTGCTTGGTGGTAATTAATACGACACCGTTTGCGCCTTGGGAGCCATAAATGGCTGTAGCAGATGCGTCTTTCAAAATTTCAACAGATTCTATATCATTCGGGTTTAAAGAAGTAAGGTTACCCCCCTGCAAGCCATCAATAACGATAAGGGCATTATTGCCGCCGTTAATGGAATTCATCCCCCTTATCCGGATGGTGGTATTACCACCAGGGGAGCCGTCCGTATTTAACACCAGTACACCCGCAGCACGTCCCTGAATTGCCTGATCCACCCTTTGGGTTGGAAGCAGGGCGATATCCTGGCTTTTAATACTGCTTATCGAACCAGTTAAATCGCTCTTCTTTTGGGAGCCATAACCCACCACGGTAACTTCATTTAGACTCGTATTATCCTCTTCCAAGGTAATCTCAAGGCTGCGATTGCCGTTGACCGGTATTTTTATGGACCTATAGCCGACTGATCTGAACAGTAAGGTGCCGTTTTGCGGAACCTTAATACTGAAGTTACCTTTATTGTCGGTGCTGGTAACTATTTTATTATTTCCTATTAATTCAACGGTTACACCCGGCAGGGGTCCCTGTTTATCCTTTACAGTTCCCAGTACCACGATATCTGCAGCGCTGTACCCGAGGCCTGTTTTTGCGTGCCATGAATTCAAACCGGCAGCATTGGCTTTTACTTCGCTAACGGCAATACCGGTAAAGAGTAAGGTACAGAGGTAGGGTGCGATCAGCCATCGGTTAATTTTAGTTAGTTTTCTGTTCATAATTTAGTTAGTTTAGTAATCATGGTTTTAAATTTATTTGGTTTATTTCGTGTATATCAGTAAGTTAAAGCCATTCTCCGGCTGCATAATCATAGGTCGCCGCCTCCCTTGCGTTCACCTCCTTTTATAATTCCCCCGGTAACTAAAAAGCGTAGCAGCCTTAGTTGACCGTCCAGGAGGAGCAGTCCGTAAAATACTTTTGGCACCAAGCCAGTACAGGAGCTTTCTTTTCCAGCAACCCGGTTCGCCCCGGAGTCAATCGCAACCAAACGTAGTGATAAAAATTTAGAATCAAAATAAAAATGAAAAAAAATGTGTGCGCACACATTTTAATTTAATATGTTTGTTGCCGATAACAGACCGAACAAAATGATGTTCGCACACATGACATTTAATGTACGAGTTAAATCCAAGTATTCGAACTCAACTAACAACAGATGGGCATTGGTGCTGAACAAACAATCTTAAAAAACCTGGAATTAATAAAAGAAAAAGACATTTATGAAAACAAGTATTGCATATGCCCATGCTGATATATTAGCAAAATTTTGTGTTGAAGGGGATATTGCCGAAGTTACCCCATATGGGTCCGGACACATTAACGGAACTTACTATGTCAGGAACAGCTATAGTAATTTTCCTGACTATTTATTGCAGCACATCAACAATTATGTATTTAAGGATATTCCCGGCCTTATCCGCAATATTGAATTAGTCACGACGCATTTACGTAAAAAAATAAGTCTTATCGCTGGCGCCAACCCGGCCCTGGAGGTGCTTACGCTGATTCCGACAAAAGATGATTTATTTTATTACCTGGACGATAAAGGAGGCTTTTGGAGGCTATATATTTATTTGAAAGAAACCAATAGCTACGATATCATTGAAACAGAACACCAGGCATTTGAAGGAGGAAAGGCCTTTGGGCGATTCCAGTCGCTGCTGGCTGACCTGGATTCCAGCTTACTCTCAGAAACGATACCGGAGTTTCATAATATTGAAAGCCGGTTAAAAACGTTTCATCAGACCGTAGAAGAAAATACCGGTGAGCTGGTAAAAGACTGCATTCCTGAAATTATGTTTCTTAACGAAAGAATAGAAGAAATGGGAACTATCCTGAACTGGGGAAAAGCAGGAAAGCTCCCGTTACGCATCACCCACAATGACACCAAGTTTAACAACGTATTATTAGACAAGAACGACAGGGCACAATGTGTTATTGATTTAGATACGGTAATGCCAGGCTACGTTGCTTATGATTTTGGGGATGCGATGCGAACGGTAACCAATACGGCAGCGGAGGATGAAAAGGACCTTTCAAAAATAAACATCAATATGATCTTATTTGAAGCTTATACGAAAGGCTATTTAAAAGAAACAATTGTGTTTTTGACGGACGCGGAGATAAAATCCCTTATCTATGGCGTATTTCTATTACCGTATATGCAGGCGGTGCGCTTTTTAACGGATTTTATACAAGGCGATAAATATTATAAGATACACTTTAAAGGTCACAATCTTCAGCGGGCAAAGGCCCAGATCCAGTTGCTGCGCAAACTGGAAGACCATCGTCCTGTTTTGGAAAAAATCATAAACAACGTCGCATCATCATTGAAAGTGAATATATAATTCTATGACCAAGATCCCTTTGCTGCAACTGTAGGGAGGTCAAGTTTTTGTTTTCTGCTAACTATATGCACCTATGAATAATATTAAATTCAACAAAACCACAAGACTAAACTTTTTACAAGAAACGCGATTTGAAAAATTGCCGGTCACCGTATACTCAGATCAAAGCATAGCCTCCAAAAAAATAGCACGGGAAATAGCGGACCTTATCCTATCCAGGCAAAAGAAGGGACAAAAAGCCGTTTTAGGATTTGCAACGGGTGCCAGCCCAATTGAAGTTTATAATGAATTAATTAGACTGCATAAAGAAGAAGAATTAAGCTTTCGAAATGTAGTTACTTTTAATCTGGATGAGTACTATCCGATAAAGCCAAATGCAGGCCAGAGCTATGCTGCCAATATGAAGGCACATCTTTTTGATCATATTGATATCAATATGGCAGATGTGCATATACCTGACGGCACACTTGCTTTGCAGGAAATCAGCGCCTTTTGCCATGACTATGAGCAAAAAATAAGTGCTATGGGTGGTCTGGATCTTCAAATCCTGGGGATTGGACGTACCGGGCATATCGGATTTAACGAACCGGGATCTGCACCAAATTCCGGCACCAGGCTGGTTACCCTTGACGATCTGACCCGGAGTGATGCCGCAAAAGACTTCGGAGGGAAACAGAATGTGCCGGTAAAAGCTATCACCATGGGCATTGGCACTATTTTTAAGGCCCGAAAGATTATTTTAATGGCTTTTAATTCAAAGAAAGCGGCTATTGTACAAAAAGCCATTGAGGGTGAAATTTCTTCCGATGTGCCGGCTACTTACCTGCAATTAGGTGAAAATGTGGAATTCGTACTGGACCAGGACGCAGCGGCGGAGCTTACGCGGTTTAAAACGCCCTGGCTGGCCAAAGATTGTACCTGGGATGAGGATCTGACTAAAAAGGCGGTGATCTGGCTCTCACAAACCCTTGCAAAACCAATTTTAAAGCTAACGGAAGAGGATTACAATAACCATGGCATGTCCCAGTTAGCCACCGGCAAAGGTCCTGTTTACGATATCAACATTCACATCTTTAATAAAATCCAGCATACTATAACCGGTTGGCCGGGCGGCAAATCAATTGCTGATGACCGTCAACGTCCTGAGCGGGCAGAACCTGCAAAAAAACGGGTAATTGTATTTTCTCCGCATCCGGATGACGATGTGATCTCTATGGGGGGCACTTTTATCCGCTTGGCAGATCAGGGCCATCAGGTGCATGTGGCCTACCAGACATCGGGCAATACCGCAGTTTGGGATGATGACGCGCTGCGTTTCGTGGAGTTCGCTATTGATTTTGCCGGGTCTGGCAGTCAAGATGTTAGTGCGCAAAAGCTGCTGTATGGGAGTATGAGAGCCTTCATGGCAACAAAAACACCCGGCCAGCCGGACACCCATGAAATCCGAACGGTAAAGGGACTTATCCGCAAAGGCGAAGCGATCGCCGGGGCGAGATTTTCGGGTGTAAAAGATGCACATATCCACTTTATGAACCTGCCCTTTTATGACCGGGCCAAAAGCCAGAAAGATCTCACCTACGAAGATGATATCCGGCAAACCATGCGGCTGTTACAGCAGGTAAAGCCTCATCAGATTTTTGCGGCCGGAGATTTTGCAGATCCTCACGGCACGCATAAGATATGCTTTGATATTATTATTGCGGCATTGAAACGGTTAAAACAAACGGAGGAATGGGTAAAGGATTGCTGGTTATGGTTATACCGCGGCGCATGGCAGGAGTTTGAGATCGCTGAAATTCAAATGGCGGTTCCTTTATCGCCAAAAGAGGTAGAACGTAAGCGATTGGCCATCTTTAAACATCAATCGCAAAAAGACCGGGCTGTATTTCCGGGAGATGATGAAAGGGAATTTTGGGTTCGTGCAGAAGACAGAACCCGTCAGACTGCTAAAGTATATAATGCTTTAGGGCTCGCCGAGTATGAAGCCATCGAAGCCTTTGTCAGATTTAACTATTAAAATTCAAACCACATTATTGATTGATCTATAAACAAGAAACAAATTTAACGATTAAGTTATGGCAAAGGTCACCTCAGGCAGCGCAGCTGTTAATCATCCTATAGAAAAAAACCCATTTGAATCCAATTTTCATCATTGGGGCACTATTCTTTGTTTTTGGGTTTGTGACCTGGTTAAACTCGGTTTTAATCCCTTATTTACGATTGGCGTGCCAGCTCAATAATTTTGAGTCGTACCTGGTGGCATTTGCCTTTTATATATCCTACCTGGTTATGGCAATACCTTCATCCTGGGTGCTCAAGGCTACCGGGTTTAAAAAAGGCATGGCCCTTGGGTTAATGATGATGGCCGCTGGCGCATTGATTTTTATACCTGCGGTCATGAGCCGGACCTATATGTTATTCCTTTTAGGCTTGTTTATTCAGGGAACAGGGCTGGCTATTTTACAAACAGCATCCAATCCCTATATAACTATCCTGGGCCCGGTGGAAAGCGCCGCCCGGCGAATAAGTATCATGGGTATCTGTAATAAAGTTGCAGGCGCCATCGCACCGATCGTGCTGGGCGCAATCATATTAAAAAACACGGACGGTTTAAAAGAAAGTATCGCCCGACTGGACAGTGTGCAGCGCGCCATTGTTTTGAATGAGTTAGCCTCCAGAGTGATTGTGCCCTATTTGATCATCACGAGTATACTGGTGGTATTATCCGCACTTATTTATTTCTCGCAGTTACCCGAAATAAATACTGAACAGGAAGATAAATCCCTTGCAGCTGCTAATTCAGACAAGACCAGCATTTTCCAGTTCCCCCATCTGCTGATGGGGGTAGCGACCTTGTTTCTATATACGGGTGCTGAAGTTATGGCGGGCGATACGATTATCAGCTACGGGGCTTCACAGGGTATTGCCTTATCAACCGCTAAATTCTTTACCTCCTGCACGTTATCTGGAATGATTGCCGGCTATATCATCGGCATAGTTTGCATACCCAGGTACTTTACCCAGGAAAAGGCTTTAAAAGCGTCTGCCCTGTTAGGTATTATCTTTACGCTTGCTGCACTCCTTACAGATGGTTATACCTCCGTATTGTTTATCGCCTTACTTGGACTGGCTAATTCTTTAATGTGGCCGGCTATATGGCCCTTAGCTATGCAAGGTCTGGGAAGGTTCACCAAGATAGGATCCTCGTTAATGATTATGGCCATAGCAGGTGCAGCCATCATCCCCCTGCTTTACGGGCGGCTTGCAGACGTCTTAAATCCGCACCAGGCTTATTGGATACTGATACCCTGCTATGTATTTATAGGGTATTACGCAGCTTCAGGTCATAAAATTAAAAGCCGGTCGCGCTTATAACAGATTATCATATATATGAAAACAGATTCAAAAACAATTTTAGTAACAGGTGGCACAGGGTATATTGGCTCGCATACCGTTGTTGAGCTTCAGTCACAAGGTTATAAGGTTATAATAATTGATAACTTATCCAATTCAAAACCTTTTATTGTTGATCAGATTACAAAAATTTCAGGGGTAGCTCCATCTTTCCACAACATCGATCTTAATAACGCCGATATGGTGAAAGACTTTGTGGACGACCGTCCTGAAATTTCCGGTGTAATTCACTTTGCGGCGTTTAAGTCAGTGGGCGAATCCGTTCATTCTCCGCTAAAATATTACCGTAATAATCTTAATTCACTCATTCACTTATTATCGGCATTCTCAGAAAGAAAAACAAACCTGGTCTTTTCTTCTTCCTGCACCGTTTACGGGCAGCCCGATCAATTGCCGGTTACCGAAAAAGCGGCTATAAAAAAGGCCGAATCGCCCTATGGAAACACCAAACAGATCGCCGAAGAAATTTTGCAGGAGGTGATCGATGCCCGTAAGAACTGCAAGGCGATATCCTTAAGATATTTCAACCCGGTTGGAGCGCATGAATCCGCGCTAATCGGCGAATTGCCTTTAGGGGTCCCTCAAAACCTGGTTCCCTATTTCACCCAAAGTGCTATAGGAAAGCGGGGCGCAATTACGATTTACGGCGATAATTATGAAATCTTTGACGGAACCTGTATACGCGATTATATTCATGTGGTCGATCTGGCCAAGGCCCATGTCGAAGCTATCAAACTGCTGGAGAGCCAAACTTCAAAAAATTACGATGTATTCAATATCGGTACGGGAAAAGGCACTTCCGTGTTAGAGATGATCAATGCTTTTCAAAAGGCGACAGGGGTTACCTTAAAATATACGGTAGGCTCAAAACGCAGCGGAGACATTACCCAGGTTTGGGCAGACATTACCAAATCAAAAAATACATTGAACTGGAAAGCTGAATTGGATTTACATCACATGATGTATTCGGCTTGGCAATGGGAACAATATATCCATCAAAATCCATTACTCCAAACCTTATAAGTCTGGCCAACAGGCCGGTGCTGCTAGCGCAGTAATTTAACCAGTAACACTATTATTTTTTAAAATGACACTTATTAAATCAATTTCAGGAATCAGGGGCACTATTGGCGGCAATGCGGGTGAGGGTTTAACGCCGCTGGATGTGGTAAAATTCACTTCAGCATTTGGGAGCTGGGCAGTTCAGAAATCGGGCATCAAAAAAATCGTTGTCGGCCGCGATGCGCGTATGTCGGGCTTGATGATAAACCGCCTTGTTATCGGTACCCTCCAGGGCTTAGGGATTGATGTCATTGACCTGGGGCTATCGACCACCCCGACTGTTGAAATTGCTGTGCCTGCTGAGCAGGCTGCCGGGGGGATTATTCTTACTGCCAGCCATAACCCTGAACAATGGAATGCTTTAAAACTTTTAAATCGTTATGGAGAGTTTATTGACGACGCGGATGGAAAAAAAGTTTTGGAAATGGCTGAAAATAGCGATTTTGTATTCGCTGAAGTAACTGAGCTTGGCCATGTTACCAATGATGAAACTTATCTGAAAAAACATATTGAGCAGGTTGTAAACCTGTCAATGGTGGACCTTCCAGCCATTAAAAAGGCAAATTTTAAAATAGTAGTCGATGCAGTTAATTCAACCGGAGGCGTTTTCGTGCCCGAATTGTTAAAAGCGCTTGGTGTAAATATAATTTATCAGTTGCATTGCCAACCAGACGGAAAATTTGCTCATAACCCGGAACCTTTGCCGGAAAACTTAACTGACCTTTCAAGGGAAGTGATCCGCCAAAAGGCCGATCTGGGAATTGCCGTAGACCCGGATGTAGACCGTTTGTGTTTTGTATCAGAAGACGGAAGTATGTTCGGAGAGGAATATACATTAGTAGCGATTGCTGATTATATGCTAAAAAACAAAAAGGGCAATACGGTTTCAAACTTATCATCGACCCGTGCACTTCAGGAGGTAACCCAAAAGGCGGGGGCAAAATATTTTGCCTCGGCGGTTGGCGAAGTGAACGTGGTAAAAAAGATGAAGGACGTTAACGCATTGATTGGCGGAGAAGGAAATGGCGGGATAATTTTGCCGGAATTGCACTACGGCAGAGACGCATTGGTAGGAATTGCTTTGTTTCTGTCACACCTGGCAAAATTTGACAAGCCGGCATCAGCCTTGCGTCGTACCTATCCCAATTACTTTATCTCTAAAAATAAACTAACGCTTGGCCAAGGCGCAAGTATCGATACCATTATCGACAAGCTTCGGAACGTTCACGCGGACAAGCCTCAAAGTATGATCGATGGTTTAAAAATTGACTACCCTGAAGGCTGGGTTCATTTACGGCGTTCAAATACTGAACCCATTATACGGATTTATGCTGAAGCAAAAAGCAAAAATTTAGCGGAAATCCTGATAAAAGATATTTTGGAAACGATGTCGGGCATCTGCTAATCACTTTATCAGTCATTGATGAACTTGGGTTTAACCTGAGATTTAGTTGGTAATAACAATCAATTGTTGTTACAGGCGTTCCGGGGTGAGATACGGAGCGCCTTATTTTGCACGTTTATATTTGGGCGAGGCCTTCGATGACCAGGAGCAAGTGCTGTCAGTATTGAAAAAAGGAACAATTGCTGATATTATTGCCCAAGTGACACAGGAGACCGGTGAAGGCGGGGAAGCGGAATAACAAAATGGCGATGGGTTTCGAAAACCCATCGCTATACGCTATAAATATCTGTTTTTATTTTATCCCATACACTGCCACCTGGTTTGAAAAGGTAGGGAGGTAAACATGTCCGTTTGCTATAGTAGGTGATGAAAATTTGGCATATGTTCCTGCATTATCAGCGGAGTTTTGATTATTGTCCCATAACTCTTTGGTAATGTCATTGGCGTCAAAAGCCCTTAATATGCCCGGGCTAACGGTATGCTCTGCATCGCCGCTTGCCGCGTATGAGGCCCAAAGGATGCCGGTACCGGCTGTAGTCCCGTTTGATGATACCGATAATACAGCGCCGCTTTGCCCCCTGGGGCCGGTTATCGTGGCAATTGCCTGGCTACCGGCATCAATTAAGTTGCTGCTGCGGTTAAAAGGAAGTGCACGTAACTGATCATTTTCAGACCATATATATACAAACTCATTTGTACTTCCTTTATAATAAGCTGGCTGGCAATGCATATTTGCATTTCCATTTAAGAAAATCGTTTGCTGAATATTATTTGAAGCAACTGTAAAACCACCCATGTTATCTTTATTCAGTAAATAAAGATTCCCATCCTTACATCCGGTAAAATAGTAATTTGAATTAGGTATCAAAAATGCGCCCATGCCCCCGTAATCCAGGTCATTATTCTCAAGAAATTGGAAATTAAAAGGCGTAAAATAGCTGAGCACTTTTAGCGTCGAGCCGGAAACAGAAAGTTTCATGGCGCTTTCTCCGCGGTTGGTCAGCACGGTTGGGTCATTGCCTCCACCAACAGTACCATTACCTACTACCACGTAAAGATTGCCCTGGGCATCGGCAGCCATGCCCGTACCACTTGTCCATATACCGCCATCATATCCGTTGGGTGTATCGTTATAAACAATTTGTTGTTGCAGTGATGATGCATTATAGCCTAATATCCAGCCATGATAAGGCCCCCAATCACAATGAGACGAGAAAGTTACATACACCATACCGTTTACCAATGTTAAACCCTGGCGCTGATTTTGCTTTTGCGGATCAAATGTAATTACACCGTTAACGTTGCCGTCGCCGGTTCCATTATAAGCAGCGGTAATTTTTACCGGGCTGCCGGTACGCTCGCTGCCATCAAGGATATTTACCGCGTGTAAATACTGAAGATAACCGGCACCGTTACTGGTGTTCCTGGCTACAAAATAAATGGTTTGTGCTGCCGAATCGATCACAGGCGTGCCTACTATTCCCATATTGCCGCTAAAGTCCTGATATTGGCCTCCGCAAGCACCTGTCATATCCGTATTTCTTGGCGGCCGCAAACCTGTGGCTGTATAGTTTTTCTTCCAATACAATTTGCCGCTGTCTCCGTCATAAGCATACAGGGTATTATTTACCGTGGCTATATAAACAACATTATGATTGCCTGAGTTGATAGGCAAATTGCCAACCAATAGCGGTTGGGCATATACCTGGTCATCCACAGTTAATGAAAACAGCTTGCCGAACGATGTTGAATTAACATTGCTGGTTGTTAGTTTTTTTTCCTGGTTGTTTAAACCTGCCCTTGTGTTGTTATTGTGCTGGGTAAGAACAGATATATGCTGATCATTGGGTACATCGGCAATAGGAACATTAATGGCAGTATTTGGTTTTGAAGTTTCTTTTTTTTTGCAACTGAAACAACAAAAGATGGTCAGCAACAGGACCGTGCTTTTTTTTAACATGAAGTTTAGCGTTTAATTAACGTTTAATTGGTTGCCTAATTTAAAAGTTTAAGGCGACTTCTCATCACTGAAAATCAATAATTTATTAAGCGGGATTTTGAAATGATCATTTTCTGTTTTTATTATTAATTAAAAATGTCCTAATTTTAACTTGGATGATCTGCCTTTATGATGAAAGACCTGGTTTATCAATTCATAAAACAACACCCACTGGGTGTAATTGCTACAACCAATAAATCGCATCAATCGGAGGCAGCTTTGGTGGGTATAGCCGTTGGTGTCAATATGGAGATCATTTTTGATACCATTAAGACGTCAAGAAAATACCATAATATTTTGCAAAACCCTAAAGTAGCATTGGTGATCGGTTGGGATGATGAAACTACCATACAGTATGAGGGTACCGCTGAAGTTTTAGGAAATGATACCGTAGCGGAAAATTTGAAAGAAATTTATTTCAGAGCCTTCCCCGACGCCAGAGAGCGCGCCGAAACCTGGCCCGGACTCGTTCATATCAAGATAAAACCACAATGGTTGCGCTACAGTAATTTTAATGAGCCGCAGGTGATACAGGAATTGATTTTCTAGCGATCCTGCTCAGTCAAAGTGTTGCATTAATATTTATCGTCCCTGTAGCATTTTACCGTCAAAGTTCGTATGGTATTTAATTTGATAATTTAATATTAACTTGGTCGTTTAAACAACAGCAGACATTTGATTATCGCCGGCTTCAAATTCCATGTCATGAAATACATTTACACCATATCCTTTATAGCTGTTATTATAATAGCGATGGTTTCCTGCAGCAAAAGTAAGGTTAGCCCTGTGAAAACTTCAAAGGTCGATACCAGCAGAGCCCTTGTCAGCAGTAATCTGCTTGTTGGGAACTGGAATATCGTAACCGATACCATTTCTTATAACGGCAATAATATTATGTATCACGGTACTGCAACCGATCATTATAAGTTTACAAAATACGGTAATTTGTATATTAATGAGGGTCTTGAGAATCTGATAGACACCGCAGTTTATACTTTATCATCAATAAGCAATCAGGTTAGCTGGGTCAATAACTATTTAAGTGTGAATGGTGTATCAAACACGAACCAGTCAAGTTCGCTGCCATTTGTAATTACCTCTGTTGACAGTGTTTCACTGGTGCTTACCCAAGGTGTTTCCACATCCCAGGGACCGCGTTACGAGCAGATCAAATTTAAAAAGTAGGTCTATCTCAAGTCTACTAACTCCACGCCCGGATGATCTTTTTTATCAAAGGTGAAGATATTATCAGGTAGCTTTACATTCGGGATAAAGGTGCGTATGGTATAGGTATACTTGCTGCCATTCTTATCGAATATAAGCGCGTTGCAGATCAGTTTTTTAACTTTATCTATGCTTAAACGAATCTTAAAGAATTGTTTTTTGCTGTCTTCCGGCGTAAGGTCTATAATCTGGCAAAGTTTGCCGTCAATTTTTTCATCGCCGTTATAAACGTATTTGTAGCCACGCTCATAGATCGTAAACAGTTGTGCCGGGTTCAGGTTATCCTGCCCATGGTCAACTTCATTCAGCTCAACCTCATTATCTTTTTTATTGTAGGTCCATTGGTTTTTACCATCGCTGGTGATCTCCTGCGCTACGGTGGTTTTATCGCCGGGGTTATAAATGATAACCTTGAATTTATTTGTTTTTGAGCGGGCAATCAGCGTACCGGTTTGGCTATCCTTAATATTGGCCTGCGGATCATCCAGCATAAATGTAAAATCTGCTTTTACTACATCATACGACCTGTATTTGGCACTCACCTGTTTCAATATCTTTTTTGCCTCTGCATCTTTTTGAGCGAAGGCGGAATTTACGGTTAAGGCGAGCAGGGAATAGATCAGTAATTTTTTCATAGCTGTTTTTATCCTTATTCCGATAGTAAGATCGCGGAATAAGCTACCGGTTAATATTAAATTGGTTTTGATAAATTTTCAAGATGTCTTTCCAAACTGTATTCATCCGGGTATAAAACATCGCGTGCCTTGCTGCCTTCAAACGGACCCACAATACCGGCGGCTTCCAACTGGTCAATGATACGGCCTGCGCGGTTATATCCCAGTTTTAGCTTGCGCTGGATTAATGAAGTAGAACCTTGCTGATGCATCACGATCAGGCGGGCAGCTTCTTCAAACATCGGGTCACGGTCATCGGGATTAAACTCCTTGGTGCTGCTGCTTTCGCCTTCGCCCACATATTCGGGCAGCAGCAAGGCAGTAGGGTAGCCTTTCTGATTACCGATGTAATCAGAAACTCTTTCTACCTCATGTGTGTCCACAAATGCGCATTGCAGACGTATCAGGTCACTGCCTGTAGATAACAACATATCGCCACGGCCAATGAGTTGATCGGCTCCACCGGCGTCTAATATGGTGCGCGAATCGATCTTTGACAACACACGGAAAGCCAGTCTGGAAGGGAAGTTGGCCTTAATAGTACCCGTAATAATATTTACCGATGGCCTTTGTGTAGCGATCACCAAATGAATACCCACCGCCCGGGCCAGCTGGGCGATACGGGCTATGGGCATTTCCACCTCTTTACCAGCGGTCATCATCAGGTCGGCAAATTCGTCTATCACCAGTACAATAAACGGTAGATAACGATGTTTTTCCGGATCGCTTATTTTGCGGTTGATGAATTTTTGGTTGTATTCCTTCAGGTTACGAACCTGGGCATCTTTGAGCAGGTCATACCGCTGATCCATTTCGATACAAAGGGAATTCAGTGTATTCACTACTTTTTTAGTGTCGGTAATGATCGCATCAGCCTCATCCGGCAGTTTGGCCAGGAAATGCCGCTCTATTTTACGGAAAAGCGTTAATTCAACCTTTTTAGGGTCAACCAGCACGAATTTAAGTTCGGCAGGGTGTTTTTTATACAGCAATGAGATCAATATGGCATTGATACCAACGGATTTACCCTGCCCGGTAGCACCTGCAACCAATAAATGGGGCATCTTGGCCAGATCTGCAATAAATACTTCGTTCGATATGGTTTTACCCAAGGCAATAGGCAGGTCCATGGTTGTATTCTGGAACTTCTCGGTAGCCAGGATAGAACGCATCGAAACCATTTCGGGGTTTTGGTTGGGCACTTCGATACCGATGGTACCCTTGCCCGGCATAGGGGCGATGATACGAATACCCAATGCAGCCAGACTAAGTGCAATATCATCCTCCAGGTTCTTGATCTTCGAGATACGGACACCAGGGGCCGGGATGATCTCATATAGTGTAACCGTAGGTCCTATAGTCGCCTTTATTTTATCTATCTCGATATTGTAATGGTTCAGCGTCTCAACGATCTTATTCTTGTTGGCTTCCAGTTCTTCAGAATTGACAGTTATTTTATTTGAACCGTAGTTCTCCAGCAGGTCAAGCGGTGGATATTTATAGGAAGCCAGCTCAAGTTTATGATCATAAGTGCCAAATTGCTTGAGCAGATCATTTTGTTTATCATCATCAGCCTTCTCGATATTTAAAACGCTGGTTGGCCTGGCCGTATCAATAGTGAGCGGTATTTCGTCCTCAAACTCGGGCTCATGCTTTGCAGCCGGATCTGGTGTTAGCACCATGGGCTCATGAAAAACTGAGTTTTGTATAAGCGGTTCGCCTTTTATCTTTTCATCCTTAACCCGGTTACCGTTCTTGGGCCACTCAATAGGTCTGGATGGATATTCATCTTCAATATCAACAGGCTCAGGAACTACATGGTCCACCACATCTTCGTTCAAAGTTTTGGGTTTGCGCGGTATTTTGAAATCAATATTATAAGCAATGATCAATACCGTCAATGCGGCAAATATCAATATCCCGGCTGTGCCTGCCTGCCCAATCTGGGCATCCATCAAACGGTTGGTCCAGAAACCGAAGTTACCCTCAAGGAAATGCGGCACATCGCTGATAAAGGCATGAAAAAAGCCAAGGGCGATCGATGTAAATACAATCAGGAAGAAAGAATATCCCAGGGTTTTGCTTAAAGGATATAAACGCACCTTGAACAGCAGGCGGTAACCCGCTATAAAAAACACAAAAACAAACAGGAAGGAGGCGATGCCAAACCACTCAAAAATAAACTGGTTAGATAACAATGCGCCAAATTTGCCCAGCCAGTTATCCACTACCGGGTTTTTAACGCCATTGTCTAAAAGTTCCTGCTGGGTTTTAAACAGGTTATGCCAGCCGCCATTGGCAGGCGACACATAGCTCTGATCATCCTGCCAGGTAAACAGGTAGGATGTAAAAGCAATGAGGAAAAAAACCGACATCACAAGGAAAAACAGCCCGGCTATCTTTGGCGGTCGCCCATCACTCAGGCTGAACTTTTGCATCCTTTCCTGCTTTTGTTTGGCAGGCTTTTCCTTTTCGCCTTTAGACGAAGACCGGTCGGGTTTACTATCGTCCCTTAAAGTATTTGATTTAAACTGATTCCCTTTTATCGGCATCCTTACATTACGGCGTTGAAACGCAAATATAAAGTTAATAGATTAAAGAAATATTAGGGATGATTTTTAATTTTTTTAACTTACCCGTATTGTAAGACTTTGCCAAGTATTATTTTCATCTTTTCTCTCCGCCTGTTTTTTATTTTGTCCGGATCGCCAGTAAAGGGCATATGAGCACGTCTGGCTGTAAACTAAGACTTCTGCAAGCAGAATTTAGAAAGGATTTATTAATAAGGGCTTACTAAAGCTTATTGCTTTCAATACTCAGATTAAATGAAAGTTAATTTCTGTCAAACAGTTTCAGGTATTCATTCAAAGGTGACAGGCCGACTGATTTCCTGCGTTTATCGACATTGGCAGAATCCTGAGTGGGAAGTGGTTTTGCGGTTTTCGTTTTAGGATTATACCTAACCTGGGTACCAAACAATTGCTTTTTTCCCGTACCGATTAGAACCCTGTCCTGCAAAAGCGCAAAATTTTCTGCCGATGCATTGTGTGAGTTAACTTGCTCACTCAAAAGTACCAATACGTACTGTTGAAATTTCACATCATCATCACAGTGCTGAACGATAGCCCAAAAATCGTTGCTATATCCTTCGCCCACAAGATCATACCCTGGAAAGCCATATTTTGCGATAATCGATTTTGCCTCACCCATGTTTAAACTGTCTGTTTTCGCCATATTGCGGTTTATAGCAGCTTCGTTATACGCAGATTTTTTTCCATTAATTAGTTTTTCTGATTCGATTCGCCACTTCTGGTCTTTCCTAAACATGAATATGATTTTTTTTTGAAGCAGTGTATCAATCTTGGATTGACAAAGCGCATTCAGGCTCATAAGACACAAGACCACGAAAATTGAAGCTGTTTTCATCCGTAATATTTTTTAACTGATCTAGCCAATAAAGTCGACCCAGCTAAGGTCCCCGATAACAACAATATTTATTAAAAACGACTTTGGTTAGACCAAAGACCCCGGCCACCCGGTCTGCTGTGCAAAGAAAGTAAAAAAACGCTCTGTTTACCAAGTAGAAAGGGCAATTGAATAGGTGCAGATGCCGGTATCAGTCCTATTTTGTACGAATTTATAAACCGAATCTCCATTCGATTTATTTTTTTAGTAATATTGGAGTATGAGTGTTGAACTACTGGAGGAATATATCGCCGCTGCTGACCTGAACAGGCTGAACGACTTGCTGCTGCAAGATCCCTCACTGGCGACAAAGACAACTTCCCTGAATGTTTCGCCGCTCATGCTGTCCTGTTATTACAAAAAGCCGGAGGTTGCCACACTGTTGCTGAAATACGTGAACGAGATCAGTTTGTTTGAGGCCTCGGCTGTGGGTAAATTTGATGTGGTTGCCCATTTGGTATTCACCCACCCTGATGCCATAAATAGGTATGCTGACGATGGTTTTACCCCGCTTGGACTGGCCTGTTATTTTGGGCAGTTTGAGGTGGGTCGTTATCTGGTGCTCAAAGGGGCGGATGTTAACTTGCCGTCCAACAATGGTTTTCATGTGTTCCCTATCCACTCAGCTGCTGCTGGTAATTATACCCAGATTGCCCGTATGCTGATAGAGAATGGGGCAATGGTAAATGTAAAACAACAGGCAGGCGCCACCCCCTTGCACACGGCAGCCCAAAACGGCAATCTGGAATTACTGATATTACTGCTCGAAAATGGCGCCGAAACCAACGCACGCATGGAAGGCGGCAAACTCCCCGCCGACCTGGCTAAAGAAAAAGGATTTGATGAGATAGGGGAGATTTTGAGTTGATTTCGAATTTCGAAGGTGCATTTTTTTCACTTGTTGTTTGTTTTTCAACGGTGTTCAGGAAGGCTCGCGTTTGGGAATTTATAGCTCTACTCGTTGCTGCAGGTGGATGAGCTACCCTGATTTACCCTGGATATTTTACTGTCATCATATTGTCACCATATAATTTATTAATATTGCGTAATTTTATTTGGCAAATAATAAAATTAATGACAGGCGACGAGATTGTTTCTTTAGGTGATAAGCATTTGGGCGAACCTTATGTTCTGGGTACGCTGGTGCCTAAAGACGATGCCGATTACAAAGGGCCCTGGGATTGCGCCGAATTTGTATCCTGGCTTTATTATCAAACCTTCGGCAAATTGTATGGCTGTGCCAACAACCATGGCAACCCGCATACGGCTGATGCGTATAGTGACTACTGGGGCCGCGACGCCAATAAACTCGGGCATATTATTACTATTGAGGAGGCCAAATCGACCCCCGGCGCAGTTATACTGAGGTTAGCAGGTAACGGGGAAATAGGGCATATCGTAGTTTCAGATGGTAATGGCGGCACGGTAGAGGCACATGGAAAAGAAGACGGTATCATCAATTCGGTGGTTGACGGGCGTCGCTGGGATATGGGAATATTAGTACCGGGCGTTACTTATCATCCCAGTCCTACACTGCCGTTTACACCCCCATCCATCGTCATCCACCGGCTGACAAGCCCCTACATGGTATCGCCCGAAGTAGGGAAAATACAGACTGAATTGACCCGTCGCGGCTTTGACACCGGCGGCATCGATAATGTTTTTGGTGAGCAAACCTACCAGGCGGTGAAGCTTTTCCAGGATTCTGTCGGGCTAAACCCTGATGGTGAGGTAAGCGCGCTTACAGCTGCTGCGCTGGATATATAGCGATTATTATTATTATTATTATTGCTCATTTCCTTCTTTTGCAGATCCTCCTTCTCTTTCTACTGTGATGGTACATTCGGTAATCAGGGCTGCAAGTGCGCCTATAGCGGCCAGCATAGGTAATAATAAAGCGCCTACAACGCCAACGGTTAAAGGGAAACTTGCCAGCTCTTTACCTGATTTATCAATAATAGTGATCTTCCTTACATTGCCTTCTTCTATCAGTTCCTTAACTTTTTTAAGCAGGTTCTCGCCATGAATTGAAAATGATTCTTTTGTCATAACCTTATTTTTAATTAAGACAAAAACCGGCTGTTTTTGTTACAGAAAATAACATCGATATCCGGTCCGCCTTTCACTCCGTTGCCGCTGGTGCTTGCCGCGTTCTTAAAGCTGCCTGTTTTACTGGTTTCCCCGAGATCATAAAAGCGATCCCACTAAAGGCTAATGCTTCAAATAGGCTGGTCAACTCGTTACCGTTTCCGCTATGCGGATCAGCAAGGGCACGTGGTATATGCAATATAATGAGCCATAGAAAGATCGTTATCCCCAATAATTTGGCAGCCAATTGGCGTTTTATATTTAACAGGATGCCCAGGCCCGAAGCAATCAATGCTGCGCCGGACAAATAGGTCCACAAGATATGGCCTGGTATCCAGTTCGGTACCAATGTAGCTACAAAACCGGGATAAAGAAAATGGTCGATACCAAATACTACCATGGTAATGGCTAAAAAGTACTTTCCAACAGGGATAAGCTTCTCCAATAGTTTAATAAGGGCAGATGCATTACTTTCCCCAGGTAATGATCCTGCAATAATAAAAGTGCCTCCGCTTAGTGTCAGTTCTTTAAATGCGTCCGTCCACACCCCCAGGTGACGGAAGTTAGGACCGTATAGCTGCCCGGGGATTTGAAAAACGAGCACAAATAGCAGTAATAAGCTGCCCAGTATGAGCGATACGGTCCTTGCCTTTATTTCGGAAATAATAACCGTGGAGGCCGCCATGAGTGCTATGCCAACTATCCATGCCCACATCAGGCGGTGGGTAAGCCATACCGGATAGCCCGCGGGCAGGATAACAGGTCTGAAATCGGCATAGCTTAGTTGCTGAACAGCGATAGCGGCAAGCCCGATTGCAAAGAAAGAGCGCCACAATTTGTTTTGATTTTGCATGGATTAGGTTTTAATTGAACATTTAAAGATAAAAAATCTTTGTTTTATAAAATGACATCCTTTTCTGTATAATTGCATCTACAAGGTGATGGTGTTCCACCTATTCGAACCGTCCTGCATTGATGCAGGTCTGATGGCGCCTGCGAAATAAGTTTTATTATATTTTTATTTCATAGGCATGAAGCGTTTTAGCTATACCAAAATATTTACGTTCCCGCATTTGCTGATACTGAATCACCTGGTTCGATGGACCTTGCTGACGATCCCTGTGGCCATTACCATAGGCAGCGTGGTATCCCTGTTTTTATGGTTGCTTAATCTGGCTATCCATTTCCGCTTTACACATCCCTGGCTGTTATATTTATTGCCATTAGCAGGTGTCTTTATTCATTTTGTATATAAGCTTTATGGTAAATCATCTGAAAAAGGCAACAACCTTATTATGGATGAAATACATCGGCCCGGTGGGGGAGTACCTAAGCGTATGGCTCCATTGGTACTGGGTGCAACCGTCATCAGTCATTTATTTGGGGCATCGGTAGGCCGCGAGGGAACCGCAGTGCAGATCGGGGGTAGTATCGCCGATTTCTTTGGCCGTTTTTTCGGGCTGAATGAGAAAGATTCGCGCACGGTGCTCATGGCAGGTGTAGCGGCAGGCTTCGGTGCGGTATTCGGCACGCCACTGGCCGGAACCATCTTTGCCATCGAAGTACTGGCTATCGGGCGATTACAATATGATGCCATTATTCCCTGCCTGATCGCCAGTATTTTTGCCGATCAAACCGTGGCCCTGTGGGGTATTCACCACACCCTTTATCATATCGATCCCTTTATTACCAAACCACCATTTGCATTCAGTTTTATCCATTTCGATTACTTCCTGCTGGCCAAGATCATTCTGGCATCCGTACTTTTCGGGCTGGTCAGCTATGTATTTGCCGAGCTGGCACATGGCATTAAAAATATATCGCTGCGTTTGATCAAAATTACATGGCTGATACCCGCAGCAGGCGGGCTTATTATTATCGGCCTGACCTTGCTTTTGGGCAGGCAGGACTACCTGAGTCTGGGTGTTGATGCTCAATTTGCCGATTCGGTTACGATCTCATCCGCTTTTCACCATGGCGGTGCCGGTACATGGAGCTGGTTATGGAAAACTGTCTACACCACCATTACAGTCGGTACAGGTTTTAAAGGGGGCGAGGTAACGCCCCTATTTTATATTGGCGCTACACTGGGTAATACGTTGTCGCAATTATTAAATGCTCCGCTCGGTTTATTTGCAGCGCTGGGCTTTATAGGCGTTTTTGCCGGTGCTACCAACACGCCACTTGCCTGCACTTTTATGGGCATCGAATTATTTGGTGGTGAATATGCTTTGTATTTTGCTATTGCCTGTTTCACTGCTTATTTCTTTAGCGGGCATTCGGGTATTTATAGTTCGCAGCGCATTGCCGTGCCCAAGATATTTGACCCTGGCGGCGCCGGGACATCCATAGGGCAATCTGTTCAGCGCAGAAGAAATCTCATCAATGAAAAGTTGTCAGAATACAAAGCTAAACTGCGCGGAAAATAGAAGTGCTGGGTAACAGCTATTTTTTCCTTACATAAATATGTTTCACATTCTTTTTACCCGTATCCCTTTCGTCCGTCTCAAATTGGGTCATACTCCGTATCATGGGCGACATTTTCGGGAAGCCGTAATTGCGGGGGTCAAAATCAGGTTTCTTTTTTATGATCAGGCTGCCCAGATCACCTAAATAGGTCCAGCCGTTTTCATCTGCAAGGTCATCTATACTGTCAGAAATTATTTCTATTACTTCCGGATCGATCTTATTTAAAGGATGAGATGCCGGTGCGGATGTGTTTTTTGATATTTCCTTACTACTATATTCTGTTTGTATTGCTTTCGTTTTTTTTAGTATCTCTATATAGATAAACTTATCACAAGCAGTAATAAATGGGTTTAAGGTTTTCTTTTCGCCTATGCCTATCACCCTCATTCCCGCTTCCCTCAATCGCGTTGCCAGCCTGGTAAAGTCGCTGTCGCTGGATACTATGCAGAAACCATCCACCTTGCCGGTGTATAAAATATCCATGGCATCTATGATCAATGCACTGTCTGATGCATTTTTCCCTACCGAATAGCTGTATTGCTGTATCGGCGTAATGGCATTTTCCAGAAGCACATTTTTCCAGCCCGAAACCGTCGGCTTTGTCCAGTCGGCGTATATTCTTTTAAAGGTCGGTGTGCCGTACTTTGCTATTTCCTCAAACATCTCTTTCACGTTGGCGTAAGGTACATTGTCAGCATCTATCAGTACTGCCAGTTTCAGGTCTTTATAAGCTTCCATAGTTTAATCCGCTGATTGTTTTAATTAACAGCAACAATTTGCTATCAGAAAGCGAAATATACTATAAAAGTTTGATCCTATGTTTATATTTATCCCGGTTAACCATCCATCACAAGTTCATGAAGAAACTTTTCGTGTTGATGCTCATACAGATATGGGCATGTTCTATTGCTTTTTGCCAGGCTGGCACAGCTCTTAACGGGCATCCCGCATGGATAATGCAGGGTAATGTCTACGAGGTCAATGTGCGCCAATACACAAAGCAAGGTACTTTTAAGGCCTTCGGCAAGCACCTCGGCCGCCTGCAGGAAATGGGTGTGCAAACCCTTTGGTTCATGCCTGTTAACCCAATAAGCAAAGTGGGAAGAAAAGGCACATTGGGCAGTTATTATGCAGTTTCTGATTATACAGCTGTTAATCCTGAATTTGGCAATCTGAAAGATTTCAAGAAGCTGGTAGCCGAAGCCCATAAGCTGGGGATGAAAGTGATCATCGATTGGGTGCCCAACCATACCGGGGCCGATCACATCTGGATCAAGAAGCATCCCGATTTTTATGTCAAAGATAAAAACGGCAAGCCCGCAATACCTTATGACTGGACCGATACCCGCCAGTTGAATTATAAAAATAGGGCAATGCAGGACAGTATGATCAATGCCATGAAATACTGGCTTGTAAATACCAATATCGATGGTTTCCGTTGCGATGTCGCCTGGAATGTGCCCGGCGATTTCTGGAAAAGATGCATCAGCCAATTACGCCAGGGCCGCAGCCTGTTCTTTTTGGCCGAGGGGGATAAACCCTACCTGCTGACAAGCGGCTTTGATGCCACTTATCCCTGGGATATGTTCCACATGATGGCACAGGTGGCTAAGGGTGCACGTCCGGCTTCATCGCTTGATACCATTAAAGCCAAATACGACAAGATCTACCCAAAAACGGCATTGGAGCTGTATTTTACCAGTAACCATGATGAAAATAGCTGGAACAAGGCTGATTATGGCCTCTTCCCGGCTGAATCGCATGCGCCATTTGCTGTATTTACACAAACCATGCCGCATAGCGTTCCATTGATTTATAGCGGGCAGGAGGAGCCTATACTACGCCCTGTCAAGTTCTTTGATAAGGATCCTATGAAGTTTGGGAAATATGACCGCGAGAAATTTTACAGAACCCTCCTGAACCTGCGCAAGTTTAACCCGGCGTTATCAGCAGACGCCTCCTTCCGCAAGGTGAATATCGGTAACGACAGAGCCGTGTATGCCTACGTACGGGAAAAGGGCGGTAAAAAGGTATTGGTTATCCTTAACCTTTCGGCAAGCCCTCAAGTCATTACTATTGATGACGACAGCCTGATCGGTAAACCCTTTAACATATTCCGCAAGCAGGATGAGCCTTTAACCAGCAAACCCTGGAAGATGGACCCATGGGGATACATGGTGTTTACTTATTGATGAGAAAGTGTCCGTCCGTTCGGGCCGAAGTAGTTGCCCGCAGATGCCGGCATGCTCAATGAGTGGTCAGCTGATGTCATTGTGAGCGATAGGGCGGCAGCCGCATACCATACAGATCTGCGCTGTATAGCTTGCGGTTGCTTCTGCCCCTTAGGCGTATGGCGATGACAAGTGGTTTACAATTTCAACTCACCCCATCCTTTACGGTATTCCCGTTTGATGAACTGGTTGGCAGGTTCGTAGTTGGTTACCCTCATGTTGGCGCCATCCCATAGCAGGGCCTTGTACCTGCCGCTGAATTTGAGGCCTTCCATGCTGCCGTAAACCGGGTCGTTGCGTTTTATCTTTTCCTGTATATCGAACGTACGAAGCAACAGGTTGCCCATCAGCACGGTTTCGGTAAGCGGCCCGGCATAGCCTACAAAAGGCGAGTCGACCTCCATTTTTCCGGCTCCGGCGATGCTGGCGTCCACCCATTGCCACCAGTGTCCGTCCATGTCACCTTCCACACGCGGATACTTTTTAGGAACGTTCACATCCTTATTGAGGTGCAAGGGTAGCAACCGGGGGTGACTGCCGCCCCAGCCGCAGGATACTTTTCCTTTAGCGCCGATGAATAGCGTACATCCCTCGAAATCATTTTCACTGGGTATATCGCCCAATGCTTCGTTCATATTTACATCCGGGTCAAGCTCTGTTAGGCGTTCGGGAGTAATGCCGCCATCCATCCAGTACAGGTCGAGGTCTTTTCCGCTGTGCTGTTTGAACTTGAATTTGATAGCGCTCGATACGGGCCCGCTTTCAGGGTAAATACCTTCTTTAAATATGCCTTTGTAAACCGTACTTGCACTGCCTGATACTTCGGTGGGATAACCTAATCCTAATAATTTAAATGGAGGGCCCATAATGTGGCAACCCATATCGCCTAAAGCGCCCGTGCCAAATTGCCACCATCCGCGCCAGTTAAAGGGCACCAGGTTGTCAATATAATTGGTTTGCTGCGCGGTGCCCAGCCACAGGTCCCATTTTAGTTCTTTGGGTACAGGCGGCTTTGCAGCCGGCCATGATATACCCTGGGGCCATACGGGCCTGTCCGTCCAGCAATATACCTTTTGGATGTCGCCAATCAGTCCGGCTTCAAACCATTCGCGCATGATGCGCATACCTTCGCACGAGGCGCCCTGATCGCCCATTTGAGTAACTACATTATACTTTTTGGCTGCCTCGGTTAATATACGCGCCTCGTAAATATCGTGCGTTAATGGCTTTTGCAGATAAAGGTGCTTGTGCAATTGCATGGCGCTAAGGCCCACAATGGCATGGTTATGATCGGGGATGGCTACCGTAACGGCATCAAAATGCTTGCTTTCCTTGTCAAACATTTCGCGCCAGTCGTGGTAAAATTTGGCTTTAGGGAATTCCTTGATACGTGGTGCAGCTCCACGATCATCCACATCGCACAAAAAAGCGATCTCGGCGTTCTTTTTAGGTGCTGTGGCATAGTGTCGAATATCATTCTCTGCTTCGCCGCTGCAGCCTACGGCAGCAATGTATAGTTTATCGCTTGGCGGGGTGTAACCCTTTCCGCCTAATACATAGCGGGGCACAATGTAAAATCCGGCCGTGGCTATGGCTGCTTTCTTTATAAAATCTTTCCGGCTGATCTGGTGACCGGCAGATATCCGTTCGTCCGTTTTTTTCATGGTGCTGATTACTTCTTTTTGAGCGGTTTTATAGCAACTTCCTTAAAATAAACAATGTCTTCATTGCCATGATTTTGCAAGCCGAACCAGCCTGTATTTGGCCTTAAACCGCGATATGGCTCGAAATCAAATTTACGTGCCGGGGTAGGATCGCCTTCTTTATAGTCGGTTACTTTTTCGCTGTTGACATACACAATGGTGCGCGGGCCGTCAAGGGTGATCTCCATGGTGTTCCATTCAGGGCCGGGTTTGCCTGGTTTGGCCAAAGGTTTGGTTAATGAATACAAAGTGCCGGTAACATGGTAGTCATCTTCTTTAGAGGTTTCGGGGTGATTATCGATCTGAACTTCGTAACCATAAAATACGGGCATCCATTCTTCGCGCGGTTCAAGCGGTATGCGGATAAATACACCCGAGTTGCTGTTTGATTTTTGCATCTGGTAAACCACTCTAATGGTACAATTACTTACTTTGCCGCCTGTATAATATAGTAAGCCCATACCACCGTGGCTGCGGATGGTGCCATCCTGAACATAATGGGTACCCGGACCCACATGCTTCCAGCCGTTAAGATCCCTGCCATCAAAAAGCTGTTTCCAGCCTTTGCCGGTGAGCTGTGCATTGGCCTGGTTAAAGCCCAGTAACAGAATGAGGCTAAGGCCCGTTCCAAAGCCTTTCAGAATCGATTTTTTTGTCATGATCATCATTTTAGAACTTAGATTTAGTATCAGCGGGATACCTTAACAGGATATGCCGGCGATGGTTTATATTGGACCGGCAAAATAGCTATTTTACTAAATAACAGCACTGGGAAATACTCATCAAAATATCTGCTATATTATCCTGTTTGTCCGTCCTGCCACAGCCCCGGGGGCGTCATTTGCCAGGTATCAGATGTTGCAAATTCCGAAGGTGGAAATAAGCCAAAGGGAGGATGTCGCCCCGCAGGGCCCTCCAAGGGTAAGCGCGCAGCGGCCTTGCCCGCCTTCATGCTTCGGCTGCCTCAATACCCATGTCATCAAACGTCAGAACCTGAATTCATTGAATGACCTAATTCGGAAAATTCTTTAATGTAAATTCAGATTCAGGCAAAAAAGCAATAATGCCCAAAAAAAATCAAATAGGACATTCGAAATCCGAAATCAAACAGTCTCATGCGTCGTCTTGACCAGGTTTCTGATGTCAAAACCTTTCCCCGCTGCAACCAGTACCAGGTGGTTGTAGGTCATGCTGTCCATTACCGGCTTGCGGCCCAGTATCACCAGGTATTTGCGGTTGGGGTGGCCTACTGCGGCATAGCTGTAGTCTGCTGCCAGGGCTATAATCCAGTGTCTGCCGCTAAAAGGCCATGAAAACTGCACATTCAGCCGGGCATTGGTTTTTTTATTGGTAATGGAAGCTTTCCCTTCCGTAATTTTGGGTTTGCCATCTACCATACAACTATTTTTAACAGCTATTTTGCCATCATCGCGCAAGCTGTACTCGACAGTGGTGCAGGTACAGTCCTTCTGTGAACATTTGGGGAAAGAAGCTATTTCATACCATATGCCCATGTACTTGTCCAGCTCTAGGTGATCAACGGTTTCAAGCGGTTCATTTCTGGCTGCCAAAGCCAGTGCTGCTATGCCTATACCGGCTAAAGCGGTAGTTGCAATGATCTCTTTTTTCATATCCGCATTAACAAGCAAAATGGCGTAAGGTTTAGCTTTTGTATAGCGCAGTTGCCGTAAATTTCGCTAAGTCCCTGTAAATATTTCCTTTAAATTTAATTTTAATAATTTTTGGATATTTTATTGAAAAAATATTAAACAATGGAAGAATGTCGGGGGTTATTTACATAAATGGAAAAAGTAAGTACTATGGAAAATACAACGAAAACGATCGAGATCTTAAATGACCTGATCTTGATCAACAATGACCGTATTGAGGGTTACGAGCGGGCATTAAAAGAAATAGACAAAACTGAAGGCGATGCCGACCTTATTCCCATGTTTTTAAGATTTATTGACGACAGCCGGCGTTATAAAGTGGAGCTTGGCACCGAGGTAGCCGCTTTTGGCAGGAGCATGGAAACCGGCACCTCAGCAGGCGGCAAACTGCACCGGGCATGGATAGCCGTTAAAGAAACCTTTACAGGGCATGATCGCCACAGCATACTGGAAGAATGCGAATTTGGTGAAGATGCCATTAAGAGATCATACGAGGATGCGCTGAACAATGAAGTATTGGCAGGCTATATCCGCGAAATGTTGTTGAGTCAGCTGGAAGAACTGATAGAGGCGCATGATGAAATAAAGGAACTACGTGACAGCGTGGAATAAAGACAATCACTCACACAATTGGAAACCGCCGTAAGCAATTACCGGCGGTTTTTTTTGTATGATGCAATTTTTCAGGCACTTAACAATTAAAATTATACGACTATTTGAAACCTTATTTCCTGCTGATGCGTACACACAAGCAGATTTAGCCCGAATTAGTATGAAAAGGATAACTACCATATTACTGTTCGCATGCTTATGTGCAGTATTGTTCTCGTGTCAAAAAAATTATATTAATCCCGAGCTGAGTGTTACCGCTCCGGCTAACGATATTATAAGCCCTTTACCCAATCCTGATCCCGTTATGGGTCATGTAAACGTTACCATACAACTTTCGGGCGACTGGATTCTGGTGAACGACTCTACTTATTCAACAAGTATTTTTGCACGCGCACAGAGCTCGGGCTCTAATTATTTGGGCCAGCCCGGCGATCATTTCCATTTTACGGCTGATGGTAAATTGTATATCAGGGAAGGTGAAAATATCGACACAGCCGCCTATACCGTTACCGCTGATAAAAAGATCATCATCAATTATTTATATTACCAAGGCGCTCCGGTTACTAACTACGGATCGATAGTTGATAGTTTTGACCAGGTTGGCCTCAGGGCCGGTACGGTTACCCTCAACAGCAGTACAATCACAGCCGACGGAAATTCCCGTCGGATCATTAACCTGCAAAGATAGTTGCTTTCCGTGCTGTCACTGGTTCACCCCGGGCGGACGCCTTCCTTTTTTATTAACACTGGGCAACCCTTTTATTTTCTGTACGTAACTAGAAATAAGGCACTTATTTCATATTGCTGTCACTTAAATCTTTCCGTTTTAAATAGTTATTAGGGCTTAAAGCCCGCCTGTTTTATATTTTGATTAGTTATGAAAATCTTTTAAAACATGAAAACTATACTTAACCTGGCAGCTGCAGGCATGATCTTGCTTGCTGCCTGCAACAAAACCTCAATGAAGGACATGGCCCCTGCTTCTACGGCAAAAATGAAGGACATGGCCCCTGCTTCTACGGCAAAGCTAAACAGCAAAACTAATTTGAGTTCAAATCCTAACGGGGTTGCCGGTGTAACCAATGTTTATTATGACGGCCAGCTGTTTATGATGAACTCAAAGCAATTTACAGATCAGCCGGCGGCAAGTCTTCTGGCTAAGAACAAGTCGATAAATATCCTTTACGAAGCAGCCGGTTTTGTTACCGTTACCAATGCTATACAGGAGGGTGGCCCGGGTTACAATGCGTTATGGCAGGAGGTGGATATCGTATTTAACACCGGATTTACGCCTCACCAGTTTTTAAGCGATACCGACGTTGAAAGCGCCGCAGCAGGAACTAATCCTGAAATCAAACTCGTTGCCACTAATGAAATTTATCGGTGTGACATCATTCAACATACCAAGGTTCAATAAATATTCATTCAATAAGGAAGACCGCCCGGTAAACGGTAATGAGGCGGTCTTTTTTGTTTATTCCTGATTTGATGCGCCCTTATCTGCCGAGGCACCGGCACATTCTACTTCGCTTCCCAAACATTATTTTGCTTATTCACATCAGGGTCATAAGTGGTGCCTAATACCATTTTTCCGATGCGTTTATGCGCATTGTGGGTGATGGTAAAGGTTTTGCCGTTCTTCCATGCGGATATGTTTTGATGCAACAATTGTGTGCTGCCATCGCTGTAATATAAAGTAAGATCGATCGGGACGGGCTTGGTGCCTTTGTTGGTAATGATGATCGTATAATGCCCTTTTTTCAGTGTTACACGGGTAATGGCAAGGTCAGGGAAGCCATTATCAAAGAACCATCTTTTCCAAAACCAGTTGAGATTTTGACCCGACGCCGTGTTGATGCAATTGAAAAAGTCGTATGGCATAGGGTGCTTGCCGTGCCATTGCTGCAGGTAATAGTGCAGGGCTTTGGTAAACAGCCCCTGGCCCAGCAAGTCACGGATATAATAATACCCCAAGCCGGGTTTACCATAGGAGTCGGGCTCAAATGAAGGACCTGAAAGTTGCGTAGTTAAAGTGATGATAGGCTGATCTGCTTCTTTACCGGCAACAGCCTCATACTGCGGTACCGCAAAATTGTCTACTATCGTAGAATCAATAAGCGGACTGATCACCCATTCGCCGATGGTTGCCCAGCCTTCGTCCATCCAGCCATATTTGGTTTCGTTAACGCCCATGTAAAAAGGGAACATGGTATGGAATATCTCGTGGTCGGTAAGGGTAATGGCATCAAATACTTTTTCCTCAGGATTATCATTCACCATCATGGGATATTCCATTTGGTCAAGGCCGTCAAATACGGTTTCATGGGGGTAGGGGTAGGGCCATTTAGGAAAGGTATAGCTCATAGCCTCCACGGTTTTACGGGCATAATCAATGACGGCGAAGTAATCCTTGTGACCGGCATTAAATACTGCATCAACTCTTGTACGCCTGCTTGTTTTCAGGTCGACAATAAGGCTGGAGGCTTTCCATACATAATGGTCGCTCATGGCAAATGCAAGGTCAGTTACACTATCCGCTTCAAATTTCCAGGTATTGGTCGGATTATGGGGTGATATATTGCCTTCTTTCAGGTCCTGTTCTGTGATGATATCGGTTACCCTATCACTGAAGCCGGCATCGCTTATGCGCTTAATATACCGATCGGTATAAACCTCTTTGGGGTTAATCAAATTACCGGTAGCCCAGACCTGGTAATTCCCCGGTACGGTGATGGCGGCATTGAAATGGCAAAAATCATTATAAAATTCTTCGGTGCCCCGATAGGGGTTTTGGTTCCATCCGTCAATATCGTCGTAAACGGCCACGCGGGGAAAGAAATATGCGATAAAAAATGCACCTGAATCCACTTGCCCGGTACGGATATGCGAAGTTTTATTCAGTGTATAATCGTAGGCAATATTAAAATGTATGGTGCGCCCGGGCAGCAATCCGGGCACCTTTACGACCATGTTGGTTCCGTTTATGGTCAGTTTAGCGGTATCCTGATCCTGCCGATCAATGCTCAGCTTTTTAATTTTTACACCATCGGTAACCTCTTGCGGACGGACGGGCACGCTGCGTACCGCTCCTTTTTTGAAAAGATTGGGATATAATTTAAACCAGATCTCGGTTAAGGTATCGGGGCTGTTGTTGGTATAATCGATATCTGCCGTGCCATTGAGTAACCTGCTTTGCGGATTAAAGTTAACCGTAATGGTATAGTCAGCTTTATTTTGCCAGTAATTTTTGCCGGGTGCGCCGCTCATGCTGCGTGTGCCTTTGATATAGGTAGCCTGCAGATTTAACGGGACGGGAAGAGTGGTTTGAGCAAAGCCTGCGGCGGACCATAGCAGCGCCAGGGCAAGGGGTATTTTCTTGAGCAGATACATGAAACAAGAATAGGAAAAATATAGGAATGTTTTAAATGCAGATGGCAGAATGCCGACTGCGGAACTGTTTTTGAGTTATTCATTTGGTAATTGACTTCCGCCATCCGCATTAATTAACCGCCATTTCCCTGTTGTATTTATTACGATACCCGATAGGCGACAATCCTGTTATTTTTTTAAATATGTTGCGAAAAGCTTTATGATCTGAATAGCCGACAGCATACATCACTTCATTCACATTCTCACGGCCCGATTCCAGGCTTTTTTTAGCGGCTTCTATCTTTACACGCTGAAGATATTCTACCGGGGTATTAGCAGTAGCCTTTTTAAACCTGCGCTCAAAATTACGGCGGCTGATGGCGAACATCTCCGATAGCTGGTCGACAGATATCTTGGTGCCTACATTACGCTCTATATAGAGCTGCGCCTTTTTGATGGACTCATCCTGGTGCTCTTTCTGCCCGCTAAATATCATAAAGGGCGACTGGCTTTGACGGTCTATCTCTATTTCCATTACTTTGGCGCAGTGTACGGCAACATCGCGGCCGCAATATTTTTCAACCAGGTAAACCACCAGATTAAGGAATGAGTATGCACCTCCGCTTGAATATATTCCCAATTCATCGATGAGCAGTTTCTCGGGCATTAATCTGACCTCGGGAAATGCCTGTCTGAAAATATCCGCCGCCATCCAATGCGTGGTGCAGGCTTTACCTTTGAGCAGGTTGGTTGATGCCAGCAGGAAAGCTCCGGTGCAAAGACTGGCCACTTCGGCGCCATGCTTGTATTGATCGGTTATAAAGGGTACAAAATCCATGTTACGCTTCAGGCCCTCAAGCGGGTTACCATAAAAAGCAGGGATGATGATCAGCTCAGTCTTTTGTATCTCACTCAGGAGTGAGCCGGGCCGTATGGCAAATAAGCCATCATACAGTTCGCTCTCTGTGCTCAATCCAACCAGGTGAATATCAAAAGCAGGTTTTTTGCCCCTGGCCTGCATAAAGTGGTTGACAAAAGCAAGCACTTTATAAGTGCCTATAACGCTGCTTAATATAATCGGGCCCTGTGGGATAATTATTGAAACATGTTTCATGATTTACTGATTCTAATAATGGTATTAAACAAAGGTAATGCAAGTGCCTGGCGCAATCAACCCCTAAGGTTGTCGTATTTCCCCATCATCAGTTTGTTGAATTCGGCTTAGGTTTGCCGGGATAAAAAACGTAAAACCTCAAAAAACTAAAACTATGGACGGCACAGTAAACATTCTGAACTGGTTTGAAATATCGGTAAACGATATTGCCAGGGCTAAAAAATTTTATGAAGCAATTTTCTCCACCAAAATGGAAGAAACGGAAATGATGGGAATGAAGATGGCGTTTTTCCCCGCTGATGTTATGAACGGGAAAGTGTCAGGAGGATTGGTACAAGGCCCCATGCATAAACCCGGTGCTGATGGTGCAAAAATCTATTTTAACGGCAATCCCGACCTAGATATAGCACTGTCAAAGATAGAAGCCGCCGGCGGTAAGGTAACCATGCCTAAAACAAAGATAACGGATGATATCGGCTACATGGCATTTTTTATAGATACTGAAGGAAACGGCGTAGCGCTGCATTCAAACAGTTAGAATGCCCCGGATTTCGAATGTTTAATTTTGAATTTTCGAATCAAGGTAATATCAATTTAAAATTGGCAATTCGCAACGGCCAGGCCCGGTTGAGCACTTGAAAAAAAAGTAAAGTGAAAAATTCCATATCAAAACTCACCACCCGCTCTTCAATCCTTCTTTCAAGGCATTCTGATAATTTTTAAGGTCGAAAGAATAGAGGTAGGGTGCTTTATGCGCTCCGCCTTTTCGCGGTTGATCAGACCGGTTTAAAATACCAAAGCCAAGCATCCTGCGCTGAAAATTGCGCCTGTCAAGCTTTTTATCCAGGATGGTCTCATACAGCTTTTGCAATTCGGGCATCGTAAATTCCTTTGGCATCAGGTTATAACCGATGGGTTGATAGTTAAGCTGGAGGCGGAGGGTATCCAGTGCGGTCTTTAATATGCGCGCATGATCCAGTTTAAGATCAGGCAGATCGCTCAGGTCATACCATGTACAGCTTTCAGAATGCTGGTCTGGTGTCGAATTTACGTGTACAAAATCAACCAGAGCATAATACCCAATGGTTAAAAAGCGGTTAGAGAACCAGTTTTCTTCGGGCGGCAGCATATCTTTATACAGATCGTGGTGCGGCCTTGATCTTTCGGGGTCGCCAAAAACATGAAACTGCTGCAAAAATATTTCATCCAAGCCGGTGCGCTCCTTTAGGATACGGTTGGCGGCCATGTCAATAGGTTCATTCTTGCGTACAAATCCACCCGGAAGATACCATGATTCCTCATTTTTTATTTTAAGCGACAAAACTTTCAGTTGCCCGCTATGGAAGCCAAAAATAACGCAATCGATCGAAATATGGTCGAGATAGCTACTGCGCGCTGTTTGGCAAAACTCTATAAGCTCCTGTTTAGTAAACATTTTATGCTATTGTACAAAAAATACTTTGATTATCCGAATTATAATAAATACTATTGTGTTCAAAATACACCATGCTGCTTTTGGCAGTGGTATATAAACCAATTTGAAACTAAAAATCAATAGTAGGTGACGGAATTGAATAATTGTTGTAAAGATATTATTTATCCAACGTTCCGCTAGCAAATTAAACCTGTTTTCACTAAAATGAAACCATCAGGAGCCATTGCTCACAAACCAAAATTAATAAAACGGCTCATGATAGTTTCATCGCCACTAAAAAACAATTTATATCGATGAAAAATTATTCCCCAAACCGGGTGTTCCGGAAGATTGCACTGATCTCGGCCATCATTTTACCTTCGGGTATGGCGGCAGCGCAAACAAAAGGCAGCGATGCTAAAATGGATGCCTTTGTTAATGGCCTGATGAGTAAGATGACCCTTGACGAAAAAATCGGTCAGCTTAACTTAGTGACCAGCGGCCGTGCCCTAACCGGATCGGTGGTAAATAAGGGAGTTGAAGAAGGTATTAAAAAGGGAAATATAGGTGGGATATTTGGTGCCTATGGCACCGACTATATCGGTAAGGCCCAGGAACTGGCAGTAAAAAATTCACGATTACATATACCTTTAATATTCGGGCTGGACGTGATACATGGTCACCGTACTATTTTTCCTATCCCTCTGGGTATGTCGGCGACATGGGATATGGGTTTGATAGAACGCTCTGCAAAGATTGCCGCCAGTGAAGCAACGGGTGAAGGTATTAGCTGGGTTTTCTCACCGATGGTCGATATTGCCCGCGATGCACGCTGGGGACGCATATCAGAAGGCTCGGGTGAAGACCCATGGCTTGGTTCGCAGATAGCCAAAGCAATGGTAAGAGGCTACCAGGGCAGTGATATGAAAAAAGGCGATGCGGTAATGGCCTGTGTGAAGCACTTTGCCTTATACGGCGGTGCCGAAGCCGGCCGTGAATACAATACGGTTGATATGAGCTTAATAAAGATGTATCAGGATTACCTGCCGCCGTACAAAGCTGCAGTGGATGCCGGTGCGGGAAGTTTCATGAGTTCATTTAATACGGTAAATGGCGTGCCTGCAACTGCTAATCAATGGCTGTTAACCGATGTGCTGCGTAAACAATGGGGCTTTAAAGGTTTTGTTGTGTCAGACTATACTTCGGTTAACGAACTGACTGCACACGGCCTGGGCGATTTGCAAACCGTATCCGCATTGGCACTGAAGGCCGGCCTTGATATGGATATGGTGGGAGAGGGGTTTTTAACCACATTGAAGAAATCGTTAAAGGAAGGAAAAGTTACCCGGCAGGAAATTGACCTGGCTTGCCGCAGGGTATTAGAAGCGAAATATAAACTGGGCTTATTTGATAATCCTTTTAAATCCATCAGTGCAGACCGGGAGTCAAAGGACGAACTAACAGAAGCAAACCGCAGTGCTGCAAGGCAAACGGCTGAGCACTCATTCGTATTACTCAAAAATAAAGGGCAGGTATTACCCCTAAAAAAATCAGGCACCATCGCATTGGTAGGCCCCTTGGCTGATAACCATTCGGAGATGCTGGGTACCTGGGTAATAGCAGGTGATCCTAATAAATCGGTAAGCGTAATTGATGGAATAAAAAAGGTGGCAGGGCCCGGTGTAAATATATTATATGCCAGAGGATCGAATATTACGGATGATTCATTGCTGAATTCCCGCGCATGGTTTTTCGGAATGAAACAGCTCAGGGATAACCGGCCGGCTCAGCAAATGATCGATGAAGCGGTTGAAACAGCAAAAAAAGCAGATGTGATCGTCGCTGTGGTAGGCGAATCGGCAAATATGTCGGGCGAATCATCAAGCCGGTCTGACATCAGTATACCAGAGAGTCAGAAAGAGCTGTTGAAAGCCCTGGCCAAAATTGGTAAACCCCTGGTATTGGTGTTGTTTAGCGGCCGCCCGCTTACCTTGACATGGGAAGATGAGCATGCAAATGCCATACTCGAGGTATGGTCGCCGGGCACCGAAGCAGGTAATGCCATTGCTGATGTGTTATTTGGCAACTATAATCCCGGGGGCAAAATAACTGCAACCTTCCCCAGGAGTGTGGGACAAATACCTATCTATTATAACCACAAAAATACAGGCCGCCCATTTGATGGCAAAGGCCCCGCTAAGTTTAAATCGGATTATATTGATATCTCCAATGATCCGCTTTATCCTTTTGGTTACGGCTTAAGCTATACTACATTTAATTATAGTGATATTAAACTAAGCAAAACCAACCTCAAAGGTAACGAAAACCTGACCGCAACGGTTACTGTTCGTAATACCGGTAAATTAGCCGGCGAGGAAGTGGTTCAGCTCTACCTCAGCGATCCTGTAGCAAGTATCAGCCGTTCCGTTAAAGAATTGAAAAATTATAAAAAGATAATGCTTCAGCCCGGTGAACAAAAAGAGGTATCATTTGATATTAGTACGCAGTACCTCAAATTTTATAACAGCAAACTCAATTATGATTGGGAACCAGGTCAGTTTATCATACAAATAGGTACTAATTCAGCGGATGTGCATTCCGCATCGGTGCAGTGGATAAAGTAAAAGAACAATGATATTATTTTATCCGGTTTAAGGGGCCTAAAAGTAAAGTTGTAAGCTAGAGCCTGAAAATAATACGGGTCATAACTGTTTAAATAGTTATGGCCTTTTATTTTGTTTAAATGATTTGAGTGCAATAATTTTTTATATTTCCCGGCTTAATAAACTGTTTTCGGGACATTTATTATACTCGAATTAAATTACATTGAGGGGAATGCTGTCGCGTGCAACTATGATGATATTTTAACATGTTTACCTTTTGTATAAATAAAACCGGGCTTTTTTACCGGCTAAATATCTCCATATATATTTCTGGTAAACCGTTTATGATACTAAATTATGCCTTTTTGAAAGTACCCGTTCAGCTATAATATGTTTTTTGCATTGCCAATTTTGTAATAAATTATATGCTAAATTATTTATTTTATAATTATCTTCCTCATTTTTATAATATTAATGGTTTTATGGAGTCAAAAAATAATTAATTTGTAAATCTTCAAAATGCACTTGTGTAGACAATACACTCTATTTAAATTAGATGCAGTACCAATTAAGTTTTCCCGTATAGCCGGAAAGCGCATATAACCTAATATAATTATAACATAATGAATTTTTAATATGCCGGCACCGTAAAGTGCGCGGGTGTATTAAAGCGGCAAGGAACAGCGATTGTTTTTTAAAATTTATTATTAAAAAATTAAATGATAAAACTTTTACATTTCACTCTTTTATGTGATTTCTCCCTCACCTCAAATTGTTTCCGGGGGCATCGCATAGGGCTTTTTGACCCCAGCCAATAGCCGTTAGGCTAATATTCTAAATCTCACTAAGAATTCAATATCTACTAAGTCAATAAATTAATCAACTAAATCTCAAACTCATGTTAAAAAGTTTACTTCTAAAAGGAAGGATGATGTGCATACTGATATTATGCACTCTCTCCTCACTGGTAGTTACCGCCCAAACAAGGGTTACAGGTAAAGTCATTGGCAATGATGACAAACAACCTGTAATTGGTGCTACCGTGAAAATCAAGGGTACAAACGTAGGTGTTGTAACCGATGTCAATGGGGTTTTTGTGGTCAATGCAAAAACCGGCGACGTATTGGTGATATCCTATATTGGCTACCAGGCTAAATCAGTTTCAGTTACAGGCCCGTCTTTGGGTACCATTGCGCTGGAAGTTACTAACAGTACTTTAAATGAGGTGGTGGTAACTGGTTACCAAACGCAGCGCAAAAAAGATATTACCGGTGCGGTAGCGACGGTGAATATAACTGATGCAAAAAAGATTCCGGTTACTACTTCAGAACAATTGCTGCAGGGACAAGCTTCCGGTGTTACCGTAATTAATCAGGGTGCGCCAGGATCTGCAAGCACCGTATTTGTTCGCGGTATCACCAACTTTGGCAATAGTACACCTCTGTTTGTTATTGACGGCGTGCAAACCTCCAATATGTCCCAGGTAAACCCGAGCGACATAGAAAGCATCAGCGTATTGAAAGATGCAGGTTCGGCAGCTATTTATGGTGTATCAGGCGGTAACGGAGTAATTGTCGTTACTACCAAAAAAGGTAAGGCTGGTAAAACGGTACTTAGCTATGATATGTACTACGGCGACCAGGTACCTCCAGGGGGCAATGTATGGCATTTGATGAGCCCGTCGCAACAATCGACGTTAGCTTTTCAAGCCAATGACGGATCGTCAGAAAAACTTTATCCCGGAGGCCCAGGAACCCTGCCTGTTTACGGTTATCACGGGGGAACGAGTTTTGGAGCTTTTGGTTCAGCCGGTGTTACCAATGATCCAGGAATTGAAAAAGCTTATTTTTTCGATGCTTTAAATCCAGCTAATGATTACCTGGTACAAAAATTTAACCAGGCAGGTACAGATTGGTTTCACCAAATTTTCAAACACGCGCCCGAGCAGAGCCATACCATTACGGCAAGCGGCGGTAATGATAAAAACACTTACTTGTATTCCCTGCAGTACCTTAACCAACAGGGTACATTGATCGAGACCTTTGAAAAACGTTACCAGGCACGTGTGAATAACACCTATAGCGTGCTGAATAATCACGTTCGTTTTGGTGAAAGCGGTTATGTATTTTACCGCGAGAACAATGGCGGCAGCGCCTTCAACCAGCAGCAGGAAGGCGGAAGTATTTCAAGCACCTACCGCGAAATGCCGCTTATACCTGTATATGATATAAAAGGCAATTATGGTGGTGCTTATGATGGCCCGGCCGGCGAACCTCTGGGTAACGGATCTAACCCGTTTGCACAGCAGCAAAGGACTAAAAACGACCGGGCTAAAACCTGGAACATGCAGGGAACTGTTTTTGCAGAAGCCGACTTCCTGAAATATTTTACTGCCCGCACAGCTTTTGGCGGAAATGCAGGCAATACTTTTTATTATTTCACTACTTATAACCCGTATGAAAATTACGAGCCGCATACCAATCCAAATGGTTATACCGAAGTTGCTCAATATTTTTTTAATTACAACTGGACCAATAGTGTAACTTATAAACAAACATTCGGCAAACATAGTGTCAGCGTTTTTGCAGGCTATGAAATTAAGCAAACCGGCGGACAGCAATTGGGCGTGTCGGCAAATAATTTTCCTACGCTTGATCCTAATTTCCTGACCGTTGCCGGTACCACTTTGCCTACCTCGATAGGATTAGGCGGCGGCAATGGCACCTTCCTTTACCAGCCTACAGGTACCCAGTCAGTGTTTGGGCGCGTGGATTATAGCTACGCTGATAAATATCTTTTGGGCGCAACGATACGCCGTGACGGATATTCATCCTTTTACCCCGGCCGCCAGTATGGTACTTTCCCATCTATCTCTTTAGGGTGGCGTCTCTCTCAGGAAGACTTCCTGAAAAGCATTAACTGGATCAACGAACTTAAACTGCGCGGCAGTTATGGTTCTACCGGTAGCAATGCGAATGTCCTCGGTACAAATGCAGTAGATACCTATAACTATGGTTTTGGTAACACTGCATACGGCATTGCCGGCGGTGTAAATTCTACCACCACGGGCTATGCCCAAACCGGTATCGGTAACCCTAACACTACCTGGGAAACTGATAAGATACTTAACATTGGTGTTGATGCTTCCTTATTTAATCACCTGGATCTGAGTGTTGAGTATTATAAAAAATCCATCAGCGGCTTATTGTTCCCGCTGTCACTTCCTTCAACAGGAGGCGCTGCAAATCCGCCTACAGTAAACGTGGGGGACGTACAGAATACGGGTTTCGATATTGCAGCAACCTACCACGCTGCCATTAGCCAGGATTTCAAGTTCAGCATTGGGGCAAACATTACCGCATACAAAAACAAAATTACTAAACTGGTTAGCCCGAATTACTTTGATGTATCCGGCGCCACCCGTATCGGTAGCTTTGTGAGAGAGCAGGTAGGGCAGCCTATAGGCTCATTCTACGGTTATCAAATAGCTGGTATATACCAAAATGCTTCCCAGGTATCAAGCTTACCAGGTTATTCTGGCGCAACTCCTGGTGCCTACATTTACAAGGACCTGAATGGTGACGGAAAGATCAATGCCGATGACCGTACCTTTATCGGTAACCCTAATCCTGATTTCACATACGGTGTAAACCTGAATGCGAGCTTCAAAAACTTCGACTTTTCGATGGTATTATATGGTTCACATGGTAATAAGGATTTTAACTACGTAAAATACTGGACAGATACTTATGGCGCTTTTCCAGGCGGCAAGGATCTTGACCTGCTGACCAAATCGGCAAATGTCGTAGGTGGTGTAGTTACCAACCCTGGTGCAACCCAGTCGGCCATGACGGTTAGCCAATCATTAGGTACCACAATTCCAAGTACCTTTTACATTGAAAGCGGCTCCTTTTTGAAATGCCGTGTTGCGCAGCTTGGTTATAATTTTGATCCGGGAATCTTAAAAACGATTGGCGTAAGTAAACTGCATGTGTATGTTCAGGCTACCAATTTGTTTACCATCACCAAGTATAGCGGCTTAGATCCTGAGTTAGTTCCATCGGTTAGTAACCTTAACCAGAGTGGTACTGCTACGCCTCAGCAAAGTGCATCTTTTGGGGTTGACTACGGCGCGTATCCTAACAACCAGAGAACCTATTTAGTAGGTGTTAATATGACATTTTAATAATAAAAAAAATATTGTTATGAAAAAATCGAATTTTAAATTAATTGCCATAGGTGCAATACTCTTTTTTACAACGGCATACTCGTGTAAAAAGGTATTGGATAAGAGCCCCGCCGGGGTACTTGCAGGACCTTCGCTTAACACTAAGGCAGGTGTAGATGGTTTATTAATAGGAGCCTATTCCTTATTGGACGGATTTTACCAGGGCCAGCCAGGCTCAGCTTTTGCCTCCGGTATCAGCAATTGGAGCTGGGGCGGGGTCGGTTCAGATGATGCCTATAAAGGTTCAAGCACCGGTGACCAGAGAGATGAGGGCTTAACCGCTATCGAACAGCATGTGAGTATTAATCCAACCGATGGATACCTTGGCTCTAAGTGGCAGGTGTGCTACGCGGGCATTGTGCGGGCCAATAATGTGATCCAGGAAGTGCCCCTGGTTACAGACGGCTCCATGACTGCCGCTGCCGGCCAGATTGCTGTTGGAGAAGCACGCTTTTTACGCGGTGTTTATCACTTTGAGCTTGCTAAAATATGGCAGAATGTACCTTATGTTGACGAAAAAATCACTTATCTGTCAGGTAACCTTAGCGCGCCTAACCCTGGCCCTATATGGGATAAAATTGAGGCGGATTTTGCCGCCGCAATGGCTGTGCTTCCTAATACCCAGCCGCAGGCAGGCCGTGCCAATAAATATGCAGCCGAGGCATTTTTGGCAAAAGCCTATGTATACAATCATGAATATGATAAAGCTTTACCCCTGCTGACGGATTGCATCAATAACGGCACTACAGCCGGTGGCGCCAAATATACATTGGAGCCTTATGCCAACAACTTTAACGCTTTAACCAAAAACGGTCCGGAATCGGTATTTGCTGCTCAAATGACTGTAAATGACGGTTCAAACGGTAATAATGATGATGCAGGCGATGTGTTAAATTTCCCTGGAGGCGGTACCTATTCAAGCTGCTGCGGGTTTTATACGCCTTCATATCACTTAGCCAATGCATTTAAAGTTGATGCCAACGGTTTGCCTATGTTCCAGATTGACCCTGCTACAGGGTTCCCGACATATGATGACGTGAACCTGGGTAATGATCATGGGGTTGGTCCTACTGCCGCGTATACACCTACTGCAGAAGCTATAGATTCGCGCCTTGACTGGACTGTAGGGCGCAGGGGTATCCCATACCTTGACTGGGGTTTGGGCGGTGGCGAACCATGGACACGCGGTGACCTGGTTCCTTATGTGCCGATAAAAAACGTATTTTATCATGCGGCCCAGGCTTCCACAACTGATACCCAATCGGGTTGGGCAGGAAGCCAAGGTGTTGCCAATAACTATAATATCATCAGGTTTGCCGATGTGTTATTATGGCGTGCTGAATGCTATATACTTGGAACTGCTCCAAATCTGGCGCTGGCAGAAGCTGATGTGAACACGGTAAGGACAAGGGCTGCTCTTCCATCCAATTGGGTAAAAACTTATGTGGACAATGCAGATCCCTCAAAAGGGGTTACCAATACCCCTGCCGCTAATTATAAAGTGGGTTTATATACCGGGCAGTTTTCTGCCAACGGCCAGGCTTATGCGCTTGGGGCCCTTATAACAGAAAGGCAACTGGAGTTTGGTATGGAAGGCCATCGTTTCTTTGACCTGCAACGCATGGACGGCAGGTTTGGCGGTAAGCTTGGTGCCGGGTACATGGCCGGCGTCTTGAATGCCTATTATAAGGCCGATAACCGCATTCCAAATCCGACCCTTGGCCCGGCAAAATTCACTGTAGGCAGGGATGAGGTTTATCCTATCCCTCAAAGCCAGATAGACATTGAAGGCGGGAAATTAAAACAAAACACTAATTATTAATAATTAATAAAGTTAAAAAAAGAGAAGGGGTGGTGATATAGATCACTGCCCTTTTTTTATAAATTAGCGGGTGGTATTTATGATCCTTACCGTATATGTGGTATGATATAAACGCTATAGATATTTATTATACTCAATTGACCGATTGCCGCTAACTAAACTGTTGTAATGAAAGTTGTTCGATACCTTTTATACCTGTTAATACCTGTTTTATTTTTCTCGTGCAAAAAGGCAACATTATTTGAGCAGATACCATCTTCTTATTCCGGGATAAATTTTAATAATAAGATCATTGAGAATGACACGATCAATCCGCTGGATAAACTTAATATTTACAACGGGGGCGGAGTAGGTGTAGGCGATTTTAATAACGACGGTCTGCAGGATATTTACTTTGCAGGTAACGCGGTATCCAATAAATTGTACCTCAATAAGGGGGACCTGAAGTTTAACGATGTTACAACTGAAGCCGGAGTGGGCGGTAAGGGGGGCTGGGGCAGAGGCGTGGCCGTTGTCGATATTAATAATGATGGTCTCCTTGATATTTATGTATGCAACACCTTATTAAACGATTCTGCAAAAAGACTTAACCTGCTCTATGTTAACCAGGGCGTAGACAAAAATGGTATACCCCATTTTAAAGAAATGGCTAAGGAATATGGCCTGGGTATCCAAATCTATTCGACAATGGCCTCGTTTTTTGATTATGATAATGACGGCGACCTGGATATGTACCTTACCGTCAATCAGGTTGAGCCGAGCGATAATACCAGTTTATTCAGACCCATTATTAAGGATGGCACAGCCCGAAGTACAGGAAGATTATATCGTAATGACTGGGATCCGAAGTTAAAGCACTGTGTATTTCATGATGTTTCCAAACAGGCTGGTGTATTGATTGAAGGGTTTGGCCATGCTGCAACAACGGTAGATATCAACCGTGACGGGTGGAAAGATATTTATGTGACGAATGACTTTTTGCCCGATAATATATTGTATATCAACAATCATGACGGCACATTTACCGATAGGTCTAAAGCGTATTTTAAGCATACATCGATGAGTGCAATGGGGCAGGAAATAGAGGATATTAATAATGACGGACTGGCCGATGTATTTGAGCTGGACATGAACCCTCCCGATAATTACCGAAAAAAAATGTTCATGAGCGCGAACAGTTACCAATCATTTCAGAACTATGATCGTTTCGGGTATCAGTATCAGTATCCGCGTAATACGCTGCAATTAAATCAGGGGCCAAGGGTTGGACAGAATGACTCTATAGGTGATCCGGCTTTTAGTGAGATATCTTTTTTAAGCAATGTTTCTCAAACGGATTGGAGCTGGGCGCCTTTGCTGACCGATTTTGATAATGACGGCTACCGTGATCTGATCATCACGAACGGATACCCCAGGGATGTGACGGATCATGATTTTATGAATTTCAGGGCCGAATCTTATTTCATAGCAAGCAAAAAACAGATACTCGATCAGATCCCGATAATCAAGATCCCGAATTTTGCATTCAAAAATAACGGGAAACTTCAATTTGATGATGTAACGGATAACTGGGGTTTTACCACACCTACTTTTTCAAATGGCGCAGTTTATGCAGATCTTGATAACGACGGTGACATGGATGTGATCATTAATAATATTGATGACCAGGCCATGATCTACCGGAACACTTTACGCCAAAAGGATCCCAATGGTAGTCATTATTTGCATATAGCATTCCAGGGCGGTCGGTATAACAGGAACGGAATAGGTGCATGGGCCGATATATATTATGATCATGGCAAGCACCAGGCGTATGAGAATACACCGTTCAGGGGATACTTGTCTACGATACAAAATATCGCTCATTTTGGCCTTGGCAAAGTAAATATCCTCGATTCGGTTGTCGTACGCTGGCAGAATGGAAAGAAACAAACATTACAAAATGTAAAAGCCGACCAGGTACTAAAGGTAAATATATCCAATGCCCGGGATCCCTATTCTTTTAAACAGCCCGAAATTGATAAACAATCATTGTTCCGGGAGGTAACAAAAATGTTGGGTGTTACCTATAAGAACCAGGACATAGACGTGATCGACTTTAATGTTCAAAAACTGCTGCCGCATAAACTTTCGGAGTATTCTCCCGGTTTAGCAGCAGGTGACGTGGATGGTAATGGACTGGATGATGTGGTCGTTGGCGGTACATCCAAATACCCTTCGCAACTATTTTTACAGCAGCCGGATGGCAAGTTTATTCAGCGCAGTTTGTTACCACCTGGTGAATTCAATCCCAAAGACAGTTTTAAAGACGAAGGATTATTGTTATTTGATGCCAACGGCGATGGGAAAGCTGATCTGTATGTGGCCAGCGGCGGTTATGCCAATGAGCCAGGCTCGCGTTTTTACCAGGACAGGCTTTATATAAACGATGGGAAAGGAAATTTTAAAGAAGCTGCCGATGCTTTGCCAAGGAACTTTACCAGCAAGTTATGTGTAAGGGCAATTGACTATAATAAAGATGGCAAGCTTGACCTGTTTGTTTCCGGCAGAGTTGATCCCTGGAATTATCCTAAACCGGTTTCGAGCTTTATTTTACGTAATGACAGTAAAGATGGCCATGTTAAATTTACAGATGTAACCTCAACAGTTGCTGGTGATCTGAAAAACATAGGTTTAGTTTGTGATGCCGTGTTTACTGATTTTGACAATGATGGCTGGCCCGATCTGATCTTAGCAGGAGAGTGGATGCCGGTAACCTTTTTAAAGAACGATCATGGTGTATTCAAGAATGTAACAGCTCATTCAGGTGTTAGTGATCAATTGGGCTGGTGGAATGCCATAGCTGCCGGTGATTTTGACCACGACGGAGATATTGATTACATAGTCGGTAATTCAGGATTAAATACCTTTTTCAGGGCAAGCGATCAATATCCGCTTTATATAACTGCGAAAGATTTTGACAATAACGGCAGTTATGATGCTTTTCCATCCGTATTTTTAAAAGATCAGGATGGCAAAATGGAAGAATTTCCGGTGCAAACACGCGACGACATTGTAAAACAAATGATAGGCATGCGGTCGAAATTCCAAAATTATAAGTCATTTGCTACCGCAACGATGGACCAGGTGATCACCCCGGAAATGCGAAAAGGTGCGTTACGGCTAAAAGCAAATATCATGCAATCTGTTTACCTGCGCAATGATGGTAAAGGTAAATTTAGTATGATACCGCTACCTGTACAGGCTCAGTTTTCACAACTTTGTGGGATGTCTGTTGACGATTTTGATGGTGATGGCAACCCTGACGTGATAATAAATGGCAATGATTACGGGACTGAACTGACAACCGGCCGTTATGATGCCTTTAACGGATTAATGCTAAAAGGAGATGGAAAAGGCGGCTTTAAGCCATTAACCATTCTTCAAAGCGGTATTTACATACCGGGCAACGGCAAAGCATTAGTTAAATTAGTTGGCGCTCACAATAAGTATTTACTTACAGCCAGTCAAAATAGGGATGTCATGAAAATATTTGAACTTAAAAAGGATGCTCATCCGGTTAAATTGGCACCCCTTGATATGTATGCCACTATAACTTATAAGAATGGCAAGATCACTAAACAAGAGTTTTATTATGGCGATTCTTTCTTGTCTCAGTCCGCCAGATTTATGAATATTAATGATCAAATGGCTTCTGTTATAATTACCGACAATTATGGCCGCACAAGAAGTATACCCTTGAAGTAAAAAGTTATGAGACCCCTTACAATACCATTTGCCATTACTACTTTGATTATATTGCTCTACGCGTGCAGGGGTAAGGAGAAAGGCCCGATAGACGGTGCAACAGTATTGCACCAGAACGAAGACCAGCTAACGAATGTGATCATTTATGACGTATTCACTCCTCCGGTAGCCAGCCGTAT
>JAQBOV010000003.1 GCA_028287895.1 Mucilaginibacter sp. | reverse complement strand
CGCGTTCAGCGTTCCAGTGCCCGTCTTCAGCATCAAAAAAATCAGCTTGTTCCGGCCCTGCTTTATTTACACCGGCATTTATTAAGCCCGTTGATTTTTTCCGGTAAACATCCACTATCTTATTTCTCAGGATAGCTGTGAGCCAGGTGCGCTCCGAACTTTTGCCCTCAAATGTGTTTACCTTCTCAAGTGCAGCCAAAAAAGTCTCCTGTACGAGGTCTTTTGCCTGTTCCTGGTCGTTAATACGGGCGATGGCATATGCATAAAGGTAATCGGCATATGCCTCAACCCATCGGTGCGGGTCGGGTCTATTGATTCCAGCTGTCATTGGTCAAATTGGATAGCTCATTATTACTCCCTTAGTCGTTAGGCTATTGAAAACCTTACAGGTCTTTTAAAATAGCGCTTCGGCTATCCCGGCCAAATCAAAACCGGTAATAAATAGTTCTGAAAAAAAGATTAAATTTATTGTAAGGAATAGATTTCTGATCCGACTAATTGCGTAAATAGATATCAGTCTAATTAACAATAAAAAAATGAGATCAATAAAAATATTTATCGTCATTGCATGCTTTTCGGTAGCAGGCGTACTGACGCCTGCGTTTATTAATGTCAGGCATTTAAAGACTGTTAGCGCAGATGCTCCGGTTAATAAAGGGTTTGCTGTGATAGAGCTTTTTACTTCCGAAGGTTGTTCAAGCTGCCCGCCGGCTGATGCCCTTGTTGCCCGTATTCAAAAGGAAAGCAGCAACAAGCCGGTCTATATTCTTGCTTTTCATGTGGACTACTGGAACCGCCTGGGATGGAAGGATGTTTTCAGCAGTTCAGAATATTCTGCAAGGCAAAATCAATATGCCCGTTGGCTAAAACTTTCATCGGTCTATACGCCGCAGCTCGTAGTTAACGGCCTTACAGAATTTGTGGGCTCGGAAGAAGGTAATTTGCGCGATGCCATCAGGACTAGCCTGCAAAAACCCGCAAAAGCCGAACTCACTTTAAGTGGTATTAAAGTTGAAAGTGACCGGGCCCGGGCACATTACCATATAGAAGGCGCAACAACAAATGCAGTTTTGCTGGTTGCCCTGATAGAGAAAAATGCGACTACCAAAGTACGACGCGGTGAAAATGGTGGCCGTACTTTATCGCATGTGCAGATCGTCAACCAGTTAAAAAGCCTGCCGCTGAAAAATGACAATGAGGACACAGGGAATATTGCCTTGCCCCATGGGTTTGATCCTCAAAAATATGAGCTGATCGGCCTTGTGCAAAACACCGCCAGCGGTGAAATTATCGGGGCAGCAAAAGCGGAATTCCCCCCAACCGGCGGCTTAATGCAACGAAATGATCAATTTTTTAAGTAATTTCACACTACAATTCTACACGATCAGGTAATGAAAGCCATTAAAGAAAAGCACCCCTTGGTAATGCGATGGACACATTGGATCAATTTCCCGATACTGGCCATCATGATATGGAGCGGCATGCTCATTTATTGGGCAAATGATGTATATACCGTCACGATATTCGGACATACCTTTGTCCGGTTTTTCCCCGAGTGGTATTACAATCTGTTACATATACCTCAACGTTTAGCCGAGGGCATGGCCTTCCATTTCCTGTTTATGTGGTTCTTTACGCTGAACGGAATATTTTATGTAATTTATACCATTATATCCGGCCAATGGCGGTACCTGGTACCTGACCGCCATTCCTTTAAAGAAGCCTGGCTGGTGCTGTTACATGATTTGCATATCCGTAAAACTGTCCCGCCTCAGGATAAATATAACGCTGCTCAACGAATTGCTTATACCGCTATCATCATCATGGGGATCGGTTCGGTAATTACGGGGCTGGCCATTTATAAACCGGTGCAGTTTTACTGGCTTGCCTGGCTGTGCGGCGGTTATCACCTGGCCAGGATTTGGCATTTTACATTAACTGTCGGCTATGTTTTATTTTTTCTGATCCATATTTTACAGGTAATGCTGGCCGGATGGAACAATTTCAGGCCGGTTGTATCCGGGTTTGAAGTGATCGATGAACAGCCTGAGCCGGCAATTGAAACTATAAGCGAAGATGAAAAAGCCTAAGAAAGAACTGACTGTCGACCAAAAGATCAAACGGCGTAATTTTATATCATTTACCATTTTTGGCGCCTTTGCTGCCGGCACTTATGCAGGCTGGAAATGGCTCTATAACTCACCGGAGGAGATTACCGGAATCACAGGCGGCGCACATAAGCCCCTGCGCAAGGCATTGAACAAGACCGAATTATTTTTCCGCCGGCTAACTTTCAGTGAGAACCACCTGGTAAAGACTTATCCCAAATCAATGGCCGCCAAAGTGGTAAGGCATAACAGCGATATTGGCTCGGAAGGTAAATTGCCGCCTGAACAATGGAAATTGCAGGTAACTAAAAACTCAGGCGCCATACTGCAAATTAGCCTGGAAGAGTTAAAAACTCTTCCAAAAACAGAGATCGTTTTTGATTTTAAATGTGTAGAAGGCTGGGACCAGGTATCGCACTGGGGCGGCGTGAAATTTGCTGATTTTATAGATCATTATAAGCTGCATGAGGAAGCAAAGCTGGAATATGTTGGCCTGGAAACACCCGACAAGCAGTATTATGTAGGTATTGATATGCCGAGCGCCATACATCCGCAGACCTTGCTGGCTTATGAGCTCAATGATCAGCCCCTGCCAGGCAAACACGGACAACCGTTAAGGCTCATCATCCCGGTGAAGTATGGTATCAAGAACCTGAAACGTATAGGCAGCATAAACTTTAGCAAGACGCGGCCCCACGATTATTGGGCCGAACAGGGATATGATTATTATTCGGGGTTGTAAGCCCTAAATAAACTCTTCCTCCGGACGGGTGACTTTTTTCCTGCAATTTATATTGAACTGTCAGCCGAATTAATAATCATAAGCAACGTCTTTTAAATCACGCTGACCGGCGGTTCAGAAAAAAAATATTTGCATCTTGCAATCCTATGCCTGTTGCAAAACTATCTTTAAATAAACAGCTTTCGTATGCCTGCGGAATGATAGGCTGGAGCATCATGACCAATCTCATTATTGTGATGCTGCCCTATTTTTACCTTCCGCCTTCCAATGCCGGATTGGTTCCGCTGGTTCCTCAATTACTGTTATTCGGGGTGGTAAATATCTTATCGGTCATTGCTGCTTCAGGCAGGTTTGTTGATGCTTTGTTTGATCCCTTTATTGCCTCGTTAAGCGATAAAAGCCAAAATCCGAAAGGCCGTCGCATCCCTTTTATGAAGTGGGCTATATTTCCGGCAGTCGCTTTTTGCTGCCTGACCTTTTACCCGATTGAGATGAAAGAGAGCGGCCACAATGCAGCCTGGTTAGCCGTTACGATGACCTTATTCTTCATGAGCGTGACAGCTTATATTATACCCTTTAACGCGTTATTACCCGAATTGGCAGAAACCCCGGATGAGAAGGTTAAGTTATCTTCATTTCAGCAGGCCGGCTTTGTGATCGGGATCATTATTGCTGCTTCGGTAAATAATTATGCCGACGGGTTACAGCATTTTTTTCATATCACCAACCGCGATTCGGCGGTGCAGTATACCATATGGGGCCTGAGTATTTTGGCAGGGCTGATCATGCTGGTCCCGGTATTTGCTGTCGATGAAAAGAAATATTCGAGTAGCAAACCTTCACATTTGCCCATCCTGCGGGCTATCCGTAAAACATTCAGCAACAGGAATTTTAAATATTATCTCATCTCGGATTTTTCGTTTTATATGGCACTGAGTGTTATTTCGAGCGGAATGCTATATTTCGTTACGGTGTTGCTTAACCTGCCCGAGTCGATGGGTGGCGCATTAATGGGAGCAATGGTCGTATTTTCATTGGTTTTTTATCCGGTGATCAATTACTTATCTAAAAGGATCGGAAAGAAACCACTTGTTTTATTTTCATTCGGCTTGTTAAGTCTCATTTTTGTGGCGATCTATTTTCTGGGTAAATTTCCGATATCTGTTTATATCCAGGTTTATGCCCTGGTGCTCTGTGCGTCATTTCCGCTTGCTGCACTCGGTATTCTGCCAAATGCCATATTAGCCGGGATTGCACAGGATGATGCCAGGGAAACGGGTGAAAATCGCGAGGGGATGTTTTTTGCGGTAAAGTATCTGTTTGTGAAAATGGGGCAAACGCTGGGTATTGCTTTGTTCGCCTTCCTGACCGTATATGGTAAAGACCCCGGACACGATTATGGCCTGCGTTTAAATGGCGTATGCGGATTTACACTTTGTTTAACGGCCCTTATTTTTTTCAGCAGGTTTAAAGAGAAGCGGGTTTAAGCTGCTGGCTGTTAAGGGAGTGGTTGATTGAGTTAATAATCGTTACCCCATCAGGCAAAACTAAGCCCTGACGTTTTAGGCCGGTTGGTTGATCGTGTTCTCCCAGCCTGCCTAATGAGCTTAATCCAGCCTGATCAAGCGAAAACTCCCACGTCATTTTGCCTTAACAAACTTTAAAGCATAGAAATCGAGGCAGTAGCGCAAATGGGTTGGTGCAGGCCCGTCATCAAATACATGTCCCAGGTGCAGGCCGGTGCTGCGCCCGACCACCTCGTCGCGCTCCATCCCGTCTGAATAGTCATTAACGATCATGATCGCTTTGGGGTCAATCGGCTTAAAAAAGCTTGGCCATCCCGTTCCCGAGTTATATTTAGCATCAGCACTAAATAAGGGTTTGCCTGTTGCGGCATTAAGATAAATCCCTTTTTCATGATCATTCGAGTAAGGATTATTAAATGGGGGCCCAGTTGCTTTATTTACCATGATCCGGTACGCATCCGGCGACAGCAGCTTTTTCCAGTATGCATTTGGTTTAGCCCGGGAGAAAGCTTTCACATCCTGCGAGCTCCCGGCACCATTTTTTCCTTTTGATTACCCCTGGCTGCACGCATTTAATGCAGTCAGTAGCAGGTCGGCAATAATTACTTTAATTTTTTTTATGTTCATTATCAAAAAGTTATATATTTTTTACTTATATTTATTTGTCGAAAAATTCTTGTAAGCCTTACAATAAATTATTAAAAATTTAAATCATTGCCCGCCTGTTTTTCGCAGGCAATATGCTGTTGGTTATAGTAACAACGATAACATAAGGATAATTTTTAAGCTACTTTAGTTATTGTTAACATATTACTGATATTCAGTCACCTGACGGGTAATTTATTACCCATGATATGGTATTGTGTATCTAATTGTGGAATATAATGCCCAAGTGATTGCAGAATTTTTAAACCGAATTCAAAAGAAAGTATCAAATCATCGTGTGAAGCGATTTTTTTAGATAGGGCATGATAATTGCACCTTATTTTAGACTAAAAAAATATACTAAAACCCATGAACAATACGTACACTGTAGTCGGAGTAGTAATAACAGTTTTACCAATCGTTTTAATTATCGTAACGGTAATTATAAGAGGCAAAAAGTTATTTGATTAATTAGTTGGGTGGATCTTATCAGGTAATTCTTAAGAGAAGCAAAGCTTTCGGAGCTTGCTTTGTCCGTTGTATTCTTAAATTTTACGTATTTTTTTCAATACACTTTATCGTTTTTTTAGTTCTCAGGGAAAACCAGTTTAATTAGAATCCTCTTTTACCTGTTCTGGATTTTCCGGCAGTTATTTTATTTTGTGGCTTATCTGTTCCTTGCAGATCATAAGGCCTGATCATCCTGGCTACGCGTTCTTCCATGGTTTCGGTAGTAAGCCTTTCCCGACCAAGACTGTCAACCATAATCGGAAAAGCAAATGGTGTGGGTTGGTCTATTTGTTTGAGGATAATATTTTGTTTAATAATACGCTGCAACGCTGCACGCAGCCTGAATTCTTCTAATTGAAAGGCAAGGGCCTCGTTATAGGCCTGCCTTACCAGCAGATTATTTGGTTCATACTCGCTGAAGACATCAAAAAGCAGCGAGGTTGATGCCTGCAAATGCCTGTTCTTAACGGGTTGCCCGGGATAGCCGGTAAATACAAGACCGCCTATGTGTGCAATATCCCTGAAACGGCGCCGGGCCATTTCATTGGCGTTCAAACTATGCAAAATATCATCGAGCAGATGATCAATAGAGAAAAAACTGGCATCTTCCAATGCTTGTTCGATAGGGATCTCCTCATCTGCCAGCAATTCAAAGCCATAATCGTTCATTGCGATGGAGAATGAAAAAGGTTTTATTTTGGAGATACGGTAAGCAAGCAACGAGGCCATCCCCTCATGAACCAGTCTGCCTTCAAAAGGATAAAACAAAAGGTGATGTCCCTGGCGCGATTTGAACGATTCGATTAAAAATTCATGACTTTGCGGCAGGTGTGAAAGCTGCGCCTGCAAATCGAACAATGGTTTAAGTGCGATCACTTCCTCATCGTTTTCTATCCCGTGTGCCACTTCATCCAGCTTATCCCTGAAAACTGCCGAAAGCTGTGACGATAAAGGCATCCTTCCACCCATCCAGCTGGGTATAAGTCCCTTTTTTGCATTTGATTTTTTCACATAGGCAGTCATTTCTTTCACCCGTATAAATTCCAGGCTTCGTCCGGCGAACCAGAATGTATCACCTTCCTTTAATTTCGATATAAATGATTCTTCAATAGTGCCTAAACTGCCCCCGCTTAGCCATTTAACCCGGATACTTACATCGCTGGTAATCGTGCCAATGCTTAAGCGGTGCCTCATGGCTACTCTTCGGCTTTTTACCAGGTAAAGACCATTTTCAACTTCAACCTTTAAAAATTCATCATATTGGGCTAGCACGTTGCCGCCATGCGTTACAAAATCGAGCAACTCTCCAAATTCGTTTTTGGTAAGATCAGCAAATGCATAGGTGCTCTTTACCTCTTTGAATAATTCATCAGCCCGGAAACCATCCGACACTGCCAGCGTAACGAGATATTGTACCAATACGTCCATGGTCAGCAACATCGGGTCGCGGCTTTCAAAAATGCCTTGTTTTATACCCTGTTTTAAGGCGGCACCTTCGAGCAACTCTAAAGAATGGGTCGGTACAAAATAAGCTCTTGATACCGCTCCGGGCGAGTGCCCGCTGCGCCCGGCACGCTGCATAAAACGGGCTACACCCTTTGGGCTGCCCACCTGTATCACCATATCGACCGGACGGAAATCCACGCCCAGGTCAAGGCTCGAAGTGCAGACCACTACTTTTAAAGCTTCGGCATGAAGGGCCTGTTCCACCCAGTTGCGCAGCTCATTATCCAGCGAGCCATGGTGCATGGCCATAATACCGGCATATTCGGGGTAATTATCCAGTATGGCATGATACCATATTTCTGATTGCGAACGTGTATTGGTGAATATCAGCGTGGTTTTACTTCTGGCTACAATTTCCATCACCTGTGGCAAAAGCTTTACCCCGATATGCCCTGCCCACGAGTAGTTCTCTATATTTTCAGGGATAACGGATTTTATAACCAGCTTTTTATCTACATGCGCACGAATCATTTTTACCCTGCCGGCAGGAAAATCATTGCCCAGTAACACATCGGCAGCTTGCTCCAGGTTGCCTATCGTAGCGCTGATACCCCATATTCGGAGTCTTAAGTCCTCGGTTTTAAGTCCTGAGCCCTTTGCCTCTGATGTCTGGCTTCCGGCTTCTGACTTCCGGCTTAAGACCTTAAGCCTGGACAATCCCAATTCCACCTGCACCCCGCGTTTGGTGCCTAACAGCTCGTGCCATTCGTCAATTACTACTACCTGCAGGCTCTGGAATATTTTGGGATACTCTTTTTGTGCCAGCATCAGGTGCAGGCTTTCGGGGGTAGTGAGTAATACTTCGGGCAGTTTTTTCTTCAGGGCCTGTTTTTCAGCAGCGGGGGTGTCGCCGGTTCGGGTACCTATTTTCCAGGGAATGCCGATCTCATCGCACACTTCCTGCATGGCTTTTTTAATATCATTGGTAAGGGCGCGCAATGGCGTTATCCAAAGCATCATCAGGCCGTTATTTTTTTGGGCGGACCATGTTCCGGGATTTTTATCGATATAATCAGCCAGGAAGGGCAAAAACAGGGCGAAGGTTTTACCGCTGCCCGTAGGGGCATTTAATAAACCGGAATAGCCGCCGAGATAAGCCTCCTCCATTTCCTTTTGAAAAGGGAACTGATGCCAGTTTTTCCGCTTATACCATTGCCCGATAATTTGTTGTCCCGTTGTATTCACAATCCTACATACAATTAAAAATGAAAGTTAGTTGTATATCTCTAAACAAAAAAAAAGTCCTGCCTTAAAAAGCAGGACTAAATATTGTTATAAGCCCCTTCTCGCCGCAGAGGGGTTGGGTATGGCTTTTATTTCTTCTCCGGCAACAAGATCAGTTTGATCAGGTTATTACCACTCAGGTATTTGTTGGCAGCATCTTTAACGCTTTGCACAGTTACCTTATTCAGATCATGGATATGGTGCAGTACCGCGTCCGGATCTTCCTGGTTTTGAGAGGAGGAAGCTAAATGTCCTTCCCAAAAAGAATTTTCCTTTAGTTGCACCTCGGTTGAACGGGTCTCTTCGGCCACGAATTTTTGAATGTCCACTGCTTCAGGGCCATTTTGCTTAATCTTGCCTATTTCTTCGATCGTAGCAGCGATCAGCTTCTCCACATTGGCCGGGGCGCAACCGAAATACACAATGATACTGTATCTGCTGTTCGGCAGTTTTGCATAGCTGGCCCTTACGCCGGGTGCATAAACGCCACCTTCCTTCTCACGCAAACGCTCTATCAATTTTATGTTCAGTATCTCATTAAGGGCATCCACCTGCAGGTTATTGCTGTCGTTGTAATCATATTCCCCGCTGAACACCAGTTGCACACTGCTTTTATCGCCAATGCCTTTATAAACATCTTTGGTGAGCTGACCGGCAGGGATGTGGATGCCTAAGTTTTTGTAGGTCTCATTATGGTTAGCCGATGGAAGTCCGCCTAAATATTTCTCCAGCAAGGGCTTTATTTTGTCCGCATCGAAACTTCCCACAATGGTAAAGGTAAATCCGTTTGCGTCGGCAAATCTGTCCTTATAAAAGCTGTAGGCCTTATCCAAACTTGCACTGTTCAGCCTTTCGGTTGTCGGCACCATGCGGCGGAAATTATAGTTACTTAAAGTAGCCGAAACAGTATCCTGGAACACGCTTGTCGGGTCGAGGCCGCGGTTAGCTAAAAAGGCCTTGGTTTGAGAGATGTTAGCCTGCCAGATATCAGGATCCTTGCGGGGCTGGGTAAAGTACAGGTATACCAATTGCAGGGCCGTCTCCAGGTCTTTCGGCGATGAATTACCATTAACACCTTCCGTGGTTTCGCCGATATACGGCGAAATGTGCAGGTTTTTACCACTCAGCATTTTGTCCAGCTGAATCTCGTTAAAATCAGCAATCCCGCTGCTGGCGATCACTTCTGCTGCCATATTTGCCGAAGTGAAATCCTCGTCACTTGCCAGGGATGTCCCGCCAAAATGATAGCTGCTGATCAGTATCTGGTCGTTTTTAAATGTGGTAGGTTTCAATATTGCCTTTACCCCATTTGCAAAAGTGAGCGTGGTGGTGGTAAGAGCAGTATCCTTTTTTTCTGACACGATCTTGCTTCCGGCAGGTTCCTTTGCCAGTAATGGCTTGTTGCTTACCTCATCTACATAAGCCTTTGCATTTTTACCAGCCGTGCTTATCCAATCCAGTAAAGTTTTTTCATTGGGCAATTTGTCTTTTTCCTTTTCGGGCCCCTCTACCAGTACGACACGGTTGTTGTCGCTGATATATTTTCCCGCCATCGCGTTGATCTCGCCCAATTGGATGCGGCCCATGTTTTCCCTGGTAAAATTGTATTCAAACTCAATTCCGGGTATAGCTTCACCCAGTAAAAAATTTTGCTGATACTGGCGCACGAAGTTTACCGATTTTGTTTTATCACGCTCTTTATAAGCATTTTCTATCTGTGTCAATGCGTCCTGTTTGGCACGTTCAAATTCCGTTTGAGTAAAACCGAATTTTCTTGCGCGTTCTGTTTCCGCTACTACTGCCTTTAATGCTTTTTCCAGTTCGCCGGGTTTGGCTACTGCAATGGAGGTAAAGGCATCCTGGTTAGCAATAAATCCGCCATAACTTGCCTTGCCGAATAAAAACGGGGGATTAGCTTTTTGGGTCAGCTCGCCCAAGCGGGCATTTAGCATCTGGTTAAACAATTCTACACGGATATTCTCAACCAGGTCGGCTTTGGTCTGTACCCTTTTTGCAGGATGTTTGACGATAACTTCGGCCAGGGTATAAGGAAACTCTTTATCGGTGGCTATTTTAACTAATGTGCCCGGACTTGCAGGAACCGTATATTTGGTGCGCGGCTTCTCGTTTGCCGGGTTTTTCAGATCCGAAAAGTTATCTTTTATCAATTGTTCCACCCGTTTTGGATCAAAGTCCCCGACGGCAATCACTGCCTGAAGATCGGGCCTGTACCAATCGTGATAAAAACTTTTGATGGTCTCAGGCTTAAAGGTTTTCAGTATATCTTCCTTACCAATGGGCAAACGCTCAGCATATCTTGAATTGTTTAGCAATACCGGCAATATCTGGTGCTGTAAACGCTCCTGTGCATTTTTTCCGCGCAGGCGCTGCTCTTCTAAAACCACCCCGCGTTCCGAATCAATTTCTTTTGGGTCAAAAGTTACATAACCGGCCCAATCGGCCAGAATATCAAAGCCCTTTTCAAATGTTTTAACACTATCGGTTGGTAATGGCAACTGATAAACCGTTTCGTCAAATGAGGTATATGCATTCAGATCGGCGCCAAACTTAACACCCGATTTTTGCAGATAACTCACCAGTTCATTTTTTGGGAAACTGCGGGTACCGTTAAATGCCATGTGTTCGGTAAAGTGTGCAAGGCCCTGCTGGGCATCTGTTTCCAGTATTGAACCGGCTTTGTTCACCAAATATAGTTCAGCCCGGTTCTTTGGTTCCACATTTCTGCGGATATAATAGGTTAAACCATTCGGCAGTTTCCCGATGACCAGATTCGGATCGACCGGTAACAGGTTGCCTTTTATCTGCGTTGCCAGTGCCGCGGGTTTTTCTTTAGGTGATGGCGCAGGCCGTTTTTTTACCTGTGCAAATGAAATATTTGCGGTAACAAACAGCGCTAAGGCGAGTAATGAGATTTTTATATTGAAATTCATAGAATAGGGTTTATGATTTAGGACTAAGATGCAAACGAATAGTTTAGGTTCAAAGTATTTTTAAAAATGGTACCTGACAAAGGCCTCCATGGCCTGGTACTCGGCCAGTCCCAGGCGGTCGTACGCCTGCGCCGTCTCGCGGTTACGGTCTTCGGCCCTTACCCAGAACTCGCGGGCATCATCGCCGGGGAACACGGCC
>JAQBOV010000111.1 GCA_028287895.1 Mucilaginibacter sp. | reverse complement strand
TGCAAGCGGCAAATGATAAAACTATAAAAGCCGCTAAACTTAATTTAATGATGTTCTTCATGGTTTTTTGATGAATTAATTTATAATTGTTTTAAAATTGAAAGACAGAGTACAAGCAGATAACCGTAATACTTTTAATTTTGTTTAATTTATTTGTAATAAGTGGGTTACAATTTCGCATAAATAGTATTAAGTAGTGAGTAAAGACCTGAAGAGTTCAACGCCAACCGACAGCGAGATTGTTTTTGGTATCCTTAATAATTCAGAAAGTGCGGTAAAACGGCTTTATGTCGCGTATTTTCCGATGGTGCTGCAACTGATCGTTAATAATAATGGTACGCCGGATGACGCCAAGGACATTTACCAGGAGGCGATAATTGTTCTTTATAATAAGATAAAAAAGGGTGATTTTGAGCTGAACAGCAAACTGAAGACATTTATTTACTCAGTTTGCCGGCGACTTTGGCTTAAAAGGCTGAGCCAAATGAATAGATACGGAGGAGATATTCATGATTTCCAGGAATATCTGCCTTTCGAAGACGATGCCGAGCAGCATAATGAGCGGGATATACAATTTAATAAAATGCAAAGCGCTCTGCAATTATTGGGCGAGCCCTGCAAAACTATAATTGAGGATTTCTATATCCATAACAGATCGATGCAGGAGATCTGTGAAAGTTTTGGCTATACCAATGCGGATAATGCCAAAACTCAAAAATATAAATGCCTGCAAAGGCTGAAAAAGCTATTTTTTCAGCAAAAATAGAGGAAGACATGAGAGACGAGCAACTATTAGAAGTAACTGAACGCTACCTTAACGGGGGAATGGATGCGGGTGAGCGCAGGGCGTTTGAACAGCTTCGTAAAGAAAATGCCGAAGTTGATATCTGGGTTATTGAACACCAGCAATTTACCGGTTTGTTAAAGCAATATGGTGAGCGTGTGGAACTGGAGAACAGGTTGAACGCGATCCATCAGGAAATTGATGTACACGCCATTGCCGAGGAAGTAATGGTCCATCCATCATGGATTGTACAGCTATGGCGCGATCATCATTCAAAAATATCGGTAGCGGCCTCGATCGCTATTTTTGCGATACTGGGTACTTTGTTTTTTACAGGTTATCTGAATAATAATTCATCGTATGTTGAATTGAGGCGTAAAGTTGAAAGCCTGAACCGATCGAATAAAAACCTGACCACGGCGATACAGCGTATTAACACCGACGGCCGGAAAATGGCTATGACGCCGGATAAATATCGCGGTACCGGGTTTGCAATTACATCAAATGGTTTAATTGCAACCAATTATCATGTGATAAACGGAGCGGATTCTGTGTATGTCCAAAATGCGGCAGGAAAATTATTTAAGGTTAAGGTGGTATATACCGAGCCACAGAACGATATTGCTATTTTGAAAATAACTGATACGGCATTTACCGGTTTAGGCACTATTCCCTATACTTTTAAACGTACCGAGAGCGATCTTGCTGAGAATGTTTATACCTATGGTTATCCGCAAGATTCGCCGGTTTATGGAGATGGCAGGTTGACATCTTCAAACGGACTAAACAGCGATACAATAGATTACCAGATATCCGTTCCCATTAATCCCGGAAATAGCGGCGGCCCTCTGCTGGATAGCAAAGGCAACGTAATAGGTATTGTGAAGGCCAAGGAAACACACCTGGAAGGCGTGCATTTTGCTATAAAATCGGGCTACCTGTTGGATGCAATAGAAAATATCCCCACTGATTCATTAACCCATAAACCTGTTTTGAATACCAAAAATACACTGAGTGGTTTAACCCGCGTGCAGCAGATCAAAAAACTGCAGAACTATGTGTTTATGGTCAAGGTGTATAATTGATGTGGGGGTTGCAAATGTGCGGCTGATAAAATGTTAAAAGACGCTCCTGCTGAGGGGCGTTTTTTTGTCTGAACCTTTTTGATTGAATAATAGCGCTGGCCGGTTGATATCCGCACACCTGCACATTAAAACGATCTGCAAATTTACCTGTCCACCTCGCCTAAGACAAAATCAATTGAGCCAATAATTGCGATCAGGTCGGCGATCATAACATTTTTGGCAATGGCAGGCAGTACGGACAAATTACAAAAGCTTGGCCCGCGGGATTTCACCCTTGTTGGTATTTCAGATTTGCCGTCGGACACAAAATAAAAACCTAATTCGCCTTTGGCGCCTTCGCCACGGATGTAGAAATCCTGGGCTTTAGGAATTATTTTCCGGGGCATCTTTGCCCGCGGATCGAAATCAGGGCTGCGCTTTAATTCCTTTTGCAGGCGCTCAAGGCATTGTTCCACAATTTTGAGTGATTGTGCTATTTCATCTACCCGGACTTTGTATCTGTCCCAGCAATCGCCAATGGAACCCATTTCTCCTTTGCCTACAGGAATATCAAAATCGAGCTCAGGATAAACGGAATACCCATCGATGCGCCGCAGGTCCCACTTAAGGCCCGAGCCGCGCAGCATAGGGCCGGAGCACCCGTAATTAATCGCAACATCCATCGGCAACACACCTACACCAGCTGTGCGGCTAATGAAGATCTGGTTGTCTGTCAGCAACTGATTCAGTTCTGTCAGTTTGGGCTTAAAATAGTTTACAAAATCGCGGCATCGTTCTTCAAAGCCCACCGGAAGGTCATAGAATAGGCCGCCTATCCAAATGTAGTTATACAGCATGCGCGAGCCGGATGCCCACTCTAACATGCCCATTATGTGTTCCCTGTCTCTGAAGCACCATAAAAAAGGCGTGAAAGCGCCGATATCTATCCCATAAGTACCGATTGCGATCAGGTGCGATCCGATTCGGTTTAATTCGCATACCAATACTCTGATATATTCTATGCGTTTGGGGATGTCTTTATCAATGCCCAGCATACGTTCAACACCCATTGACCAAATATGACTGTTATTCATCGAGGCAAGATAATCCATGCGGTCGGTAAAAGGGATGGTTTGCTGATAGGTAAGGGATTCGGCATGTTTTTCAAAACAGCGGTGCAGATATCCCATGTGCGGTATCACCTCCTTAACAATTTCGCCATCGGTGATCAGCTCCAAACGCAAAACACCATGCGTTGACGGATGCTGAGGGCCCATATTCAACACCATATCCTCGGTGCTGGCTTTAGCAATTTTCTGGGTATACCGTTGTAGCGCTTCGCTATATTTCGAATTTCGAATGTTCAATTTCGAATTTGTTTAATTTTTATTTTTTCTTTGATTTTCTTTCGCAGGTTCGTTTTTGCAAGTCAATTTTGTCCATTTACTTTAATCTTAAATCCCAAATTGAACAGCCGAAACTGGAAATCAGTCTATCTTAATTCCTTTATAATACTCCGCCGTTTTATAATCTTTTCTCAGCGGATAACCATCCCAGTCATCAGGCACCAGGATACGCCGCAGATCGGGATGCCCTTCAAAAAATATCCCTATCATATCAAAGGCCTCACGCTCATGCCAATCGGCAGCACGGTACACGGATGATATGGTTGGAAAAGATGGCAAACTCTCCAGGTCCCTGTTGTTTTCCCGGCTCACCTTTAAAGTTAGCTGAGTTTGATAGGGGATGGATGCCAAATGATAAACCACGCCGAAACTGTTAGCCTCAATGCCATAATCAATTCCGCTCAGGCAGGAAAGAAAATCAAAATAGGTTTTTGGGTTATCCCTTAACTCAAGGCAAACATCAGCGATACGGTCGGGATCAATCAGCAAGGCAGGTTGTATGCCGGTTGTTTCCTCCCCAACGATGATGCGCTCATCAAACTTTTCAATAAGCAACGATTTTATTTCATCAAGACTCATGGGGCCAGACGTACTTTTTTCCAGTTTTTGTTATCTATTTTTTTATACAGGATACGGTCATGAAGCCTGCTCGGTCCTCCCTGCCAAAATTCTATTAGTCGTGGTTTTAAGATATATCCACCCCAGTATGAAGGCTTGGGGATATCCTTGTCCATATATTCTGCTTCTACTTCCTGCCATTTTTTATCCAGTATATCCCGGCTGGCTATTTCCTGGCTTTGTGGCGAGGCTACCGCGCCCAACTGACTATCCCTTGGCCTGGTTTGAAAATAACTGACAGAATCTTCTTTACTGATCTTTTCAATTGTTCCTTCAATGCGCACTTGCCTTTCAAGCGTTCCCCAAAAGAAAAGTATCGACCCTAATGGGTTTTTAGCAATCTCTTTTCCTTTGCGACTCAGGTAATTGGTATAAAAAATAAAACCATTATTGTCAAAACCTTTCAGTAATACTATCCTTGCCGAGGGACGCCCGTCATGTGTGGCTGTAGCCAGTGTCATGGCGGTTGGCTCGTGTACTTCGGCCTTTAAGGCTTCGTTAAACCATTTGTCAAATTGTTTTATTGGATCGGTATTTGCATCATTCTCGGATAATGAGGCCATGAGGTATTCGTTTCGTATATTTTTTATATCTTCCTGATTCATTATTGCAAACTTACAAATTAATTGCACCGTATATTAAGCAGGTATTTCATATTTTAATAAATGAACCTATTTTTACATATTCTAAATATATATTTTCCAATCTTATGCTAAGTACGATTTTGCCTGATTCCGGACACCTGCTGATATCGGAGCCTTTTATGATGGACCCTAACTTTAAGCGGTCGGTTATTTTACTGACCGAATGCAGCGAGGCCGGCGCTATGGGCTTTGTGCTGAATCATCAGAGTGAATATATGCTGGGCGACCTGTTGCCGGATCTGCCTTACTCGGAAATGCCGGTATATCTTGGCGGACCGGTGGGCGAGGATACATTGCATTTTATTCACCGTTGTCCCGAAAAAATTGGCGGTGGTATTGAAATAGGAGAAGGCATTTTTTGGGGTGGTGATTTTGAGACTGTGAAAACTTTGATAACCAATTACCAGCTGACCGAAAAAGAGATCAAGTTCTTTGCGGGATACTCGGGGTGGACACCAGGACAGCTTAATGACGAAATAGCCGAAGATACGTGGATAGTGAGCGATAAGTGCAATCCCGAAATTGTATTTACACGTGACGAGCAAAATATGTGGAGGCAGGTAGTGATCGGCCTTGGGCAACGCTATGCACATATTGCCAATTTTCCGGAAAACCCGGAGATGAACTGATATTTAGTGATTTGTCAACCGGTGGCTAGAGATTAGTCTATAACGGGCGCCCTGTGTTTGGCCGCAAATAGCTTAAGTTATATAGAAACTTAGTCAGAAAGGCAGTTTAATCCGAAAGATGGGTTTTCATAACAAAAAAGATTTACCTTTTTCAAAGTAACTGATCACTATTCACCGCCTTCCATTTCCCTGGCCGATTCCTCGACTTTTTGTTTAAGTTTTTCTTTATACGCGATCAGGTCTTTAACGATGGTTTCATCACCTGTGGATAATATCTGCGCAGCTAAAATACCGGCATTTTTAGCTGCATTGAGCGCTACTGTTGCCACCGGAATGCCGTTAGGCATTTGTAGTATAGATAAGATGGAATCCCAGCCATCAATAGAATTGCTTGATTTTACCGGTACGCCAATAACAGGCAGGTGTGTTAACGAAGCTACCATTCCCGGTAAATGCGCTGCACCTCCTGCACCTGCAATGATCACCTTCAAACCACGGTCAGCAGCTGACTTGGCATAACTGAACATGCGCTCCGGCGTGCGGTGGGCCGATACTACCGTAATCTCGTAAGGTACGCCCAATTCTTTTAATACGTCGGCTGCATCCTGCATCACGTTAAGGTCAGACTTGCTGCCCATGATGATGCTTATTTTAGGTTGGTTCATCATATTTCTTTTGTCCATAGTGATTATTTTAATTGACGCCAAAATCTATGGACTATTGACCATCGGCTTAATATTAACTCACCACCTTCAAAGTCTTCTGCACATACCTTGCCTTTTCAATCGCTTTGTCCCTGTCAGTATCCACGATGGTTACATGCCCCATCTTGCGGAAGGGTTTGGTTAAAGCTTTGCCGTATAAATGTATGTATACGCCGGCACAATCCAATACTTTTTCAATTCCCTGGTATACTGCCGGGCCCTGATATCCGGTTTCGCCCAATATATTGATCATAATGGCATGGTTAAGGCAGGCTGTATCGCCCAAAGGCTGATTGAATATGGCGCGTAAATGCTGTTCGAACTGTGATACCACGTTGCCTTCAATGGTTTGATGACCGCTGTTATGCGGTCGCGGCGCCAGCTCGTTCACCAGTATTTTACCATTTTTATCCAAAAACATCTCCACCGCCAGTAAGCCGACAATATTCAGACAACCGGCGACCCTTTTGGCTATGCGTTCGGCTTCCTGATGTACCTCAAAGGGCAGGGTAGAAGGGGCGATCAAAAACTCCACCAGGTTGACCTGGGGATTGAATTCCATCTCCACCATCGGGAATGCTTTGATTTCGCCGTGCTCATTGCGCGCCACTATAACGGCTATTTCTTTTTCAAAATCTACCATGCGTTCAATTAAGCTTGGCTCAGTAAATGCTTTGGCAAGATATGATTCATCCAATACCTTATAAACACCTCTGCCGTCATATCCATCACGGCGCAGTTTTTGAATATAGGGAAATGGTATATGGCTTTTCTTTAATTGTTCGGCCGAGGAAATAACCTGGAATTCGGCTGTGGGAATGTCATTTTCTTTGAAAAACTGTTTTTGCAGAGCCTTATCCTGTATCAGGCGAATGATGCGCGGCTGAGGGTAAACCTGCACGCCCTCTTTTTCCAGTTGTTCCAGAGCATCCACGTTTACCTTCTCGATCTCTATGGTAAGCAGGTCGACTTTTTTACCAAATTTATAAACGGTTTCATAATCACCCAATGAGCCCACCACAAACTCATCACATAATTTGCGGCATGGCGCCTCGCGGTCAGGGTCGAGCACCTTAACCGTTACATTGTAATTAATGGCCTGCTGTATCAGCATGCGGCCTAATTGTCCGCCGCCTAAAATTCCCAGTTTGAGATCTCCGTAAAAAGCTTTCATTATTAGAATGCAAGTTTACCCTAAATCTTTCAAAAAGCCTATATCAATTTGGATAACACGTTAAAAAATTGCCCTCTAAGCTGTATATTTGCGCCAAATTTACCTTTAGGTTCTATACAATGAAGACAAAAATAGCCGTAGCCAGGGGGGATGGAATAGGTCCCGAAATAATGCAAGCCGTTCTGCGGATTTTTGAAGCCAATAGTGTACCACTCGAATATGAGTATGTAGAAATGGGCAAATCCTATTTTGATGCCGGTCACTCTACCGGGATGACCGACGCTGCCAAGGCAACTATTGAAAGCCTGGGTTTGCTGTTTAAAGGCCCTATGGAAACCCCAAAAGGCAAGGGCGTTAAAAGCATCAATGTAACGGCACGAAAGGTTTGGAACACTTACGCCAATCAGCGCGATTTCAGAACACTGAACGGTGTGGAAACTGTTTTTTCTAAAGCAGGTATTCCCATCAACCTGACCATTATACGCGAAAACATTGAAGATACTTATGGTGGCATTGAGCACCTGCTTACTTATGACGTAGCGGTTGGCCGGCGTATTATTACCCGCCCAGGATCGGCACAGGTGATACGCTATGCTTTTGAGATGGCCCGCCGTAAAGGTTATACCAAATTAGCCTGTGGCCATAAAGCCAATATCATGAAACTGACTGATGGTCTTTTCCTGGAGACCTTCCAGGAGATTGCTAAAGAATATCCGGATATAGAAACCAGTGATATTATTGTTGACGACCTGTGCATGAAACTGGTGACCCACCCTGAAAAATTCCAGGCGATCGTGTTAACCAATTTACAGGGTGATATCGTATCAGACCTGTGCGCTGGTTTGGTTGGAGGTTTGGGCTTTGCACCATCAGCTAACATCGGTGATAATATTTCGATTTTTGAAGCCGTGCATGGTACCGCGCCAGATATTGCAGGCAAAGGCATCGCAAACCCGACTGCCTTGTTGCTTTCAGGTATTTTAATGCTGCGCTATATGGGCTTTACCGAAAATGCAGCCATTATTGAGAACGCACTGCTTTATACCCTGGAACGCGGCATTCATACAGGTGATTTTGGAAACAAATCAATCCCGGCGGCAACTACGAATGGTTTTGCAGAAGCAATTATCGCCAACCTGGGTAAAGTTCCGGCAGATGGCGGAGTTACCGGAAAAGCTAACCTTGAAACTAAAGCCAACGAGAACCATCACAGGCTTACAAAAAATAAACTGACGGTTACCAAAGGCATTAAGGAAGAAATGGTAGGGGTGGATGTATTTGTTGAAGCCGGTGATCTGCAGCCCGCTGAACTGGCAGAACTGGCCAAGAAAAGATTGACGGATAATTTCGACCTGGTGATGATCTCTAACCGGGGTACCCAGGTTTGGCCGACGGGCTCAATATTTACCGAACTGGTGAACGAGTATCGTGTGCGTTTTGAAAAGAAAGCCGGAAAAACCGTTACCCAAAAGGAACTTTTACATATTGCCGCAGATTTTTCACTGGATGCCAAAGTATGTTCGGTTGAATTCCTGATGAAATTTGATGGTAAGATTGGTTATACGCTGGCGCAGGGACAGTAGTCTTAAGCCGGTGGTTTTAAGTCTTGAGTTCAGAGTGATTGCCGAAGTAGGCTTCGAATGCGGAATGTGCCGGAAACGATCCGATTAATAAGCCGATGCTTTTTATTTGATTTATTCGGGTAGCCTGGGTGGAGAACGTTTTATTCTGAACGATTCTCAGGATCTCTGTTTTATTTATGGATACAGCCTCTTTTTGTTTTAGGTCAGTTTATTGATTTTTAATAATTAAACTTTTTTTTCATTAAAACCATTTGATATAGTTACAGTTATTAATTGACAAACAGGATGTGAATAAATTAATATTAGCTTATCGAAAAAGGAATACGCATTAGTCAACACTTTTAATAACATTAAACAATTGAACATGAAAAAGTCAATTTTAATAGTTGCGTTTGCGATGGGTTTAATATTAAATAATTTATTTGCACAAGCTCAACAAAGGGATACCACCAAAAGTACAACCACTACACCTGCATCGCCACAGACGCCAACAGGTGATCTTGTTTCCGTACTTACTGCGTCGGCAGATTATGCGACGTTTGGATTAGCAATCAGATCTGCCAACATGGATGCCACGCTGAAGGGTGCCGGGCCATACACCGTCTTTGCACCAGATAATGCTGCCTTTAGTAAATTGCCACAAGGCAGGTTAGATAGCCTGATGAAGGACCCCGCTAAACTTTCAGCAATTTTAAAGGAACACGTAGTTGCCGGTACCTTTACTAAAGCAGATATTATAAAAGCTTTAACAATGGGTAAGGGTAAGACTACTCTTAAAACTATTGACGGGCAATCTTTAACGTTGTCTGTTTTTGAGCAGAAGAATCTTCAGCTAACCGATGCCATGGGCAATTCGGCATTAGTTACTTCATTTGACTTGCCGGCAACTAATGGCACCATACACGGGTTGAATGCCGTACTAACAAAATAAAAAAATATAAGAGGTAGTGTCAAAAAAGGCAGTCCGTCCGGTTGCTTTTGACACCATCTCTTTTTATTTAAGAATAGGCAAATGAATCGTCTGAGTGTTATTGTAACATGGAATTTACATAGACAATAGTTTATTTTGGGCAAATCTTTTTATTTTTCTGACCTGTATTTATCTGTATAAAGTTTCTTTTTCTCAGAAATTTTTTGGATAATTATCCGTTAGAGGAAATTATGTCATCAAATCAGCATTAAACATTAAAATAAAAAAGAAAGTATGAAAAAACCAGTTTTAATTGCCGCCGTTCTATTAACCATTAGTTTGTTTTCAAACACTGTATTTGCACAAGCCCCTGCCGCCGCAACACCGCCGGCAGCTGCACCGCAGGCAAGCGGAGATGTCGTGGCTTCGCTGACAGCATCTGATAATTATACCGCTTTATCCATAGCTTTAAGGGCCGCCGGCTTAAGTGAGACCTTAGAGGGAGCCGGGCCATTCACCATATTTGCCCCCACTAATGAAGCATTTGGCAAGTTATCTTCTACCCAGCTTGATGCATTGGTAAAAGACCCGGCAAAACTGGCCACGGTTTTAAAGTTTCATGTAGTGAGTGGTAAATATACCAAAGCCGACCTTATAAAAGCCCTGGGCGCCTCAAAGGAACGTAAAACAACGCTTAAAACTCTTGATGGAGAGAACCTGACCTTATCGGTTGTCAGCGGAAGGCTTCAGCTTGCTGATGAGCATGGCAATACCGCTCAGGTAACTGCATTTGATCTGCCTGCAACTAATGGCGCAATACACGGTTTGAACGCTGTGCTTGTGTCAAAATAAGAAGATAAGATACACCATTTATTTATGAAAACCCGGATACTTGCTATACCGGGTTTTCTTATTTATATAGCTGTCACAATTCTGAAATATTTCGCAGGACGACATATTTAGCGCTGAAAATACCGGGGGCGGGTTGTCCACTCACGTTTATGCAGTCTTATTGCCGCCGGATTTTTTTAAAATAATTGTTGATTCAAAAAATATTGCAACGGTTTCGGCGTTATGTAGATACAATATATGCCTGACGGTAAGATTCTTGTGATTTTTGAAAATACCCGCTGATTAAAGAAAACGCTCAATATCTTTTTGTTTTTTTTTATAAAAAAAGAGTTGTTAACATACTTGTTTATTAGGAAATGTTTTTTTTATTTTTAAGGAGGAATGTCTCACCAGTTAAATATTATCGAAATACCTGAATTGATCCCGAAAATGATCATGAAGAAGATCATATTTGCTGATTCGGGGGTTAGTATTAAGAAGCCGTTAAGTATTGCCCCTGACGTATTTATTCCCTGTGAAAATATCTCAGCATTCAGGTTTGGCATCAAGGGGGCGCATTTATTTAAATTTGCATTTTGCCGGCAATATTTTGTTGAAATTAAAGATTATCAGAGCAAGATATTTCGTATAAAGCTCAATAGTTACTATGGCATCAACCGTAAAGTATTTTTTAAAGTATGGGCCGATATACTGGAGCATTTCTGGAATTTTTACATGGTGAACCAGCTGAATTTTTACACAGAACTATTCAATATTAAGCAAACTTTTGAACTATCCGGTGTGACGTTCCATGCGGATGGTATAAGCTGGGATAATAAAAATAAATTGAAATGGAACGAGATCGCTGTTAGCAGCTACCAAACCCATTTTTTAATCCATCATATAGAAAATCCAGGTCAGAGTAAATGCTGCGTTTTTTCCATCCACTGGAATGCGGTGGTATTGCAGTCTTTGCTAAAAGATATTATTAAGCAGCCTATAAAGATTCGTAAGTCTTCGTGGCTGTAAAAAGCGGACTGTTATTTCAAATAATCGTTCAGATATAAAAACACCTTCTTCCTGATGTATTCAGCATCGAACATTACACCATAATGCGGAGCGCCCGGTACAATAATCAGTTCGTTTTTTACCCCGGCATCTTTTAACCGTGAACTGAGTAAAACAGATTGGGCCGGATTTACAGATTCATCCTTTTCCCCCTGTACGATCAGGAACGGCGGGTCATTTTTATCAATATAGGTAACCGGGCTTGCTTTTTTTGCCCGATCCGGATTGTCAGCTACCATACCGCCAAGTAATAAGCTGACAGGACTGCGCGGGTCTTTTGAATCCCCTTTGAGCGCTAAAAAGTCTGACGGACCGTAAAAATCCAGCACCAGTCTTATTTTGAAGTGAGGCTTTTTAGCTGCCGGATAAAATGATGCTATCTTATTGTTATTTGATAAGGCCAAAAGATTTGCCAGATGTCCGCCGGCCGAAAAACCTATTAAAGCCAATCTGTTTCGGTCCAAATGATATTTAGCTGCATTCTGATACAAAAACTCAACAGCCTGGTTGCAATCCTGTATCTGTGCCGGGAATATTGCCGTGGTGCTCCACCGGTAATCTATAGAAGCCACCGCATAACCGCTGTCGATAAATCCTTTTACGGTACTGGCCATATAACCCATATCGGCATGTTTATCGTTCATCATCCAGGCGCCGCCATGTATCCAAATTACCACGGGGTAACTGCTTTTTCCGGTTGGAGGCAAGTAAATATCCAGCAGGTGTTTTTTTAAGGTGTCATCAGCATAGGGGATGTTCTCATACATCACCGTGCCCTGCGGAAAGATATCTTTCTGGGGATTGGTGGATTGGGCAAAGACGCTGTTTAAGCAGGTAATAAGGCAACAGATGGCGAGTAATGTTGTTTTCATCAGGACGGAAATTTAATAGGACGGAGGCCGATAAAACGGTGACACGGTCAGTGCTTGGTAAAACGTAAATTTTTGATAATCATTTGTTTATTGGTGTGCCGGGGGGCTCATGCAAAAAAATGTGAACGCTTACACCTTTATCATACGCTCCCCCTGAATCTTCTTCTGCAATTCTAATATCGAACCGATCAAAGCTTCAGGGCGGGGCGGGCAGCCTTGTACATAGATATCTACAGGTATTACACGGTCAACACCTTTTACAACATGGTAACCATGCTGCCAGTAAGGGCCACCGCAGTTGGAGCATGATCCCATCGAGATCACATACTTTGGTTCAGGCATTTGCTCATAAAGGCGTTTAATGCGTTCGGCCATTTTAAAGGTCACCGTTCCGGCTATAATGATTACATCGGCCTGGCGGGCAGATGGGCGAGGGAATACCCCAAAACGGTCCATATCGTAAGTGGAAGCAAAGGAGCCCATCATTTCTATTGCGCAGCAGGCAATGCCAAAACTCAAAGGCCATAATGATGATAAACGCGCCCAGTTGAGCAGGTCATTCATTTTGGTGATCACCACACCGCCGCTTTCGTTCATGCTTTCAGGATTCATTGCCGGGCTTTTTAAATGTTGGTTTGAACATTGGTTTTCTTATCGCAGGAGTTGCTGCTGCGGTATCGGTGGCACTTGCAGTGCCAGTTAGTTCAGAAATATTTTGTGAAGAAAATTCCTTTACAGCGTAGCTGCTTTGCTGCAAATTCAGTTTTTCATATAGCGATGATGGCACCTGGCTATCAACTGACGGTTTAATTGGCATTGGTTTTATCCAGTCGAGGTCGCCTTTTACCCAAACATAAACGAGCCCCAATATTAAAATACCTAGAAAGATAAACATTTCGGTCAACGATAGCCATCCCCAGCGCTTATCAATATTGCTGATATCGTGATTGCCGAACACCGTAGCCCAGGGCAGTATAAACACCATCTCCACGTCAAAGATCAGGAATATAAGAGCAATCACATAAAAACGGCTGTTAAAGGGCATCCATGCACTGCCTACGGTTTCCTCGCCGCATTCGTATGAACTAAGCTTTTCGGGATTGGGGTTATTGGGCGACAATAATCGCGTTACAAAAAAGGCAAAGGCCACCATTAAAATTCCGGTAATTAAAAAGATGAGTATCTTTCCAAATTCTGATATTTGCGACATCCCTTCCATGACTACAAATTTAACAAAACAAACAGACTTTGATGCAATAATAATCGGCGCGGGCGCATGCGGACTAATGTGCGCCGTGCAGGCAGGCTTTTTGGGCAAGCGTGTACTTGTGCTGGAAAAGAATGACCGCCCGGGTGCCAAGATACTCATCAGCGGTGGTGGCAGGTGTAATTACACCAACTTGTATTCATCAGCACAGCAATTTATTTCCCAAAACGAACATTTCTGTAAATCGGCTTTTGCACAATGGACGGTGGAAGATACAGTCAACTTTTTTGAGGCTTATGGCATTGTAGGTAAAGAAAAAACTTTGGGCCAGCTTTTTCCGGTGAGTGATAAGGCAAAGGATGTGGTAAGTATATTTACCCATCTTTGCGCTGATATGGGCCAAGAGATATGGTGTGACAGCGAGGTGAAAAGCATTGAAAAAGTTGCAGATGGTTTCCATATAAAGCTCGAAAGAAACAGCCATGAGCAAACCATGCATACGCCCAAAGTAGTGATGGCGGCCGGCGGTTTGCCTATACAAAAGCTCGGTGCGACAGACCTGGGTTTGCGCACGGCCCGGAAATTTGAGATGAAAGTTACAGAAACGGCCCCCGCCCTGGTACCCCTTACCATAACCGGCAAGGAGCAGGGCTGGTATGAGCAGCTGTCTGGCAACAGCCTGTTTTGCAGAGTTTGGAACGACAGGATCAGTTTTGAGGAGAATATATTATTTACCCATTGGGGTTTAAGCGGCCCTGCCATCTTGCAGATATCGTCCTATTGGCGGCCCGGCGAGTGGATCTATATCGATCTGCTGCCGCATCAGCGTATTATAGAACTCATCCAGCAAGAAAGAGAAACCAATGGTAAAAAGATGCTCCTGGCACATCTTTCCGGCTTATTTACCCGAAAATTTGCCGAGGCTATAAGCGATAGGTTACCGGCGGATAAAAACCTTGCCTCGCTAAGTAATGCCGATCTTGAAACAATTGCGGCCTTGATACACGAATTTAAAGTAAAACCGGCAGGGGACAAGGGCTATGACAAAGCAGAGGTGATGCGCGGAGGGGTATCTACCGATGAGTTATCATCCAAGACATTACAAGCTAAAAAAGTGCCGGGCTTGTTTTTTGGTGGTGAATGTGTGGATGTTACCGGCTGGCTGGGTGGCTATAACTTTCAATGGGCCTGGGCCAGTGGGTATGTAATAGCGCAGAATCTGTAAGCCCTGCCTACCGGTAGGGAGGACTTTTTAAATTTCGAATGCATCGAATTTCTAAAGCAGGGATTTATTATTCAAAATTTAAAAACCTTTAAGTTTTTGCCTTTTACCTCTGATGCGATGCTTTCACTTGTTTAAAATAAGCAATCAGTTTATCAACATTGCCGAGATTGAACTGGCCGGCTTGTATTTTTTCAGTTACCTCAGGTTCATCGCCCATTATGTCGCTCATTACATCCTTGAAATTTATAGGGGTTAATTGTTCCATTTCGGCAGTGTTGGCACCATAATAATAGGTGGAGGTGATTTTGCTGTGTGCACGGCCACCGCCAAGGTTGATGGCAACGCCGCCGCCCACTCCGCTATACCCGCCTGTGCCGATACCGCCGCCAAGTTCAGGTGAAACGCCAAAGCCGCCGCCGCCGGTACCTACATTGGCGGCAAATAGTTTGGTCTGTTCATCCAAAGCTACTTTTACAAAGTCAAGTTCTTTTTTAGTCCAGGTTGCGTTATGAGGAGCATGAGCCACCACAAAGCTGTCTTTGCCTATAATAAACGTCTTCAGATCGCTGGCGCTGAGCTTATAAGGGCTGGATTTGGCATGGTCCTTAAACTCAATAAAACCTTCATCCTTTACGGGGCCTCTGCTGGACGGATTTTCCCTGATTAGCCCGGTTACTTTGTTGCCTTTAATATCGGTAAAAGAGCCAGGCTGCCATTTTTGCGATTTTGCTGATACATATATCAGCATAAAAAATAAAATGATTAAAATTGAGCGCATAATTTAATTCAATACAAATAACGCAAATTTCACCTATATAATATGATTGTTGATTTAAGAAGTGACACAGTAACTAAACCTACCCCCGGCATGCTGGAAGCCATGTGGAGTGCCAAAGTAGGGGATGATGTTTTTGGCGAAGACGAGACGGTCAATGAGCTGGAAGAAAAGGCAGCAGCCATGTTTGGCATGGAGGCCGGGATATTTTGCCCCTCAGGTACCATGACCAACCAGATAGCCATTAAATGCTTTACCCAGCCGCTTGATGAATTGGTAACGGACCAAACCGCACATGTTTACCGCTACGAGGGAGGAGGTATCGCATTTAACTCGGGAGTATCTACTCGTTTATTAATTGGCGACAGGGGCCGAATTACTGCTGAAATGATAGCGCCGGAGATCAATGCGGACAATATACATTATCCACATACCAGCCTGGTAGTGCTTGAAAATACAGTAAATAAGGGCGGAGGAAGCTGTTATACTTTGGAGGACATTAAGCCGATAGCTGCGCTTTGCCACAATGAAAAACTAAAGTTACACCTGGACGGTGCACGTATCTTTAACGCCTTAGCTTATACAGGCGACAAGGCAATTGATTACGGTAAATATTTTGACGGTATTTCGGTTTGCCTTTCCAAAGGATTGGGTGCACCGGTTGGTTCTGTTTTGCTCGCAGATAAGGAAACCATCAGATATGCCCGCCGTATTCGCAAGGTGCTTGGCGGTGGGATGCGTCAGGCCGGGTTTTTGGCCGCTGCCGGTATTTACGCACTTGATCATCATATAGAACGGCTGGCAATAGACCATGCCCATGCACAGCTATTGGCGGATGAGTTAGGTAAATGCAACTGGGTGAGTAATGTCTTGCCGGCCGACACTAATATTGTTTTGTTTGATACCGTAGTGCCTGCCGAACAGGTATTAAAAAAACTGCTTGGCAAAGGGGTCAAAGCTAGCAGCACCGATACACACCGCATCCGTTTTGTAACGCACCTGGATGTTCATCCCCAACAGGCAGAGTGGGTGGTGAAAGTATTGGCGGAAATTTAAGTTCGAAGATAAGCAAGTCCGAAAGTCGCTAATCTTGTTTCTTTCGGACTTGCCGACTTATGCGGACTTTCGGACTTCCCGACTACTTCAACTCCCTGTCTGCAGACTGACGTTCCACCATCCAGCCGGGATATTCCCTGGGCAAAGCGCTTATTTCGTCTATTCTTTTAAGATCGTCGGTCGATAGAGTAAGTTCAGTCGAGCTGATATTATCATGCAACTGATCCGGGTTTTTAGCGCCAATTATGGTGCTGGTTATCCCTTTTTGCTGGCGCACCCATGCCAGGGCAATCTGTGCCGCTGATACGTTGTACCGTTTACCAACATCGGCTATTACATCGATAATATCATAGGCTTTCTCCTTGTTGACCGGCGGAAAATCAAAGCTGTCGCGGCGCGAATCACCTGCCGTTTCATTATTGCGTGTATATTTTCCGGATAAAAACCCACCTGCTAACGGGCTCCATGGCATTATGGCCAGGTTTTGGTCGCCAGCCAATGGCACGATCTCCCTTTCAATATCACGTCCGGCAAGCGAGTAATAATACTGCAGGCCCACAAACTTGTTCCAGCCATATTTTTCGGCAGTGCCAATGGCTTTCATTACCATCCAGGCGGGCCAGTTACACACAGCGATGTAACGTACCTTGCCACTGAGTACAATATCATTAAGTGCCCTCATTGTTTCTTCAACAGGCGTTTTTGGATCTACACCGTGCACATACAGAATATCAATATGATCCATTTGCAGGCGCTGCAAGCTTTCGTCAACAGATTGAAATATATGGTAGCGTGAAAGGCCTACATAATTTTTGCTTTCGCTCATACGTCCGCGTACCTTAGTAGCGATCACCAGCTCATTTCGGTTAATACCCACATCTTTAATGGACTGACCTAATAATTTTTCTGATTCACCGTAGGAATAAACATTGGCCGTATCAATAAAGTTGATGCCTGAGTCAACCACGGTTTTCATCAGGTCGTTAACTTCCTGTTGCTGAACTTTGCCTATGGCCTCCCAGTATCCTTTTCCACCGAAGGTCATTGTACCAAAGCATAGCTCCGATACCACCAGGCCGGTGTTTCCTAAAAAATTGTATTTCATAACTATCTGGTTGTTGTGTGGTGTAAAATTGGATGTTTATGGGAAAAGAATGGTCAGGGCAGGGTAAAAAAGCCCTGGGCTCACCCAAACTCTCCCCGCAAAAGAGGGTTTTAAAAGTCTCCCCTTCCGGAGGAGATCTCAGGGGGCTGCTCATATTCCCATTCCCAAACCTGGCCGTCTTGCTCATCTATTACCGTCCCCAACAATTGGAAGTTGTTTTTGCGTAATATCCGGCTCGAATAATTTTCTTCGGCCAAAGTGCGTGCCGTAATGGTTACCGATGGGTCGGTTTTAAGGGATAATTGCACCAGGGCATGTGCTATCCATGCACCAATTCCTTGTTGCTGATATGGCGGGAAGGTTCCATAAGCTATTTCAACTTTGCCCTTTACGGGTTTACCTTTAAATGCAGCGGCTGCAACTAATGCCCCCTCCAGCTGGACGTAATAACATATCCAGGGGGGATTGAAACCAACCTTTTTGTAGAAGTCAATGCACACGTAAATGCTATCGTGGCAATCAGGATTATCAGTAAATTCCTTGTTTTCGTGCAGATGTTCTTTAATGGGTAATAATTCCATTTCAGCTTTTTTCACTATGCTCAAATATAACTTAATGATATTAAAAATCAGTGTATTATCAGCAAAGTCAAACTTAAGATAAGGTAATAGTGTTTTGCTTATCAATGAACCGTCTGCTTGAAAAACTTGAAAAAATAGGTCGCGATCCTAAAGTAACCGCGAAAGTTGCCGGTCTGCGGCATGTAGCTGACTCCGTGCCTGGATATACCCGCGAAAAATCAGGCGAGGGATTTGCCTTTTATGATGCAGATGGAAAGCCGGTAAAGGATAAGGATATCTTACAACGTTTCAACAAACTGGTGATCCCGCCTGCTTACACCGATGTATGGATATCGCCGTATGAAAACGGCCATTTGCAGTTTACCGGTATCGATGCCGCCGGCAGAAAACAATATCGCTACCACCCTGAATGGAATAAACTACGCAACCAATCAAAATATTACCATCTACGCTTATTTGCTGAATATTTACCTTCCATACGTCAGCAGGTTGATAAAGATCTGGCACGCAAAAATATGGATCATGAAAAGGTAGTGGCATTGGTGATCCGCGTTATGGAACTAACCAGTATCCGGGTAGGGAATCAATCATACAGGAAACTGTATGGATCATTTGGTTTAACCACGTTGATGGACAAGCATGTTAAAATTGAAGGTTCGCATATCTGCTTTGAATTTAAAGGAAAGAAGGGCGTATACCAAAAAATCGCACTGCATAGTAAAAAACTTGCCCGATTGATAAAGCAATGTCGCGATATACCCGGTAAAGAGCTTTTTCAGTATTATGATCAGGATGGCAAACGTTGTTCAATAGGCTCGGGCGATGTAAATAACTATCTGAAGGAAATTACTGGCGAGGACTTTACGGCCAAGGATTTTCGCACCTGGGCAGGCAGCGTGAGCGCCCTATATGCCTTTAAGGAGGCCGGAGCATTTGATACGATAACAGAGTGTAAGAAAAAGATTGTCAGCGTATTGGATGAGGTGGCAATTGATTTGGGCAATACCCGAGCTGTTTGTAAAAAATATTATGTACACCCCATAGTGATTAAAAGCTACGAGGAGGGAACGATATTTAAATATATTGAAAAGCTTGATGAGGATAAAGATGTAACCGTTGCTGAACTCAATTTAGCTGAGAAGGCTTTGATAGAAATATTGGAAAATGAGGAACTGGCAGAGGCGAGTTGAGGTTTCGTTGATTAAGTGAGTGGTTGATTCAGCTGAAAGTTATTTTAATCAAAAAACCCGCCGGAGCGGGTTTAGAAAAAAGAGTAAACTATTAACTGATCTGTTGATTGATTAACTCGATTAACGATTCAAGTCAATCAACTAAAAAACTCACTTGCTCTTTTTAGTCGTAATTACAACCACTCCATTCCTGCCTTTTTCACCATATCGTTTTTCAGCAGCTTCATCTTTTAAGATGCTGATGGATTTGATATCCGCAGGCGATAAATTTTTCATTCCCTTAGCTTCCTTGCCATCTATGATGAAAAGCATATCAGGATTATCAATGGTCGTTTCGTCATTGGTGCTGATTTGGTTGATATATAATTTTGTTTTGGGCTCTTTGGCATTAAACTTATAAATTTTACCTTCTACATCAGCCGGAGGAACAACAGTTTCAACATCAACATTGTCTTCTGCAGGAGTATTGATGTTAAGATTTTTTACAATAACAGTTGCCTTGGGGGCGTAAGCGAGGGTAACATTCTTTTTAACCCATGTTTTTGATTTACCGTTTACATTGGCATCAGTCATTACAACCACAGAGGTTACCGTATGAGCACCTGGTTGCACCGCTATTGGCGCATCGTCTGCAGATTCATTAGTTGAAAAAGAAACGCTGGAACCTGCTGCTACGGGTGCAATATCGGAGGCCCCATTGACGCCTTTTATGGTGATGGCTTTATTCCCCGAAATCATTCCGCTTGCTACAGATTTGTCCATTTTCGCCTTCAGTTTTTTGCCTGCTTCAGAATCGTCTGTCGTTACAAATAATACATGATGCTTCCCGTCAGCTGCAGGGAAAAACTCCTTTGCCTTATCGGGTGGCAACATTTCCAGGCTATAGATACGGGCCGGATCAATGGATTTCAGTTCGGCCTGGCTCCCTTTTACACCATTGATAACGTAGATTAATGAATCACTACTTTGGTCGCTGGTCATAAAAAAGGCTTTTTTGCCGTCTTTTGATTTACCAGCAACAACGGTATCTGCATTTTTGATCACAGTTTTAGTAAATAGAGGTTGTATCGTATTTTCTTTAACGGCAGGCGCATCTGGCTTGTCATGATTTATTAGTGCGACATTGGTTATGGCTGTGGCCATAGATTTAAAGGTATGCATCCCCTTTTTTGATATTTCGGCCTTTGAGAGATTGAAAACCAGCAGCAATGCCACAACTGCCGGTATTAACAATATATATCGTGTGAGGTTATACCCCGCTGATCTTTTTGCGTTCATCATGATGATACGTTTTTTAATGGTTGAAATGTTAAAGTGATTGACAATGGTATTTGGCGCAGTGGCAAGGCTTACACTTACCAGGCTGTACTGGTATTGCTTGCTGTCTGTACCTTTTTGTAATATTTTCCGGTCAGTAATAAATTCAATGTTCTCGCGCACTGCTTTTTTCATCAGCCATACCCCGGGATTGAACCAGTAAAAGATGGTACTTAATTCGGGCTAACAAAATATCCAGGGTGTGCCATTCGCTTACGTGTACCTGCTCGTGCTCCAATACACTTTTCAGCTCAGCAGGGGAGAGCTTGGTTGGATTGATATATATGCTGCGGCAGAATGAGAACGGGCTGATATCATCTTTTATCAACCTGACAGGATAGTCATGCAGCCGGCCTGGTCTTGATTGGCGGTATAATTTATAAAGTGAAAACAGCTGTACCATCAGCCTTGCTGCAAACAAAACAACGCCGGCCCAAAAGATAGTTTCTACCCATTGCCAGTAATTTGGCTGGTATAAAGGTTTTATGAAATTTTCGGCTGGGGCTCTCCAGTTCAACATGACAGTTTGTACGGGCTCGGTCAGTTGCTGGTGGCGCTCGGCAAAATCAGAGAGGTTGATATTGGGGTACAGCGTTGAAAACAGGATGGCAATCATCAGGTATATCCTGTTGAGGGTATAAAACGTCAGGTGCCGGAGTACCAGGTAATAACCGAGGCAAAACAATACCAGGGCGATGTTGACTTTGAACAGAAACAGGAACAATGCTGGCATGGTAATTATTTTTTAGGGTTTTCAATCAGGTTAATGATCTCTTTGAGGTCGCTGGCGCTGATCTTTTTCTCGTTGGCGAAAAAAGTAACCAGGTCCTTATAGGAGTTTTCAAAATAGTCGTTTACAAAACCATTCATAAAGCGTTTTTTATATTCTTGCTCTTTTATGGCCGGGACGTAACGGTAGGTATTCCCAATTTTTTCACTGGCGAGGAATGCTTTACGCTCCAGGTTTTTGATCGTTGAGGCCAGCGTCGTGTATGGCGGCCTGGGTTCTGCGATCTGGTCCAGAAAATCTTTTACTGATCCTGAGCCGCATTGCCATACGGCCTGCATTGCTTCTTCTTCCTGTTGTGTTAATTTTCCCATGCTATTACGATTGTTTCGTAAATCTACGAATATTTCGTAATGGTGCAAATTATTTTACATTTTTTAACATTTTAATTTGTGAATGAATAAGATCATGCCGTTTACCATAGCCAGCCGGTTATCTTTGTTTGGTAAATTAAACCATCATGTCAATAAAAACAACCGTAATAACCGGGCCCACATCAGGCATTGGAAAAATAACTGCACAAGAGCTTGCGAAAAAAGATCATGCGCTTTACCTGCTGGTGAGGAATACGGAAAAAGGAGAGAAACTGCGGAAGGAATTGATTGCGCAAACCGGTAACCAGGCTATTTTCGTGATCAAATGCGATCTGGCCGATCTGCAAAGCGTGCGCGAGGCGGCCGATGCCTTAAAGGCAAAGCTTTTTAATATCAATGTGCTGATCAATAACGCAGGCGGTGCCTTTCATGAAAGAGAATGGAGCAAGGATGGTTTCGAATTGACCTTTTCGGTAAACCACCTTGGGCATTTTCTGTTAACCGAAAGCCTGATGTCACTGCTGCAAAAGGGTCATGCACGTATTATTAATGTCAGTTCAGAAGCGCACAGATCGGCAAAGCCTGATTTTGACGACCTGCAAATGGAAAAATCTTACACAGGATTAAAAGCTTATGGCGTCGCCAAACTATTTAACATTTATTTTACCAAATCGCTTGCTGAAAAATACCGGCAAACCGGCATTACAGCTTATGCATTACATCCCGGCGTAGTGCTCACCAATATATGGGATAATGCAAAGGGGTTTCTGCGGGTCATGATATGGCTCATGAAGCCTTTTATGATATCGCCCGAAAAAGGCGCTGAAACAACGATCTACCTGGCAACGCAACCGAAACTGGAGCAAAAAAGCGGCCTTTACTTTAAAAAGTGCAAAGTTGCCAAGACGGCACCTAATGCGGATAATGCTGCTGCACGAAACCGGTTATGGGAGATTAGCATGAAATTAACCGGCCTTGAAAACAAAACTCATGCTTAACCGTATTTTTTCTATTACATTGTCATAATTATGTAATGTATTATTATATTAGTTTCCAAAATTCAACCCCCCCAATGATCATCAGCAAAAAATTAACAGTAACAGCAGGCTTGTTCAGTGTAATGGCACTGGGCATTGCTGCCTCATTGCCGCAAGAGCGTCAGCCACCAAAATTGGTAAACCTGAAAGTATTCCCCAAGAATATTCCCTACCGTGTGCTTGACCATACGATGGATATTTGGGCTGAATCATTAGGCGTACGCTGCAATTTTTGCCATGCCCGTAACGATCAAACCGGCAAAATGGATTTTGCCAGCGATGCCAAGCCGGAGAAAGAAACAGCGCGTTATATGTTACGGATGGAACAAAAGATAAATAAGAAATTTTTTAAAGCTCAAAAAGATTCGCTGGGTATGGTAATGGAAACCGGTATAAACTGTAATACCTGTCACCATGGAACTGCGCATCCCGAGGTAAAGGTACCCCAGAGGCAACGTGGGCCGGGCGGCCCTCCTCCAGGTGGTCCGGGTAGCCCTCCTCCTCCTTCAGGGAAATAGGAATAATTCCGGATATCGAATTTCCAACTTCGAAGTATTTACTAAGATAAATGATTCAGAACGTCTGGTTAAGTCCTGGCGTTTTTGTTTTTTATTATATTTTTCCTTCCTGTATTTACCAGGGCGGACGGGTCTATTGATGCCTTACCGAACGAGAGATATCTGCAATGAAACACCGGATGATTATGGAGATTGGTTTTAAATTCCGCCGGCGGCGGGATTTAAAGTTTATGGAGTTAATATTACCTCTTTGTTAAAAAAACATTAAATATATATCTTTATTGAACCAGAGACTTTTATGTTGTTCAATTAAAGAGAAAAGACCCCTGATGTGTTGAAAACGTGCTTTTTGTGGAAAACAAGTCACAACCTTTAGGGTAATTAGGCGTACAAACGCGTGATCTGTTATAGGTAAGATTAATAATGGATATGTTCTTTACCCAATCACAAATCCCTGCTTCCGTAGCGAACAGGGATTTTTTTTCCATATAAGATTGGGCGATTTAAAAATTGTCCAATCTTAATTTTATACCTTCAGCCTCAACCTGCGTTTTTCCAAAAATCCACCTATCAGCACTGCAATAAACGCCACCGCCCATGAGCGCAAAAATCCGCCTATGCCGGCATTTAGTACTGCGGGATAGTGGAAGTGAAACAGTTTATAAAATCCGACCTGGAAATAGGGTATCAGATAACAGGTAAGCGTACTTGTACCAGCCGGCCAGATGAGTTTGAACCAATTCTTTTTCCCTTTATAATCAATAAGGTATATCATCAGCTCAAAAACCAGGATACTGATGCCGGTGCAGATAAATACCCATGATGGAGTGGAACGTATTTTGGAAATGCCTTCCGTATACGGGCGGATGAGCAGACCAGCGGCAATTGCCGCGCAACCTGCCGCAAAGAGCCAAAACCATGTACTGCTACGGTATCCTTTTGCTGCCATGTGTGCATACCATAAGGAAACTACTATACCAGCAGTAACCAAGGATGCAGACGATGCATCATGAATTACCCAAAGGTGCATATCCAGGGATGTGCCATGTTCCACAATGTTAATCGCTACAAATACCAGCAGCGCTATAAGCATTGCCGTTAATTTGCCTTTAGTTAAATAGTAGACCGACGCGCAAACCAGGTATGACCAGCCAATGATGCCCAATATGCCCCACCACGACGGATGAAGCCCCTGCGGAGCTTTAGGATCACCACCTGTGAACAGGAAAGCCATCAGCAGGAGTATGAGCCAGCCGGTCCCGACAAGGCTGTATTTTTTTAGGTTTGAAAGGGTTTGCGGATAATCGAGCCAAATTAAAAAGAAACTAAGGGTGATCAATATCTCCCATACCGATTCGGGCAGAATAGATGCTGAACTATACCTTTCCAGGTTAACTAGGAAAAACCCCATCACGATAAGTGCGAATGAACGCCACAGGATAGAAGAAGCAATGGAATAAAATGATTCGCCTTTCTGCATTTTGCGGCCTATAGCAAGCGGAATAGATAGACCGACAATAAACAGAAACGCCGGGAAAATAGTATCTGCAAAGCCCATCCTGTCTTCCATTCTTTTTGCATGATCCATCCACTCCGGCATGCCTTTAACCCCGCTCAGGTCATTAATAAATATCATTAACAGCATAGTTAACGCGCGGAACGCATCCACAGAGAGAAGGCGCTTGGGCGCACCTTTTAATACATTCGGTTGGGTCATGATCGTAATATATCCAGGGTGCTTTAAAGATGTGAAAAAGATATGATAATCGTATGATCACCCTTAATATTGGGAAGCGGTTTCTAATGGGAAGTTATTTAAACAATAATATTAATATCAAAACAATAAATAACGGCTGCCAAATTTGCAAATAGTTTAAATGTAGAAAGTCCATCATTTTTACATCTAAATTTTGAAGATAGCTAAATTAATTAATTATAAATTATTGATAATCTGTGAGTTTAAAAGCTTGTTCATGGATAGATTTTTACTCAAATAGAGGATTTTTTTGCCCAATTAATAACGGCTCTAATAGTTTAAAATTGACAAAAATAATTATTTAAATATGTGTAAAATCAGGTAAACTGATCACATACTATTTACTCTTTACTATAATATAAGGTTATTTGAGGATAGATATAGTGGAGATGACTGGGCTGTTATACAAAAAAATAGCACATAAAGTAAATAATAGAATTTAAAGCATAGTTTTTGACTCTATAATTTACTCCTATAAGCTATTGATAAGCCCTGTGGCACTGAATAAGATCGCCTTATTTTAAAAGTAATGAGGTCTTGAATTTCAATAGCTAAGGAGTTTGAACTTTAATTTTACTATTCAACTCAAAGCCTTAGTATATGAAAAAGAATTTACCCAGCTCTTTTCTCAGGAGTTTATTTGCTGCAAAAGCAGTGATGATTTTCTGTTTTCTGTCTTTTGTTTCAACAAGCGTATTTTCACAGGCATCAGTTCAAACTGATCAGCCGGATTATCCACCCGGATCAACGGTGTATATTACCGGTTCCGGCTTCACAGCCAATGAAACCGTTACCCTGCAGGTACTGCACGTAGGTGCGGGGGATGATCTGAGCAGTACTGCGCACCAGCCATGGACTACAGTGGCAGACGCCAGCGGGAATATCAACACAACCTGGTTGGTACCTCCGGATCAGGATGAACTCGGGGCAACACTGCAGTTAACAGCTGTAGGAGCTAGCTCGGGTTTGACAGCTCAGGCAACTTTTACTGACGGGCTCACTGGCAACTTAATCATAACGAGCAGTCCTAGCGCCGGCATATATGGTGGGACTATTGCCCTTACAGCTACTTTCACACAACAGGGCAATAATAATCCAATCGCCGGCAAGATTATAACTTTTAAATTTAATGGTAGTGGAGGAACTACGATTGGAACTGCTGTCACCGATGCTTCAGGTGGTGCAACATTAACAGTTTCGTTAACTGGTAATGGCGCTTCGGGTGGGACACCAATTACTGTTGGTACTTACCCTAATTACATCAATGCCAGTTTTGCCGGAGACGGTTCTGTCAATCCAAGTACTAAAACGGGGAACCTAACTGTTAATCCTAGGTCGCTGACAGTAACAGCGACAGGTCCGTCAAAGACCTATGGCACGGCACTGGTTGCAGGTACCAGCGCGACAAATTTTACAGCCGGCGTGGGCGCGTTCAGCGAAGTGGTAACCGGCGTAACCCTAACCCCGAATGCGGCAGGTTTGTTAGCTACTACAGCAGCCGGCTCACCTTATTCGGTAACGCCATCCCTGGCAACAGGAAGCGGCGGCTTTTTGGGAAGCAACTATAACATCACTTATACTGCCTTTACCGGTACGGTTGGCAAAGCTTCGCTGACAGTAACTGCAACAGGCCCATCCAAGACCTATGGCACGGCACTGTCAACCGGTGCGAGCAGCACTAACTTTACCCCAGTCACGGGAGTAAATGGCGAAGTGGTAACCGGTGTAACCCTAACCCCGAATGCGGCAGGTTTGTTAGCTACTACAGCAGCCGGCTCACCTTATTCGGTAACGCCATCCCTGGCAACAGGAAGCGGCGGCTTTTTGGAAAGCAACTATAACATCACTTATACTGCCTTTACCGGCACGGTTGGCAAAGCTTCGCTGACGATAACGGCGACAGGAACCACCAAAGTTTATGACGGTACGACCACAGCACCGGTGACGCTGAGCGATAATCGTGTAAGCGGTGATGTGTTCACGGAAACCTATACTACGGCAATCTTTACAGATAAGAATGTGGGCACAGGCAAGCCGGTTAGCGTCACAGGTATTTCGATCAGCGGTGGCGCTTCAGGGAACTATACATTGAGTAATACAACAGCAAGCACAACGGCAAGTATTACGACGAAGCCCATAACGGTAACTGCAACCGGGATCAATAAGATCTACGACGGCACTGCTATCGCTACGGTTACGCTCACCGATGACCGGGTAAGCGGCGATGTACTCACCGATGCTTATACTACCGCTACTTTTGCAAACAAAGACGTAGCCAGCGGAAAAACGGTGACTGTATCAGGCATATCGATCAGCGGAACGGATGCGGCTAACTATACTTTAAACAGTATTACTGCCGGCAGCACGACCGCCAGTATCACACAAAAGACACTGACGGTAACCGCTCATGGAGTTGATAAGATTTATGATAGCAATACCACTGCCACAGTTACCTTCACCGATGACCGGGTAAGCGGCGATGTGCTCACCGATGCTTATACCACCGCTACTTTTGCCAGTAAAGATGTAGCCACCGGAAAAACGGTGAGTGTATCAGGCATATCGATCAGCGGAACAGATGCGGGCAACTATACGCTCAATAGCATTACTACATCCAGCACGACAGCCGGTATCACGCAAAGAACAGTAGCGGTAACAGCCCATGGGGTTGATAAGGTTTATGATGGCAATGCAACCGCTGCAGTTACCTTTACCGATGACCGGGTAAGCGGCGATGCGCTCACCTATGCCTATACCGCAGTCTTTAACAATAAGAATGCAGGGACAGGAAAAGCAGTGAGCGTGACCGGTATTTCTATTAACGGTGGAACAGATGCGGGCAACTATACGCTCAATAGCATTACTACATCCAGCACGACAGCTAATATCACGCAAAAAGCACTAGCAATAGCGGCTCATGGAATTGATAAGGTTTATGACGGTAATACTACTGCTACTGTAACGCTGACTGATAATAGGGTAGCATCAGATCTATTTAATGATGTTTATGCAACTGCTACTTTTGCGAATGCAGGTGCAGGCACCGGAAAAACGGTAAGCGTATCAGGTATTTCTATCAGTGGAACAGACGCTGGTAACTATACGCTAAACGGCATTACAACAGCTACTACCACAGCAAACATCACTCCGCTTGTTATTTGTGCTTCATATAACGGGGTTATGTTTGCCAATACTGATGTCTCATTAACTTCCACTAACGTCAATTTGAGTATCGTAATCAATACGGCAGGAAGTGTGGATGCAAGAACAGCTTCAGTCAAGTTTACCACTGATAATAACGGCGGACCATATACAGCCATATTAGACGGGACAAATTCTACCATTAACCAGGCGATATATTATTATAATATGCCGGTAAATATCGGGAACAACCTATCTCAGACCACCCAGGTAAATTGGACAATATCGCAGAATTTTCAGAATGATATCACTTGCTCCGAAACGAGTACTGATGTAACTGTATCTACCAGGACAACCGACTTTGTTACAGGTGGTGGATTTGTTAAACTAACTTCAAGTGCGGGCACTTATAAGGGTGACAACAATAGCAAAACCAATTTTGGTTTCAATGTCAAATGGAACAAGTCTCTTTCAAATATTCAGGGTGGGGGATTTAATTCCATCATACGTAGCGGAAACCTGGTCTACCACATAAAGGCTGCTAAAGTACTAACACTTTTAGTTACTCCGCGGACAACAACCGACCCGGCAACTGCGGCTTTCACATCTGGTAATGCAACCGTGACAATTAATAACGCAAACACAGATGCAATTATCAGTAGTATTGGAAACCTGAACCTTACTGTGGAAATAACTGACGCATGTGAACCTGGTTCAGGCAGCAAAACCACCAGCGACCTGATCGCAATAACTTTGAAAGATGCCAAAGGTGTTCTGCTTTATTCAAATAATTGGAATCCGACAACCAATAAAACTGACAAACAATATCTTACCGGAGGCAACTTACAGGTTCAGTCGGCGGCGAATACAATAGCCCCTGTCTGTGGAGGGAATACAAACACTACAGCATCTCTAAAAAATGACATGCCTCATACCAGTACTGCAGTCATTAACAATAATTTAATACTAAAAGATACAGTCAATCCACTAAGCGTTAAGGTATATCCGAATCCAAGTATCAGCAACTTCAACCTGCAAATGACAGGAGGAAGTACTGAAAAGCTCGATGTCAAGGTGACCGATGTATTAGGACACTTAGTAGGAAACTATAAAATGACGGCAGGCTCTTCGTTGACGATTGGAGATAGTCTGCGGCCGGGTATTTATATTGTACAGGTTAAACAAGGAGATACTTATAAATTTTACAGAATTTATAAAACAGAATAGTAAGATTTCAATCAAATAAAACTAAGACCATCTTTAACCGGGTGGTCTTTTTATTTTGTATGTTTTTGCTGCATTAGATTATAACATTTCAACAATAGCTATACTTTTGTGCAGGCTAGTTATAATCGTCATCGATGTATTTTATATTTTCAAAGGTATTGCTCTTCTTGCTATTCCCGATCAACTGGATCTTCGTTTTCCTGTTAATCGCCTTATTCTCTAAAAAGGTAAAATTAAAGCGGAAGTGTTTTGTTACAGGTGTCGTCTTGCTGGTCATTTTTACCAATCCTTACTTGTTACATCTGTTTGCAAAAAGCTGGGATATTGGTCCTGATCCTTTAGGCAAAGGAAAAGTTTACAGCGCAGCCATTGTATTGGGTGGTTTCTCGGGTGAGGATAAAAATGGCAATGGTGTTTTTAACGAATATGCTGACCGGTTTATACAAGGAGTTAGGTTAAAAGAAGAAAGAAAGGTATCTCATATCCTGATCAGCAGCGGCAATGGAAACCTGCAGCAAAGCAGTTTTAAAGAGGCCGCATGGGCAAACGGTGTATTAAAAGAATTTAACCTGCCCGATAGCGCTATTTTAATTGAACAGCAGTCGAGAAATACGTTTGAGAATGCAGCTTTTTCAAAAGAATTATTAGAAAAGGAACATTTGAAGCCGCCCTATCTTTTGGTTACTTCGGCCTGGCATATGCGCAGGGCGCTTTATATCTTTAAAAAATCAGCAATGGATGTAATTCCTTATCCAGGCGGCCATATCGCCGGGAATTCAAAGTTTTCTGCCACCGATTATGTGATGCCTGATGCCGGGGCACTTGCGGGATGGGGCTTTTACCTGAAAGAATTGGTTGGCCTGGTGGTGGCCCATCTGAAATAGCCATTACCACATTAAGCGCAAATCTTATACATTTGTTAAAATGAAGAAAATCCTTATCGCTAATCGCGGCGAGATCGCTTTGAGAGTAATGCGTTCGGCGCGCGAAATGGGTATTAAAACGGTGGCTGTTTACTCTTCGGCCGACCGCAATGCACTACACGTACGCTATGCCGACGAAGCTGTTTTTATAGGCCAGGCGCCTTCCAGTCAATCCTACCTTGTTGGCGATAAAATCATTGAAGCCTGCCGTAAAACCGGGGCCGAAGGGATACACCCTGGTTATGGTTTCCTGTCAGAGAATGCAGCTTTTGCCAGGCAGGTAAGGGAAGCGGGGCTTATCCTGATCGGTCCCTCACCTGAAGCAATGGAAGTGATGGGTAATAAGTTGTCGGCAAAAGCAGCAGCCTCGAAATATAATATACCAATGGTACCGGGTACGGAAGAAGCAATAACAGATATTGCTGAAGCTAAAAAGCGGGCGGTTGAGGTAGGTTTCCCCATACTGATCAAAGCGGCTGCCGGTGGTGGCGGAAAAGGAATGCGTATAGTCGAAAGCGTTAATGATTTTGAGGAGCAAATGCAAATGGCCGTATCAGAGGCAACCTCTGCATTCGGCGATGGATCTGTTTTTATTGAACGTTACGTTTCTTCACCCCGGCATATCGAGATACAGGTATTGGGCGATACGCATGGCAATATCGTGCACCTGTTTGAGCGAGATTGTTCCGTGCAGCGCCGTCACCAGAAAGTAGTGGAAGAAGCACCCTCAGCAGTACTTACCCCTGCAATACGTGAGCAAATGGGGCGTTGTGCGGTAGATGTGGCCCGCTCCGTAAATTACACAGGCGCGGGCACGGTTGAGTTCATTATGGATAACGAGCTCAACTTTTATTTTCTCGAAATGAATACCCGTTTGCAGGTCGAACATCCTGTATCGGAACTTATCACAGGTGTTGACCTGGTAAAAGAGCAAATAAATATTGCCAGAGGCGAACCGATCAGCTTTAAGCAAGAAGATTTAAAAATAAACGGGCATGCCATTGAGCTACGGGTATATGCGGAAGACCCGGCCAACAACTTTTTGCCCGACATTGGCACTCTGCAAACTTATGTAACCCCAAAAGGCCCGGGTGTGCGCGTGGATGACGGTTTTGAGCAAGGTATGGAAATACCGATCTATTATGACCCGATGATAGCCAAACTCATCACCTATGGTAAAGACAGGACCGAAGCCATTGAGCGTATGATACGCGCCATTGACGAATATCATATTACCGGTATTACCACCACGCTTGGTTTCGGCAGGTTTGTAATGCAGCATAAGGCATTTACATCAGGCAACTTCGATACACATTTTGTTCAGAAATATTTTACACCCGAAGCGCTGCAAGGCAGCAATGAAGATGAGGCCTTGATTGCTGCCATAGTGATGGAAAGGTTGCTGGGGGAGAAAAATGTTAACTCGGCTGCTACCACTTTAAATGCGAAAGTCTCCAATTGGGCGAAGAACCGGAAAGACCTATCCTGAATCGCTCCTTAGGACAGGGTGTGGGTGAGGCGGTCTATTAAACCAGCCTGGGCCGGGTTAATTTTTATTTTGGCTGTTTCAACATCAAACCACGCTGCCCTGTCTATTTCTGGAAAAGTTTGCTTTTTGCCTGATTTAGGCGGCCATTCCAATTCGAATAGATTGCTGCTGATCGTTTTATGGTCGATATCTCCTTCCACTGCCCATGCATAAACTTTTTTGCCCCCTTTTTGAGTTATTGGTTCTAGGGGCCTGAATTCTCCATTGATGATTTGTCCTGTTTCTTCTAAAAATTCGCGTTTGGCGGCATGCAGTGGATCTTCCTCATCAGCAAATTCGCCTTTTGGCACCGACCAGCTTCCGTCATCCTTAATGCGAAAAAATGGCCCGCCGGGGTGCACCAGGAAAATCTGTAATTGCTTATCCCTGAAACGATATAATAATATCCCGGCGCTTTGCTTAGCCATGATGCAGACAGATTTGAAAGCAAGTTAATAAAAGCCAAAACTTTAATCGTTATTTTTGTTTGATTACCTAAATAGACCAATGAAAACCATATGACTGAAAATAAATGGACAAAATTTACCATTACTGCGGATTTTGATACCGACGCAAGGGAGGTTTACCAGGCCTGGGCAACGTCCGCCGGATTGGAAAAATGGTTTTTACGAAAGGGCGAATTCTATACCATCGCCGGGCGTTTACGAATGCCCGGCGAGTTTATATCAAAGGAAGATACTTATGAATGGTACTGGCACGGGTTTGACGATACTACTATAGAGAAAGGCCAGGTGTTGGAAGTAAACAGAATTGACTTTTTGAAATTCAGTTTTTCCGGCGGAAGTATCGTAAGTGTTTCAATCGAAAGTAAAAATGGGTTAACAATATTAGAACTGACGCAAGAGAATATTCCTGCAGAAAGTGATCTTACCAAAAGCCTGTATGTTCAATGCCAGATTGGATGGACATTTTATCTGGCCAACCTGAAATCCATCATCGAAGGCGGGATTGACTTGCGCAATAAGCGTTTGGATGTAAGGAGTAATTTTAAATAAGCCAGACAATCGCTCTTGAATATAATACTATTTTTGCGAGCGAAAATTGAATTTAAAACAAGGGCTATGTTCACTGGTATCATCGAAACTTTAGGAAAAGTAACTGAACTGCGGCATGAGCAGGGCAACCTGCATATTACTGTTGAATCGTTCATCGCTGCTGAACTGAAAATTGATCAGTCGGTCGCCCATAACGGAGTTTGTCTTACGGTTGTTGCCTTGTCGGACGGTAAACATACCGTGACTGCCATTGAAGAAACGCTCCAAAAATCAAACATCGGCCATCTGAAAACAGGCGATCTGGTGAACCTGGAGCGCTGCATGCAAATGAACGGGAGGCTTGACGGGCATATTGTTCAGGGGCATGTGGATCAAACAGCAAGTTGTATTGACCTTAAAGAACTGGACGGCAGTTGGGAATATACCTTTGAATATGACGCCTCAACCGGTAATGTCACTGTCGAAAAAGGCTCTATTTGCATAAATGGTATAAGTTTAACGGTTGTCAACTCCAAACAAAACAGTTTCTCTGTAGCTATTATCCCTTATACCTTTGAGCATACCAATTTGCAGCAGGTACGTGCTGGTTCAAAAGTTAACCTTGAGTTTGATATCATTGGCAAATACGTAGCCAGGCTGATGCAGCGTTAATGTGCTAATTCATTCAATCTTTTCTTAGCATATTCAACATAGTTTTTCTGTGTTTCAGGCGGACGGGTTTTGATGTATTTTTTATAGTATTTGATAGCACTGGCCTTATTCTTCAATTCCGAATCATACAAATTAGCCAATACATAATAAGTGATCACTGGTTTGGTATTATACAATAAGCTTTTCTGGTAAGCAGTTACTGCGTTCTTTAGCCGGTGAATTTTTTCGTAGGAGTCGCCCATTTCACTGTAGTATGAATCAACGTTTGAAGAAATAGCTTCGTTAATCGCCTTGTTAAAATAAAGAATGGCTTTTTGCTGGTCTTCCAGGGCTTTGTAACTCATGGCAGTATAGTAGTAGGAAGTTTCGGTGGCTGTTTTATTGCCCTCCATTGTCTCAAAGGTTGCGATACAATCCTTGTAGTCTTTTACCATGAAATTGGAGACACCCAGCATGTTAATCACATCACTTGTACCTTCGCCCTGCTGTAACAGCTTAGTACATATTGCGATAGTTTGCGGAAATTTTTCAAGACGGTAATTAATGATCGCCTTATCACGTAATAGCAACAGATTTGCAGTATCAGCAGCTAATGCTTTGTTAACCACCGTATCGGCTCTGGGGTAAACTTTCAGGTTGATATAGATCGTTGCCAGATCAGATGCGACATCAGGGTCAATGGGATTAAGGATATTGGCTTTTTGCAGGTAAGTAACGGTAGAAGGAAAATTTCCCATATTCTGCGACAGCATAGCCAGTTGTTTGTCGACATTAAAGTTGGTGCTGTCCCTAAGCAATATCTTTTTGTAATAGATCAAGGCTTTGGCATTATTGCCTCTCCGCACGTTAATATTGCCCAGACTACATAGCAGGGCAATGCTGGAGGAATCTTTTTCATAAATGCGCTGATAGTAAGCATCGGCATCCGCCAGTTTGCCGGCCATTTGTGAAGTATAGGCGAGGCTCGATAATATTTTCAGGTCGGTGAGGGGTTCTGGATACAGATTTTTCAAATAATCTAACGCATCTGCAAAGCGCTGATTCTGGTAATATTCAAGCAGCAATCCATCATTGGCTTTTTGTTGCTGCGCAAAAGTAGTTACAACCCAACAGCAGAGCAGGAATAAGATAAGGCACGTTTTCATATAACTAAATTATTAGTTATATAGGATATATACAAATTTTAAACAATTTATCTTCAATAGAGTTATCATCATATAACAATTGATTGACCATATGGATAAGTTAAAGAAGTTTGAGTTGATGGAAAAGATTGTCCATGAACTGGAAGACCTGAAAAATAGTCAGCAGGCGATCATACAAAAACTGACCAAAATAGAGGTGGACAACATCGAGCTTGGTGATAAGCGATTGGAAAAAGATCTGCCTGACATGCATCAGCGTGTATCAGATAATCTGGATACTATTACCGGAATACTGGCAGATTTTGCCAGCCAAACAGATAGCTTCAGCAATAACAACAATATCGCTGCGCTGAAGGAACAGGAAGCTTTGAACAAGTAATTAAGATGATCCCCGGAAGCGGGGATTTATTTTTTTGCCGCTTTTTTAAAATTACGGTTATATATCTTTATTACCATGTAATACTGTTTATTCTGAGCCTTTTCAAGTGCTTCAGAGTCTTGTGCGACCATTTGTTTAAGGTTTTCCGGATTATATTTTATGATCGGGCCATCATTTTGCTGAATGCCAATTATGGTCCAAGCATTAAAAGTTGGACCGTTTTCCTCACTTAAGTAAGAGTATACATTTATTGAACCGGGTAAAACTTTAAACATCCAGCAGCTATCATTTGCGATGCCATTAATAACTTTGTCTGAAAAATTGATACGGGATATCTTAAGTGTTTGATCCGGATAAATTTTTTGGTTTCGATGAGCAGTGTCTGATTTTGAAAAGCTCTTATCTTCAAGAATTAGATAACTCTTACGTAAAATAGTGTCGAAATAAATGTTTGAATACGTTTTTTTTCGTGTACTGTCCTTAAATAGTATCTCAAAAGCATAAGGATTATTGTATATAACCATCTCGTGATGCAATTTACTGTCCATCATTTGACCCATCTTTGCCTTTTTATTAAACTCCTCTCGGAATTTGTTCTGACGTTTATTACTTAAATCATTCATCAATTGCTGCTGCTGGCGAAACAAGGCATCATTGAATTGAGCCGAAGATGTTGCCGGTAAAAAGATAAATAAAAGAAAAATTAGAGTAAAAAATGCTCTATAAATAAGCTTCATGACAAGGAGGTTAGTTGGGCTGAAGATAAACAAATCACACCAATGTTAAAGCTACTCTATACTTTTCCCCTTCATAGCAGTGCCAATAGCCTGATCCATCAACCGCTCCGCAAAAGGGCGGGTATACTCGTTCACTTCGTCTACTTTTTTCAGTATCAGGTCCTTGTCGCCGCTTACCAGCGCTTCTTTCAATGCATTGATCAGCTTTTGGGTCTGGCCGATCTCGGCTATGGATACATAATCTGCGTTTTTTTGTAAAAAGCGTTCAACGGTATAAACCATCTGCTCACCTTCTGTGCGAGCTTCTATCAGCATACGCTGGGCCACATCGTCTTTGGCATGGGTAATACTGTCCATCAGCATTTGCTCCACCTGGTCGTCGGTGATGCCATAAGTTGGTTTTACTTCCACTTCCTGTTTTACACCGGATCGCAGTTCTGCAGCCTGTATCTTTAATATACCATCGGCATTCAACAAAAAGACAATATCCACCTTAGGGAAACCTGCCGGCATAGATGGTATTCCTTTCAAATCAAATTCAGCCAGTTTGCGGTTTTCTTTGATCAGATCACGTTCGCCCTGGTAAACAGCTATCTTCATGTTTACCTGGCCATCTTTTGAGGTGGTATATTGCCTACCTGCTTTAGTTGGTATTTTCGAGTTGCGCGGAATGATCACATCCATCAGCCCACCCATGGTTTCAATACCCAACGAAAGCGGCGTTACATCCAATAATAAAATATCCGACCGGTTTCCGGCCAACACATCAGCCTGAAGAGCGGCGCCCAAAGCAAC
>JAQBOV010000107.1 GCA_028287895.1 Mucilaginibacter sp. | reverse complement strand
ATTGGAAAGAAAATCCCGAGGCGTATCAGATAAAAAAATACCTGGTGGATGCCCATACCAAACTGAATCTGAAATTAGCCAAAGGCGGCGGCGCCGCCATCAGCATTAAACCTGCTACGGCCGAAGACGAAGCGTTGAAACGCTATTAATCGAGCTTAGCACCTCAAAATTGGAAGCGGTAACTTATCGGTAAGTAGTAATATGCCCTTTTTGCTTCATTACTTTCGCCGCTTCAGCTATAAACTTTCTGCCATTATCATCAAGATTTACTTTGGTACCCCTCATACAATTGGTAGCTTATAGACCGTGCCCATTTTTGCCCTCCAGCTTTTTAGTACAGTACCATAATTAATAAATAAATTGAAAAATGTAACTTATGTGTGTTCATTTAATGCAATCTCAAAATTATATTTAAATTAGAATCGACTAAAATCTACTTTAATGAGCATAAAAAAATCAAGCCTCACTTTACTGTTGGTTATGGTGATTTCGGGCATTCAAGTGTTTGCGCAAACCAGCCAGGTAAAAATTTCAAACGGTATGTTGGAAGGTACTACCAATTCAGCCACCGGCATCAGCAGTTTTAAAGGTATTCCGTTTGCCCAGCCGCCTGTTGGCGAATTGCGCTGGAAAGAGCCTCAACCCGTAAAAAGCTGGACGGGCATACGCAAGGCGGATCATTTCGGCCCGAAAGCGATGCAAAAAAATGTATTTAGTGATATGGTTTTCCGCTCGGATGGTACCAGTGAAGACTGCCTGTATCTGAATGTCTGGACACCGGCTAAATCGTCAAAAGAGAAATTGCCTGTCCTGGTTTATTTTTATGGCGGAGGCTTTGTAGCGGGCGACGGCTCCGAGTTGCGCTATGATGGGGAGAGCATGGCGCAAAAAGGTATCGTAACGCTCACGGTAAACTATAGGCTCGGTGTATTTGGTTTCCTGGCTCACCCCGAACTGACCGCCGAATCCGCTCATCATGCATCAGGTAATTATGGCCTTTTGGATCAGAATGCAGCACTGCGCTGGGTGCAGAAAAATATAGCGGTATTTGGCGGCGACCCGAAAAAGGTAACTATAGCAGGCGAATCGGCCGGTTCAATAGCGGTATGTGCACAAATGGCATCGCCGTTATCCAAAAATCTCATAGCAGGGGCTATCGGTGAAAGTGGCGGCATGATCAAACCTACATTGCCGGCTATTCCTCTGGCTGATGGGGAAAAGAATGGACTTGCTTTCGCTCAAAAAGTGAACGCAACTTCCCTGGCTGCACTGCGTGCCATCCCTGCTGACCAGTTACTCGAATTAGCCTCAAAAGCGGGTACGCCACCAATGTCACCAACGGTTGATGGATATTTTTTGTCAAAACCAATTACTGAAATTTTTTCAGCTGGAGAACAGGCCCATGTACCATTGTTAGCCGGCTGGAACTCGGCCGAAGTTCCTTACCGGTCATTAATGGGGAACGATCTGCCGACACCGGAAAATTACCTGAAAAAATTAAAACAGATTTATGGGGACCAGGCTGATGCAGTTTTGAAGCTATATCCCGGCGCTACACAGGACGAAGTGATCAAATCAGCGACCGAGTTGGCCAGCGACCGGTTTATCGCCTACAGTACCTGGAAATGGGCCGATCTGCAGGCGCAAACCGGCGGCAAGCCGGTGTATTGCTACCTGTTTGGAAAGCTGAGACCCGCCATGGTAAAAGAAGATCCAAAGACACCTAATCAAATGCCTGAGCCATATGCAGGTGCATCACACGCTTCGGAGATAGAGTATGCTTTAGGCAATCTCCCCAGCAACAAGGTGTATGCCTGGACGCCTGATGATTATAAGGTTTCGGCAGCAATGGAAAACTACTTTGCCAACTTTATTAAAACCGGCAACCCCAATGGTACAGGCTTGCCTGAATGGAATGCAAATAAAGGGAACCGTGTTACAGCGTATATGCATATTAATTCAGATACCAGGCTTGAGCCTGATCAAAACCGTGCACGGTATCTTTTCCTTGATAAGGTTTATACCAAAAAATAGTTCTTAAAACTCTGGTAATATACCCGGAAAGCTGTCTTAATATATTTTTAAGGCAGCTTTTTTTGTCCGGGCGATATTACCCGCCGGATTTTATAGATTTGTTCCCGGCCGAAATAACAAATAATGAGTTTTAAACCACCCAAGTTGCGCACTGTTAATGTAACTCGCTATGTAACCCCATTGCGCGAGGGCGGCTCGCTGCCTGCTATTGCCGGGGCGGATGATGATTTTCTGTACGTGATCAAATTTCGCGGCGCAGGACAGGGAGTAAAGGCCTTGGTCGCAGAACTAATAGGCGGTGAAATCGCCCGTGCATTGGGCTTGAAAGTGCCCGAGATCGTATTGGCCAGCCTGGATACTGCCTTTGGCCGCTCGGAGCCTGATGAGGAAATACAGGATTTGTTAAAGGCAAGTGTAGGGCTCAACCTCGGGCTGCATTACCTGTCGGGTGCTATTACTTTCGACCCGGCAGTTACGCTGGTTGATCCTGAACTGGCTTCGCGGATCGTCTGGCTCGATTGCCTGCTCACCAATGTCGATCGCACCCCGCGCAATACCAATATGCTCACATGGAACAAGGAGCTGTGGCTGATAGACCATGGTGCGGCATTGTATTTTCATCATTCATGGGATAACTGGAAGGAGCAGGCTATTCGCCCGTTTTTACAGGTAAAAGACCATGTTTTACTGTCGCGGGCGTCCGAACTGGACGCTGTTGATACAGAATTCACGACTATTTTAACCCCTGAACTTATCCGTTCCATCGTTTCCCTTATTCCTGATGATTGGATCAAAGCGGAGTGGTTGGAGGAGCCGGACGAAGTACGCTCGGTTTATACACAATTTTTGGAGACCCGTATAGCGGCATCAGCTATTTTTGTAAAGGAGGCGCAACATGCACGAGAATAACTTATTTGAGTACGCCGTCATACGCGTGGTGCCGCAGGTAGAACGCGAGGAATTCCTCAATGTCGGGGTGATCCTGTATTGCCCTAAACTGAAGTTTCTGCAATGTCTGTGCGCGGTAGATCAGGAGCGTCTTTGCTCATTTTCGAGCCGGCTGGATATTGAAGAATTAAAGAGCCATTTACATTCATATGCTGAAATATGCCGCGGCAGCCGAACTGGCGGCCCGATCGCCCGGCTCGATATGCCATCACGTTTCAGGTGGCTCACGGCAACCCGGAGCACCGTGGTGCAAAGTTCAAAAGTTCACCCCGGTTTGTGCGTTGATCCGGCTGAAACGCTTGAGAAGTTGTATACCCAGTTGGTGCTGTAAAGGTGTTCGGATTCCGGCACTTGAACACCTTTAATGCAGCTTAACTCTTAGTTACCCGATCGTTAGATTTTTAAAAGTACTGACAAACTGCTCTCACCACTGGTGCCTGCCAACCAAATTAACCAATAAAAAACTGCTGGCTGACGATCTTGCCGTCTTTTACCCGGTAAACGCAAAGTTCTTCAACCTGCATTTTACCTTGCCCCGCTATGGTGAAATCCATGTGAAGGCTCAGGGTAAAATAACGGCTGGCAACAAGGGGTTGGGATACCGTGATCTTGTGGATATCTGTCCGCGATAAAAAATCTTTTTCACGCGCTACCAGGTTTTCCAGCCCTTTTAACGGCGATTGCTCTGCGTTAAGCGGATCTATGCTTTCAGCATCTTCAGCAAAGAATTGCTGATAGGCTTCAACAAACTTTCGTTCGCTTAGTAATTCAGTCAGGCCGTTCGCTATTTCATGAACAGTATACATGAATAGGTAACCTTATCGCAGCATTTATTGTTTTGGAACAGCGTTTAATTTCCATTTGTGATAAGTGACATAAGAGACTGCCACTAATGCTAAAAAGATAACCGGCATGATTCGATTATTAACAGGATCACCCGATGCGGTATGTGCGATAAAAGCCGAAATGAATGTAATAACAAACCCCGCATACACCCATTCTTTGATCCGGCTTGCAACAGGTGCGATCAGTAAAACAGCGCCCAGCAATTTAGCGACAGCCAGTTCCACTCTGAAATAATCGGGATAGCCTAAATGATGAAAACCCTGTACCGCTGCATCCTGGGTTAAATAGGCATAAAAGGAATAAGTCATCATTAATGCGACAATAGATGTAG
>JAQBOV010000105.1 GCA_028287895.1 Mucilaginibacter sp. | reverse complement strand
ATTGGAAAGAAAATCCCGAGGCGTATCAGATAAAAAAATACCTGGTGGATGCCCATACCAAACTGAATCTGAAATTAGCCAAAGGCGGCGGCGCCGCCATCAGCATTAAACCTGCTACGGCCGAAGATAAGGGACTAGAATTATATAAATAGCTAAAAATTTCCCTACCCCAACTCAAAAATTTAATCACAACATGGCTGCCAATTATAAGTACATTATTATTTTCCTGTTTATTAAAACGTTGAATTGCACAGCTCAAGATCATCGCGGTGCAGTAGTTCAGTGGACCACCTACGAAGCAGAAAATATGAGCACAACCGGAATGGTAATTGGGCCAAAGTACGATCCGTACTGCGTTGAAACCGAATCATCCGGGCAAAAGTGTGTAAAACTTACCTCTGATGGACAATTTGTTGAGTTTATTTCCAACGCTAGTGCTAACAGTATGGTGATCAGATATAGCATCCCGGATAATAAACAGGGTAACGGCTTAAGCGTCGGTCTGGCCGTATACCAAAACGGCAGGTTGCTGGAGCATAGGAAAATATCTTCGCGTTATTCCTGGCTTTATGGCAAATACCCGTTTACAAATAATCCGCAAGCCGGTGATCCGCGTAACTTTTATGATGAAACAAGGATAAAAGGTCTGGCAATAAAAAAAGGGGACCGCATCAGAATACAATGCGATAGTATACAAAATGACGCAAACTATTGCATAATTGATTTGGTCGATCTGGAAAATATAGCACCTCCGTTGCAAGCCCCGGCAGGTGCCTTATGGGTTACCGATAAGCGCTTTTTGGGAAGCGATTTTTCAAATGACTATACGAAAGCTTTTAGAAATTGCATAGCAATGGCCGCCGCAACAGGTAAAACGGTCTGGATTCCTCAAGGGACATTTAAAATCACAGGAGATATTGTTCTGCCCGCAAATATTAACATTCAGGGGGCCGGGATGTGGCATACAGTACTCACTGGTAACGAAGCTTTATACGGGCGCGTCAATAACAGAGTGCGGTTGAAAGGAGCTGGCAATAACATTCACATTTCCGATTTTGCTATTATTGGGAAACTCAATTACAGAAGTGATAAGGAAGCTAACGACGGTGTAGTAGGCTCCTTTGGCATAAACTCAACGATTTCGCGCATTTGGATCGAACATACCAAGGTAGGTATGTGGTTGGAGAACTCCAGGAACCTAAAGATCACCGATTGCCGCATACGAAATACCATTGCCGACGGTATTAATTTTTGTGTCGGGATGAACGGATCGACCATAGCAAACTGCACTACCAGAGGGACCGGAGACGATTGCTTTGCAATTTGGCCCACCACATTTGCTAAACAAGAATTTTCACCGGGGTATAACGTTATCATCCATTGTACTGCCCAACTGCCTTTTTTAGCCAACGGATCTGCGATTTATGGAGGCCAAAGCAATGAAATAAAGGATTGTTCATTTGTTGATATTTCTCAAGGTTCAGCGATTCTTATCAGCACCACTTTTCCCACCGAAAATAAGGACAAAACCATAAATAACAATTTTAGTGGTACAACCGTTATTGAAAACTGCGATATTAAGACCAGTGGCGGTTTTGATCACGAGTGGAACTGGCGCGCTGCCCTTGAGATTTGCCTTGATAAGCGGAGCATTACGGGAATTAAAATAAGTAACCTGGACATCAGTAATAGTTTGTCAAACGCAATAAGTGTAATCGCTAAAAATGAGGAAGGGAAAACCGGTATATTATCTAATGCCAGCTTGCAAAACGTAAACATTTCAAACGTCGGAATTGGCGTTGAAGATAAATATGGTTTATTTATTTCCAACGGTGCAACCGGTACTTTAACCATCAGAAAATCAAACGGTTTAACAATCAAGATTGAATCGAGCAATTTTAACATTGCCAGATAAATCAAGTGATTGGGCTTGCTTCAGTTTTAATGATTTTTTCTACCTATACTGCGCGTATTCAGGCATCAACAGGACTCTTGCGGGTTTTTTTCCTTCTGGATATTAAAAAATTATACAAACAAGCCCCCGTCGGATTAAACCCCCAACCATTTCCTTCGTTATTTGCAAATTTTAGCAGCTATTTCGTAAAATTTCCGGGAGTTCGACTCCACAGGGCTACCCATAGGAGGAATCACAATGCATCCATTACGCAAAAACTCCCTATAAGAAGTTCGAAATCGTTCCCATACGGACTACTTGAGGGGAAAAGTTATCTTTTGATGACCTTTCCCCTTTTTTGTTGCTTTGCAATTGCCGGCTAATCTGCCTAATAAGTGAAAGTGGCTGATTAACATAAGGGGCTCGGGAAGCCTGGCCTAGGGGCTTATAGGGAGAAAGACTTACTTACGGATATTATTTTTTACAGCTAATTTGGAGTTCATGTATACCTGGTATAACGTGATACTGGCGTAAGTAGCTACATGTCCCTTGGCGTTGGTACCCGATGTGGGACCCAGGGAAATGATCCCGCCATAGATATACCCGATCAGTACCTTAGATGGCCTGTTAAATAGGTCCACTATCTTTTGTCCGTTGAAGAGGCCAGGACGCCCGCCTACCATAAACTGTGGTAACGGAATAAACGTTGCATTAGCGCCAATATAACCCGGCAACAGGGGATCACCATTGGGTGGCACCTGTATGTATTCAATTGGCGGTAGTTCACGATCCTTGAGGATGATAGATAACCAGGTTGGAAAATGGCATTTGTACGCCTTTGTCGCCAATGTTCAGCGAAAGTAGTTTATAATTAAAAAGGTTTGCAGATACAACAACATTTGTTTAAAGTCCTGAGGCTGGGCTTGAACCAGCGACCCTATAATGGCTCATATTTACAGCTTTTGGAAACCCACTGCTTCATGTTATCCGATTTAACACTTAAGGAAACGCCCCCCATGCGGCCTGAAGTATTACAACGGAATTTAGGCCACTCTAAATTATCACAAACAATGGAATTTGTGACAATATTGGATAATGTAAGGCATTTTGAGACCCTGAAAGCTTTTGCAAATTTATTTGAAAACTTTTTATTAAAAAATATTTGTTTTTAAAGACAGTACCTCGAACCTTTTGATAGATTTAATGGCTTTAATAAATAGCGGAGTTGGAAATTTTGAACCCAGGCCCGCGAATTATAGCGCTTTTACAATCGCCAGCGACTTTTCAACGTGATCGGTAGGTGAAATGTGATCGGTTTGTGATGAAAAGACCGCTACAATTTTACCTTCTTTACCAATGACAAAAGTGGTTCGCGGGATGAAGCCATGTGTAAGTTCCAGGCCGCGTACGTCTTTAATTCCGACCTTTGAAGGTGATATTGCCAGGCCATATTTTGCCGCAATTTCGCCCCCGGCGTCTGAAGCAACGGGGAACTTGCCAGCACAGTACTGCGGATCTGAAGAAAATGCATTCAGCCGCTGAATATCGTCTGCGGATACACCGATAATGGTAGCTCCTGCCGCGGTAAATTTATCCTTGAGTTCAGCGAAGGCATGTGCTTCCACATCACAGCCGCCGGTATACGCAGAAGGATAGAAATAGACCACAACAGGCCCTTTGGCAAGAGCATCTTTTAATGAAAAATCAAATGCATTGCCGGCCAGGCTGGCCTTGGCGGTAAATACAGGCGCTGCATCTCCTTTTGACAACATCTTCGACTGGGCAAAGCCAGATCGGGTTACCAGGAATGAAAAGCTGAAAATTAAAAACGATAAGCAATAATATTTCTTGAACATAGCGAGATTGTTTTGATTTGTTAATGGTGTTATTATCAAATTTACGATAGTCTGCAGAATCAGGTTGCTTGTCATTAAAATTTTACTGTGGTTGGCCTGTCGGGCAATGAATGCAAAAAGCCTCAAATCTTTCGACTTGAGGCTTTTTACTTGATCAGGTAGCGGGAGCAGGACTCGAACCTACGACCTTCGGGTTATGAGCCCGACGAGCTACCAACTGCTCCATCCCGCACTATATTTCCAATTTTTCATCCCGGTCATTAACCCGGAAACTGTTTACAAATGTCAAAAAAGCAATTTGTGTTCCGTTTAAATTGGACTGCAAAGATATAATTCGTTTCTTTGCAGTCCAAATAAAATTTTATATATTTTTTTATGAGTCATAAGGCAGGTTTTGTTAGCATTATTGGTAAGCCCAACGCAGGCAAATCTACCCTTATGAATGCGCTGGTAGGCGAAAAAATGTCCATCATCACCCCAAAAGCACAAACTACACGTCACCGCATATTGGGCATTGTAAATGACGAGGATTACCAGATCGTATTTTCGGATACACCCGGCATCATCAAACCTCACTATGCTTTGCAGGAAACGATGATGCACCAGGTAAACGGTTCTATAGTGGATGCCGACCTGATCCTGCTGGTGACTGACATCAATGAGAAATATGATGAAAGTGATGTGATAGAAAAGTTGCAGGGTTCATTAGCGCCCCTGTGCGTTATTATCAATAAGATCGATAAATCTGACGAGGAAACTGTAAAGCAAAAAGTGGATTACTGGCAGGAGAAGCTAAAACCGAAAGCGATATTCGCTGTTTCGGCACTGAAAGACCATAACGTTTTAGCGGTGATGAACTTTGTGATCGAGCACCTGCCCGAGCACCCGGCTTATTATGACAAAGATGCCCTGACGGATAGGAACGACCGCTTTTTTGCGTCGGAAATTATCCGCGAAAAAATATTTAAGATATACGAAAAGGAAATACCCTACAGCACCGAAGTGATCATTACCGCTTTTGTGGAGGGGGAGAATTTGTATCGTATCAGTTCGGAGATCATCGTTGAACGCGATTCGCAAAAAAATATCCTGATTGGCAAAGGCGGCGAAACCCTTAAAAAGGTAGGCACCTACGCACGTAAGGATATGGAGGAATTTTTCCGGAAGAAGGTCTTCCTGGAAATGTTTATCAAAGTGATCCCGGACTGGCGCAGTAAAAAAAATTACCTGAAAAAATTCGGGTACGAAGATTAATTCTGAGTTGTAAGTTTTAAGTTTTGAGTGCTTATCATTTGCGGCTAATTTTATACGAGAATAGGCTAAGTTGTACTATTTGACAACTCACCACTCACAACTTACAACTAACATGAGTAACATAGTAGCCATAGTGGGCCGGCCGAATGTGGGCAAGTCAACCTTATATAACCGCTTAACTGAAAGCCGCAAAGCCATTGTAGACGATTTCAGCGGTGTAACGCGTGATCGCCATTATGGTGTCGCCGAATGGACACATCATTCCTTCACCGTGATAGATACCGGCGGTTATGTGGCCAATTCAGAAGATGTTTTTGAAGCCGCTATCCGCGAGCAGGTAGTGATCGCCATTGAGGAAGCTACGGTAATCCTGTTTATGGTGGATGTAACTACCGGCATTACCGACCTGGATGATGAAATAGCCGTTTTATTGCGCAGGAGCAAAAAACCGGTGCATGTGGTGGTTAATAAAGTAGATAATAACTCGCAGCAATCAGAGGCTGCAGTATTTTACAGCCTGGGCCTGGGCGAGATCTACAATATCTCCTCCATGACAGGTTCGGGAACCGGCGAACTGCTTGATGCAGTAGTACAGGGCTTTGATGAAGAACCTACAGAGGAAAATACACTGCCCAAGTTTGCTATTGTGGGGCGTCCGAACGTGGGTAAATCCTCTATCATCAATGCTTTAATAGGTAAAGAACGTAACATCGTTACGCCGATAGCAGGCACCACCCGCGATTCTATCCATATCCACTACAACCAATACGGGCATGATTTTATGCTGGTGGATACTGCAGGCTTACGTAAGAAAACCAAGGTTAAAGAGAATATCGAGTTTTATTCGGTAATGCGTACCATCAAGGCGCTGGAAGAAGCCGATGTCATCATCCTGATGATCGATGCCGTTGAAGGCATTGAATCTCAGGATATCAATATTTTCCACCTGGCCGAAAAGAATAAAAAAGGCATTGTTATCGTTGTCAACAAATGGGACCTGATCGAAAAGAATAATAAAACCATCAAGGTATTTGAAGAGCAGATACGCGATAAGATCGCTCCTTTCAGGGATGTCCCTATCGTGTTTACTTCGGTTACCGAAAAACAAAGGGTGTTAAAGGTGATCGAAACGGCACAGCAGGTGTATGACAACCGCAAGAAAAAGATCCCAACCTCGAAACTGAACGAGGTCATGCTCCCTATTATAGAAAACTATCCGCCACCGGCAACTAAAGGAAAGTTTGTAAAAATAAAATACGTTACCCAGATCAACGGCACTTCGCCCATGTTTGCTTTCTTCTGTAATCTGCCGCAGTACCTTAAAGAGGCTTATTATCGCTTTATTGAAAATAAATTAAGAGAGAACTTCGACTTTACCGGTGTACCGATACAGGTATTCTTCAGGCAAAAGTAGTGGCTGGGCAGATGTGCAGATTATTATAATTGAAAGGCAATTCTCGGGTTCAGTCCGATTAATTGATGACCGCTATTGCTTTTTTAAGCGCAGGATCATTACTGTTGAGCACCTGGAAATAGGCCGTATCACCCCACTTATAATGTGCGGCGAAAGCTTTCAATAACAGTTTGATGCTATCCCTTGAGACCCTGATCTCATTCGAATCCATTTCCTTTAGTGTTTTGGACGCATATTGGATAAAATCATCAAACTGGCTGTCGCTGACCTTATAATTTTTCAAAAAAACATCGTCTGAACCAAAATCATTCAGCACGCCCTGCATTTTATCGATCACAAAAGCATTAAAAAGTTGCTGATTGTTCAATTCCTGTACCAGCATGGTATTGCCGGTCGTGTCAGCCGGAACAAACAGGTCGGGCATGATACCGCCGCCGCTGAAAACTTTTCGGCCGCCGCGGGTATGGTAAGCTGTTGCCTTTTTAAAGGCACTGTCAATTAAATAATTTTGTTCGGAAAACAATTCACCTTTCTGCACACGGTCGGCCAGTTCGTTGCGGTAGCTTTCTATGCCGCCTTTATATGATTTTTGTATCGAGCGGCCAGAAGGGGTATAATATCTTGCTACCGTTAAATTAACAGCCGACCCATCGCCAAAGGCAAATTGCTGCTGCACGAGGCCTTTGCCGAATGAGCGCCGGCCCACAATCACTGCCCGGTCCAGATCCTGCAGGGCACCTGCCAGTATTTCGCTTGCCGAGGCCGAATACTCATCGATTAAAACAGCCAGTTTTCCATTCTTAAACAAGCCCGAATCGGTTGCAAAATAGTCAGCCCGCGGCTCATGTACGCCCCGGGTATAAACAATTAGTTTGCCTTTATCCAGAAACTCGCTGGCCAATTCAGTAGCTGAATTGAGATAGCCCCCGCCGTTTCCGCGCAGGTCGAGCACCAGCCTTTGCATTCCCTTGCGCTTTAGTCTTTTCAGTGCAACCCTGAAATCTGCATCCGTGGTTGCTGCAAATTTGCTGATCTTGATGTAACCGGTGGAAGGTGTAGCCAAATATGATGCGTCCAGACTGCTTAGGTCAACATGCCCGCGTTTAACATGATAAACCTTGATCGATCTGTTAACCGGGTTTAAAATTGATAACGCAATCTGAGAATCCTTTTTGCCCTTGAAAATTTTATTGACCGATGATTGCGTCAGATGTGTGCCCGAGAATTTTTTGCTGTTCACATCGATCACCCGGCCGCCGGTAGTGATGCCAGCCTGCTGGGCAGGTCCTCCGGGGTAAATCTGTGTAATTATCAGGGTGTCGCGCAATATCTGGTATTCAATGCCGATCCCGTTGAATCCGCCATCCAAACGTTCATTGATGGATTGGGCCTGTTGGGGAGGCAGATAAAGGGAATGGGGATCAAGATTTTGCAGCAGATTGTTCACGGTGACCCCTTCAATGCTATCCACGTTGACCGAATCTACATAATTGCGGTGTACCAGCTGTAAAACTTTTGATATTTTATTGTTAGCCGAAAATGGAAAACCCCGGTGTTCGTTATCAGCCAGCATTAAGCCAATGGCTATACCCAGCAAAATCAGGATAAATGACTTGAAAATAATCGACGCCGCTCTTTTCATACCTTACCGTACAAAGTTAAACAATTGAAAGACAAGGCAAATAATTTATGTACCTGACCTACTTGTATTTGATGATTTTTACCGATTTTTGTTAAAAGATTATCAACAAAAATGGAAAGGATCACCGAAAGAGACTCTTATTACAATAATCTGGAGCAGATGCCGGTCGGTGAGATCCTTAAAAATATCA
>JAQBOV010000091.1 GCA_028287895.1 Mucilaginibacter sp. | reverse complement strand
GCCTTTAAATTTTTTAGGATTATCAATGCAATACGCTCTGTTGATTAAAGTATGGTTGACATTCTGTTGCCAATAATCAGCATACTCATCCTTTAAACCTCTTGGATCAAGTCCCTGAAATGAATATTGTGAAAAGAATAGCGGGCCGCCGTAATCAAACCCTAAAGGTAATTTGTAGCCATAAAATGTTTTCCCATTTTTAAAAAAATCACTTTGCGCCCAGCCGCCGTGATAAATACTGGCAGGTACCGGGTATCTTTCGCCTGATGCAGCAAGCACGTAAGTAATCAAACATTCGTTAAAGCCGCGGATTGGGAAATTCATCACCCAACCATTATTAGGTGACCAATGCCAGTATAAATTGTCCCTGCCGCCCTGGGTATACCAACTCCATTCAATCTCATCCCACATACCATTAATCACATCCCTTATCCTTCTTTCTTTTCGATCATCTGCAGAAAAATACTGCCTGGCGCATAACAGCCCTTGAAAAAGGTAGGAGCTTTCAACCAGATCGCCGCCATCATCCTTTCTCCCGAAACGGATAGTTTTACCTGTTTCGCCGTTGAGCCAGTGAGGGAAAACCCCATGATAAGCATCCGCCCGGTATAAAAACTCCACTATTTTGACCATCCTGCTCACGGCCTGTTCGTGGGTTATCCATTTCCGGTGATCAGCCACGATCAAAGCCATAATCCCAAAGCCCGATCCGCCTGTGGTCACTACTTCATTACCGTAATCATAAGCTATGTTGCTGCGCTCGCGGGCCAGGCCGCTGGTAGGATGCCCGAAATCCCAGAAATAGCGGAATGTTTGACGCTGCACCACATCAAGGAGGGCACTATCCGTTAAATTTTTAATAATGCCAACAGGTTTGATACCCTGTTCACCAGTCTTTTGTGCAAAGCAGTATGAGGATATTAAAATTAAGAATGGAAGTATGATCTTTTTCATTATGGTAATTCGTTTTTTGTTCTGATCGCCATTAGGAATGACGTCCGGAAATTTTATTTTTTTAACATTTATATTAAACCACTTATAAATTAGGACTTTGGAAGCCTAAATTCTTCATACCGGTTTTTACTTCAGGACAGCTCATAAACAAGCTCCAAAGCAAGCCGCTGCGGTAATTTTCTATCATATCGATTATCGGCCCCTGGTCAATAGCCAATGTCGAATCGGCAAACCAGGTATCATTTAAATTAAAGGCATCATAAAAGCCATATTGGCTCCATATTTTATCTCCAAGCTTATAGTAGAAAAACCGGAGCGCCGCCATAGATTGTCCTGGCGTATAAGGCAATGATGAGATGGCTGCTGTCGGTGCGATTACTCCCAGATCATTTACAGGCGAACTGGCCGTATAACCATTTTGGATATCGCTGGCCGTTAATCCCCAGCAATTGCTGCTATAACCATTGTTCCCTTTAGGATTTGCCACGCAATAATTATAATTAATCATAGCGTGTGCTTTATTTTGCACATCATAGCTTGCATAGGCATCTGACAACCCATTAGGGTTTATCCCCAGGAATGAATAATGGGCAAAAAATAAAGGGCCGCCTTCAGCCGGACCCAGCGGCAGTTGAACACCCAAATAGGTATTGCCATTTTTTATGACGCCATTAAGCGCCCATCCATGATCATAAACAATTTTGGGGATTGCATGCGTGATGGATGATGCGGCCATCACATAGGTGATCAGCGCTTCATCCCAGCCATTTACCTGCATATTTGTTGACCATCCATAATTGGGACTCCAATGCCAGTATAATGTATTTTGTCCATTCTGGCGGAACCAATCCCATTCCACACCGCTCCAAATGGTGTTGATGTCATTCCGCAGGGTGGTTTCATCGCTCCCTGCTCCGTTAAAATACTGGCGTGCGGTTAACAATCCCTGCATTAAATACGATGTTTCTACCAGGTCGGCGCCATCATCCTGCGGACTAAATGGCACCACAACGCCGGTAACACCATTCATCCAATGCGGAAAGGCCCCATGGAATTTTTGAGCGGTATTTTTCAAAAAGCCAACGATCGTTTGCATACGCGCCAAACCATCGGCCCGGGAAACAAACTGACGGTTAACTGCTACCACAATAGCCATAATGCCAAATCCTGACCCTCCGGTGGTTACCACATCGCCTGAGGTGTTGCGCTCACGCGCCAGGCCGCTGACAGGATGGCCAAAGTCCCAGAAATATTTGAAGGTTTGTTTTTGAACCAGATCGAGCAAAGCATTATCTGATATTACAGGAAATTTATTCGTAGTATCAATAGCGGTGGTCAACTGCACGTTAACGACATTTTGCAAACTTCCGTTTGCTGCCGACTTAAGGTTGGTAGAAACAGCCAGGGTATATTTGGCGATTGCCTGCAAAGCAGAGGGAGCGATCACCATAGTACTATCATGATTTTCATAGGTGGTGGTATAAGGAACCGAGGTACCTGCCTTAGTGCTGAAAGTTACGCTATTGGCTATTGAATTATGATTGATTGCTGCCGAGAATGAAATTTTAATTACTGGTTGTAAAGTGACATTGCTATAGCTGAACCCATCATAAACCCCATTTACTTTTAACCCAGTAAAACTGAATGAAGAAGCAACAGGTGGCGGTGTTACCTTCTGTTCCTTCGAGCAGGCATAAAGCCCAAAAAACAAAATTATTCCGCAACTATATTTAAAATGTCTCATTCCTTCGAATATCATTTTGCAAAAGCAAACTATTTACCGCTCAGCATTAAAAAAGGCTGCTGTCCGCCGGTTGGCGGACAAACAACCTCACCTAAATCAATCAACTTTTATCTTCCTGCTTTTTCCAGATTGTACAACGCATCCAACTGACTGGCAGTTAATGGTGCATCGTATACCCTTATCTGGTCTATCTGTCCGTTTACAAAACTTGCCCAACCCTGCGCGCCGGTATTAGTCGTAAGTGAAGGTGTAGTTTGGAATTGTAAAGTCCCGAAAACCATCTTAGTTGCAGCTGACCAGTCAAGCGGTGCAAAACCGGCTGCCGTGTTAGTACCGACAGATTTCCCATTGAAATAAACATTTACTGTAGAGGTAGCATCAGTATAAGTAACAGCAATTTGAGTCCATACGTTCCAGGGGTTGTCAACGGTATATCCCCCTTCCCATGCGTTTACTCCTCCTCCGGGTGCATCCAATTTTGCAGCATTATTAAATACATGGACTTTAAGTATCCCGGTAGTCGCTGAGCCACCATTATCATAAAATATATCAAAGTTTCCCCAAAAATTAGCAGAATGAGCTACACTTACAATCCCGGTGGCGCCGGTATTCAGTGGCATTTTCACCCACGTACTGATAGTAAAGCTATGCAAAGCTTTTACTGCTGCCGGAGCATCAGTTACTACGTATGCATTATCAGCTCCCTGCAAGCCCTGCCCTTCAACACCTGTGCTAAAGCTGGTTCCGGTAGCCACACCGGTTGTTGCTGAAAGACTATCGGTAAGATTACCATTAAAGGGCCAATAAGCGACCAGGCTTGCCGGTACAATATCCTTTGAGCTACTATATCCGTCGAATTTAGGCAGCGGCTTTGTTGGGGCATATGATTTTGCGTCAAAACCTTTCTGGCATGAGGATATTGTGAAAACCATAGCAAAGGCCGTAAAGCCCGCTATAAATACATTGTTAATTGTTTTCATCTCTTTTTATTTAATAATAATTAATAACCAGGATTTTGAGTTAATGTACCTGCACTCAGATCGATTTCGTTCTGCGGCAAGGGCCAAACCTCATTTTTTCCTGCTGTCCATCCTCTGGACCCAAATACCGCTGTACCTCTGCCCTGGCGGATAACATCGAAATAACGATCAAATTCCATAGCCAGCTCAATATGGCGTTCGTTCCATATTGCGGTACGCAAAGCTGTTTTATCGGTAAGCGTTACTGCCGGTAAAATCGCTGCATTACCCGCTCTTGCCCTTGCACGTACCATTTCCAATGACGCCAATGCAGGGGTAATATTACCTAACTCGTTGTTCGCTTCCGCATTCATTAATAATACATCAGCATAACGCAGTGCTATTTTGTCTTGCTGACAACCTTCGTTAAAGCCGGAAACATATAAGCTAAAAGGAACATATGATTTTTGATTGTACATTGTACTATTCCCTGAAGCGGGTATGACATCACCTTCTGGTGTGGTTTCGCCCCTGAAAATGATGGTAGCATCCCGGCGTGGGTCACCTGCTTCATAAGCAGCGGCCAAAGAAGCGCTTGGAACATTAAAGCCCCAACCACCTCCGGTTGAACCGTCTACTCCCTGTACCTGGGAATATTGCGAATTAGATGCATCCGGATTATTGGGTACCAAGTTACATTGTATTTCAAAAATGGATTCAGAATTATTTTTATTATTGGTTCTGAACATCTGCTCATAGTTAGCAAACAATGAATAACCCAGGCCCATTACCTGGTTGGTATAGGTGAGTACATCGGCCCATTTTGCCTGGTACATAGCCGCTTTAGCATGCAAGGCAAGCGCCGCCCCTTTGGTAACATGGCCAACATCAACAGCACTGTATGTTTGCGGCAATACAGCCGCTGCGTCGGTCAGGTCGGTTTCAATAGCAGCCCACACCTGAGCTTTTGGCGTACGGGGAATATTATATTCAGTAGCACTCTTGGGTACATGTAAACGCAATGGCACATCACCGAAAGCCCTTACTAACCTAAAATAAGCCCATGCCCTTATAAATTTTGCTTCTGCCAGGTATCTTGTTTTAAGAGAAGCATCCATACTTATGGCCGGCACATTATCCAAAATCTGGTTGGCAAAATTGATGGTTTTATATTCTCCGCCCCAAAAATCCGATATCTGTCCCTCGCCTGAGTTGGCGCTGAAATTATGGAAATCATTCATAAATGCAGCATCGGCAGCAGTACTGCCTTTATTAACGTCATCAGATCCCATGCTTTCAACGGCAATTGATGCAAAGGCGATATTGGACCATTCATGCAGGTTGGCATACATTGCACTAACAGCCTGGGTCGCATCCGATTGTGTTTTCCAAAATTGTGATGATGCCACATTTCCGGCGGGATTAACATTTAAAAAGCTCTTTTTACAGCTTTGAAACATTATTATACACGCAATAGCGCTAATACCTAAAGCCCTCTGCAATATTTTTTTTCTGTTCTTCATCATTTTATAAATTAAAAAGTAACATTGACACCAAAATTATAGGTTGCATACAAAGGGTAAACATCAGCGTCTATTCCCATGTTACCCACTGATCCGCCAATTTCAGGCGTAAAGCCTTTGTACCCGAATATATTTATCGCGTTTTGGGCATTGGCATAGACCCTGACCTTCTGTATTCCATATCTTTTTAACGACAAGCCAGGTAAAGTATATCCTAACTGAGCATTACGTACTCTAAAATAAGCGCCGCTTTCAACAAAGAATGAATTTGGCTTCGAGTTATTATTTGCACCTATATTGGCTGATGGGTAAGTATTGGAAGTACCTGGCCCGTGCCAGCGGTGATCATAAAAATCCTGAGTGAAGTTTTCATTGCCAAAGCGGAAACCGAGATTAGCGTTGTATACATCAACATCGGCTACACCCTGAAAATCCAATGCCAGGTCAAATTGTCTATAGGTGAACGATGTATTAAACCCATAGCTGATCTTAGGGTTAGGGTTACCTATTACCACACGATCCTTGCTGTCAATTGATCCATCCTTATTGGTATCCTGGTAAATAAAATCTCCAGGCTGGGTGTTGGTATTTTTTTGAGGTGATGCATCAACTTGTGCCTGAGTTTGGAAAACGCCGGTAACTTTATACCCATAAAACTCGCCTATTGGCTCGCCCACTACAGTCCGTGTAGCTAAATTGCCATTGGCAATACCATTACCACCGGAATATATTGGATTTTTGCCGCTCTGAACACTGAGCACCTTATTATTGTTAATGCCTATATTGCCACTAACGGAGTAAGAAAAATCTGAACCAATACGATCTTTCCAGGTAAGTGAGAATTCAAAACCTCTGTTCTGAATACTGGCCTGATTACCTATAAGGTTACCACTGTTTGTACCAATTGATGCAAGCACAGGGATAGCAAATATTGCATCCTGTGTCTGTCTGTTATAGTAATCTGCTTCAAATGACAACCTGTTGTGTAAAAAGGCACCTTCGATACCGATGTCAGAAGCCACCGCCTTTTCCCAAACGATAGCCGGTGGTACAATTGTATTTATGCTTGCGCCCTGGTAAGCTACTTGTGGGTTACCGAAAATTGCCGTTAGGTATGGATCTGCCGCTACAGTTTGTACGGATGGGTTTATCGGTACAACGGAGTTACCAACTTTACCCCAACTTCCGCGAATTTTTAAATTATCAAAGATATGCTGATCCTTCATGAACGACTCATTGGTTATTACCCAGCCGCCCCCTATTGAAGGGAAATAGCCATAGGGTTTGGGATAAAATTGCGAAGCCCCGTCACGCCGTATCGAAGCATTCAATAAATATTTGTCCTGGAATGAATAATTTATACGGGCAAATTGTGACAACGTACGGTTATGAAGCTGATCTGCCGCATTTCTGATACGTGTTACGGTCGTATCACCCGGTGGAAATGAAGTATACAAATTCCCATTACGTACATACGGAACACCGTTAGCATTGGCAACTATTTGATAAGTTCGGTTGTTTTGCGCGCTATAACCAACCAATGCAGTTAATTTATGTGCTTTGTACTGATAATTATAAGTAAGCGTGTTTTCCCATATCCAGTTCCGGGTTTCGGTATGCTCAATATTCAAGTTTGTACTTGTAGTTGTTTGTGCGGCAGTGGCTGAATATACCGGCGTAAAACCCCGGGCTTCTATCTGCCCTAAATCCCCACCAAAACTTGTTCTGAATTTTAAATTCTTTAGAATCGAGAGTTCGCCATGTACGTCACCTGTTATACGATGATTTACAGTTCGGTGATTGGTAAAATCTAAAGTGGCTTCCGGGTTAAAATTATTTCCGTTACCCGTTCCGTAATCAGCCGGATCTCCGTATTTACCATCTGCATAAAATACAGGTAACGTTGGTGAAGCAGCGTATAACTGGTGGAATATACCGCCCGGAGCATCTTTTGAAAAACTATAAACACCATTTGCGCTGTACCCGAGTGATAATATACTTATAGGCTTAAATTCATTTGCCAGGTGAAGCGTGTAGCGCTGATAATTATTGCTTTTAACTAACCCATCCTGATCTAAATAACCAAAGGAGAAATCATAAGTTGTTTTTTCAGTACCACCACTTATTGATACCTGGTGACTGGTTACCAAAGCATTCCTTAATATTTGTCCGTACCAGTCAGTCCCTTTTCCGAAACTTGCAGGGTCACTGAACAACGGCGGCTTGGCATCTGCCGGAGCACCAACATTATTGTTGTAAGTTACCAGTTCGTTAATGGCTGTTGCATATTCAGTTGCATTAGCCATTTTTACCTGGTTGGTAACTGATTGCCAGCCTACGTATCCATTGTAATTGATAACCGGTTTACCCTTTACTCCGTGTTTGGTAGTTACCAGCACTACTCCATTTGCTGCCCTTACACCGTAAATTGCGGTACTTGACGCATCTTTTAATATGGTGATGTTTTCAATATCATTATTATCTAAAAAACTGATATCGCTATACCATACCCCGTCAACAACAAACAAGGGACTTACATTACCATATACAGTACCTAATCCGCGGATGCTGATTTGGGGCGAAGAGCCTGGTGTACCATTGTTGGTAATGGTAACACCTGAAACTTTGCCTTGCAAAGCACTTAATGGATTGGTTGAAGCTTGTTTTGAAATATCGGCGCCTTTAACGGAAGCAACAGACCCGGTATTGTCAATCTTTCGCTGGGTACCGTAACCTATCACAACAACTTCGTTTAAAGCACTGGATTTAGCCTTTAATTTAACATCGAGTGAGGTCTGCCCATTTACAGGTACTTCCTGGGCATCATAGCCAATATAGCTGAATACCAGGGTCGCATTTGAAGGAGCGCTTAATGAAAAAGCTCCGTTAACATCGGTCTGTGTGCCTGTTGATGTTCCTTTAACGCTTACGCTTACGCCTATTAGCGTCTCGCCATTTGCTGCATCAGTGACTTTACCTTTCACTGTTACGTTTTGCGCAAACGCCGAATTGATAAAAAAGAAACACAATAACACCAACCCTGAAATAGTAAAAATTCTTTTCATGTGGTTTTAGAAATTTAGGAAATGAATAATAATTGGTTCGAAACAGTTACGAAATTGGGTACATAATAGATTTTTTACAAATAATGGCACTCTACATTATTACATCATTTAACAAGTAGTTTCTCAAGTTGTTTCTCATTATCACATAAATAATTGAATATAAGCAAATTACAAATAGATAGTGTAAAACCAGGTACTACATTAAAGAAGTATTTTACAATAAGGTAAAAAAGTAATATGAGAGGTAATGATGTAGTATTATAGCTCCATGAGAAACTCGACAAGGTTTTTGTCGTGTTCTAAATTTAGCTTTTTGCGCAGCCTGTAGCGCCTTATTTCTACACCGCGTAAGGATATATTGAGCAACGAGGCCATCTCCTTACTATTCATATTCATGCGCAGATAGGCGCAAAGCTTCAGGTCATTGGGAACCAGGTCGGGGTGCTGCGCTTTTAATTTTTTGAAAAAGCTCTCATGCGCTTCATTAAAACTGCTTTCAAACAGATTCCAGTCGCGCTCATCACTCATCCCGTCGTTTATTACTTTCTGTATTTTTCGCAACTGCTCTTCCGAAAGCTTTTTACCGGAACTGTCTTTCAGCTGGGTAATCTCGTCACTTATCTTTTGCAGCAATTCGTTCTTATACACAATATTCATAGCAGAGTTTGCCAGCTCCCGGCTCTTGCTGGCAAGATCAGCCTGCAACTGCTCGGTCCGTATCTTTGTGATCTGCTGCTCATTGGCAATTGCTTCCTGTTTTAAAAATTCTTCCTTCTCTTTGTGGAGTTTTTCATGAATATGATGCTGATGGCGTTTTAATTTTAAGCGATAGTACTTTGTTATCAGAAAATAAGCCAGGATCAGCAAAAGAATATAGCATGCAAATGCGGCCTTACGTGCAAACCACGGCGGCAATACAGTAAATGCAAGCACTGTTTGGGGCGATATATTCTCCTCATTTATTTTGGCACGAACCTTAAAGTTATAGGTGCCCTGGCTCAGGTTGGTAAATTCTTTCTGGCTTTGTGTGCTCCAATCAGACCATTGGCGAGAATATCCCTCGAGGTAGTACTGGAATTTTATTTTCTCCTGGCGGTAAAAAGGCAGTGAATACGAGATACGGATATTATTTTCAGCGTATGAAATCTCGATGCGCTCCTGTTGGCCATTATTGGTTATGGCGGTTATTTTATCGGTAATATTTTCGATCCTCCTGATCAGCACATGGGGCAATTTTATTTGGTTTTGCTGCAAGGCATCTTCATCATTCAATATCACAAAGCCGTCGTCAACACTAATAAGGTAAATAGAACTGTTTATGCGGCTTATGTTTTCATAATTCTGCACCATGCGGCCATCAAGAATATTGAAACGGTTGGAATCTATACTTAATTTGCCCGGTAGAGAAAAATCGGCCAGGGATACATGCCCGTGGTTGATAAACCAATATTTTTTGCCCAACGCAGGAATTATTTTATTTGACGCAGCAAACGATCCCAGCTTTTTGTTGAGCTGTTGATATTTGTAAAACCGGTCGCTGATCTCGTCATAGATATAAAACCCTGAGTCGGAAGCGAAAATGATCCGGTTGTCCAGGTTAAATACATTAATATTATAACTGCCAGGCAGCCCATAATGACTATCGTAATACTTAACCGAGGTTGCCTTTTTAAGATCGCTGCTCAAAGTGACTTTATAAATACCTTTATAAGCGTGGCTCACCCAAATCTGCCCCTTGTTATCCTGCTCAACATAGCGTGACGGCTCGCCAAAACCATCCACCTTATGATCAAATACCCAATTACCCGCATCATCTTTTTTATAAATAACCAAGCCTGTATAGGTACCTTGTATGAGTTGGTGATCATTTAGTTTTCTGATGGTCCATCCACCGCTTAACAATGATATTTTGGATATCGTGTTCCCGTTTACCTGGAATGTACCGGCATTATGGCCGCAAAGCAGGCGCCCATCCTGGAGCGACAGTTCCCAAACCTGCCCCTGTGAACCGGGTATCAGTTTAAAATCAAAAGACTGAAAAAGCCGTTTATTGCCATTTTCTACCCAATCACTATAAAACAGGCCCTGGTTGGTGCCAAGGTATATCTTATTATTAAAAATAATACTGGAATAAACTGTGCCAAAGCGGCCCGTTTTATCGAAATAAAAATAAAGCGGTGAGTTGACCTCGATACGGTCGATGCCATTATCCAATCCGGCCCAAAGGTTTTGCTCATTATCAATAAATAAGCTTAACACCGTATTATTTTGCAAACCACTTGATTTATTGATCTGCTGCACTACGTTACCAGCGGTATCAATGATGATGACACCGTTAAGTATGGTGCCATAAGCCACATATTTACCAATTAAAACACCATTATTTAGCTGATAGGTTTTTAAAAAATCGTTAGCCTGGTTACTCCATGGTTTTATTTGCTTATCATTATAAATAAATAAGCCGTTGCGGGCCGTGCCGATAAGAAACCTGCCACCTTGTAGTGGCAGAATGGATAACACTCCGCTGTTGCCCATGATGTTGCTGCCGGCAATATACTCCAGCTTATTATTCTTTAGTTCAAATAAACCCGCGTTTACCTGCTCAACAAAATACCGATTACCCGTTTTAAATAAAAACAGGTAGGGATTTGAGCCTTTTACTACACTGATTTTGCCCTGCCTGTAAATATAGATAGAGCCAAATGACTGAAACACCACCTGTTTCTTATCTGCATATATTTTCCATATCTCTTCATTAACGGGCTGATCTTGTTTAGGCACCAGCTGATTAAGCGAATGATACTGCAGCTGGCCTTTTTTGTTGTTTTCCCAGTAGCCTAATTCGCCAAAGCCGCCTGCATATACTTTTCCGTTGCCATCAGCGGCAACTGAACGGACAATCAAACCATTAGGCATCTGGTAAGATTGCCAGTATTTACCATCAAAAGTGAGCAGGCCCTCTGAGTTGCCGAAGTACATCATACCATGCTCATCTTTTGTTACCGACCAGTTTTGATTACCCGATTGGTATATCGCCTTGGTATAATTTTGTACATAAGGCACCCCGATGCTTTTTATATCGGAGCTTACAGCATGAAACGCCGTTAATAAAACGAAAGATATACTGATCAGGATTGCTTTACGCATAGGTCTGCAAAACGGTGAATATGGATTGGGCTACCACCGAATAGACGAAAATACAATTTGAAATGGATAAAATACGAAAAGTGGAAATGCATTGCTTTGCGTCTCTGGGATAATTCGGTCAGAATTTTAGTTTTTTGCTGTTATTGACCGGCTGGGGCACTTTTACATAATAACCGGTGCCATCATAGATCCTTTTGCGCGGGTGCGCCTTACAGGCATGGCAGCAGCAGCCGTCCATTGCCGTACCGCATTCATCACATTGGGTAAAATGCTCGTTGCACTCCGGGTTGGCGCAATTGATCATTTTATCGGTTGTCTTACCGCAGTTATAACAGGTGGAGATCACCACCGGATTGACTTTATTTACATCGACCGACAGACGGTTATCGAACACATAACATTTACCTTCAAAATCCTGGCCGCCGGCTTCCTTACCATATTTAATAATGCCCCCGTGCAACTGGTATACCTCTGTAAAGCCTTCATGCAATAATAAAGCCGAAGCTTTTTCACACTTAATGCCTCCGGTGCAATAGGTAAGTATTTTTTTATCTTTAAACTGAGCCAGTTGATTTATTTTTTCGGGGAAATCCCTGAAATTTTCGATATCCAGCGTAACAGCATTTTTGAACTTGCCGAGAGAATGCTCATAATTCGAACGTACATCCAGGATAACCACGTCGTCCCTGTCTTTCATCTTCATGAAATCTTTTGGCGCCAGATGTTTACCCGTTTTTTTTGCCGGATTGATCATATGCGGATCGCGGAGGCCGGAATGAACTATCTCAGATTTATAACGCACGTGCATTTTAACGAAAGAAGGTTCGGCCACTTCGTCAACCTTAAAATCGATAGCTGCAAAACGTGTATCGGCATGTAAGGTATCCATGTAGACTTTACATGATCCGGCTGTACCCGATACCGTGCCGTTAAGCCCTTCCCGGGCAACGATAATACGTCCAACGAGGTTAAGGGATTTACAAAATTCCAGATGATCGGCAGCAAATTGCTCCGCGTCCGCTATTGCTGAATAACAATAATAGAGTAGTGTGTTGTATTTTACCATAAACATCGATACTGCTGCAAACAGCGTTAAATGAGGTGCAAATGTACAGATTTTAGCGAAAACGCCAAAGCAGGCGGATAGATCAGTATTCAGATAATTAATTCAAATAATTACAGCACAAATTTATTAAACGATGACTATTTTGCTTTTTAAACAATTTTATATATTTGCTGCACCCTAATTAATTCTTTATATCCGAAATCCTCTGGCTTAGTTGACAGGGGATTTCTTTGTTAAATCTGCCTGCAGATGGGTTAAACCAGGATTACCTGATACCATAGAATATTCTGAAGCCCTGAAGATATTTGTGATTCCCCGCGAAAGACACACCATAATCCACGCGGAATATGAGCCGCTGGACACCGACAAAGAATTCGGAATAGTTGTGGTTATTATTTTCGTTAAGATAATTTACACCGATTATTTCATCCAGCTTGAGCTTTCTGAGCAGGGGAACATTATTAAAAAAGTATCCGGTAAAATTATGCTCGTAGTGCGCTTCAAAAAAAGCAGCGTTGGCGCTATAAAGGTAAAACGGCAAAAAGTGAAAGCTGCCTGGAGTGGGGTCAAAGGTGGTACCCTGGTTGCCCTGAAAATGGTTATAATCCATGAAATAGAGCTTGTTGCGGTTAAAAAAATCACCGGCTGCAAATTTAAAGGACGAGAAGCCGGTTATACCGGTTGTAAGGTGTTCCTGGAACAGTTCGAGGGAAGCAAAATCATAATCTACATCCGAACCAAAAAGCCCGTTGATTCCCTTACGGTAATTTACGCGGATCTGCGGATACAGAGACGGTTCATAAGTACGGCTTGCAGATTGGGTAATATATTGCTGATTGAAAGTAAATGTGAAAGATGTACTAAATGTAAGCGCCTGGTTTTGCGGGAACAAGATCGAGCGATCCGCCGCCGCGACATCGGGCATTAAAGGGTTATTGGAGGTTAAACGCCTGCCGGCATAGGTATTAACGGAATAATAGGAATTATTATAAAGCTGGGTCCGGTTGGAATAAGAAAGACCGGCCTGCCACAATATGCCCCTGGTCAGATCATGCTGATAGCCAAATGTGCCAAATTCAGATCGGTAATATTTAACATAGTTCTGTTCACTCAATAAGGTACTTAGCGTGTTGAAATAAAGCGAGCGTGTGCCTACATTACTCAGATCGAGTACATCGCTGCCAAAGCCGGCGGTAAACTTACCCCTGTTCAACAGGTCATAAATATACTCGCCCTGGACATTGGCATTAAGCTGCTTGTCGGCATAGCCATACCGTAAGTTGGGTGTTATGCCGTAGGAATGCAAATCCGCATTATGATGGGTATAAGTGCCTTTTAAGTTGATACCCGCCCCTTCCACAGTATTGTAGAATAAGGTTTGGATAAATGGATCTGCAAAAATCGAGTCCTTATTATTCTTGTAGGATGCCTTATACCCAAATGCAAGGTATGGTAACAGGAGAAAAGTGTTTTTGGATGCCTTTTCAGGATCATATTTGTCTATTGAGCGCTGCAGCTCCTCCCTGAATTGCTTTTGGATATAATCCGCATACTCCGGTTGTGTTAAGGGAACAGGGCGCACTTTTTGCCAATAGGCCGAGTCAGTGCCATTTCCAAAAGTGTCCACCCTCATCCTTTCGCCATTGAAATAACTATCCCTGAAAGCCGGGTTAAGGTTATAATTATTGAAAATGCTTAAATAATAACCCTCAAATTTAAACCCTAGTACATTACCCTTAAAACTATACTGCGCAGATAAAGGCTCCCATACGCTATCACTTATGGGTACGTACTGCTGGCTGATCTGCAAGGTATCGACCAGGTTGAGCAGGTTGGCTTTATCGCTTAATACCAGATCAACGCCGTATAATCGCCAATCGCCTTCAACAATATAAATATTTCCGCTGAAAGTTGGTTGGTATTTCCTTTTTGGCACAACTGCTATCTTATCAATGATTACTCCATTCTCTGCTTTTGAACCTAATAAATTATAGCGATAGTAATGGAAAGCATTGCTTGCCAGCGGAGAAATAAAGCCATGGCTGCTTAGGCCAGGAACCGTGAAAATATTGTTATAAAAATTCACAGACAGGTCTGATGCCTTATTATAGCTGAAGGACGTGTTTCGGCCCACTGATTTTGAGGCGATCATTTCCTCCTTTACTTTATTGGGCTGCTGAAAACTGTAGTTGGATAATGACTCAGACTGGTATAATATCCCCTTGCCGGTGCTATCCACACTAAGCGCATCGGTAACATTCTGACCCATCAGCGACTTTGGCGCGCGTACCAATTTTTGTACCCCTTTAATGTAAACTACGCAGGAGTATTGTTTTACCTGTTTTAAGTAAAATTCGCGCTTACTGATCGCATGCCGAACGATGTCCCCAGCCGAATCCTGCGTTGCCCCATTCGCATTGAACTGCCGCAATTGATAACTTTCATCCACCATCTGCACATTGCGCTGTAGGTTATTATCCGTGATGGCTATTTTTTCAATTAACTGCTTATACCCTCCGGAGCGGTAAATCACTTCATAGTTACCCGGCTTTAATTTAAACCGGTACCGGCCTTCTTCATTAGCCACGGTACCATAGGTTGAATTTTTTACATAAACTGAAGTAAAAGGCACCGGCTTATTATTCTGATCGGTGATCTTACCGGTAAGCAGGTATAATTGAGCCGACGCAGATGATGAAAGAATGATTAATGATAATAATAATAGTAAATGTCTTCCCATGCCTGCAGATAATCTTACCCTAAGGTACGAATTTGAAAAAGTCTGTTAAAATAGCGATTTAAGTCGATTCTATCTGTGAGCAAATAAGGAAATGCAGCATGGAACCTGCTAAACCATTGGCAAACAAGCCATCAGACAATCCACAGGCAAGCTCCGGACAAAACCCACTTGCGTTTGCTATTTAATAAAAAAGAGTTCACAATGGAACTCTTGATTAATAGGCAGTAGAGCATATATTATTATCGGACCTGTGCGGCGGGCAATGCAGGCTCTAAAGTCTCTGGATAGGTAGCAAAAAAAAATCCCCTGTCGCCCCCACGCCAAGAGATTTAATTATTAGTGCTGTTTTTCAATTAAAATAAAAAACTATAACTGCTTGTACGACAGAAATTTCAAAAGGTTACTTAACATTGATTTTTTTATAATCAGGCTTTGCCTCATTTAACCTGGCTGCCGGTTAGCAGGATGTACTGAGCGGGTTATATGGGAAATAGAATGAGTTTCCAATCACGGCAGCAGTAGAAAAAATAAGGGGTATCCTATAGAATACCCCCCCTTGAAATTTATTTTAAGCTTCGCCAAACCGGAAAAAAACTTTGGCAGGATAATCTTATTGCAGGATAATCTTATTGATTATCAGGAACATCTCCGTCAAGCCCTACAATTTTATATACTTTATTATTGTTACTGTCTTTTGTTTCCTGGTAATATATGCCATCAGCAGATACATAAAATATGGTGCCGTTCAATTTAACTTTTCGGCAGTCAGGCGGCAGTTTAGTCACGATGTCACCCTCTTTCGGTACCACTGTACTTGCACCTGTGGCGCCAGTATTCAACTGCCCGTCTTTACCGGCAACCTGGTAAACTACCGTGCCGTCATCCTTAGTGACTTCCTGATAATAAACCCCATTTTTCTCATAATACTGTTGTCCATCGATTACAATTGACTGCGCATCTGAAGGCAGCTTATTTATTGCCGCGCCAACCGGAGGTTCAACCACAGTATATTGATTATTGTCATACTGGTAATAAAAGCCATCCCAGTAGTAATACGGATAGCCGCCCCAATAGAATGAATAATATCCATAAGGTAAAAATCCAAAGCCAAGTCCCAACCATGGATAATACAGGCTGCCATAAAAGCCGCCGTGATAAAAATAACCGCCATGCCTTCCCCAGGCATAGTTCCCATAGCTACCGCCATGACCGTAAACACCACCGCCAAGCGATCCTGGTACATAACCGCGATGCGCAGCCGCGCCGGCAGCGCTTATACCATTGCTTCTGATGTACCCGCGCCCTTGCGTATAACTGCCGCGGGCTGCAAAACTTCCACGTTGGGCCGAAACACTTGAACGCGGTGAAAAACTTCCCTGTTGTGGTGAAATGCCAACGGAACGGCCTCCGCCGGAAAATCCGCCGCCGCCGCCTGAGTGTCCGCCGCCGGAAAATCCACCACCGCCGCCACCACCGCCACCGCCTCTATGTTGCGCCATAGCCGGAATGGCCATGAACAAACACAATACTGCGCTAAAGCCGGTAAGTGTTAAATATTTATATATCCTTTTCATGATCTTAACTTTTATTCTTTTTATTAGTTTTCCCTGGTATTTTCAATAGATAGATAAAATATGGTATGAACCGCCTGATCCCGGCAAAGTATCCATCGTTTGCCCGAGCCGGAGAATCCATCAAATCCGCAGTGTACAGTAGCTTAAATACGCATATTGCGGCGAATAACGGAACAGCATGCAATGTCCGCCCGATTTTTTTAACAGGCCGGTCAAAGCAATGGCACCAAAAATAAGCGATATAAAAACCAACGCTGTTTGTGAGGAGCCGTTCAGCACCGGCCGCTTATTTTCAACGGTTGATTTATAAACCTGATGTAACAACACAAGCATATCGGCAACAGGGTGCTCCATTTGATGCGTTGGCTTTAAAACGAGGTATGTGTTGATCTTGGTGTAATTATTTACAGGCCTTAATGGGCTATATTTCGGCAGGTATAATATACAGGTTGCGGCAATAACAAGGTATATCACCAAAAGTGATAAAACCAGGTATATTTTTACGAAAGACTCACCTTTTTTCACGTCCGGCTTATTAGGCATTAATAAATATACAAATTTAACTAATTAGACATGCCGAAATGTAAAAAGTTTAACACACCGGATGATTTATGGTGATTTATTAGGCTTAGATGACATATGATATTCTAGCCCTTCCGGCTTTAATTCATTTTAGTTGGTGAGTTATTTATAAACCCGTCTAATTCCATTTCCGTCATGCGCATTATTGAAAAAAGAAGCCGGAAAACACCTCGCGTATTTTCCGGCTTTAATTAACTAATTAACTGTCTTATCATCAACTCGTAGTTAAGTTCATAATCCAGTCTTATTCTAAAACATCCACAATGCAATAATGGTTTTAATCGAAATAAAATTTCGTTATAGTTAACAAGTGATTGGCTATAGTATTGCACAAAATTGCTTATACAAAATATTTGATTAAAAAAGCAAACATGCTGCGGGTTTAGTGGTTTACGTTATTATATAAGCCTCCAGCACTCCCTATTTAAGCCATAACTAATCAATTCATGCAATGAAAAAAATTCTACTTCTGAATTTGTGCATGCTATTATTGGCTGTAAGCCAGCTCTTTGCACAAACTCACATCGTCACCGGTAAGGTTACCGGGAAAGACGATGGCTTACCCTTACCCGGGGTATCGGTAAGCATAAAAGGAACAAGCAGCGGAACTCAGACGAACACTGAGGGCAATTATTCAATCAACGCGCCTGATGGTGCTCTATTAACCTTCAGCTTTGTTGGCTATACGCCGCAGACAGTCACGGTTAAGGGCAATGTTATGAATGTAGCATTAGCTATCTCAAGCCAGCAGCTTGGTGAGGTTGTGGTTACCGGCGCACTTGGTTTGACAAGAACGCGCAACCAGCAGAGCTATGCGGCCCAGCAGGTAAATGGTGAGGAAGTCAGCAAACAACGCCAGACAAATTTTGTCGACGGATTGTCCGGTAAGGTGTCAGGTCTGGAAATCCGCCAGAATAATGCCCTTGGCGCTTCGACGAACGTCGTACTTCGAGGCTATAAATCGATCACCGGCGATAACCAGGCGCTATTTGTAATTGACGGCGTGCCAATTAGTAATAATAACACAAACAGCAGCACCCAAAGGACTGGTGGTGGCGGCTATGATTATGGCAGCCCCGCTTCGGACATTAATCCGGATGATATTGAAAATGTAACGGTACTAAAGGGCGCAGGAGCAACGGCTCTGTATGGTTCCCGCGGCAGCAATGGTGTTATCCTGATCACAACTAAAAAAGCTAAACGTGGCTTAGGCATTACCATTAATTCAACCCTGACGGTATCTTCTATGGATAAGTCTACTTTTCCAAAGTATCAAACACAATACGGAGCCGGTTATGGTCCATTCTATAATGACCCGAGCGGCTATTTCTTTTACTTTGATGTTAACGGTGACGGCGTACCGGACCTGGTTACACCAACTACTGAAGATGCATCATTTGGCGCGCGGTTTGATCCCAAGCTAATGGTTTACCAATGGGATGCATTCGACCCGACATCCCCGAACTATCATAAAGCTACTCCATGGGTTGCCGCCAGAAACGGGCCTGCAAGCTTTTTTTTATCGCCGCTTTCAACCAATGAAAGTATAATGATCACTAATGGCGGCGATAATGGCACATTTAAATTAGGCTATACGAATAGCATTGACAAGGGTATTCTTCCCAATAGCCGGATCAATAAAAACCAGGTCGACTTCGCCGCTACTTATAACATCGCTCCTAAATTAACCGTAGGTGCCAATATCAATTTTTATCAAACCAACGGTACCGGCAGAGGCGGCACGGGATATGATGGTACAAATTCAGATAACAGAAATGTGATAACCGGTTTTAGAGAATGGTGGGAAATGAACACCGATATTAAGGAATTAAAAGCCGCTTATGACAGAACAGGGAAGAACGTAACGTGGAATATGGCTGACCCTGAGGGTGGCAACTACGGTGCTATCTACTGGAATAACCCGTACTGGGTAACAAACCACAACTATGAAGTAGATGCACGTAACAGGTATCTGGGTAACGTTAATCTTAGTTACAAACCAATCACATGGTTAACTATCACAGGAAGGGCCTCTTTGGATACCTATGCTGAACTTGACCAGGAACGTTATGATGTGACCAGTATTGGTGTGCCATACTACACAAGGTTTAACCACAATTTTGCAGAAACCAACTTTGATTTGTTGGCTAGTGTGGATAAGGACCTCTCCAAGGATTTTAATTTAAAAGCCCTTTTAGGTGGTAATATAAGGAAAGACAACGAGACCAGCATTACCGCCAGTACTAATGGTGGGCTGATAGTGCCGGGCATATTTGCACTGTCAAACTCATTGGTTGCACCATTAGCTCCGACCGAATTTGACGGAAGACGAGAGGTTGACGGTATTTTTGCAGGTGCCACATTGACCTGGAAAAAAATGCTGACCCTGGATGGAACGATAAGAAGAGACAAATCTTCCACCCTTCCCAAAGCCAACAATACTTATTATTATCCGTCAATATCAGCAGGATTTGTTTTCTCAGAACTGCTTAAAAACTGGGCATGGCTTTCCTATGGAAAATTAAGGGGCAGCTACGCGGAAGTAGGCAGCGATGCTCCATATTATGCTACTTTGGATACTTATGTCATCGGATCTCCTTTTGGTCCAGCCCCGCAGGCCGCGCTCAATACAATCAAAAACAATTCAAATTTAAAGCCGGAGCGTACAAAAAGCAAGGAAGTAGGTTTGGAACTGAGTTTCTTCCAAAACAGGTTAGGCTTTGACGGAACCTATTATAACACCCTTACGTTTGACGAGATTTTACCTGTAAACGTGTCGACGGCGACAGGATATGCAAGTCAATATTTAAATGCCGGCTCGGTTAGAAACAGAGGTATTGAGCTTTCATTAAATGGAACGCCTGTAAAGTCAAAAGATTTCAGCTGGAATATCAAACTGAATTTCACCCGCTCCAGAAACAAAGTCGTTTCCTTATTTAAAGATGGCAGCGGCAATGAGGCTACCAACCTTGCTCTGGCGATCTTTCAAAATGGTGAAAGCATTAACGCCACACTGGGCCAGCCCTTTGGCATGATCAGAGGATCGGATTTCACCTACTTAAACGGCCAGAAAGTGGTCGGGCCTGATGGTCAGTACGTAAGAACCATCACCAATAACATTGATATCGGCAACTCAAACCCCGATTGGATGGGCGGCATTAATAACACATTCAAATACAAAAACTTTTCGCTGAGTTTCCTGATCGATTTTCGTCATGGCGGTTCAGTATTTTCACAGGATATTGCTTATGGCATGGCTACCGGACTTTATCCTGAAACTGCTTATACCAATGATCTGGGCAAACCGGTGCGTAACCCCCTGTCGCAGGGAGGTGGTTTCATAAGGCCCGGTGTTAATGCCCAGGGTCAGCCCAATACAGTGAGAATTGCAGCAGATGATTACACTGCCTTTGGTTATGTGAATTTGCCCGATAAGGCATTTATATATGATGCGAGCTACGTCAAACTGCGCGAACTTCTTATTGGTTATTCCTTACCTCAGAGTGTAACCAGCAAACTTGGCCGGATTAAGGACGTAACCTTACAGCTCATAGGCCATAACTTATGGATCATTCATAAAAACCTGCCTTATTCAGATCCTGAAGAAGGTTTGAGTTCAGGTAATTTACAGGGTATACAGGAAGGTGCTTATCCGGCCGTTCGCACCGTTTCTTTCAACTTAAAGGCAACTTTCTAAAAAAATAGACATGAAAAAGATAGCAATAATTTTAGCACTGGTTACCGTCGTGGCGGCCTGTACTAAAGATATAACGAAATTAAATATAGACCCTAAGCATCCGATAAGCGTCCCTTCTTATACCTTGTTTACCAACGCTGAGCATGCCCTGAGCAAGACTTTAACCTCATCAAACGTAAATTTAAATATATTTCGTTTGATCACGCAGCAATGGGAAGAAACCACCTACACGGATGAGGCTAACTATAATCTTAAATCGCGTGCAATACCTGATAATGATTGGACCGCACTTTATGATACGGTATTGATGAATTTAAAGCAGGCCAAGAAAGTAATACCTACCGATGTTGCCGATGCGGTTCAACAAAAAAATGAAATTGCCATAGCTGATATTTTACAGGTTTATGCATACTATTACCTGGTTACCACTTTCGGGAATATTCCTTATTCAGAGGCATTGGATATCACCAAACCTTTTCCAAAGTTTGACGATGCGAAAACTGTTTATTATGATCTTTTAACCCGTTTGGATGCTGATATTGCGGCTTTAGATGTTGCAGGTGCAAGCTATGGGTCGGCAGATATTATTTATGGTGGTGACCCTGCTGCCTGGAAATTGTTTGCCAATACCTTTAAACTTAAAATGGGCATTACCATAGCCGACTTTGATAATGCCAAAGCAAAATCGGTTGTTGAATCGGCCTTTGCAGCAGGAGTATTTACATCAAACAATAACAATGCACTTTTTAATTTTTTAGGCTCAACACCAAATACAAACCCGATATGGGTTGATCTCGTACAAAGCGGAAGACAGGATTTTGTCGCATGTTCTACCATTTTGAGCTATTTGCAGCCAGGTGGCGGCATACCTGCCGACCCAAGGCTGCCCTATTATTTTACGGTAAATAATGCGGGCATTTATGCCGGTGGCGCCCCGGGCGCCAACGTTACCTTTGGCGCAAACTCTAAACCTTCGGGATCGTTGCTAGTACCCAGTTCAATCGGAAAAATAACTAATCCTGATTTCCCGGGCGATCTGCTGGATTATGCTGAAACAGAATTCATCTTAGCGGAAGCAGCAGCAAGAGGTTATAGCGTTGGCGGTACTGCTGATACCCATTATGCTGCCGGTGTTATTGCTTCAGAAACGTTCTGGGGCGTATCAAGTGCTGCCGCGGCAGCTTATTTAGCCCAGCCAAATGTTGCCTTTGCAACAGCTACAGGTGGTACAACCCTTAATAAAATAGGGCTTCAAAAATACCTTGCGCTCTATAACAGAGGGTGGGACGCCTGGATTGAGCAAAGAAGATTTGATTACCCGGTACTGCTAGCTCCGCCAACGGCAACAAGTGCCTACCCGGTTCGCTTTACCTACCCTGTAAACGAACAGGAAGTAAACGTAGTGAATTATAATGCTGCTGCCGCTGCCATCGGTGGCGACCTGGTAAGTACCAGACTTTTCTTTGATACGAAGTAAGGTTGATTAATTTAACGCAAAAGCCCTGGCTGTTTAAAAGCGGCCGGGGCTTTTTATTTTGCAATTTGATGCATTAAAAGCCCCGGAAATGTTATGACATTCAGTGCCATTATTGTTACTGAAAAATATTGCGCGCTAATGCTTATTTTTGCCTCTCCAAACATCCAACGTATGTACAACACCCTGAAACCTGTTTTAGAGCAGGAGCTCGCCGAAATTGAAAATGCCGGATTGTATAAAAGAGAAAGAATTATTACTTCGGCGCAGGGCGCTGAAATTACCGTACAGGGAGACAAGCATGTAATAAACTTTTGCGCTAATAATTACCTGGGGCTTTCGGCCCATCCAAAGGTAATAACGGCTGCTAAAGATGCAATGGACGCCCATGGCTACGGCCTGTCATCAGTGCGCTTTATTTGCGGTACCCAGGATATACATAAGGAGCTGGAAAAAAAGATTGCCGAATTTTTAGGCACCGAGGATACCATTCTTTACGCAGCTGCTTTTGATGCCAATGGCGGTGTATTTGAGCCGCTGTTTAACGAGCGGGATGCCATCATATCAGACGAGCTGAACCATGCATCTATTATTGACGGGGTTCGCTTATGCAAGGCACAGCGACAGCGCTACAGGCATGATGATATGGCTGACCTGGAAGAAAAATTAAAAGCAACACAAAATTGCAGGCACCGCATCATCGTAACCGATGGCGCTTTCTCAATGGATGGCACCATTGCCCAATTAGATAAAATATGTGCCCTTGCAGAAAAATACAATTCATTGGTGATGATCGATGAGAGCCATTGCTCCGGTTTTATGGGTAAAACAGGGCGCGGTACTCATGAGCACCATAATGTAATGGGCAAAATTGATATCATTACCGGCACATTAGGCAAAGCATTAGGCGGCGCATCAGGCGGTTTTACTTCGGGTCGTAAGGAGATCATCGATATGCTTAGGCAGCGTTCGCGCCCCTATTTGTTTTCCAACACGCTGGCACCATCCATCACAGGCGCTTCCATAGCAGTTCTGGACATGCTAAGTGAAACTACCGATCTGCGCGACAAACTGGAAAGAAACACCGGGTATTTCCGCCGAAAGATGACCGAAGCAGGCTTTGACATCAAACCCGGCGTACACCCTATTGTGCCGGTAATGCTGTATGATGCCAAGCTGGCCCAGCAATTTGCCGCCAAAATGCTGGATGAAGGCATTTATGTGATCGGGTTCTATTACCCGGTTGTTCCGCAGGGAAAGGCGCGTATCAGGGTGCAAATATCAGCAGCGCATGATACTACGCATTTGGACAAAGCCATAGCAGCCTTCACTAAAGTAGGCAAAGAATTAGGGGTAATAAAATAATCAGATATGCAGGAAAAAATCGATCAATACACAGCAGAAATAAATGCCTTTTCGCCTTCTAATACTGACGAACTGGAAGCATTCCGCATAAAATTCTTAGGTACGAAGGGTATTATCAAAGACCTGTTCGAGCAGTTTAAAAGTGTAGGTCCTGAAGAAAAACGGGTATTGGGCAAGGTGCTTAACCAGTTTAAGCAATTGGCGGAAACCAGCTATAATGAGCGCAAAGAAAGCTTCGGCCCCGTATCCGAGACCCAAGGCTCAGTCCTTGATCTTACCTTACCTGGCCAGGGATTCAACTTAGGTTCACGCCATCCGCTTTCATTGACGAGGAACGAGATCATCGATATTTTCAAAAGATTGGGTTTCGTTGTGGCCGAAGGACCAGAAATCGAAGACGACTGGCATAATTTCTCGGCCCTGAACTTTCCGCAAGAGCACCCTGCCCGTGATATGCAGGACACTTTCTTCGTCAAAAAGAATAATGGCGGGGATGACATCGCCTTGCGCACGCATACCTCATCCGTACAGGTGCGTATGATGGAAAACGGCAAACCTCCGTTCAGGGCTATCATGCCGGGTCGTGTTTACCGTAATGAAGCGATATCAGCCAGGGCACATTGTTTTTTCCACCAGGTGGAAGGATTGTATGTTGATGAGAACGTATCCTTTGCCGATCTGAAGCAAACGCTTTACCATTTTGTACAGGAACTTTATGGTGAAGGCACCAAAGTACGTTTCCGCCCATCCTATTTCCCATTCACTGAGCCATCTGCCGAAATGGATATAAGCTGCACCATCTGTGGCGGATCAGGCTGCAATATGTGTAAGTACACTGGATGGGTGGAGATATTAGGCTGCGGCATGGTTGACCCCAATGTGCTTGAAAATTGCCATATCGACAGTAAAAAATATACAGGCTTCGCTTTTGGCATGGGGATAGAAAGAATCACCAACTTAAAATATGTGATAAAGGATTTGCGTTTATTCTCGGAGAACGATGTTCGTTTCCTGAAGCAATTCCAAACAGAGATCATATGATCAGAAAACTTTGCCTGTTGGCCGTAATCCTTTTAACTTTCTTTTCCTGCGGTAAAAGCGGGGACGTTATTCCCAATGTTTCGGTGAATTTTCAGGCTGATATTAATGATCCGCGCTTAAGTGCCCTGCATAGCCCGGGAGGTGCGGTTGTTATTGACGGTTATGGTATAGCCGGACTGATCATTTATCGCGAGCCGGATATGAGCTATGTTGCTTATGACCGTTGCAGCAGCTATCTGCCTCAAAATCATTGCGCTGTTACGCTCGATAATAATTCATTAACGGTGACCGACCCTTGCAGCGGCTCCAAGTTTTCTTTAGCCGACGGCACGCCGGTAAAAGCGCCCGCTACCCGATCACTCAAAGCTTATAGCGTAAATGTGAGTAATTTTGAGATATTTGTATCCAATTGATACATGGAAGCGGATAAAATTAAAGAAAGCATTAAGAAAGCGGCGCAGGAGTTATTCCGAAAATTCGGTTATCATAAAACCAGCGTTAACGAAATTGCCAAAAAAGCCAAAATAGCCAAAGCCACTATTTATAAGTATTTTGACAGCAAGGAAGCCTTGCTGCACGTGTTGCTGATGGATTACATTAAGGCAAGCGTTGACGAGTTGATCAACAGCAACGTGCCCGAAATGGACGAGGAAGCGCATCTGAACAATCTGATCATGAAAACCTGCCGACTCTCCTACACGGTTTGTAATGAATTTATCGGATGGGATTTTATCCGTGAATCGGCTAATTCGCAGGAATTTTTGAAAAATCTTTCCAATGAACTGGAAGAAATGCTGGTAAGCTCCTTTATGCAGTTGGGCGGCCTGCGCAAGCACGAGACTTATATGCAGCGCATACGCTTCCTCATCAAATGCAGCAAGAGCATTGTGTTCAGCTTTGCCTTTACCTCGGTAAGCGATTCGGATGTGCGCAAAAACTTTGTTTCGTTCCAGAAAGAGATATTGCCTTATTTGGTGAAGGCGGCCATAGCGGTATAGGTGTTCCGGTACTGCAGGATGAACACGCTTGCACACCAATTGGTAGCGGATTATCAGGTAGTTACCAGCCATAAAAATAATAAGAAGAAATGAGGCCGGTAGTATACCTGGCAAGCCTGCCGGTATCTTTTTTTACATGCCTTTCCATTTTATTTTAATTAAATATTTTGAAATCAAATTTATATTAATTTACTTTGACAGACAAAGTACTTTTCAAGTGGAAGAAAAAGAAATACATGACGAGCTAACCGCTATCAGGAATTTGATGGAACGCTCCTCAAAATTTATATCTCTTAGTGGTTTGTCAGGGATATTGGCAGGTATTTATGCATTCATTGGTGCAGGAGCGGCTTATTTCATTATTCAGGACAATCCTACTTTAGCTTCAAACAGCGTTTCGTTTTTCGAAACCATAAGCAATGCAGTTAATATCCTGCTGAGCTTATCGGCTATCGCCATACTGGTCTTAATCGCTTCAATTACTACGGCCATCATATTATCACTGCGAAAAGCCAAAAGAAAGGGCCAATCTATTTGGGGCAGCACCAGCCGCGCGCTTTTATTTCATACGTGTATTCCATTGCTTACGGGGGGGCTGCTAATTATTTTATTTCTCTACCAGGGGAATGCCGGATCAATAGTACCTGCCATGCTTATTTTTTATGGACTTGCTTTGGTAAGCGCAAGCAACTTCACTTTCACAGATGTGAAATACCTCGGATTATTAGAAATAGCTTTGGGTTTAATCGCCGCTTGTTTCCCCGGATATGGATTACTATTTTGGGCCATTGGTTTTGGAGTGCTGCATATTATCTATGGCAGCGTGATGTACTTAAAATACGATCGGTGAACATTACCCTTGATAAACTTGATAAAGCCTTTTAGAACCGCGTAAGGTTACAGATCATGAGCGTGCTGGTCGCTAATGACCGGTATGATTTTAACTCGCTCAAAGAACTGCTGAATATTACCGACGGTAACCTTGCCTCGCACCTGAAAGCGCTGGAAAAGGAAGAATACATCTTAGTGAATAAGAGTTTCCTGGGCCGTAAACCCAATACCAATTACCAAGCGACAGCGAACGGAAAAAAAGCCTTTAAAGGGCACCTGGACACTTTAGAGCAATTTATAAAACAACAAAAACCAAAATAATTTTTTTATTCATTAACTTTGAAATACAAAGTACTTTTTAAATAAACGCCATGATCGAACAACAACCGCAACCGCAAGGTTTTATGAACCGGCTCAAGGAGTCGGTTACAGTTAAATTAGTCTTTATTGGTGCCCTGATCCTGTTATTACTGATCCCGTCAGTGCTAATTCAAAACCTGATCCAGGAACGGGCCAACAGACAGGAAGAAACTATCAAGCAGGTATCGAACCAATACTCCGGCAGCCAGTTGATACAAGGTCCGGTTTTGGTAATACCCTATAAAAAGCAGGTAAAAGAACACAATGGTTCAGGAAAAGAGATCACCAGGGAGATTATTGAAAGCATTTACGTTTTACCTGATGAACTGAATTACAAAGCAAACTTAAGTCCGGATATCCTGCACCGTGGCATTTTTGAAGTAGCAGTCTACAATAGCACGATTAAAGTATCGGGTAATTTTCGCAAGGCGGACCTGAACCTCTTATCCATATCAGCTAATCAGCTATTACTTGAGAAAGCTAAACTTTTATTCAGCGTAAGCGACTTGAAAGGATTAAAAACGAATCCGCAGATCAAAGTGGATGGACTAATGCTAACCGCTGAGCCTGCCTATAGCGATACACTTTTCAGTAACGGATTGCAGCTCGCCGTAAACCTATCAAACAATGTGGACAAACCTATTCCATTTGAATTTATTCTCGATCTGAAGGGCAGCCAGGAACTGAATTTTTTGCACCTGGGCAAAACAACAGATGTAGAAGTTACCGGCAATTGGGGCAGCCCCAGTTTCAGTGGACGCTACCTGCCTGATACCCGTAATGTAGGCGATGGTAATTTTTCGGCCAAATGGCGCATGTTGTACTATAACCGTCCATTCCCTCAACAATGGGCAGACGACACAGGCTTGCTCAGGAACATCAAAAAAAACAATGACGCCACCTTTGGTGTAAGACTACGCCTGCCTGTAGATCAATACCAAAAAACCATGCGCAGCAGTAAATATTCTTTGCTCATCATCATGCTCACTTTTATATCGCTGTTCCTTACCGAGCTTATCGGTAAACAGAAAGTACATGTATTCAATTACCTGTTGATAGGAGCCTCGATGATTATTTATTATACATTGCTGCTATCGTTTTCCGAGCAGGTAGGCTTCAACCTGGCTTATTTAATCGCATCGGTAGCTACCATGGCATTGATCGCCACCTTCCTGACCTCGCTTTTAAAGAATAAAAAAGCAGCAGTATTATTTTCATTCATCCTGGCGCTTTTTTACACTTTTATTTTCGTGATTATACAACTCGAAGACCTTGCGTTAATGATTGGCAGTATCGCCTTGTTTATAATTGTGGCAGCGCTAATGTATTTTTCAAGGAAAATTAATTGGGACATGCAGTAGCAAAACACGAGATTGTATCCAATTAACTGAATAAGATTGACCGCATAACATTTACTTTGTGAAGATCTTCCTGTCCTTTGCAGCAGGAACTGAACCACAAAACGCACACATAGGCCGCACAGAGAATCAAAGATGGCGTTTGTACAATATATCTGTCAATATTGGTCCTTATCACTTTTGGTACAATCTCCGTTATTGCATGCAATATTTCACAATACCAATTTGGTTTTTGGTTTAATTTGATTTATTTTAGCTAATTATAAGCTATTCATCATGAGTCAGGAACTACTTGAATTCTCGGAAAAGATAGATGAACAATTCGAAATAGCCGATATTGAAGGCGATGATTTTTGGGAAGCCATTGTGAACTTATTTATTTGATCGGTCATCCCCAACCACTTAGGCATCTTTTTAAAGATGAATGCATTCGTTTTGTCCAATAATAAAAGTGCTTCTCTGAGGTGCAAAAGGTCGGCAATTAAAAAAACAATCCTTTTTTCGCCCTGCAGGTTGCTAAACGGAGCGGAAAGCTGATGTATCTACGGCACATAAATCATTTTTTTTACCGACATTAAACCCCTCCGGGGTTTATTTTAATTGGTGGATAACAATATTCCAAGCTTCAACACACAACATTCCAACCTTTCAACAATTAAAACAGTTAACTTTGCAGCCTGATGAATAAAGTTGCGAATAATCTTCTTTTTGAAAATGTTTCCATTATTGATATCGCCGAACAGGGCAAGGGGGTAGGCAAAGCCGATGACTTTGTGCTTTTTGTGGATAAGGCAGTTCCCGGCGATATAGCCGACGTGCAGGTTTATCGCAGGAAGAAAAACTTTGCCGAGGGTAAGATTGTTCAGCTTAAACAAGCTTCCGAATACCGTGCCGATGCATTCTGCGAGCATTTTGGCACCTGCGGCGGTTGCAAGTGGCAGCACATGAGTTATGCAGCGCAGTTGCAATTCAAACAAAAAACCGTAGCCGGCGCATTGGGCCACTTGGCTAAGATCGATATAAGTGCTATGCTGCCTATCATACCCTCTTCTGCAGATAAATATTACCGTAATAAACTGGAGTATACATTCTCCAATAAACGCTGGCTGAACGACGGTGAAAACCGTACCGATGAACCGATGAACATGGATGCGCTTGGCTTCCATATTCCGGGCCGGTTTGATAAGATACTGGATGTAAAACATTGCTATTTGCAGGCTGATCCATCCAACGAGATCCGTAACAGCGTAGGCGAATTTGCCAAGCAGCAAGGCATCAGCTTTTATGATCTGAAGGGGCACAGCGGGGCATTGCGTAACCTCATCATCCGCACCTCCACAACAGGTGAATTGATGGTGATTGTGGTCTTTGCCTATCCAACGCAGGACCAGATCGATAGCCTGATGGATTCCATTGATGCAGGATTTCCGCAGATCACTTCATTGTTATACATCGTCAACCAGAAAAAGAACGACACCATATTTGACCAGGAGGTAATTGCCTGGCGCGGTCCTGAATTTATCTATGAGGAAATGCCAACGAACGGCAGCAAAGTACGTTTCCGAATCGGACCAAAATCATTCTATCAAACTAACTCGGTACAGGCTTTAAAGCTGTACGAGATCACCCGCGACTTTGCAGGCTTTAAAGGGGACGAATTGGTTTACGACCTTTACACCGGCGCAGGAACAATTGCCAACTTCATAGCCGGTAAAGTAAAACAGATAGTGGGTGTCGAGTATGTACCTGCAGCCATCGAGGACGCCAAGATCAATTCGGCCATTAATAATATCACCAATACCAAATTTTATGCCGGTGATATGAAGGATGTATTAAACGCCGATTTTGTAGCAGAACATGGAAAGCCGGACGTGATCATTACCGATCCGCCGCGTGCAGGTATGCACCCTGATGTAGTAAGCCGCCTGATGGAAATTGAAGCCGGAAAGATAGTTTATGTAAGCTGCAACCCGGCCACCCAGGCACGCGATTTGTTGGTATTAAAAGATAAATACGATGTAGTAAAAATTCAGCCTGTGGATATGTTCCCGCATACCCAGCATGTCGAGAATGTGGTCTTGCTGGCCCTTAGAGACCACTGAGTGGGGATTAGTCAGTTAGCGATTAGAATTTAGTGTTTAGCATTTGAAGTAATGAATCCCGAAGATCTGCTTAACGAGCATAATAACGAAGAAAAGAAAAAAGAGAGCCCATTGCTCAGCCTGGAAAAGGACCTGAAGCTTTACAAGGAGTCGATACGCGAAGTTGCTGTTGAAATTATGGTGGAGGGACTTTCCAAGTATCCCATCTTTGTAGCGCATCAGCATGTGGTTAAATTAGGCGAACCTATTTTGGACCGGTACGACCTGAATACCGAATGGAGCATCAATGCCTCTACCCTTGAAGAATTTATTGAACACAACGTTATTAAAAAAGAACTGGAGCCCCGTTTCCTTAAGACCTACAAAAATCCGCATGAGTTTATGTGCCTGTTTGTCGTTGTACCCGAAGGGGCTAACTTTGTTTTTTATCCCTACGAAAAGGCTTAACCTTGTTGTGAAATTGAAAAGTTGCAACGCTGTAAAGTTGCTTGTATAATTTCTTATTGAAAGGTTGAAAAGTTTGAAAGTTGTAAAGTTGCTTATATCTTTACAATGGGTTTTCAGAAGATGGGAATGATCCACATTTGAACTCTCCAACCTGCAACAAATAAAATGGAAAAAGAAATCCTCATATTAAATCAGCGCCAGATAGAGCAAAAGATAGACCGTATTGCCTACCAATTGCTGGAAGATAACTTTGACGAGGAAGAGATCATTATCGCCGGTATTTTGCCTAAGGGTAATTATATAGCCGAAAGATTAAAAGAGATACTCGATAAGATCGCCCCATTCAAAAGCAAGCTGATCACCATTGAGCTTGACAAACAAAGCAGCAGCCTGAAAGCAAAAACCGATACCGACATACAGGTGTGCAACGACAAAGTGGTTATCCTGGTGGATGATGTGCTCAACAGCGGCAAAACCTTGGCTTATGGCTTTGGTGTTTTCCTGGATGTCCCGCTCAAAAAGCTGCGCACTGTAGTACTGATAGACCGTAATCATAAAAGCTTCCCGGTAACTACCGACTTTGCAGGTATAGCCCTTTCCACCGTATTAAAGGAACATGTAGCTGTTATTTTAAACGAAGACGGCAAAGAAAATGCGGTTTATTTGAGGTAGATTTATTGATATCTCAGCAGCTGAAATAACAAAACAAAATCCGATTTGACAGCCTGGATAGAGCAGCATGCTTACTGTATGCAATGAATTAAGGAGCCTCGAAATCTGACAAAGATTGTTGGAATGATCTTACCGCGAGTCAGCAACAAGCAATTAATGAAGGTTTAACAGCTATAGAAAACGGCCCAATTGTTTCCTCAGAAATTTCTGGGAACAAGCTGAAAAACGGCTCAAAATCTATATTTACCTGTTCAATGATCTGATTGGCCACGCCTAAGTGGCCTTAACCTCCAATATCTGCTCCAACTTTTCCGCAGTCAAACTCAAACCATCTGCAATAATAGTAGCTTGCGAATAAAATGCCTCACGTTCAGCGAGTCTTTGCTCTATAAAAGCGACAAGATCATCGTCATGCTTGTCTTGTAATAATGGACGCTCTTCTTTTCCGCTTTCTAATCGGTCGGCTAATATTTTAGGTGCTAGTTTGATGTAAACCACTTTACCATTGGCTTTCATCCAATCTATATTGTCAAAATAACATGGAAGGCCGCCGCCTGTTGAAACGATGACATCATCAGGATAAATGGTTTTCTTCAGTACTTCTGATTCCAGCTTACGAAATGCATCTTCACCAAAAAAGGAAAAATATTCGGCTATGCTTAATTCCACCTGCTGTTCCAGTTTATGGTCGAGGTCGATAAATTCACAATTCATCCGGGCAGCTAATTTGCGACCTAAAGTGGTTTTTCCGCTCCCCATAAAACCGATCAAAAAAATCTTCATAACAGCTAAATTAAGTCAATTTCACCCGTGGATCAATCCAAACATAAATAACATCCACCAAAATATTGATCACCACAAAAATAAAAGCAATAAAAAGAATGGAGCCCATCACCACCGGAAAATCGGACATCTCCAGCGCATCTACTGTAGCCTTGCCTAAACCATTATAGCCAAACACATATTCCACAAAAAAAGAACCTGCCAATAATGAGGCAAACCAGTTAGCTATGGCAGTCACAACCGGGTTAAGTGCATTTTTTAAAGCGTGGCGATAAACAACGGTCCGTTCGCCCAGACCTTTGGCCCTTGCGGTCCGGATATAATCCTGTCCCAAAACATCCAGCATGGCGCTGCGTGTCAGCTGCACAATAATAGCCAGCGGCCGCAGCCCTAACGTAAGCATGGGCAATACTAGATTACGCCAGGTAATCACCTGGCCCTTAAAAGGGTCATAACTATATAAACTGCCCGACATATTCAAGCCCGTGTATTTGTTCAGTACAAACCCAAATATCCAGGCTATGATAATACCCGCAAAAAATGAAGGCGCCGAAATACCAAGCGTTGAAAATGCCACCGAAAGCTTATCAATCCAGGTATTTTGATGAACAGCACTAAGCACGCCTAATAACACACCAATGATAATGGCAAAAATCATCGCCGTTGTTGCCAATATCAGGGTGTTAGGTATCACCCCTAATAATAGTGAAGCTACATCCTTTCGGGTTTGGTATGAGCGGCGCAGATAGGGCCATTTCAGTGCGATTGTTTTTTCTTTGGAGATAGCTATTAATGACACATAATGATAACGCTGCTTTTCTTCTGCATTGCGGGCATGAATACCGATAGGTGAAAGGTCATTAAGATAATAAGCAAACTGTACGGGTATAGATTTATCTAACCCAAACTCCTTGCGAACGGCTTGTAATGACTGCACGTCTGCCCTCTGCCCCTGCGTCATCCTGGCCGGGTCGACGGGTAAAATATTGAACAGGAAAAAGACTACGAGCACTATCCCCAGCATTACTGCTACCCCGTAACCCAATTTGCGCAGAAAGTAGCTGATCATTTTTTATTGCTTAAAATATTGCTTTACCAAATTCTCGTATTTTAGCATCGAATGATAGTGCCATTTACCGGCGATCGTTCCATTCTTCATTAAAAATATACCTGGATTGGCCCTTACCATCGTTTTTAGCGGTACACCATCGGCATAATAGATTTCGGTAACCAGGTGATTAGCCTTGCTAAAAGCCTCCGCGTCTTTCGGTGAATCGGATGTTAACAGCACGGTACGTGTATTATAGTTTTGCACCAGGGTAGCTGCAAGGGCATTCAAACGACCAATCGCCTGCCGATCGGTATGGTTAAGGTCGTAAGCAACAATGATGAGGTTATAAAACGGACTCGATAGCAGCTCTTTGGTATAATCATTTCCCTGGGCGTCCTGTATGGAAAGATCCCTGATCTTGGGTTCAAATCCTTTTTTTACCAGCGTGCTTTCCGGATTACCTGTAACCTCCCAATTATTGTCTTTCCAGATATTACTTTTCAGGTAATCCTTATCATCCATCACTTTTGTATCGCCGGTTTTTTTGTTCTTCAGATGATAGATCAATTCGTATTCGTCAGGCCTGGCTCCGGGAGGAGTTTTCATTTCATCGAGGATATTGGCCCCGATTTTATATGGAAGAAAGTCGACAACTGGCAAAAAATTGTAGGTATACAAGCCAATACCTGCAGCAACTATTGCAGCAATAATGAGCAGATGATCACCGGTTTTATTGCTGAACAAGGGCCTGATATTTCTGCGGTTAATGAATAATACCACGATCAGCAACAACAAAACCAAATCCTTACTGAACGACTGCCAGGGCGTTAGCGGAATGGCATCGCCAAAACAACCGCAGGTTTGCACCACTTTAAAATAAGCTGAATAAAATGTTAAAAAGGCGAAGAAAATAATAAGCAGCAGCAAGCCCCATGCTACCGATACTGCCCGAACGCCGATAAGCAAGGCGAAACCCAATATAATTTCGAGCGAGCATAAAATAACAGACAGGCTAAGCGCTAGGCTGTTTAAAAAACCTATATGAAAAACCTCGAAGTATTCCTCCAGTTTATAGGAGAAACCCAAAGGATCGTTGATTTTGATGAGGCCCGAAAAGATAAAGAGCAAGCCTACTGATATCCTGCAAACCCAAACCAAATTATTTCTCATTTCAGGCCCAGTTTTATTAACGCAAAAACAGCATAGTTCAGCATATCCTGGTAGTTGGCCATCACCCCTTCTGATGCCAGTGTCTGGCCTTTATTATCTTCGATCTGTTTTACACGGAGCAGCTTCATCAGTATCAGGTCGGTAATAGAGCTGATACGCATATCACGCCAGGCCTCGCCATAATCATGGTTTTTGGCAAACATCAGCTCTTTGGTCGCCTTAGCCTTATCATCAAAAAGTGAGCTTACGTGCTCCGCCGAGAGCTCGGTCGGTGTATCAGTGCCACAATCCAGCTGCATCATTGCGATCAGGCAGTAGTTTACAATACCAATGTATTCGCCGGTGATATCTTCGTCTACTTTTGCTATCTTCTTCTCTTCAAGGGTGCGTATGCGCTGTGCTTTAATAAATATCTGGTCGGTAATGGATTCTATTCGCAATATGCGCCATGCAGTGCCATAATCACGGGTCTTTTTCATGAAAAGCCCTTTACAAACCTTAATAACTGCGTCGTACTCTGCTGATGTGTTCAATTTTGTCCTGTTGTAAAGTTGGAAGGTTGTAAAGTTGAAATGTTCAAACTTACTAAATGAAACGGCTGTACGGTTTATAAAAGTTAAAGTAACTTTACAACCTTTCAACATTCAAACATTACAACGAAAAACCCAGTGGCTAAAGATACATTTTTTCGGAAAAAGGAAACCATAAATGCCGGCGGCAAACTCATCAATCTGGGTACACCCAAAGTTATGGGGATCATTAATCTTACGCCCGATTCGTTTTATGCCGGGAGCCGCAAACCGCTTATCACGGATGCTTTGCTGCAGGCCAATAAATTGCTGGCTGACGGTGCCGATTTTTTGGATATCGGTGCTTATTCATCCCGCCCGGGTGCTGAAAATATTTCGGTTCAGGAAGAAACCGACCGCTTGTTACCTGTAGTGAAATTAATAGCTGCCAATCACCCGGATGCCATCCTTTCTGTAGACACTTTCCGCGCAGCGGTGGCTGAGGGTGCTATAAAGGCCGGGGCGCATATCATCAATGATATTTCGGGGGGGCAGCTTGACGAAAATATGTTTGCCACGGTGGCGCGGTTACAGGTGCCTTATATATTGATGCACATGAAAGGCACGCCGCAGAATATGAACCAAAAGGCTGAATACAACGATATTTTTACCGAAGTTCTTGAGTATTTTTCCGAACGTTATCATCAATTAAAACAAGCGGGAGTGCATGACGTGATCATTGACCCTGGTTTTGGTTTCGCCAAAATGCCTGAACATAGCTACGCCCTTATGAGCCGTTTGCAGGATTTTAATATTTTACAATTACCCGTATTGGTGGGGATATCACGTAAAAGAATGGTTTACCGTATTACCGGCGGCACCGCCGAAGATGCACTGAATGGCACCACCGCCCTGAATACCATCGCATTGACCAAGGGCGCCAATATCCTGCGTGTGCATGATGCGAAAGAGGCTGTTGAAGCGATTAAGATATATCTGCAATGTAATAGTGTATAGTTCTTGCAGGATTATCTCACCAAAATGTATACAGCTAATCCCGGACGGGTCAGTCCGGACGGGTCAACATGCCCATAACCGCACACCTGTTGTATCAAAACCGAACAAATTAGTATGGCAAATCGGTTTTAATTAATTGACAATCAATAGAATGCCTGTTTGGCATTAGCTTGGAGCAAAATTAAGAGCTGCCTGAGGCGGATTTATTAATCGTCAAATTATCCAGTAATCCGCGAAATCCAAAGTCAAACCGGTGATTCAGGCAACATGGCATAACAATAAATTAATGTAGCTATGATTAGAAGTTACCTGAAAACCGCACTCCGGTTTTTGTTAAAGAACAAAACGTTCAGCTTTATCAATATTATTGGCCTGGCTGCAGGCACTTTGTGCTGCCTGTATATATTACTCTATGTGCAGGATCAGTACAGTTATGACAAGCATCATAAAGACGCCAAAGACATTTACCGGGTTGTTACTTCGCTGCAATTACCTGGGGATAAACATAATAATTCAACCGCTTCGCCACCAATAGCACCGGCCATGAAACGGGATTTTGGGGAAGTGCTGCAGTATGTTCGTGTTGTACCGGCAGCTACCTTAGGCGCCGCTAAATCCCTGCTGCGCTACAAGGAAAAATCCTTTTATGAAAAAGATCTGCTATACGTAGATTCTACTTTCTTTAATGTATTTTCCTATCATTTTCAAAACGGTAATGCAACCAAATGTTTAAATGAACCCTACACGGTAGTCCTGCTGAAACCTGTTGCCGATAAACTTTTTGGAACCGGGGACCCGGTTGGAAAAGTGATCACTATTGATAATGCTTATGGTAAACATGACTTTAAGGTAAACGGTGTTGTTGATGAAAGCCTGGGCAAATCACATATACATGCCGGTATGTTTATTACTATGAACAGTGGCGGCCTTGGAGACTATGTTATTAAAAATAATATGTGGGGTGGGAATAATTTCACCAATTCTTATATAAAGCTTAGACCAAATGCAAGTGCTTCAGTCCTGGAACAAAAGCTGCCCGCCTTTTTAAACAAATATGGCGCCGATCAGATGAAGCAGATGGGGATGACCAAACAGCTGCACTTACAGCCCATAACTGCGATCCATGTTTCTCCTGGTTATGAAATAGAAATAAGCAAAACAGTTAGCCCCTCGTTCTTGTACATTTTAATTCTTATCGCTGTACTTATACAGGTAATTGCTTGTATTAATTTCATGAACCTGTCTACCGCGCGAGCTTCAAAACGTGCTAAAGAAGTAGGTGTACGAAAAGTGATCGGCGCCGGGCAGGCCGACCTGATCAAACAATTCCTGGGCGAATCTTTCTTATTATCATTTATAGGAGTAGCAATAGCATTGCCGCTATTGGTATTGGCAATTCCCTATTTCAATCAAATTACCCAGGCGGATATTCACCTTGCCTTCTTTAACGATTACAGACATGGCTGATGCTGACAAGCCTCGTATTGGTTACCGGCCTTGTTGCAGGCAGTTATCCGGCATTCTATCTTTCCGCTTTTGAAGCAATTAAGGTTATAAAAGGCAATTTTACCAGCCAGGTATCGGCAGCGGGCATACGCCGTTCACTGGTCGTGTTCCAGTTTGTTTTATCCATCGTATTGATCGTGGGTATAATCGTTATCTATAGCCAGCTTAACTACATAAAAAATAAGGACCTGGGTTTTAACACGAGCCAAAAACTCATTTTCAGCTTCTACACCGGCGATACGCAAAGTAAAATGCCATCTTTTGCAGGCGACCTTCGTCAACTGGCCGAAGTAAAGACCGTTAGCAGCGCCGATAATTACCTGAGCCAGTTTGTTCCACGTGATCATGGTGTTTACCCTGCAGGCGGGAATATGACCACCGCCATTGATGCACAAAACATAAGCAGTGACGAACATTTTGTGCAGGCCAATGGCATAAAAATAGTCAGCGGCAGGGATTTAAGGTTACACGATTCAACCCGTGTGCTGATCAATGAAACACTGGCTAAAAGGCTGCAATTTAACGCTCAAACCGCGGTTGGTCAAAGGCTTTATACCCAGTATCCGCCAAACCCGGTAACCTATGTTGAAGTAGCCGGAGTAATGAAAGATTTTAATTATAATTCACTCCACGGCGATGTAAAACCGTTTATGCTGGTTTACGATAAAAATCCCGTGGATTTTAATTACATGGTCTTATCTGCCAATAGCAAAAACTATAAAGATCTCCTTGGGAAAATAGAGGCCCTATGGCACAAGGATCTTCCTGCCGTGCCCTTTGAATATGCCTTTCTGGATGCCGAGGTGCAAAAGCAGTACGAAACGGAGATCACCTTATCTCAGATCATTAATTCATTTACACTGATGGCTATTCTTATTTCCTGCCTGGGATTATTTGGCCTTGCTGCTTTCAGCGCCGAACAACGGAACAAGGAAATAGGTATCAGAAAAGTATTGGGTGCAAGTGTAACGGGCATTGTCGGACTACTGTCAAAAGACTTTTTGAAACTGGTAATAATAGCCATGCTAATCGCTACGCCTATTGCCTGGTACGGCATGAGCAAATGGCTGCAAGCGTTTGCCTATAAAATAAATATCAGCTGGTGGATGTTTGCCTTAGCAGGCTTAATGGCAATAATTATAGCCTTATTTACGGTGAGCTTCCAGGCTATTAAAGCTGCACTGGCCAACCCGGTGAAGAGTTTGAAAACGGAGTGAATCTTTGGCTAGATTAAGGTGGATTGAGTAGGTCGTGATCACTTTATTCAACTTGATCAACCTATTCCAACTTAATCAACCAATTCCTACCTTTGCCGGTGAATGAGGAAATTTCTAGGCTATATTCTTTCTCCTGTCCATTATATCCTTTTTGGATTGATGCTGGTTATTTTTCATCCCATACAATGGATATGCTTTAATGTATTTGGCTATAAGGCACATAAAAGGGCGGTCGACATCCTGAATTTTTTCCTGGTGTGCACCTATTATCCGTTAGGAAATACGGTAACATTCATCAATAAACAGAACCTGCCCATCGGCAGACCTATTATTTTTATCACTAATCACCAAAGCCTGTATGATATCCCGGTAATGATCTGGCATCTGCGTAAATATCACGCCAAGTTTATTTCAAAGATAGAGTTAGCTAAAGGCATACCTTCCATATCATACAACCTGCGCCATGGAGGGGCCGCCAACATCGACCGCAAAGACCCGCGCCAGTCCATTACCGAAATTGCTAAATTGGGCACACGAATGAAAGAGAATAAATGGTCGGCAATGATATTTCCGGAAGGCACACGCTCAAAAGACGGAAAAGTAAAAACCTTCAAGCCGACAGGTGTTGCCACGCTGCTAAAAAAATGTCCTGAAGCATTGATTGTTCCTTTAGCGATTAACAATTCATGGAAAATGGTACGTTACGGCGCTTACCCCCTAAGTACATTTCAACGTATGACATGGGAAGTGCTTAAGCCTATTGAACCGGAAAAAAGACCGGTTGAAGAAGTAGTAATGGAAGCTGAAAATAAGATAAGGAAAGCACTCGGGCAGGAACCGGCAACCGCCAACTAAATGTTCTTCCCGTCCACTATTTTAAAAAACTCTTCACGATAGGTATCTCCCACCGGGATAATTTTGTCGCCAATAAAAATGCGGCTTCGCTCGATACTGTCGATCTTATTTAATGATACGATATATGATTTATGCACCCTGATAAAATGCTTATCGGGTAAGGCATCCTCCATTTTTTTCATATTCTGCAGGGTGATAATGCGCTCGGCCCGTGTAAATATCGAAATGTAATCTTTCAGACCCTCAATAAACAAAATGTCATTCAGGTACACCTTTTGAATCTTATGCTCTGTTTTTACAAAAATAAAATCACTCAAAAAATCACTTTGAGGGGCGGTTTCTGCTTTTACTTCGGGCTTTGACGATGGTTGTAAGATGGCCTGTGCCTTTTGCACCGCTTTAAAAAACCGGTCGAATGCGATCGGTTTAAGCAGGTAATCGATCACATCAAGTTCATAGCCTTCCAGCGCATATTGAGAGTAAGCGGTGGTCAATATCACTTTGGCTTTGCCATTAGCTATGCGCAAAAACTGTATGCCGGTCAATTCGGGCATCTGCACATCCAAAAAAACCAGGTCAACACGCCCTTCCTGCACCAATTGCAATGCCTCAATAGGATTGGTGGTTGCCTTCACCAAAGTTAAAAAAGGCATTTTGGATATGTAATCTTCCAATATATGGAGCGCTAAAGGCTCATCATCAACTACAAGGCATCTGATCATGTTATAAAACTAATGATAATTCACAAGTATAAGTATTGGTTTTATCCTGTATAGCCAGGCCATATTTGCCTGGATAAAGCAAATCGAGCCTGCGTTTAACATTATTTAACCCTATCCCTCCTTCATTATCCCGGTTGAGTGTATGTTTTTTATTCTCCATATAAAAGTGAAGATGAGTTCCATCAAGGTTAATAAGCAATCGTATCGGCGAGGAAGGGTCATTGGCTACTCCATGTTTAAAAGCATTTTCAATAAATGCGATCAGTAATAAAGGTACTATCTTTTGATTTCCTATATCTCCCGTTATTTTAAAATCGACAAAGGCTTTATTGCCAAATCGTATTTTTTGCAGGTCGATATAATTTTGCAGGTACTGTAATTCCTTTGCCAGATCCACTTTGTTGTCATTGCTCTCGTAAAGCATATACCGCATAATTTCCGACAGCTTCAAAATCGCTTCGGGCGCAGTATCCGATTTCTGGTAAGCAAGGGAATAAATACTGTTCAATGAATTAAATAAAAAATGAGGATTGATCTGCGATTTTAAAAAGGCCAATTCGGCGCTCAACCGCTGGTTTTCAAGATCACGCTGAACACGCTCATTCAAGAACCAGTCTATACTAAATTTCAACGCTGTGCTTAAAAACAGAAAAAAGATATTGGTGAGTACTGAGCCAATAAAATATGATCCGAATGAGCTCTGGTGCCCCTCGTCATATCTGTTTATAACGGATTTAAAAAAAGTTGTCAGTCCGTATTTCCCTAATGCAAAAGCAATAATGCAGATTATTAAGGTGAGCGTATAAGCCTTATACTTTTTGTTGTCCAGAAATTTGGGAATGAGGTATAAAAAGTTGAGGTAAAATAACCCAATATTCACAAATCCAAATGCCACAAATATTGCAAACAGGCTTGCAAGGCTTAACTTACTGTTATTATGGGTAACTACCATAAAATACGATATGATACTCACCCAAAAAATAATATGCCAAAATATCTGCCAATTGCGCTTCATCGCATCTAAAGTAATATTTTTGTATGCTTTATTACTCAATATTTATATATAGTATCTCTTTTTGCCGATAAACGCCTTAATATTTACGATGAACGCTTTTATAGGTCAAAACGCCGGTTCATCTACAAATCCGGTCTGTTGGTCTAATACTTTTTAGCAGGTTAAAAATTAGCTATTCTTTTGTATCATAAATCATCACACAATGAAAAGGCTGATCTCAAATTCGAATCCATTTATTTTACTGTTGTTACCTGTGGTATTTGCTTTAATAATGGGGATAAGTTATCAATCTCAACAAAAAAAGGATTACAACGAAGGGAATACGGTTGTACATGCAACATCGCTTTTTTACAAAGGCATAACTTTGGTAAAAACCGTTTGCTCGATTGCCAAAGAAAAACTATGGTAATTAGCACCGAAGGGCTTAGTTTTCATTTTGGCAACCAGCAAGTTGTAAAATCGCTATCCCTGCAAGTGCCCGAAGGCAGTATTTACGGTTTCCTGGGGCCGAACGGCGCCGGTAAAACCACTACCATAAAATTGCTGCTCAATCTGTTAAAAACAGATCAGGGCAGCATTCATATTTTTGGTAAGGAGTTGAAAAGCAATCGCATTACTATTCTTTCGCAAATAGGCTCGCTGATTGAGCAGCCTGCCATATATCTTCATCTTTCGGGCAAAGAAAACCTGATGAACCGGGCTTTGCTGCTGCAGATATCCGAACAAAGAGTTGATGAGATGCTTGCACTGGTGCATTTAACCGATGCAGCGCACAAAAAAGCCGGCAAATATTCATCAGGGATGAAACAGCGCCTCGGCATTGCCCTGGCTTTACTGTCCGACCCTAAACTACTTATTCTTGACGAGCCTACTAACGGCCTTGATCCAAACGGTATTATTGAAGTGCGTGAATTATTGATCAGGTTGGTTACCCGGCATAGTAAAACCGTTTTTATATCAAGCCACCTGCTGGGGGAAGTAGAGCGTATGGCTACGCATGTAGGCATTATCGATAAGGGCGAATTACTTTTTCAGGGAAGCATTCAGGACCTGGAAGCCATCAGTCAGCCACAGGTACATATCGAATTGGATAACGCCGTTGATGCAGCTAACTTTTTGAAAAAACATGGTTTTGTTATAACCGATATTAATGACAAACATTTATCTGTCCCATACGCTTCAAAAATCCAAATGGGCGAGATCAACACTTTACTTAATAAGAACGGGCATATGATTTATAGTATCCACAAAATACATCAGGATCTGGAAAAACTATTTTTAGACATCACCCAACAAGCCTGAGCAAATGAGCGGATTTATACGATCATTTCGGTCAGAGTTTTATAAAACGCGTAAAACAATGGGGTTTTGGAGCGCTGTTCTGTTACCGTTGCTTATATGCCTTTTGTTGTTTACCGGCTTTTTTAACAAAAGCGAACACCTTGCAAATCTGCCCGGTGTTGTAGTATGGCTGCAGTTTGCGGGAGCAATATTAGCAGTAATGGGTTCTTTACTATTACCTATGCTCATTGTGTTCATCGCCTATTCAGTCAATAGCATTGAACATAAGGCAGATACCTGGAAATCACTTTTCAGTCTGCCTATTCCAAAATGGTCCGTATATACAGCTAAATATGTTTATGCATTTTCCCTCGTATTGTTATGTCTCGGATTGTTCCTGCTGTTCACTATTGGATTTGGCAATTTATTGAGCGTGCTCAAACCTGTTTTAAAATTCAATGAATACCATATAGAAAGTATACTGGCACAGACCTATCTCAAGCTCCTGTTTTCCGCATTAGGAATATTATCCATACAATTTTTATTGAGTTTGCTTTTTCAGGATTTTTTAAAACCAATGGGTATCGGTTTTACTGCTACCATTGCCGGCGTTATTCTGGCTAATGTAGATTGGAAATATGCTTACCTGTTCCCATATGCTCACCCGATGCTTACTATAAAAAGCCTTTTAAAAAATAAAATGGGCAACGGGCCGGGCATACCTCAAATAACGGTCGATTTGTTCACCAAAGATATCTTGGTAAGCATGGCCGTAGCAGTGGCAGTTTTTATACTGGGCTATTTTATCCTGTTGAGGAAGAGTGTGAAATAATTTTGCAAAAGCAGTCCCGGTTCAAAACTAATCTCCTATCGCCTTCGCTGATACCTAAAGACTACCTGACCGGCTTGGGATACACCGGCAAACTTTCGTGTCCTTCCGCGTCCACTGACTGCACTGCAAAAAAGTAGTTATCCTTTGAGTAAGCCAGCTCAGCATGAGTATCTGTCACATAAAATTTCTTCTCCCAGTAAGGACTCACGCTTTCGCGCATCAGTATATAATAACCTGCGGGTTTTTTACCGTTAGCGGGTGCATCCCATTTCAGTTGGGTACGATTAGTCAGGCCACTGGCCACAATACCAACATTTTGAGCTTCGGCAGGAGCCAATGCAAGGTTAGCCAAAACGGAAAGATTCATGCGGGCTACTTTTTGCACATAGTTAAAATCAACATAGTCTGGCAAATCACCGTAATTCACGCCATTTTCTGTTCGGACATTTTGATGCTGCCGGTTAAAATCCTCATTCATTTCTGTAAAACGGACCGCCGCGAAGCCCTGCTGTAAAAATGGAACATGGTCGCCTCCGCGCAAGTAGCGGTCGCGCCGGTAGATCAATTTTACGTCCAATTGGTCAACATACCGCTCGGCGGTTTCTTTTATATACCGAGCAAGCTCGCGTGAGGGACTGTCGTTCTCGCCTCCCAATGAGATTAAGGATGCTAATTGTTTTTCACTCGCAGCTGCAACGGTTGGCACACCTTCACTGAATACCCGCACACTTCGGTTATCTTTCAGGTCAGTTTCCATGCCATTCGTATTGCCCACAATATCATTATTCAGCATGGCGTCTACATTCCAGTTTTCAGCCTTTGCCCGTTTTGCTACATGGGTTGAGCCGTACAAACCCTGCTCTTCGCCCACAACCGCCATAAAAATAATGGTAGCCGGAAATGAGCGTTTGGCCATTACCCGGGCCAGCTCCATCGATACCGCCGTACCTGAAGCATCATCATTAGCACCCGGCTCATCGCCATTGGGGGCCATGACATCAGTTACGCGCGAATCATAATGCCCCGATACGATGTATACTCTTGTATCCTTCGGATCAGTTCCTTTCAATACAGCCAAAACATTCTTCAATTGCACGGGCTTATCTACGCGGTTACCTTTCGGTTGTGTAAAGGTGTCAAACTTTACAGTCATTCTGCCATGGGATTCTGCAGCATATTTTTCATATTCTGCTTTTATCCAGTTACGGGCAGCGCCACTGCCGATGGTTTTACTTGTGGTATCACTCAAGGTATGGCGTGTTTTAAAATTCACCAATCTTCGGATGATCGCTTCAACATTTTTCGACGACACCTCACCGGTCATTTGCTGTATGCCGGCATCCGGTTTGATGACGGTTTGGGCAATTGATGAAAGGCTGAAAAATAATGGCAGAATAAAAAGATATTTCATAATAATAATCGTGCAGAGCGGCAACGCGTTGCCGCTCTGCGGGTTTAATTCAAATCCTGTTCTGCAGCCAATTCCATTATATTTCCTGGCTGTGTAAAATTACTCCGCACAAAATGGCACCATTCACAATCCTTTTTACCGCAGCCCGTATTAAAATCATGCGCCATTATTTTCTGGTACACCGTTTTTATCTGATCGGTAACTATAGCGATATCCTCCTGCGATATGGTAATATGTTCCTTATGATATTCTCCAACATTTATCGGTTCAACAAAATCAAATACGCTATCAACCACCTGCCAGTCCTTGGTACGATCATGTTCTACCAGCAACTTATAAAAAACAGCCTGGCGCCAATAATCTCCGCCGTTAGGATTATTGTCATTTGGCCGCAGAAATTTTTCTTTAGCATATTTCAGATTGCCTGTTTTGTAATCCACTACGTTCACCTGCTTTCCGGTAAATTCCACCTTGTCCAGGTTTCCTTTTATCGGTACGCCCTGAACTTCAATATTTTTTACTGGCAATTCAACCAGGGCTATCTTGTTCCAGGTAAGTATATTTAATTCATAAAATGGCGGCAATATCTTTTCCCCGTAAGCCAGCCTGCGTTTAAAATCGTCCTTTGTAAATGAGTCGCGGTTGCGGAACATATACCTATTGAAATCTTTCATGAAATTTTCTACCGGCATAAATTCATTTTCATTTTCTTTCAGATTCTTGAAAGCTTTTCTCAGTGCATCATGTACAGCCGACCCAAATGTTGCTGCCGGACTTTTACCGGAAGGCACCCTGATCAGACACTGGAAATAAAATCGCAAGGGGCAATCTAAGTAATTGTTTAAATGCGTGACTGACAGCGTATAGTTTTGCAGCAGTTGGTCAATAAAATTACTGTCGATCAATTCAACTTTAGGTTTATCCTCCTCACTTAACTGGGTAAGGTAAAAATCCGTCATGGCATCTGTACTTACTTTAGGATAGTGCACCTGCAAATGCGTATTGGCTAATATCTCTCCAACAAACTGTGAGGACTCCTGATCCTTCCCATTTTTATCCTTAGTGGCATACGATATGGTGAGGCATTGTTTGGCACGGGTAAGCGCTACATAAAACAAACGTCGCGATTCTTCCATCTGTGCAAGATCATCTGCCGAAGCCTGAGTCAATGTATCGGGATAGCTAAAGCCGTGGTTGCGTCCTTTACTGTCCCATGTTTTTTTATTACAGCCGATCAGGAACACATGCTCAAACTCCAGGCCTTTTGAGCCGTGGGCCGTTAAAAAATTAACGCCATTGTCCGAAAATATTACCTGGTTCAATGCCAGTCTGATGTTATTTTTCTTCATCAGGTCAATTGTCGCGATCAGGTCGGCTAATTTGATATCAGGATTTTTGCGGCTTTCGTCCTTCAAAAAGTCAAAGAAGTTGGTGAGTACCTGCATATACCATCCCTTATCCGGTTGCAGCATCACATAGCGCAGGATGCCCATTTTAGTAATGACAGACTGGAAAAGCTGCTGCAGGGTAACGCTCACTGATGCTTTTAACAGATCATCGATATGGGTGATGAGATTTTTCATCTCCGGGTTCTGCACGTGATCAAACAAACCTGGTTGGGCAGGCGACCGTAGTTCACTGATATGCCGCCGCAACGAGGTCTTAGCGGTGTTACTGTTTGATACTTTATAATTTTCGCTGGTCACTGTTATGCTTGCCTTGGCTATCTCGATGGGCGGAACACCAAAGAAGTCATAATGCATGATCTCGAACAGCAACTCATCGCCACTATAGGGCGAATCCATTTCCATAGCCAGATAGCGCAGGATATTAATGATCTTTTCGCCGAAAGGCAGGCTTAGGATATCGATCTTTCGTTTAATATTTACCGATATTTTTTGCACATCGATGTAGTGCACCAACTCCTCTACCTGGTTGTGGTTGCGATAGATCACAGCGATCTCTCCCGGCTCTGTTCGGCTGTCAATTAACTGTTTGATCTGTTCGGCCACATGCACCAGTTCCTGGTCGGGATTTTCATATTCACGGATAACCGGTTCAACGGCTATTTCATTAAACCGGGGATGCGCTGCCTCCAGGTTTTTATTCAAACTGAGCTGCTGTGTCAAACGCTCATTGTTATTACCGATCAGCGCTTTGGATATATTCAGAATGTGCTGATTGGAGCGGTAATTATCTTTGAGCACCACTATTTTCAAGGCATTGGAATATTCAGCGGTAAAATCCAGGATGTTCTTCATATTTGCACCCTGGAACTTGAATATCGATTGGTCATCATCACCCACTACAAACACGTTGGGGGTGTCCCAATAATTCAGCAAAAATTTAAGCAACTCATTTTGTGATCCGCTGGTATCCTGGAACTCATCCACCAAAATATATTGATAACGCTCCTGATACCTGCGCAACATCTCTTGATTTTCCCGAAAGGCCTTCAACACCCAGATAATCATGTCATCATAATCATAGCGGCCGCGGTCCTTCATTTTTTTATCGAAATTCTCGTATTCACTAACAGCAGACAGTAGCTTGGCCATGGCCTCACGGGCCTTTTCAATTTTATCCGGGTGAGGGTCGCCTATCTTTATCCCTTTTGTAGCGTTGGCACGTTTATAGAAGAACCCTTCGCGCAGATGAATATCACTCAGGTATTCATCAATTGCTGCACTGATCGTTTCCCTGTTCCAGTCCTCTTTTTTCATGGTGGAAAAAAGCTCCTTGAGACGTGGAACGTCATAATATACCTCTCCCGTAAAACGCTTCAACACATGATCGTTTGGAAAATCATCGATCAATTCCCTGAACAAAATAGCTGATTCCAGGTCCGACAACGGCTCCAGGTTAAGTTTTCCAAAATATTCCAGGTTCTCCTGTATGATCTCGTTGCAAAAAGCATGGAAGGTGTAAATGTTTACACGGTAGGCATCCGGCCCTATAAATTCGAATAATCGCTTCCGCATGGCTACTGCACCTGCGTCGGTATAAGTGAGACACAAAATTTCGTGCGCACTGGCGTCGGTCTCGGTCAGTATCTTGCCTATGCGTGCCGCCAATATCTGTGTTTTACCCGTGCCTGGCCCGGCAATCACCAGAACCGGACCATCCATTTGCTCGACAGCCGCCATTTGTTCGGGGTTAAGCCGGGCCAGGGCCTGCTGAAATTCTTTGTTGTATTTATTGGGGTTGGGCTGCATACTTATAGAAGTAAATGTAAGGAAAAGAGAATATACTTACCGATAATTTCAGGTAATGAATGTCTCAAATATTGAAAATTCATGTTTATTTAAAAAATGACCGGTCAACTTAAATTTTATAAGTTACCTTCTGGTTATTGTCCTTTTGAGAATCCAATACTCGAGGTTCGGCAGTATGATTTACAATCAAGTAACAATGGCTGACCCTGGATCACAGATGATGATTCCTCATAGTGACAGCATTCTGGGATAACAGGCGGGACCCTAAATCATAAAATATGATTGATTGGGCCTTTCACTAACTTGCCTTGGCCACAGCCACAATATCCCTCACCTCGAGAACCTGCTTTTCATACCCAAACCGGGTCACATTGATCATCGGAAGGCCAAGCTCGGCCAGCGTGCTTACTAATCCGGAAAAAAACCTGCGGAAAAACGGATACATCCAGCTCAGGTATTTATAATACGGCAAGGTATTTTTCAATCCTTTGGTAGGATGCATATAGCCGGGCCTGAAGTTGAATACCTGCTTAAAGGGCAATTTCATCAAATCATTTTCCGTCTTGCCTTTTACCCTGGCCCACATAGACCTGCCTTTTTCAGTACCGTCGGTACCGCCGCCTGATACATAGCAGAAGGCCATCTCAGGGTTAAGCCGGCTCAAAGTCCGGGCAACATTGAGTGTTAAAGTATAAGTCAGCTTATAATATTCAGGTTCCTTCATCCCAACGGATGAAACACCTGAACAAAAATAACAGGCGTTATAACCCGAAAGCTGGTCTTCAATAACTGAAAGGTCAAAAAAATCCGGATGAATGATCTCTTTTAGTTTGGGATGCACCACACCACAGGGACTTCTATTGACCACCAAAACCGCTTCCACTTGCGGGTGTAGTAAACATTCATGCAATACGCCTTCGCCAACCATTCCGGTAGCTCCGGTTACAATCGCTCTTATTTTTGTATCCATGTTGTTTTAATTTATTTCAAACTTACGCCGGTTCCGTAAGGAAAAAACATATTCACATTTACCGGCAATTTTCCTTTCGGATTGATAAGACGTGTGATCACCTTTACTGCCGAATGCTGTAACTCATTACTCATTTGATAGCAGGCTATCAACGCACCGCTTTTTTCAATGCCGGGCAGCCCGGCCAAGGTATATGGATTAGCAAAAACACAAACTACCGACTGTTGATGGGCCGCAACTTCAGCTATAAATAACCTCACGCCGCGGCTGTAATCCAGCTTGCTTGCAGGGCGTGCACGGGTGTCATTAATGCTAACAAATACCTGGTCGTATTGCCTTAATTTCCCTAATAATTTAAGCAGATCATCAGCCGGTGTGCCTTTTCCAACAATGAAAGTATCACTGTTCAGATACCATTGTGACAATTCCTGCTGAAAAGGGGTTATCTGATTAACGCCGATGCTGATAATCGCTGTTTTCGCAATCGGGTTTAGTTGGACCGCCGGTGCATCGCCTTTTACCAGCGTAACTGCAGCATCGCTCAACTGCTGCACCAATGCTTTGGCACTTTCCCTGTTCAGATCTTCAACTAAATGTTCAGGTGAGATGTCACGATAATGATTTAATCCCGCCCAGTATTTGGCAGCCAGCACTTTTTTTACTTTTGTTTCAAATTCTTCTTTTGAAATCTGCTCTTTCCTTACCGCTTTACGTATAGTTTTTATTGCTTTCTGTGAATTTTCGGATAATTCTATAATATCATTACCCGCTAAAAAAGCGCGAAGATCAGCTTCTCCATCCGGAAAATACTTGACTACTGCTTTCATTTCCATGGCATCCGATACCACCAGGCCTTTAAAACCCAGCGAATCTTTTAAAACCCCCGTAACAATTGGTCTGGATAGGGTTGAAGGCAGGTTTTTCGTGGTATCCAAAGCCGGGATATCCATGTGAGCGATCATCACTCCGCTTATGCCTGCTTTAATAGCTTGCCTGAAAGGATATTCCTCCAGCGTATCCAGCCGCTGCCGGCTAAAAGGTAATGAAGGCAGCTCAAGATGTGAATCTACGTTCGTATCTCCGTGCCCCGGAAAATGTTTGGCGGTAGTAAGCAAGCCTGCGTCCTGCATCCCTTTCATATAAGCTATACCCTTTGCTGCCACATTGTATTTGTTATCCCCGAACGAACGATAATTAATTACAGGGTTATTGGGATTATTGTTCACATCCATATCCGGCGCCAGATTTATTTGCATACCCAGCCGTTTAAAATCATAGGCTACAAACTGGCCCATTTTATAGATCAGCGAATTATCCTGTATGGCGCCCAGCGTCATCTGGTAAGGGTAGGATATAGTTGAATCCAAACGCATACCCACGCCCCATTCCCCGTCCATTGCTATGAGCAAAGGCACTTTAGCCAGTTTTTGATATTTATTGATAAGATCTAACTGCCTCACCGGCCCTCCCTGAAAAAACACCAAACCGCCAACCTTTTCGTCTTCTATCACATTCCCTACAGAATCTTCGTAGGCTTGTCCGCGGTCGGTATGCGCCCTTACAAAAAACAATTGTGCTATTCTTTGCTTGCGACTTAATTTTTTGTACACAGAATCCACCCAATGGTTCTGCCGGTTTAGCGATGATAGGTAACCTGTTTTTTGCTGTGCAAAAGCAGTAAAACCATTAATGATCAAAAAACACAGGAAAGTATATTTTAAACTGCTCTCAAATCGCTTCATATTGGTTTCAAATGTAACTAATTGTGGTTTAGTTGTAAGTGTTATAAAAGTTAAAAGCCTGTAAAATTCAATCTCTTACCGGCTTAAACATTGCCACTCTTTAGCCCCGGTTAAAAAAAAACCAACAAAAGACTAAACCTATTCGTTATCTTTTATTCTAAAAGGCAGAAACAATTAACTATAAAAACTTATTCCAATGAAACACATTTTTATTTTAACAATATGCCTGCTGGTTGCAGGCTCTGTAAGCGCTCAAGATTATTATTATCCTCCACGCCGTGTACATCGTCGTCCGGTAGAACGTCGTCAGGTACAACATCGGCAATTGGACGATTTTTACCGCCCGCGCGTTGGTATTGAGGGTGGATTGAGCATTGCCAATACTGTTGACACTTATGACGCCGGTTACAGCACGAATAATATTTTAGGCTTTCACGCCGGGATAACTGCTACGTTGCCGATCGTATATCCCTTTTCTTTCCAACCCGAAATTCTGTTTTCGCAGAAAGGGTACAAGGCTTTTACCACCGATGGTACCTTTACTCAGCGCAACAATTATATTGATATCCCTTTGCTGGCAAACTTCCGGCTGGTGAGAGGCTTTAATTTCCTGGTAGGCCCGCAGATAAATATTCCGGTATCAACCACCAACACTTTTGACAACGGATTTGCGGTTAGCCGCGAAAGCTATTATGGCGACAACGGCAATAAAAGCTATGTTGCAGGGGTCGTTGGGTTCAGCATAGATTTAAACCCTAATGTGGATATCCATGCACGTTATGTGTTGGATCTTTCATCAAATACCTACGATGCAAACTCACCGATACCTGATTACCGCAACCAGATTTGGCAGTTTGGTATAGGTATTAAGTTTCAGTAAGATACGTTTAAAGTAGCTGCTCCTTTTGCAGCTACTTTGTTCATCCTTAATAACTGTAATTCAGAATTCCCTGATCTAATCGTTCTGTAAAACTTCTTCTTTACCGGAAACATAATTTTCTGGCAAAATTAACTTTACTGAAAAAACTTCGCGGCTTATCGATTATATAAAACAGCAGATCGAAATATTTCACTATAAATATTAAACTTCGGAACCTGTTTTTACCTTCCTTAAGGTTTTTTAACGATAGGTAAGCCCCTTTTATCAAACTTGATTCCTTGTTATATTTAAAGTTGGAGCAATAATTCAGCCAGGCAAAATTAATTGTTAATCTTTCCAGGCGCCTTAATTTCCTGTGGTAGACAATACTCTTGCGTAATCCCAGTAAATCGGTGATGCTATCCTTGTGCTGGCGATAATGAACCAATACTTTATTAATAAATTTTACCTTGCCGATATTAAATGCGACATAGGATATCCACCAATCGTGATAATAATTACTATCGAGCGGTAAAACATATTGGATCAACTCCTTCTTAAACAAAGTGGCATGCCCCGATATACAATTGGAAAGAATTAATGGCAGGCAGCTTTCCCCGTCATACATCCGGTGTTTTGACGCCATGGTGCTGTGTCCTATGCGTTTATCATTCTCATCTATGAAATCCGAATTATGATAAACCAAAATACAGTCTTTGATGGATTTAACTGAAATTTTTATTTTGTCCTTTTTCCAGATATCATCCTGGTCCGCCAGGGCGATAAAATCTCCGCCACACAAACTTATCGCCTTCTCAAAATTACGGATATACCCGATATTCTGATCATTTTTGTGAGGTTTTAACCGGTTATCCAACCGGGAATAAGCCTGAAGTATGTCCCAGGTACTATCACCCGAACAATCGTCAACCGCGATTATTTCAATATTGTTATAATCCTGTGATAAAATACTATCCAACTGTTTTTTCAAAAATTTTTCGCCGTTATAAGTACATAAAGCAATTGAAACCAACGGCTGTATGGTAATATTCATAAGTCATAGTGATATATTCAGAATAACCGCATGATTACAGTTTATGTTTTAGGGAATAAACTGTTTCTCCTAACCTGGACTCGCTTTAACTAAAACATAGTTTTCTGACAAAGTTGACTTTGCTAAAAAATCCTCTCTTGTTATGACCCATAGTATAAAATAACAGGTCAAAGTATTTCATCATGAAAATAAAGCACCTAAGCTTGTTTTTTCCTTTGGTTAAATCTGAAAATAGGATGCATGCCTCATCAACTAAAGCAGGCTCTCTTTTATATTTAAATTTTAAGCAATAGTTCAACCAGTCTGCATTAACAGGCAGCCGCTCAAGATTTCTTTTTTTCGAGGCAACACCTCTTTGCCGCCGCCCCAAAAAATCGGTTATGCTGCGTGGATGCTGACGATAGTGAGCTAACACCTTATCTACATATTTTACTGAACCTATGTTAAAAGCAACATAAGCGATCGCCCAGTCATGCGAAAAGTTCCCATTAAACGGAAAAAGGTAATTTTTCAGTTTGCTGTCAAATAAAATAGCATGCCCGTGTATACTGTTGGCAAGGATAATGGGCAGGCAGCTTTCCCCATCATACATCCTGTGTTTGGAGGCCATAGTACTGTGCCCGATACTTCTGTCATGTTCATCTATAAAATCCGAGTCGTGATAAACCATCACATAACCTTCAATGGATTCTACCATAATTTTGATCTTGCTTTTTTCCCAAATGTCATCCTGATCGGCCAAGGCTATATATTCTCCATTGCATAGATTTATGGCTCTTTCAAAATTGCGGGTATATCCGATATTTTGGTCATTTTGATATAGCTGCAACCTTTTGTCTTTCCGTGCATAATCTCTGAGTATATTCCAGGTGTCGTCAGCCGAACAATCATCAACCGCAATTATTTCAATATTGGCGTATTCCTGGGTCAAGAGACTATCTAATTGCTTTGCAAGGAACTTGTCACCATTATAGGTACACAGCGCTATAGAAACTATGGGGTTCATAAATGATTCAACGGTTTATCTGACTCCTTTTGAAAACTTAAAGGCAAAAATGAGCTTGGTTAATGATTTCCATGGTTTCCGGTTAGGAAAAAGCTCATGATAATATTTGTAAATCATTTTGATCAATGGAACAGACCTTGACTTTGATCCTTTCAATTGATACGCACCTTTCAGTTGATCTATAAAAACCTTATCTGCCAGTTTTAAGTGCTTATAACCAGAAAAATTATTGAGCATTATAGCGTTAGTTTCAAATTCTACCAATATTGCCTTACCTAAATCCTGTCGTCTTTGTATCACCGATTCATTATGTACTCTGTAATAAGTAAGTACCTCATCATAAAAAGTCATTTTATGGTGGTAAGCAGCTACAAATCCCATCCACCAGTCATAAAATCCTTTTTGAGGAAATGGTAAAATAAAGTGTAAAAACTCCCGTCGCATAAGCACGGTATGACCGGTAACATAATTACGGAACAAAAATCCTTTGTAATTAACCGGCAATTTGAAATCTTTCAATAATGTTCCCGGCTCTCTATCGCCTATAAAATTTGAATTTGAAAATATTAGCCAGTTGTCTCCGATATTAATTAATAACGATTGTAACTTATCCGGTAACCATATATCATCCTGGTCGCTTATTGCAATATATTCCCCCGACGTTAGTTTGAGGGCTTTCTCAAAATTTTTATTGAAGCCAAGGTTAGCACTATTTTTAATGCATTTTACCCTGACATCCACTTTGGCATAATTGCTCAAAATATCAAATGTATTATCCGTCGAATCATCGTCAACAACAATTATCTCAAGCTTTTTATAAGTTTGATTTATTATGCTATCCATCTGCTCTTTTAGGTATTTTTCACCATTGTATGTGCAAAGCGCAATTGATATCAATGGTTCTTCCATAGATTTAAAATAGCTTATAGAATTAGAGGTTGTCTCAGGCAAAATTCCTTTAGTATTTCTTAAACAATTTATACTCGTATTTATAATACAAACGTACCATATTCTGAACTAAAGAAATGTTCATGATACATCTTAAAATACTGCTTGAGCTTAAATAAAAACGGGTAATGGTAGTTTTTATGTAACGGCTTCTGAAGAATGAGGAATATTTCCTTTGTACCTTTTTGGATAAAGAATAAAAAGAAGGATCCATTTTACCATTGCTTAAATGTATCAGGTTAAACTCGATTACATAAGCGGTATAACCTAAGCATTCAGCAATTAAACATATATCGGTCCCATACAAGTGGAAACCGGCGAGGTCCCCCGATAAAGCAATATTGGCTGACTTTTTTATTAATATAAAGTTCTCATCAAGCGAACCTACTTTGGAGGGTAAAATACCTTTTTTGTCGCAGACCATGTCGGCATGAGTAACCTTCATCGATGCCAGGTAAAGATTATTAGCGCCGGCATTACCCAATACAGCCCAGTTTTTATCCGCTTTATCGAGCTCACTAATGCGTTCGCCCAACTGTTCCCTTTTATCAAATTTCAGTAATATATCCTGATGGCAGATAACAATGTACCTGGCGTCTGCATTCTGAAGGAACTGGTTTATCCCCTGGTAAGCATCAAAAGTATTTCCATTGGTGTTGTCAATGTACCTGTATTCACAATCATCCGGCGTAAAACCTGCTGCTATAAATGAATCAAGCATGCGGCTGTATTCATCCAAATCAGTCACTAATGTACAAATGGCATATTGAAACTTATAAAGTGACCGCACCTCTTTTTTTGCAATACTAACAACTGAAGGTTTTACCATTAAATTTTGTATAAATTATTTGCTATTGTCACGCTTTACCTAAAAAATCATTTATTGAAAAGTTTGCATATCTATCAGTCTTTTATACAAGCCATTATTCATCATCAGCTGGTGATGATTACCCTGCTCAACTATTACCCCACTCTCTAACACAATAATAACATCCGCATTTTGAATAGTGCTTAGCCTGTGCGCTATGATAAGAGAGGTGCGGTTTTTCATCAGATTATTCAATGCATCCTGAACCAATTTTTCTGATTCAGTATCCAAAGCTGAGGTAGCCTCGTCAAGCAGCATGATAGGCGGATTATTTAAAACAGCCCTGGCGATACAAATGCGCTGCCTTTGTCCGCCCGAAAGTTTGGTACCTCTGTCACCAATATTGGTTTTATAACCATCATCGGTTTCCATAATAAAGTTATGTGCATTGGCAATACGTGCGGCTTCTTCTACCCGCTGCTGACTTACATCCGTTTTACCAAAGGCAATATTGTTAAAAATAGTGTCATTAAATAGTATCGATTCCTGGTTTACTATGCCGAGCAACGCTCTTAGCGAATCGGCAGTAACGTTTTGAATATTTATACCATCAACCAATACCTGGCCTGATTTTGGTTCGATAAATCTTGGTATAAGGTCCATCAGCGTGGATTTACCGCCGCCTGAGGGGCCTACCAGGGCTATTGTTTTACCTTTGGGGACAGTTAAGTTAATGTTTGATAGCACGACTCTTTCCCTATAGGCAAATGATACATTCTTAAACGTTATACTTTCTTTAAACTCATTAATAGGCTTAGCGTTTGGTGCATCAGTAATTTCCGGTTTTTCATCGATAAGCGCCAGTACACGCTCGCCGGCTGCTATGCCCGAGTGTATGTTGCTGAATGAGTCGGAGATAGCCTTGGCAGGACGCATCAGCTGCGAAAATACAGCGATATAAGCAATAAACTGACCGGCATTTAAAGTGGATTTTTTGTTAAGGATCAGGTATCCGCCGTATAATACTATACATGAAATCATGGTAACTGACAGCGTTTCGGAAACCGGTGATGCGGATTGCTGGCGCCTTGCCATTGAACGCATTATTTTTGAATACCTGCTGTTCTCCCTGTCAAATCGTTCTTTTATGAAATTCGTTGCATTAAATGCTTTTATAATCCTCACTCCTGACAACGCTTCGTCAAGATAACTTATCATATTGGCATAAGTTTGCTGCGCTGAAGTTGCCTGCGTTTTAAGGCGCTTCACAATTTTTGAGATAATGAAGGCTGATACAGGAACAACGAGCAGTGAATATAAAGTAAGTTTTACCGAATAAATAAAAAGAATCACCAAAAAGGCGATCATAGTCGCCGGCTCCTTAAAAATAACCTGTAAAGTTGCCGTAACCGAAAACTGCACCACCTGTACATCTGAAGCTATTTTGGAAATTATATTCCCCTTACGCTCATTATTAAAATAACCCAGGTGCATATCCATTACATTATTAAAAACCCTGCGGCGCAGGTTGAGTAATGTATGCACCCTTAGATTTTCCATCGTGCGGGCAGAGAGATATCTGAAAAGGTTGCCGATCAGAATGGTAACAATAATCAGCGCGCATACAAATTGCAGGGCACCCCATTCGCCGTGCGTTCTTATAAAATAGTTCAAATAAAGTTTGAACCAGCCTTGCATATCGTACCAGCCGGGCTGCTTTACCATGGTTGCAACATGCGAAATACTGGGCGCCGCACCGGCATTGTTTTGAAAAAGTGTGTTCAGCAGCGATGGCAGCAATACAAATACCATCGAACTAAAAACGACATAAAGTAAAGTAAACAGGATATACGGTATAGCAAACTTCTCAATTGGCTTGGCAAAAGATAATAACCGGAAATAAGTCTTCATCAAAAATTTTAAAATGCAAAGCTAACAGTAATTAAATAAATACGTAATCAGCGGTTGTCAGGCTTTGAAACGGGTTATTTTTTTAGCTTCCACCGATTTTTTGATATGAGCTACTACATCAAAAATTGAGGTAGTGCTATTATTTTTAATCATCAAATTTTTAAAACCTGCCTTGCGCAGTTGAATAGCGCGCCGGTTTTTAAACAGTTCCACGTAGCTTTTCCATATCCAGAATTGCCCGGCCAGCAGTTTTGGCAACAGATCGATCAGGGTGATCTGGCAATAGTAGGCAATGGAGGCCAGGCCATTGTAATGGATCACATGGAAATAAAACCGGTTGCGAAAATAAACGCGCTTTACCCATTGGGGGGTTTTATAGTTTTTTGTAGTTGCCGACAGCCTATGCCTGCATATAGCCTGATGCTCATAATAACATTTCCAGTTCAGCCTCCAGGCCCTTATACTCAATTCCATATCCTCACTGTAAAATGGTGAAAATATTTCATCAAATCCGCCCATCTCTTTCAGCTTTAACGCATCGATCAACGCATTGGCCCCTGACAGGTACATGGTATACAACCGGTCATCCGCATTATCGGTATAGTAAAAATATCCTGTCTTTAACTTTAGTCCGTTAAACTTCGGCATTCGTGCAGCGTCCTGAATATGATCTGCTTCCATATCAATGATACGGCCCATTACACCAAACGTATCGGGCAGGGAAAAATATTTCCATTGATGCTCAAAATAATCCGGCGTAAGTTTAACATCGGAATTCAACAGAAATATCAATTCATATTGCGCAGCTGCTATTCCTTGATTACAAGCATGTGAGAACCCTTTATTCTGCGGATTCAAAATCAGCTTCGCCCATGGAAAATCTGTCCTGACCAGTTCAACAGAATCATCTGTTGAGCAATCATCCACAATAATTATTTCATAAACGGCTTCCGCCTTTTTAATAGCTTCTACTGCGTGGGGCAGATACTCTTTGAGCAAATGCCTGCCATTGTAATTAGGAATAATTATTGAAACGCTTTTTTTGATATCCATCAGGCTTTCTATCTGATTTTTGAATGCCAAATATAATTATATCCTATACTCCTAACAGTTTATTATAAGCAATACATGGCCCTGATAGTGTGTTTCTCTAAATACATTATATTTTTGCTACCTTAACTGCATATAATAAATGCCGGGCACAAACAGCAATATTAAGCTCAGTTGTAATGATTTCAGATCAGTTGCACGCGCCTTAACTATTGTTGAGAACGATCTGAGAAGTGCCGGACAAATTTTAAAAGATCTTAGTTTTACCAAAAACACACCTGTTATCGGCATCACAGGGCCACCTGGAGCCGGCAAAAGCACATTGGTAAACAGCCTTATAAGTAACCTGGTAAACCATGACAAAAAAATAGCCATTCTGGCTATCGACCCCACTTCACCATTTAACCTCGGCTCTCTGCTTGGCGACAGGATCAGGATGGCAACACATTTTAACCACCCCGGAGTATTTATCCGTTCGCTGGCCACCCGCGGCTCCCTTGGAGGGCTATCTGCTAAAACTATCGAAATGTCGGATGTATTACGCGCGGCAGGCTTTGATTATGTTTTGATAGAAACGGTTGGGGTAGGACAATCGGAAATTGAAATAGCCGGGCTTGCTGATATTACCTTTGTCGTGCTGGTACCCGAAGCAGGCGATGAGATACAAAGTATTAAATCTGGGTTAATGGAAATTGCCGATGCTTTTATTGTGAATAAAGCTGACCGGGAGGGCGCAGACGTTTTTGCCAATAATTTAAAAAAGATGGTTCAACAAAAAGGTGCGCAAATCCCCATTTTTAAAACAATTGCCTCGCAAAACGATGGTATTGCCGTAGTTGCAAATTTTATTTTAGCATCTGGTGATAAAAAAAATACCCGTAAGGAGTTTTTGTTAACCGAAAAAGCCTATAAGTTAATCCGACATAAACGCATGGCCGGGGTTGACAAGACAAAGCTGCAACAGGCCATAGCCAAAGCCATGTCCGGCGCGCAGTTTAACCTGTATAGCTTTGTGGAAGAATATTTATAGTTAAATAGCTGGTTGAGCTGCCTATATGCGTGCTTGCCGCCAATTTAATCAACCGAATCCGACTTATCGCAGCTTAGTCAGCTATTCATAATCTCCTCAATATGCGCCGCTTCGATAGGGATGCCGGCCATCAGGTCAACATTCCCGCCTTGTGTGATCAGAATATCATTCTCCAGTCTTATGCCCAAACCTTCCTGCGGTATATAAATGCCAGGCTCGCAGGTCAGAATATTACCAACTTCAAATGGTTTATACCGGTTGGCAAAATCATGCACATCCAAACCCAGGTGGTGCGAAGTGCCATGCATAAAATATTTTTTGTATAAAGGCATTTTGGCATCCTGCTTTTCAACATCATGCTGGTCTAATAATTTTAAACCGATCAGTTCGCTGGTCATGATCTTTCCCACTTCTTGATGATAGTCCGTTAATGCGGTCCCGGCCTGTATCAAACCTGTTGCAGCACGCATCACACGCAATACCGCGTCATATACCTCACGTTGACGTTTGGTAAAGCGGCCGTTCACTGGTACCGAACGGGTCATGTCTGCATTGTAATTGGCATATTCAGCACCAAAGTCAAAAAGCGCTACGTCACCATCACGGCAAATCTGGTTATTATCTACGTAGTGTAACACATTGGCGTTTGGTCCGGAAGCAATAATAGGGCTGTAGGCATGCCCGGTAGCCCTGCTGCGCAAAAATTCATGAGTTATTTCCGCTTCAATTTCATATTCGGTTACACCCGGCTTTATAAATTTCAGCACACGTATAAACGCATCCCTTGTAATTGAAGATGCTTTTTGCGTTAGTTCCACTTCAATATCCGATTTTACCGCCCGCAGATCGCGCAAAATAACAGCCGAACGTTCATAATGGTGCAGCGGATATTTCAGACGTAACTGTTCGAACATCCGCAGATCACGGTAGGGTACCGAATGGCTGTAACGGTCATTTTCATTCGTATTAATATAAATATTATTTGCATAGTTTATTATTGTATGCAATATATTGTCAAATTCATCCAACCACTGTATATTTTCAATGCCCGAAACTTTTCTGGCTTCCTCTTTGGTGTACTTATGTCCTTCCCAAACGGCTATATATTCATTGGTTTGTCTTAAAAAGAGTACTTCTTTGTATAGCGGATTAGGACAATCCGGATATAAAATCAGAACACTTTGCTCCTGATCGATCCCCGTGAGATAAAAAAAATCGGCATTTTGTTTAAAAATGAATGTTTGATCGCCATTCTTTGGGAACTCATCGTTAGCATGAAAAATAGCAATTGAATCCGGTTTTGTGCGCGAAACGAAATTTTTTCTATTATTTGTAAATAAAATATTGCTTATAGGTAGGTATTTCATTATTAACAGGATTATTTATTTTTCTAAAACAATTTTTTTTATTTATTTGTATTATCTATTATAAAATTTGGAACAATGTTTGGTAATGAATCCAAACATAATTACTAATTTTGAAAAAAAATCACAATTAAATTGTTTAATCTTAAAACTATGAACTATTCTACATTAAAAAAAACAGTCGCTTTATTATTGGTATCTGTGATGGCTGTTGGTGTGGTAAATGCTCAAACTGATTCAACCAGTAAAGTAAAAACCACAACAACTACTACAGATTCAACAAAAACGTCGCCTGCAGCAACTACTGCCAAGGTATTTGGTGGTACAAAACAGTACAACAAATTTAGTATCGGCCTTAATGCCGGTTTAACCGCACCTTCGGTAGCAACCGGCGGGGTTAACACTTTTAACCACAACCAACCCTCATTAGGGTATGGCCTAAGCTTAAGGGATCAATTATCCCATGCTTTCGGCTTACAGCTGGATGTACGCGGTGGTAATGTTAAAGGCAGCGATAATCCTAAATTCTTAAATCCGGGTTATACCGTTGACTCCGAATCCGGCCTTCAGGTTGGAAGTTTTAAGACTCAATTCTGGCAAGGTACTTTAAGTGGTGTTGTAAACGTTGGTTCACTGAGCTTTCTTCACCGTACAAATGCGATTAATTTCTTCTTATCAGGCGGTGCCGGTTTAGCACTTTATGCGCCTAAACTTTATTCTGATAACAACCAATCCAATCTTATACTTGATTACAAAGGGATAGCAGGTAAGGATCATAACAGCAAATATGTTAAAGAGTTAGTAATTCCCGTTGGTGCAGGCGTTAAATTTAAATTAAGCGATGCATTGGCCCTTAATCTTGGCTATACTGAAAACTTCATTGACGGCTTTAATTTCTCCGGAGTACATGCCGGTTACCCTGCCGAAAACAAATACTCGTACGGTTATGCTGGTTTAGAATATACTTTTGGTCCAAAATCAAAACCGAACCTGGATTGGGTAAACCCGGTAGCTATGATGTATGACGAACTGTATGATGCAGCTCTTCGCCAGGAAGTTGAAGCGTTAAAAGGCCGCGTAGGTAATGTTGAAAATGCAGTTAACGACCTGAAGAAAGATTCTGACGGTGACGGTGTTGCTGACCAATTCGACAAATGTCCAAATACTCCTGCCGGTACGGTTGTTGACGGTTCTGGTTGTCCAATTGTATTCCCTAAAATCGATACTTCATTGTTCGTTAGGAAACCAGTTGCAGGTTCAGGAACTGCTTACTCAAACATCCAGTTCGAATTCGATAGTTCAGTGTTAAGAACTTCTTCTTACCCTATTTTAGATGCTACGTCAGCTGACTTACGCTCTGCTGCTGATAAGAAAATCGAATTAGATGGTTTCGCTTCATCTGAAGGTACTGCAGCTCACAACTTGCGTTTATCAAAAGATCGTGCTAACTCAGTAAAAACTTACTTAGTTAACTCGGGTGTTGATTCAAAACGTGTTAAAGTAAAAGCATTTGGTGAAACTCATCCAATTGCTGATAACTCAACAGAGGAAGGACGTGTATTAAACCGTCGTGTTGAGTTCAAACAAAAATAATTATTCATTAAAATAATAAGGCAGAAGGCTCTCCGGTTCGGAGAGCCTTCTTTTTTTATTAAATTTGTTCATGTATTTTTTCAGAAAGAAAGATCCTAACAGGCCAACCAGCTTTAATCTTAAAGTGATGCATGTAATTAATGCGATTGCAATAATTATGTTTGTGGCAGGCATTATCTGGAAATTGATCGACTGGTTCATATTGAAAAAATAATAATACTATTCCGATGCAGGCCATCATAAGCTACCACTGACAAACCAAAATGAATGAATAGCTTACGACGGCCTTATTGCATTTAAAAATAATTTACGCTAATGAAAAAAGTAATTAATACCGGTAGCGCTCCGGCCCCGATCGGTCCATACAGCCAGGCCATAGCTGCAGGAAATTTTATCTTCGTTTCGGGACAGATAGCCCTTGATCCTTCTACAGGCGAAATAATTTCTGAAAATATAAAAGCCGAAACCAAACAGGTAATGGAAAATATCAGGGCAGTATTATCAGAAGCAGGCGTGGATTTTAACAACATAGTTAAGACCAGCATTTTTTTGACCGATATGCAAAGCTTTGCACAGGTTAATGAAGTATACGGAACATACTTTACTGATCAGTTTCCAGCGCGTGAAACCATACAGGTAGCCGCTTTGCCAAAAAATGTAAATGTTGAAATCTCAGTTATAGCAATAAAGTCCTGATAAATATCCATTGAACAGACAAATATTTCAAACTCCTATTGAATATTTAAAAGGTGTTGGTGTCACACGTGCCGATGTCCTTAAAAAAGAACTGAAAATATTCACGTTTGAAGACCTGCTGCAACATTTTCCTTATAAACATATTGACCGTACCCGCTTCTATAAAATCAGCGGTACGCAAACCGACTTGCCTTATGTACAGGTGCTGGCAAGACTGACACACAAGGAGATTATCGGCGATAAACGTACTAAACGCCTTGTTGCCCAGGTACAGGATGATACCGGTGTGATGGAGCTGGTTTGGTTCCAGGGTATTAAATGGATAGAAAAATACCTGATAACCGGCAAGGTATATATCATTTTTGGTAAACCCGGCTCATTCAATGGTAAGCCACAAATGGCACACCCCGAAATGGAGTTGTATTCGCCAGCCGTATTAAAGCAAAAAGGTAATTTAACACTACAGCCCGCTTATAGTTCAACAGAAAAATTAAAGCAGTTCGGTTTAGATAGCAAAGGTATTCAAAAGCTTACTGCTCCCCTGTTAGAACAGCATGAAAAGGATATTCACGAAAATTTGCCCTTATACGTTCTCAACCGTTTTAAACTGATGGGTCGTGCTGATGCTTATCGCAATATGCACTTCCCAGAAGACGCTGTAATGCTAAACGAAGCCACACACCGTTTAAAATTCGAAGAGCTGTTTCTTATCCAGCTTAAACTGCTTAAAAACAAGCTGTTGCGAATACAAAAGTTCAGAGGCCATGTGTTTGAAAGCGTGGGGCATTACTTTGGTGAGTTTTATCATCATAAGCTGCCGTTTGAACTGACTAATTCGCAAAAAAAAGTGCTAAAGGAAATACGCCAGGACACCCAACGCGGAGTACAAATGAACCGTTTGCTGCAGGGCGATGTAGGTAGCGGCAAAACAGTGGTTGCTCTTATGAGTATGCTGATCGCTATTGATAACGGCTTCCAAACCTGTATTATGGCCCCTACAGAAATACTGGCCAATCAGCACTACCAAACCATTAAGAACCTGGTCGGTGATGGTTTTATTGAGATAGCCCTGCTCACTGGCTCAACCAAAAAAAAGGATAGAAATACATTACATGAAAAGCTGGAAAACGGACAGTTAAAGATACTGATTGGTACCCATGCGCTGATTGAAGACAAAGTACAGTTCCAAAATCTTGGCTTTGTTGTCATCGACGAGCAGCACCGTTTCGGAGTAGAACAGCGTGCTAAGCTATGGCGCAAAAACATAGTGCCTCCTCACATTTTGGTGATGACAGCAACGCCCATCCCGCGCACACTGGCTATGACGCTCTACGGCGATCTTGATATTTCCGTTATAGACGAATTACCGGCAGGACGAAAACCCATCCAAACCCTTCATTTTTACGAAAACCAACGTCTGCGGATGTTTGGCTTCATGAAACAGGAAATAGCCAAAGGCCGGCAGATATATGTGGTTTATCCGCTGATACAGGAAAGTGAAAAATTGGATCTTAAAAATTTGATCGACGGTACCGAAGTTATGGCACGTGAATTCCCGCTGCCTGATTATCGCATCAGCATCGTACACGGGAAAATGAAACCTGGCGATAAAGATTTTGAAATGCAGCGTTTTGTAAGGCATGAAACCCAGATCATGGTGGCTACAACAGTTATCGAGGTAGGCGTGAATATTCCTAATGCATCAGTGATGATCATCGAAAATGCGGAACGTTTCGGCCTTTCACAACTGCACCAGCTGCGGGGGCGCGTAGGCCGCGGAGCTGAACAATCTTATTGTTTATTGATGAGCACACACAAATTAAGCTACGATGGCAAAATCAGGCTGGATACGATGGTTAAAACTAATAATGGTTTTGAAATATCCGAAATCGATCTGCAACTACGCGGCCCCGGTAATATTGAAGGGACGCAACAAAGCGGAGTACTTGATCTGAAAGTGGCCGACCTGGCAACTGACCAGCAATTACTGCTGCAGGCCCGTAAATGTGTGGAGGATATCTTTGCTAAAGATCCTGAGCTTTCGCATCCTGAAAATCAAATATTACAACTCGCTTTTCAGCTACAAAATGCCGGGTTAAGCTGGGATAAGATTTCCTGAATATTTGTGAATACCAGCGCTGATCGAGTAGTATTTTAAGCAACGATTAAGCTTTAATGGTCCGCTAATTTGCAGGGCACTAAAGACCACTGAACCCTTCAACATACCAAAAGAATACCCAGGCTTCAAAAAAGGCTTTAAGGATGCCTTTACATCTAAGTGAAGATTTTAAATGAATGATCAGGATAGGCCAATAAAAACAGCTTAAAATGATAGGTTTTTTTTCAATATGATCCCAAGTGATACATTTTATGCCTCATTTCCGAAAGGCGATACGATTTCTAACCGCCTTCAATTATTTACAATAATATTTACTGCTATCCTAATTTCCTTCAAAATATTACATTTGTCAAAAAGCTATTTTTTCAAATGAAATTAAGAATTACGCTCATTTTATCTCTTATTTTTTCAACAGTTTCACTCAAAGCGCAGGATTCACTGATGCTCCGAAAAATATATGATGAAGAACTCGTAAGCGGGCAATGTTATGGCAATCTGCACTATCTGTGTAAAAGTATTGGCCCTCGCTTAAGCGGATCAGCAAACGCGCAGAAAGCCGTAGAATGGGGCAAAAAATTGATGGAAAGTTATGGTTTCGACCATGTTTTCCTTCAGGAAGTAATGGTCCCTCATTGGGTTAGAGGAGCTAAGGAAGCAGGTGTAATTATAGATGGAAAAAAAAGAATTTCGGTGCCAATTGCTGCATTGGGAATGTCAGTGGCCACCCCAAAGGGGGGCATTGCGGCTAATGTGATTGAGGTGCGCAGTTTAAAAGAGCTGGATTCCCTGGGTGAAAGTGCGATCAAAGGCAAGATCGTTTTTTTCAACCGTCCTTTCGATTCGCGCTTTATCGAAACGCTTCAGGCTTATGGTACAGCCGGCGACCAGCGTAATGCAGGCCCTGCGGCTGCAGCCAAATATGGCGCCGTGGGTGTAATTGTGCGGTCTTTAACCGAAACACTTGACAATTATCCGCATACCGGTGCAACCCGTTATGCCCCGGATGGCATTAAGGTCCCTGCTGCTGCTATATCGACCAAAGCTGCCGACCGCCTCAGTAATCTGTTAAGAAAAAGAAACCGGCCGCTGATCAAATTCTATTTTAAGCAAAATTGCCAAACCCTGCCTGATGCACTGTCATATAATGTGGTAGGCGAGCTGAGAGGCTCCGAGAATCCTAATAAATATATCACCGTTGGCGGTCACCTTGATTCATGGGATCTGGCAGAAGGTGCACATGATGATGGAACAGGCGTAATGCAATCGGTTGAAGCGCTACGCATATTCAAAGCCTTAGGATATCATCCTAAAAACACTATCCGCGCAGTATTTTTCATGAACGAGGAGAACGGCGACAGGGGTGGTATTAAATATGCCGAACTTGCTGCGCAAAACAATGAAACGCACCTTGCGGCCATTGAATCTGACCTTGGCGGTTTTACACCCCGGGGATTTGGCTTCAGTGGCGCTTCACCCGATATGATTAAAAATATAAACTTGCAATGGAAAAAACTTCTGGAGCCTTATGGCCCGGATCGTCTCATTGCCGGAGGCGGAGGAAGCGATATCGGGCCCTTAAAAGATAAAACACCGGGTGTGGTACTAATAGGTTACCTGCCTGATTCACAACGGTATTTTGATGTACATCATACCCCTAACGATGTTTTCGAGAATGTGAACAAGCGCGAACTGGAATTGGGCGCAGCCTCAATGGCCGCCCTTGTGTACCTGATAGACCAGCATGGTTTTAACTGATTAGGTGTTGTTGGTGTAACACTTGCAATAAACAGAAGGAGAAATGCTATATATTGCGTTTCTGCAAAGCATCATATTAACGTATAATTGTAAATTGAAGCGTGAAAATACTTAATGCCCGAAGAAGGAAATAGTCAACTCAAAAAAGATTCTTTCGCAGCATTGCGATACAAGGATTTTCGCTCCTATCTCGGCATGCGATTTTTCTTCACTTTTGCCTATCAAATGCAGGCAGTTGTTGTTGGTTTTTACATTTACCAGTTAACAAAAAGCGCTTTTGCCTTAGGCATGGTTGGCCTTTGCGAAGCCATACCTGCTATCGGAATTGCCCTTTATGGCGGTTATATAGCCGATAAATCCGAGAAAAGGAAAATGCTCCTCGTCATATCTGCACTGGTGTTCTTTGCTTCTATGATTATGTTTTTAGTTACCATGAAAAGCGCTGCCCCACAAATTCATAAAGGGTGGATAGTGCCAATTATTTACTTTATGATATTTTTAAATGGCCTGGCCCGTGCTTTTTATGGCCCGGCTACTTTTACCATCTACGCCCATAGCATCCCCAAAGAGCTTTATCCCAATGGAAGTACATGGAGCAGTTCAACGTGGCAGATCGCATCCATACTCGGCCCTGCGGCGGGTGGATTAATTTATGGCTTCTATGGCATCACGGCGGCATTTAGCGTCATCATTATATTCCTGGTATTTTCCATTTTTTTAATATACCTGTTACGGCCTTATCCTCCGGTATTTATTCCGAAAGAAGATATTTGGAAAAGTCTTTCAGAAGGAATTCGTTTTGTACTTAAAAACAAGATGATGATAGGCGCTATGAGCCTCGATCTTTTTTCGGTGTTCTTTGGCGGCGCGGTCGCATTACTGCCTGTTTTCGCAAATGAGATACTAAAAGTAGGCGCCGAGGGCTTAGGCGTTATGCGTGCGATGTCTTCGCTGGGGGCAGTTTTAACCATGCTGGCAATGGCAAGGTTTTCACCCATGGGAAGGCCCTGGCGCAACCTGCTTATTGCGGTAACCGGTTTCGGCTGCTCTATTATCTGCTTTGCGCTGTCGCGTAATTTTTATCTTTCCCTCGTTTTTTTATTTACAGAAGGCGCCTTCGACAGCATTAGCGTAATCATACGGGGTACAATTATGCAGCTATTAACCCCCGACCATATGCGCGGGCGGGTATCAGCAGTAAATTCCATGTTTATCGGCTCATCCAATGAGATCGGTGCTTTTGAATCAGGATCGGCCGCTAAATTATTGGGGACAGTCCCTTCAGTTATTTTTGGCGGAACCATGACCATGCTTATTGTGACCGTCACCTATCTTAAAACAAAAAAATTGATCCCATTAACTTTACATGAGATCAATACAGCCGGCATAAATGCGGTTTAAATTTCTTTCACGCTTCGCCAGAACAAGTAGATCAGCGACCCTAAAATGGGTACCACTATAATAATCACGATCCACAAAATTTTTGTCCCGGCATTGATATTCCCGTTCCCGAGTACACCAACGAGTGAATACAGGCTTAGCAAAGCCCATAAAATAAGAAATATTAATCCAAAAGTTCCACCTATTGCGGACGTGATCAGGTACATATTCGATGTTCTAAAAATTAATAACTGTCCTCGGTAACTTTCTCGCCGATCTGTTGCCGCCACATCGCATAGTACAAGCCTTTTTGTAACAGGAGGTCAATATGCTTGCCGGATTCAATAATGTTACCCTTTTCAAGAACATAAATTGTATCGGCATGCATGATAGTTGATAAACGGTGTGCAATTAAAATTGTGATATGATCTTTCAAAACAGATACATCTCTGATGGTTTCGGTGATCTCCTCCTCCGTTATTGAGTCGAGCGAGGATGTGGCCTCATCAAAAACCAGCAGATCCGGCCTGCGCAATAAGGCCCGGGCGATAGACAAACGCTGCTTTTCGCCACCGGAAACTTTCACTCCACCCTCGCCTATGACCGTATCCAAGCCATTGGAAGCCCGGGCAAGCAAGCTCCCGCAAGCTGCGCGCTGCAAAGCCAGCATACATTCCTCATCCGTAGCATCCGGGCGCACAAACAGCAGATTCTCGCGGATCGAACCTGAAAATAACTGGGTATCCTGTGTAACAAAGCCTATTTTCTCGCGCAATTGATCAAGGTCTATTTCCTTGCTCGGCACATCATTATACAAAATGTCTCCTTCAATCGGCTGATATAAGCCAACCAGCAGTTTAACCAGTGTAGTCTTACCCGAACCGGAAGGACCCACAAAGGCGATGGTTTCACCGGTAACCGTTTCAAAGCTGATATTATCCAATGCATTACGGTTAGCAGTTAAATGCCTGAAACTTACATTATTGAAAGTTAGTTTTTCTACATCTTCAATAATGACAGGGTTCTCCGGTTTGGCATCAATGGGTGTACTGAGAATGCTTTTAAAATTGCCAAGTGATACCTCGGCTTCCCTCCATGCCTGTATTACCGTACCCAATTCCTGCAGCGGATTGAAAAGGAAGAATGAATAAAATAAAAACATAAGGTAGCTGCCCGGTGTCAGCGTTCCCTTAAAAATAAGGACCAGCAATATTACCACCATTATACTTCGTACCAGGTTCACCACTGTACCCTGAACAAAACTCATGCTGCGCACATACTTAACCTTGGTAAGCTCCAGGTCAAGTATTTTATAGGTAGTTTTATTTAATCGTTCTATCTCTTGTTTGGCAAGCCCAAGGCTTTTTACCAGCTCAATATTTCGTAACGATTCGGTAGTTGATCCCGCTAAAGCTGTAGTTTGCGATACGATCTTCTTTTGTATCATTTTTATTTGTTTGCTCAGGGCCATACTTACCAGCATAATAACCGGCATCGCCCCTAAATAAACTAAGGTAACCTGATAGTTTATTTTTACCGAGAGCACCATTACAAATACCATACCCACTAGGCTCACAAACAGCACGCTGATAAACGAAGTGATAAATTTTTCACAATCTAAACGTACTTTTTGTAAGATGCCCAGGGTCTCCCCGCTCCGCTGATCCTCAAAGACCTGGTAAGGCAGCTCAAGAGAATGTTTTAATCCGTCAGCATACATTTTAGCGCCAGTTTTTTGGACAATGATATTGGTAAAATAGTCCTGGAAGTTTTTTGCTATACGCGATACCATGGCCGCACCTATAGCTAATCCAACCAATCCCAGCGCCCCATAAAACCTATGATCGAAACTATAAGTTTTATGGTCAACAGGAACAACATACTTGTCGAAAATATTCCTGGTAATCAAAGGATCAACTAAAGAAAATCCAATATTAAAGGCAGCAAGCACAAGGGCCAAAACAACCACCCAGCGGTGAGCTGACAGATAGGATAAGAGTACTTTCATGATTAGGGTAAAATTAAAAAAAGGGAACGGCTTAAACAGCTCATTCCCTTTAATTTGACATTGCCTTAATATTTAAACGGTCATTATATCTTTTTCTTTAGCGTCCGACAGCAGATCGATCTTTACAATGTAAGCATCAGTTAGCTTCTGCACCTCGTTTTCGCCGGTCTTCATCTCGTCTTCCGAAACGCCATCAGATTTCAGTTTCCTGATCTTTTCATTGGCATCCTTGCGGATATTACGGATAGCCACTTTACCAACTTCAACTTCTGCCTTTACCTTTTTTACCAGGTCGCGGCGGCGTTCTTCGGTCAATGGCGGAACATTGATACGGATAATTACCCCGTCATTTTGAGGGTTCATCCCTAAATTGGCCTCCATTATCGCTTTTTCTATGGGGCCGAGCAGTGATTTTTCCCAGGGCTGTATCACCAAAGTACGTGCATCAGGCGTATTTACATTACCCACCTGGCTCAATGGTGTTGGTGTACCATAATAGTCAACTGCAATGCCATCAAGCATGGATGGACTTGCCTTTCCGGCGCGTATCTTGGTCAGTTCATTATCTGCATGATCAAGGGCTTTATCCATCAAGGCCTTTACATCAATCAGTTGTTTTTTAATGAGTTCGCTCATCTTTTTAATATTTTGTCAACAAAAATAGAAATTTAGTGCAGATGCAAGAAACAAGAGTCGAAAATCAGGAATTAAAAAAACTTTCTGACCCTACACAAATCATCCTGACTCTCAATGCCTGATTCTAATTATCTCACCAGCGTCCCCACCTTTTCGCCCTTAGCGATTTTCATAAAGTTGCCGGGTTTGTTCATATCAAATACGATAATAGGCAACTTGTTTTCCTGGCAAAGAGTGATGGCGGTCATATCCATTACGTTTAAACCTTTGTCATATACTTCCTGGAAAGATATCTCGTCATAACGTGTGGCTAATGAGTCTTTTTCAGGGTCGGCAGTATAAATACCGTCAACCCGCGTTCCTTTTAAAACTACATCTGCTTTAATTTCAATGGCACGCAGTGAGGCCGCCGTATCCGTGGTAAAATAAGGATTGCCGGTACCTGCGCCAAATATGACGATCTTTCCTACCTCAAGATGGTGCATTGCCCGACGGCGAATGTAAGGTTCGCAGATCTGTTCCATCTTGATGGCCGATTGCAAACGTGTTTCAACCCCTATGCTTTCCAGCGCATTTTGCAGTGCCATACAATTAATCACTGTTGCCAGCATCCCCATATAGTCAGCCTGCGCACGCTCCATTCCCGATTTTTCCGCACTTAAGCCTCTGAAAATATTACCGCCGCCGACAACCACTGCGATCTCAATTCCGGCGTCATAAACGCCTTTTATATCCCGCGCATACTGTAAAACCTGGTTATTATCAATGCCGTATTGTCTGTCGCCCATTAACGACTCGCCGCTTAACTTAAGTAGAACTCTTTTGTATTTCATTTGGGGTGGTTTGTCAAAAGTATTAATTTAAATTCAGTGTTAAAATAGTATGCAGTTTAACGCACCGATCTGCCTGCCAGAAAAGTTGTTTCAGCGGTATAAGTGTCATCAAACACGATCAAATCTGCATCAAAACCGGCCTGTACTTTTCCTTTATTTACCCCCGCCAATTGAGCAGGATATAAGGATGCCATGTTAATTGCTTCGGCCAGTGTGATATCCAAATGTGTTACGCAATTTTCAACTGCTTTGAGCATCGTCAGGCACGATCCTGATAAGGTACCGTCAGGCATTACATATCTGTCGCCGGTAAACTGGTGCTGATAGGTTCCCTCATTAGCAGCAGTAACTGCATCGGTAATCAGAAATAATTTATCACCTAACTCTCGTTTAGCTAAGCGGATCATCGCAAAATCGACATGGATACCATCAGCTACAACGCTGGTATATGGCCTTTCTTCAAATATTGCCGGAATATATCCGGGTTCGCGATGGTGCATCTGCGGCATAGCATTGTATAAATGCGTAACCGCTTTTATGGGGTTATTTAAAAATGATTTTCCCTGCTGGTAAGTAGCATTGCTATGGCCCGATGATAAAATAACACCCTTATCGTTCAAGTAGTCTATTACTTCCTTATCCTGCAATTCGGGAGCGATGGTCATCATTTTGATCACCCCGTCAGCCATTTCTATCCAACGTTGTACCTCGTACAGTGTGCCCTTTTTGATGTATTTTTCGGGATGAGCCCCTTTTTTAATGGGGTTCAGATAAGGCCCTTCCAGGTGCAAGCCCCAAAAATTTCCCCTGCAACGATCACGATAAGCCTTTGCTGACTCGATTCCCTGTTCTACGATATCGTTACTGTTGGTACCTATGGTTGCAAAAAAACCTACCGTACCCTGGCTGAGCATATCGTTTTCCATTTGTTCCAACGCTTCAACAACGGGTGTTCCGGCAAATAGCTTGCCGCCCGTTCCGTAGATTTGCAGGTCGATCAATCCGGGCGCTACAAATGCGCCCTTCAGATCGATCTTTTCCCCGTCCTGCGGAATAGCAGCAACTGAAATGACATCAATAATTTTTTCGTCTGAAATTAAAATGGCTTTGCCTTGGGAAATTTGACCATCTGAGACGATCTGCAGGTTGTGAAGAACTGTTATCATATTACAATATTACGCAAGCGGCAATGCATTGCCGCTGTGCAACAGAAATATTATTGCAAAAAAAATCCCCACCGATCATTCGGTGGGGATTAAAATTTTTAAGCTCCTAAAGCTACCCGCTTAAATGCGGTAACGGTTAATCCTTTTTCGATCGTACTCAAAAACTGGGCAACGCTTTTGGATGGATCTTTTACAAATTCCTGGTTCAACAGGGTTGAGTCCTTGTAGAATTTGTTCAGCTTACCCGCCGATATCTTTTCAACCATTTCTTCCGGTTTGCCTTCAGCACGAATTTGCTCTTTAGCAATTTCCAGCTCCCGCTGAACCGTTGTAGCATCAACACCGTCTTTATCAATCGCAACGGGATTCATAGCTGCAATTTGCATGGCCACATCTTTTCCGGCTTCTTCAGCTCCGGCAGCATTAGCACTTAAAGCAACCAATACCCCTAAACGGAAATTACCATGTATATAAGCGATCACTTTCTCGCCCTCAACAACTTCATATTTAGATACGCCGATCTTCTCGCCGATCTTACCTGTTTTGTCGATTGTAGCTTCACCAATTGTTATGCGGATATTCTCAACATCAATCGGTAACTGATTTAATGCCTCAATATCAGCAGGTTTATGTTCAACAGCTTCGTTAGCAATCGCGTTAGCAAAAGCAATGAACTCAGCATTTTTTGCCACGAAATCAGTTTCACAATTCAGCTCGATAATCACACCGCGTTTTCCATCTTCAGATGTACGGGCAATGACCACCCCTTCGTTGGATTCACGATCCTGACGGCTTGCAGCAACTTTAGCGCCTTTTTTTCTTAAAACGTCGATTGCAGCTTCAAAATCACCATTTGTTTCCGTCAAAGCCTTTTTGCAATCCATCATGCCCGCGCCTGTTTGCTGGCGCAGCTTATTTACATCGGATGCAGTTATTTGTAATGTAGACATGTCTTTTTAGTTTTAAGTATTGAGTTTTGAGTGATGAGTTTTAAAACCCCAACCCCAAAAACTATAACCAAATATTGTGAATATTGTTGCGGGCTGTAAGTTGTGTATTATAAAACTTATAACTCACAATTTACAACCCGCGACTTTTTAAAAATTATTCCTCGGTCTTATCATCAGCAGCAGGGGCAGCAGCAGATGGAGCAGCTTCTGCTTCTGCAGCTACTCTTTTTCTTTTGCCACCTTCCGCAGGTGCGGCCGGCGCGGCAGCAGGAGCTTCTGCTTTAGGGCTGTCGGCTTTAGCTTTCGCTAAGGCTGCTTCCTTTTCAGCTTCATCTTCTTTCTCGCGTTTACGCTCATCCAAACCTTCTTCTATCGCTTTGATAATAATGCCGGTGATCAATGAAATTGATTTTGTAGCATCATCATTTGCCGGGATAGGAAAATCGATATTTGACGGATCAGAGTTGGTATCAACCATAGCAAAAGTAGGGATATTCAACTTTAATGCTTCCGAAACCGCAATATGTTCTTTCTTTACGTCGATCAGGAACAAGGCAGCCGGTAAACGGTTAAGATCCGCAATACCACCTAATAATGTTTCCAATTTGATACGCTCACGCTGTATCATCAGTCTTTCTTTTTTAGAAAGGTTGCTGTATGTACCGTCTTTGGTCAATTTATCGATGTTTGACATCTTTTTGATCGACTTACGCACGGTAGCAAAGTTGGTTAACATACCACCCAACCAACGCTCGGTTACGAAAGGCATATTCACTGTTTTTGCATAGTCAGCTACGATATCTTTTGCCTGCTTTTTAGTAGCAACAAATAATACCTTACGGCCTGATTTTACAATTTGTTTTATGGCTGAAGCAGCTTCTTCAACTTTAGTTAATGTTTTGTTTAGATCGATGATATGGATACCGTTGCGCTCCATGAAAATGTACTGTGACATTTTCGGGTCCCATTTGCGGGTAAGGTGACCAAAGTGTACACCTGCATCCAGTAAATCCTGATATGTTGTTCTTGCCATTGTTGTGTCCTCCTTAAATTTTAACGTTTACTGAATTGGAATCTCTTACGTGCTTTCTTGCGTCCCGGTTTTTTACGCTCAACCATACGGTCATCGCGGGTCATGATACCTTTGGCACGTAGTGCAGGTTTCTTTTCAGCATCCAGTTCAACAATAGCTTTAGCAATCGCTAAACGAACAGCTTCTGCCTGTCCTTTTACACCACCACCTGCAACATTTACGATCACGTCAAATTTACCTGTTGAACCAGAAACTTCGGTTGACTGGGTAACGATGTATTGTAATGGTAAGGTAGGGAAGTACTCTTTGTAATCTTTACCGTTTACGGTAATGGCACCATTGCCTTCGCTCAGATAGATGCGGGCAACAGCGGTTTTTCTTCTGCCTGAAGTGTTAGTTGTTGGCATTTCTTTTCTCCTTTAAAATTAACAGTTAAATGGCTTTAGGGTTCTGTGCTGCATGAGGATGCTCGGCGCCCGCATAAACAAGCAGGTTACCAAATAAGGCGCGGCCCAAACGATATTTAGGTAACATACCACGAACGGCTTTTTCAACCACTCTTGTAGGATGTTTTGCCATTAACTCCTTAGGAGAAATGAAACGCTGACCCCCTGGGTAACCAGTGTAAGAAACATATTGCTTTTCGGCGAATTTGTTTCCGGTCAGTTTTACCTTGTCTGCATTAATAACTATTACATTATCTCCGCAGTCTACGTGTGGGGTGAACCCTGGCTTGTGTTTTCCCCTAATGATCATTGCGATCTTAGTGGACAAGCGCCCCAAAATCTCGCCTTGAGCGTCAACAACAACCCATTCTTTGTTAACGGTCTTTTTATTGGCTGAGACAGATTTGTAACTTAACGTATTCACTTGCTTTAAATTAAATTTATTAAACGTATTCTTTACCCCGTAATTTCGGGACTGCAAAGATACGGCTATTTGTTTAATTAGCAAGTGGTTTCTGAGGAATTTTAAGCGTCTGCCGTCGATTAATTTTGCAATACCCTTCGGTTTACTAATTTTACATCACAATTTTTAACCTGCACCAACAACTGTTCTATGATAATTATTAAAAACTACGCCGAATTTGAATCCCATCTGGGCCAGGAAATTGGCATATCGGGCTGGCATACGATTACCCAGCAGCAAATAAACCAGTTTGCTGATGCAACCATTGATCATCAATGGATACACACCGATCCCGAAAGAGCACAAAATGAAGGTCCTTTTAAGGCAACCATTGCGCATGGGTATTTAACGGTATCGCTGCTGCCTTACTTCTGGCATCAGATTGCTGACGTGCAAAACCTGAAAATGCAGATTAATTACAGCATTGAAAACATAAGGTTTGCCCAGGCAGTAGTCGTTGACAGCCGGGTAAGGCTTAAAGCAAAGCTGGTAGCCATTGTAAATTTAAGAGGCATTACCAAAGCCACTATAGGGGTTGAAATGGAAATTGAGGGCGAAAAAAAACCGGCCTATACCGGTGAGGTCGTTTTCCTGTATCATTTTAATGGGTAGGGAGCAAAACAAGTCAAAGCCGGCTTACTTACATCGTATGAAAAAGTATACTGAGCAGCGATGCGTATAACTGCGTCCGGACTAAATGAATCCCAGCAAACATTCGGGCTTACTGTCAATCAAATTGAAAATAAGCGGGGCATTCATTCAGCAGAAAGTTTGTCCGGAATGCACCTAAAATAATCCATACGATTGCTGCTCGGCTTTAAAGCTTCATATACAGGAATTACGGCAAGGCTTTTATAACTCGGCAGAGCGCTATGTTTTATAAAGTGCATGCATCGCCTATAGCGATATTATTCTTTTTGGACACCGACCGGAACCTGTCTTATAACGCCCCGCAAATCTTTACAATCCCTCAACAACCCCTTCCGTATTTTTGTGCTTTTATAATATGATATGAACACAAAGAATATCCGTATCAGCGTATTGGACCAATCGCCGGTACGCAAGGGCGTTACGGCCGAGCAAGCCGTTAAGGAAACTATTGAATTGGCAAAATATACCGATCAGCTTGGTTATACCCGTTTTTGGATATCCGAACATCATAATACCGGCAGCCTGGCCGGTTCAACACCCGAAGTGCTTCTGGCCTACCTGGGCAGTCAAACCAAAAATATACGCATAGGCTCAGGCGGTGTAATGATGCCCAATCACAGTGCATTGAAGGTGGCTGAGAACGTTCGGATGCTGGAAGCCTTATTCCCCGGCCGTGTGGATCTGGGCATGGGCCGCGCACCGGGTACCGACCGTTTGACCGCCGCGATGCTTAATCCATCCAACCAGTTCAGAGAGCAGGATTTTATTGAACAGCTATATGATCTGATTAACTACTTTCATGACAGGGGTGACCCGCAAAAGCCTCAATCGCGGATAAGGGCGATACCGCAGGTACAAACGGTCCCTGCCATGTGGCTGCTCAGTTCAAGCGGTGAGAGTGGTTTGTTTGCTGCGCATTTTGGCATGGGGCTTTCCTTCGCACATTTCATTAATCCGATTGGCGGTCCGCAGGCAGTCGCCGCGTACAGGGCTCGCTTTCAGCCTTCGGAAGACCAGGCAGAACCAGCGGCCAGTGTTGCCATTTTTGTTTATTGCTCCCAGGACGAAGAAAAGATCAGGCGGCACCAGGCTTTAATGGATTTTCGCTTTAACCAGTTTGAACAGGGAAAGGGAATTGTGCCTGTAGGGTACCAGGACATCCGAAACGTTACCTATACCGTCAATGAGCAGGAGCGCATTATGCACAACCGGAAACGGGTAATTACCGGCAATCCTGAAGAAATAAAATCGAAATTGACCCGGCTGGCTGATGAATACCAGGTTGACGAGATCATTGCAGTTACCATAACCGAGGATTTTAACGACAGGCTAAATTCATACCGTTTACTGGCTGAACAGTTTGGATCCCCTCAGTGATGAGCGATTGGTGATCAGCGATCGGTTGGTTTTTCCCTGCGGGCAGTGTGAGCCCGAACAAACAGGGAAAACAGCGTCATTTTTAAATTAATTTCCGAAACCATAGGGATATTTACTTGTTCTGCAAAAGAGACTATTAAATAAACTATCATCATGGAAACCATTGAAAGATCAGTTGAAGTATTGAATGATCTGATCGAGATCAACAATGATCGCGCTGCAGGATTTGAGCGGGCTGCAAAACAGCTGGACAGCGGCGATTCGGATTTACGGACACTGTTTGAAAGCTCCGCCAGAGAAAGCCGCCAGAATGTTAAAGAACTAACCGCCGCAGTAAATAAATTGGGCCGGGAGGCAGAAACAGGGACAAGTGGGACCGGCGCCCTTCACCGCGCCTGGATCAACGTGAAAGCCACCTTTAGCGGACATGATCGCAAAAGTATTTTAGCAGAATGTGAACGTGGCGAAGATGCTATTAAGGGCACCTATGGCGATGCATTGTCTGAAAATGATTTACCTCCTGAAATAATTTCAATAATTTGGCGGCAGCAACAGGTCATCGAAGCTTCGCATGACACGATCAAAAGATTGCGCGACAGTCAATCCTGATTTAAAACGGATATAAAGGTCTTACCGGTTTTCGGTGGCCTTTATATTTATGTTTATACCAAAGATCATCCTATTTACGTTTAATAATAAGTTGTATCTTTGCAGCACATTTTTTTACCCTGTTAATTCCCCCCGTTAAGTGTATATTTTAATTTTTTTTCTCGGCCACTGGTTCTTGTCCCTGTTTTTTCAAACATTTTTCCTGCACAGGTACGCATCTCATAAGATGTTTACGACCAATATATTTTACGAACGTTGTTTTCATATCCTGACATTCATTTGTCAGGGCTCTTCGTATTTAAATCCGCGTGCATACGCCATTATGCACCGTGAGCACCATGCGTTCAGTGATACCGAAAAAGACCCGCATTCTCCCTATTTTTTTAAGGATGTTTTCCAAATGATGTGGCGCACCGCGCAAAGTTATAAGCTTTACGAAAAACGCTTAAAGGAGCCGGAAGCACAATTTAAAGGCAACTATCCCGAGTGGCGTCTGCTGGATTACTGGGGCTCCACGATGCTATCACGCCTATTGTTTGGTGCATTATATGTAGTGTTTTATATATTTTTCGCTGCCCATTGGTGGATGTTTTTATTGTTGCCTATTCATTTTATGATGGGCCCGATACATGGCGCTATTGTAAACTGGTGTGGTCACAAATATGGTTATGCCAATTTTGACAATAACGATAAATCGAAAAATACCACCCCGTTTGATTTTTTAATGCTGGGCGAATTGTTTCAGAATAATCACCATAAACGCCCTAACAGCGCCAACTTTGGTTTCAGGTGGTTTGAGTTCGACCCGGTTTACCCCATCATGAAATTGATGCACTGGGTACGTATCATTAAGCTGCGTAAAGCCTATTTATAAATGATTTGAAAATTTGGGAATGTGCTGATCTGAAAATTTACATTCAGTCAGCATATGACTCCATTTTCAAGCTGCTGCACCATAAAATCTTCAAATTAAAATCTGCACATTTGCACAGCTCAAATTTGCACATCCATCATGACAGTATCTGTATTAGCGCAAAACCTAAGTGGTTCTGAAATTATAAAAATAGCCGGCGAAATAAACGAATTAAAAAGACAAGGGCAAGACATCGCCAATTTAACTATCGGCGATTTTGATGCGAACATCTACCCTATACCAAAGCAATTAAAAGAAGGCATTGTAGAGGCATACCATGCAAATCAAACTAACTATCCTCCTGCTGACGGCATGCTCAATCTGCGCGAAAGTGTTTCCGAGTTTCTCAAAGACAGGTACGATTTAGATTACAATGCCAACCAGATACTGATCTCCGGGGGTTCCAGGCCGCTGATCTATTCCGCTTACCTTGCCGTGGTTGACCCCGGTGACAGAGTGGTTTTTCCTGTACCATCATGGAACAACAATCACTATTGCGACCTTACCGGAGCCGAAGCGGTGATCATACAAACCCATCCTGAACATAATTTTATGCCTGCAGCGGATGATATACGTCCGCATATCAAGGGTGCGGCTTTATTGGCATTATGTTCTCCATTGAACCCGACCGGCACCATGTTCACCAGAAAAGACCTGGAAGAAATATGCGACCTGGTAATAGCCGAAAATAAAAGCCGTGCAGCGGGCGAAAAACCATTGTACCTGCTTTATGACCAAATCTACTCGCAATTAACATTTGGCAGTCATGAGCATGTTAATCCGGTTAGTCTGCGCCCCGAACTGAAGGATTATGTGATATTTGTAGATGGCGCTTCCAAATGCTTTGCCGCAACCGGCGTACGTGTAGGATGGGGATTTGGCCCGGCAAACATTATCACTAACATGAAAGCTATTGTGGGCCATATGGGTGCATGGTCGCCAAAAGCCGAACAGGTAGCTATGGCCAAATTCCTGAAACAGGAAAATGAGGTGAACAGCTATTTAACCGGGATCAAAACAAACCTTCAGAACAGTTTGAATACCCTGCACGAAGGCTTCCAGCAGTTAAAGGCAGAAGGCTTCAATGTGGATTCAATAGCGCCCATGGGCGCTATTTATTTGACGGTTAAGGTAGATTATGCCGGTAAAACAACGCCGGATGGCGATTTATTGAAAACATCAGCTGATATTAACTTCTATTTAATAAAGGAAGCAAAAGTGGCCTTGGTGCCATTCTCGGCCTTTGGCACCGAAGATGACGTAAACTGGTTCAGAGTTTCAGTAGGCGCCAGCACTTTGGATGATATCAAAGGTTTGGCACCGAGGATCAGCGAAGCGCTTGCAAAGCTGAAATAGGTTTAGGCGCGACGCGCTGATCAGCCGGTGCTATTTTTGGAGCCCGTAACCCATCGAAGCTCCAAACCCCTTGAAACACCACAGCAAACAGCGAAACAGTACCGTCACTTCGTTTTGCCACGCCTGTCATCTCCAACGGCGCTGAGCGATCTTTTCAAGGTGCATAGGACCTTGGGCGGGGGCGTATCCGATTCCCTCCCACCCGGGCGAACAGCTGTTCCCCAAAATATATAGTGCAACCCTGAAACACCGAAACGCCGGAAACATTGCTGATTTAGGTTTTAAGATGTAAATTCGCAGCTCTTAAATTGAAACTTAATAAGCAAGAATATATGAGGTCATTCATCATCGCCGTCTCTATCCTCCTGGCATCAGTTGCCGCCAATGCGCAAAATGCACCCGCCGCTAACCCGGCAGTAAAAACTGATGATACCAAGCCCTCCACTACCGTTGTATTTGTTAATTCGGATACACTGCTTAATAATTACGATTATTATAAGGCAGTAAAAACAAAATTGCAGGACCTTTCCCAAAAAGCGCAGGCAGAAATTGCGGCAAAAGGACAGGCTTTCCAAAAAGAAGTGGCGATTTATCAAAAAAGTGCATCCTCGCTTAACCTGGTACAACGTACCGCCACCGAAAAACGCCTGGCAAAAAAACAACAGGATTTGCAGGCGCTTACCCAAAATACCGGCAAGCAGCTGCAGGATGAAGAAGCTGATCAAAATTCAAAGCTCTACGATCGTATTGCCATGTTTTTAAAAACCTATACTAAGCTAAAGGGCTACAAAATTGTGCTGACCTATTCAAAAGCAAATCCATCCATGCTCTATGGCGATGAAAGCCTTGATGTGACAAAAGATGTGGTTGCCGGCCTTAATGAGGAGTATAAGAAAGAAGCTAAATAAGCTCCGCCTACATCCTCCCCGGTGGGAAGGAGTTTAAATTCAGTTTTAAAAACAGGTAATTTTATAATGACCTGTTTTTAAGTCTTCCCTTCCCTCAGGGGGGAGGAGATCATTCACCTGCTGTTTGATTTTTAAATGAGTTGCTGAGGGCTCCCCAGTTCCCAGGCTTAGGCTGCTCTCGATATAAACTTTACCAAACTCCGCTTTGCTACCGGCAGCAAAGTTTGCTCCAGCGGGAAACTGATATCGCTTGCTACATAATACACCGCCGGATTTGATAAATGCTTATGCCTGCTGATGAGGTCGAGTTTTATCGCTTCGGGCGTATTGGTAATGCTTTGCTCATAAGTATCTACAAACTGGATATTGATCCCCCTGAATTTGTCGTCCTTGTTCTCAAAAATGGTGATTTGGTATTCATACACCCAATTGGTTCTCTCCCTGCCGTTGCGCAATGAAAAATAACCGCTGTAAGGCATCAGCGGAACGACCCCTACCGGATCGATATTCAGGTGGCTTTCTACAAAATCATATATTTCCTTGCCGGTCTGAATAGCAGGGTCCATCTTATAAAGGGCGTAGGAAATGATGCTTTCTATCTCCTTCATCGAGCTGTCATCCTGAATAATTTTTTGATAGGTGAGTTTTACGGCTTCAATATCCGCTTTGGTCATTTGTTGTGGAAAGGCTTGCTGCAAAACCGTCTTATTTCGTTTGAAATCGAGCAGATTGTTGTAATGAAATATCAGGTCGGTCAAATTCGGGTACAATTTACTCCGGTCAAAATGGCGGTTGATCTCCTGCAGATAATCAAGCAGGATGTATTTTTTATGCTCAAAATCTATCGAACCTTCTATAAACCAGTTGATGCCTAATGATTTCATACGCAAACAAATTTCGGATAGCTTAAATTACAACAAAAAAACCAACTTTGCAATATGCCCTTTGGAACACTTTATTTAATACCCGCGCCGCTTGCTGAACAAGCGGCAGCCAAATCATTCACGCCTTATCTGGTTGATACCATTAACCAGGTGAAAGAATACATTGTAGAGAACGAAAAAACTGCCCGTCGCTTTTTAAAAGAAGCCGGCTTAAAAACGCCGCAAAGCGAACTAATCATTCATGATTATGGTAAACATAACCGCGATCATAATCTAAACGGGTTTTTTACAGGATTAGTTGCAGGTAATGATGTCGGTTTAATGAGTGAAGCCGGCTGCCCCGGTGTTGCCGATCCCGGCGCTGAAATTGTAGCCGAGGCACACCGCAAGGGTATAAAAGTAGTGCCTTTAGTAGGACCAAGTTCTATCCTGCTGTCCATAATGGCCTCGGGTTTTAACGGGCAAAGCTTTACCTTCCACGGTTATCTGCCTATTGACAAGATCGAGCGAAGCAAACGAATAAAAGAGCTGGAAGCACTTGCCCAACGTAATAATCAAACACAGCTATTTATCGAAACCCCTTTCCGCAATAATCCCATGCTTGAGGAAATTTTAAGGTCATGCTCGCCTAAAACAAGGCTTTGTATCGCCTGCGATCTCACTTCAGCTAATGAGTTTGTGCAGACCAAAACCATTGCCGGGTGGAAACAAAGAGTGCCGGATCTGCATAAACGTCCAACCATTTTCCTCTTATTTCGTTCCTGATTTAAATGCTGATTACGGAGCAACATACCCAGGTATTGATCGTAGGCGCCGGACCATCGGGTTTAATGATGGCCTCGCAATTGCTGCGTTATGGTATTCAACCCTTAATTATCGACAATAAGCAGGGCCCAACCAATCATTCCAATGCATTGGCCGTGCAAGCCCGCTCACTCGAAATCTATCGTCAAATGGGCGTGATCGATAAAGTCATTACCAGCGGAAAGCCCGCAAAAGGGATTGCCTTTAACCGGGACGGGATAGAAGTAACCTCCCTGTCATTCACTGATATCGGCCAGGGCTTAACCGCGTTTCCATATTTGTTACTTTACCAGCAAAGCAGGAACGAGCGCCTGTTACTTGATTACTTAACCCAAAACTGCTGCCCGGTTTACTGGAATACTTCTTTAATCTCTCTAACGCAAAAAGCCGATGACATCGAGGTGCAACTAAAGAATGACAAGGGAGAATACACCTTAAAATGCGACTGGGTAATAGGTGCAGACGGGGCACACAGCACCGTACGCAAAGAATTGCAGATAGCTTTTAATGGTGACGCCTATGCGCGTTTTTTTTATCTGGCTGACTTGAAACTTGACACCACTTTTTTGACCGGCGACTATATTCAATTATTTCTCGGCAGGAATGACCTTGCAGGCTTTTTCCCTATGCCCGGGGATGACTGCTACCGCATAATTGGCAATTTGCCTGAAGAATTTAATAAAAGGCAGGACGTTGAAGCAGCAGAGGTTTTGCCTTATTTAACCGGGCTCACTAAATCCAATATAAAAATAATAGCTAACAACTGGTTTACTACCTATAAACTGCATCATCGCATGGCCGATAAATTTCGCGACCAACGGTGTTTTCTGATCGGCGATGCGGCACATATCCACTCGCCGGTTGGCGGACAGGGCATGAACACCGGCCTGCAGGATGCTTACAACCTGGCATGGAAACTGGCCGGGGTTGTCGGTGGCCAGATCAGGGGTAACATTTTAGATAGCTATGCCAATGAGCGCATGCCCGTAGCAAAAAACTTGTTGAACAGTACCGACAGGGCATTTAATATAATCATGTCAACCAACTGGCTCGTCCGCCTGTTTAAAAAATGGATATTACCTGAAGTTTTAACCGCGGCCTGGAAAAGCAAAAGGTTAAGAACGCTGTTTTTTAAGCGTATTTCTCAAATTGCCATCTCTTATCGCCACAGTAATATCAACCTCCATTTAAGCAAGGCCACCAAAATCAAGGCGGGCGACAGGCTCCCTTATTTAAAGGTTTATGATCAGAAAAAAGAAACGGAAACCGACCTGCACGAATGGTGCAGCAAACCAGGTTTTACACTGATTATCTTAGGAAAATTTGACGAAATGTATTTGTTTACGCTTGCCAAATGGATCACTAATAAATACCCGGGTATCCTGAATTTCTTTTACCTGCCGCCATCGGGCAAAAACGTGGATGTTTTTAACACTTTTGAAGCCGACCCTGGTCGGCAAAAAGCCATCATTGTACGTCCTGATATGTATATCGGCTATCTGAATGATGTGGTAGATATTGGTATGCTGGATAATTATCTGCAAAACGTGGCAGGCATTGTTTCCTGTTAGCTCCAATAAAAAAAGCGCCGGCAGATCATCTGCAGACGCCCGAAACCAAAACGCGGTCATCAAAAGCGGCAACGCTGAACGGCAGCATTCTTAATCAGGGTATTTGTATGGACGAACTAACCGTGTATGGTTTCGCCTTTGCCATAGTTTTGTATTACCTGCGCTTCGTAAGCTAAAAATTCTTTCCAGCGTTTGTCTACATTTATCCCATCACCATACTTCTTAGCCAGGCGGATAAAAGTGCTGTAATGCGTTGCTTCGCTTATCATCAGTTCACGATAAAATTCAGCCAGCTGCTGATCATTGATGTGCTCAGACATTACCTTAAAACGCTCGCAACTGCGCGCCTCTATCATGGCCGAAAAAAGCAAACGATCAACCAACTGATCCGCCCTGCGGCCACCTGTGATGATAAATTTTCGCAGCTCATTGACATAATTATCTTTGCGCTCGCGGCCCAATACATATCCGCGCTCCAATATAATATCATGCACGCGTTTAAAATGATCCATTTCTTCCTGCACCAGGGCGGTCATTTCCTGCACCAGGTCTGAAAGGTTTGGATTCTGAACGATTAAAGTAATGGCATTGCTTGCGGCTTTCTGCTCGCAGAAGGCATGGTCGGTCAGGATCTCTTCAATATTACTTTCTACAACATTCTTTACCCATAGCGGATCGGTGGGTAATTGTAATTTAAGGATGGTTCTTTCGCTCACGGGCGCAAAAATAGGGTTATTTAGCTTAAAGCCGAAAGGCCAAAGCGGAAGCTCCGTTCCGAAAAAAGCATTAAGCTTTAGGCTTTCTGCTTCGGTTAACCCCAAAGGTCAATTTCCTTATCTGCCTCATCCTCAATCGGATAATTATCTACCGGCTTCTGACGATTAGATTGTTCGATCCGGACCATTAATAATAATTTATCAAAAAGCTCTAAAACATCAATTTTTTCGGGCATGTTGTTTATAAAGTGTTGTAAATTTTCTTTTGAGAGCTGCATAACTACCGTATTTTTAGACAAACAGATTTAAATATCTTTTTACGGTTTTAAACCTGTGAAAGTTATACAGGGGGGCGAATTAAAATTACCCGTTTCTGTATAAATTCTTACTTTCAATAAACTCCAGCACAGGATCAGGAACAAAGTACTGTACGTTCTTTTTTTCGGACAACGATTTACGGATAAACGTGGCGGATAACTCCATTAAAGGGGTCATGGTGATGGTTACCGAAGCGTGTGAAGCAAATTCTGCATTTTCATATCCGGGTCTGGGATATACATAAATACGGTAATCACGTAATATCATCTTATAATTTTTCCACTTATGTAAGCTGCCCAGGTTATCCGATCCCATGATAATAGCAAATTCATGTTCGGGATATTTCTCTTTCAAATGAACCAGCGTATCAATAGTGTATGATGGTTGCGGCAGCCTCAACTCTACATCGCTTACAGCTATATTGTTTGAATTATCAGTGGCCAGTTTGGCCATCTCCAGGCGGTCATAAGTGTTGATCAGGTCGCCATATTTCTTCAAAGGATTTTGTGGCGATACGACCAGCCATACCTTATCAAGCTCGGTATAGTTGGCCATGTAGTTGGCTATGATCAAATGTCCGATATGTATTGGGTTGAACGACCCGAAGAGTAAACCTACTTTCATTTTAGTTTGCAGTTTTTAGTTAGCATGGTCAGCGAACGGTTGGCAATTTGCAGTAGGGGGTTTGCAACTCCATTAATTTATCCTGCGCCGAACTTACCGGCTTATCGATCATGTATTGAACAATTCTTCCTGTTTCATCTGATAAGGCATATAACTTATCATCAACTTCTTTGGAAATGTAATGGCATGCTTTGGGCGATTCCAGCCACCCTTGTCTCCCGCTATTGTCCATATCCACATCAGTTAATTTGCTTACAAAATGATTTGGATAAATGCTTTTACGATAAGCCGCCATCATACAAATACTTGCTGAACGGGAAGATCTGCGAACCTGATTTATCAGAGAATAAGTCTGTTCCTCTGAGTTTGTTTGGTAACAACAGGTATCTCCATGGCCAGGGCAAAGCTTTTTTTGTATAATAACAAATCCTTGTACGGATGTGCCCACACCTAAAAAATGCAAACTCCAAACTATTTAGATGAACTTACTTTTGAAGGAAATTTAGAACCAATTCCTCCGCCTCAACACATGCCGTTTGAAGATCGTGATTTTTCAGGATAATATCAAATTGCGGGGCGTAATTCAATTCTTTTTCTGCTTTTGCGAATCTTTCCTGCAATTTTTCTTCGCTGTCAGTACCGCGTCCGGCTAATCGTTCCTTTAGTACCTCCAATGATGGCGGCTGAACAAAGATGGCCAATGCCGCTTCGCCGTATTTGCGTTTGAGGTGCAGGCCGCCCTCCACATCAATATCGAATATGACTGTTTTACCCTTTTTCCAGATACGTTCGATTTCAGTACGCAGCGTACCATAAAATGTACCCGAGTAAACTTCCTCAAACTCCACAAAATACTTTTTAGCGATCAGGTGCAAAAATTCTTCCTTACTTATAAAATAATAATCTTTGCCATCCCTTTCATCCCCGCGGGCTTTTCGTGTTGTTGCAGAAATAGAAAATTCAAGGCCAGGTGTTTTAGTAAGCAGATGCTGTACAATAGTTGTTTTACCTGCTCCTGACGGTGCCGAAAATATAATGAGTTTTCCTTCTTTCATTTTTGTTGAAAGGTCATAAGGTTGTAAAGTTGAAAGGTTCGCGTTGGTTACCCGTTATGAAATAACATTCCAACTTTACAACGTCTACAACACATTAAGTAACTGTTCTTTAATTTTTTCAAGCTCTTCTTTCATGCCGACTACCAGTTTCTGGATATTGGCATCGTTTGCTTTTGAGCCCAGTGTATTTATCTCACGGCCTATCTCCTGGGAAATGAAACCTAACTTTTTACCATTGGCATCCGCGTTTTTCAATGTTTCAATAAAGTAATCGCAGTGACTTTTCAGGCGTATTTTTTCTTCTGTAATATCGAGCTTATCAATGTAATAGATCAATTCCTGCTCAAAACGGTTCTGGTCTATGCTTTCGCGGGCTACTGCTTCAATTAAAAACTGGTTCAATCTTTCTTTGATCAGCGGAACACGTTTAGGTTCTTCCACCTCTACCAGTTCAAGATTTTTCAGGATGATGCCGATGCGATATTTTACATCCTGCTCCAGCACCCCCCCTTCATCGGTCCTGAATTGCTGAAAAGCTGTTAAAGCCTGCTGAAAGGTTTTTTCAACCACGCGCCACTCCTCTTCTGATACCGTTTCTTCATCATATTTCACCACTTCGGGCAGGCCAAGGGCCAACTGGAGCAAATTGCCGGTCGGTTCGCCCAGATCATTGCTGACCTTTTTTAGCTGGTTGTAGTAATTTTTCAGTAAATCGGCGTCAATTCCGGCAGCCTTCACGGATGAATCTGCTTGTTCAACATTGATCGATAAGTTTACTTTTCCGCGTTCTATTTGCTTGTTGCACTCATTACGCAACTGAAATTCTTTTTCAGAAAAGGCTTTGGGAATGCGAAGCGAAAGTTCGAGAAACTTACTATTCAGAGATTTAATTTCAACAGTATATTTTGTACTGCCCGAGTCGAAACTGGCAATGCCATACCCTGTCATTGATTTTATCATGCGCAAAGATAGGTTTTTTGAGTTAGAGATTTGATTGGAGATCAGAGATTAGTTACCCGTTTATTATAAACTTGCATCCCAACCAGTCGCCGGTCACTCCAGCGCTAAGTTTAACATCTTTTTACATTATATACCATCGACAATTCCTAATTTTGCGTTTTAAACCATGGATGCGCTTACGCTATAAAATATTTTTAACCCTTTTGATGCTTTATTGCCTGCATGGCTTTGTCTATGCCCAGCAGGGCCGTCCGGCAGGGGGCGGGCAGGTTTTCACCATAAAGGGTGTCGTATTTAAAAAAAGTTCATTAGAAAAAATACCGCAGGCGGTGATCACCGACATGAAAAGCCAGGTAGAGATGATGAGCGACGAACTGGGTGGGTTCGCCATCAAAGCATCGGTCGGGGACACTTTACTTATTACCAAAATCGGATACACCCCGCAAAAAATAGTTGTGACCAGTTCATATGAACTGGCCATAAATATGCAACCGGTGATACAACTGAACGAGGTGACCATTAAGGAGCAAACCAAAAAGCAGGAATTAAATGAGGTAATGCGCCAATACCGCAGCCAGGGTACTTTTTATAATGGCAAGCCACCTGTATGGTCATTTTTAAATTCACCATTAACCGGCTTTTATGAACTATTCGGCAAGACACCGGGCAATGCCCGCAGGTTTGCAGCTTACTCAAAAAATGAACTGGAGTATAGCGAGATACATAGAAGATATACTATAGAACTGGTAAAAAATATCACCAAACTGCCTGATAATGAGGTGCAGAAGTTTATGGAGACTTTTACTCCATCGTTTGAGGATTTGAAAGAATGGAACGATTACCAATTAATAATGTATATTAAAAAATCACTGGCGTATTACCAGCAGAATAAAAACAGGCCGGAGGTTAACTTGCAGAAGCTTTATTGAGACAAGGCCGAAAGATGATTCTGAACTTATAAGTGCATTGCATCAGACGGCTTTAGCGGCTTGCGGACTTCATCAAATAGCCAACACCTCACATGCTTTTTCAGCAGCCAGCTTTTCGGCATTCTTTTTATTAAACTCTTTGCCCTGACCCATAATTTCGCCATCAATACTGGCTTGCACTGTAAATAGTTTATTGCTTTCGCCTTCCTGGTTTTCTATCAGTTCAAAAGTAATATCCTTTCCGTGGCGCTGGCACCATTCTATCAGTTTGCTCTTAAAATTAGTCTCTGTTTGTTCAAGCCGGTGAATATCAATATGCGACTTGATAATATGGTTAATAAGGAAGTTCCGGGTAAAATCATAGCCCTTGTCCAAATAAACAGCGCCTATTAAAGCCTCAAAGGCATCGCCCAGTAATGAGCCCTGGCGCGAGGAGTTGACCATACGATTATCGTACTGTATGAGTTGTTCAAAACCAAGCTTCCGGGCTAACTGGTTAAGGTTTACCCGGTTAACAATTTTCGAACGCAGTTCGGTCAGAAACCCTTCATCCTCATAAGGATAGAGCTTAAAAAGCACTTCGGCCACCACACTTCCCAATACCGCATCACCTAAAAATTCGAGGCGTTCATTGCTGTTCTTTACACCTTTTTTTACATTCTGGGCAACCGACTTGTGCCGAAACGCCAACCGGTATAACGATAAATTGCCCGGTACGAATCCGAGCAAATTCTTTAATGATTTTACGTATTTTCTATTGGGCGATAAATAAAGCTTGTAAAACCGTCTTATTGGCATTCAATATATTTAATCTTCGTACTTTTTAAATATTACTGAAGCGTTATGGCCTCCAAAACCAAATCCGTTGCTTTGGGCTACCCTGACTACTCTTTTTTGAGCAGTATTAAACGTAAAGTTTATTTTAGGATCAAAGGCCGGATCATCGGTAAAATGGTTGATCGTTGGGGGGATAACATCATTTTTAGTAGCTAATATAGCGGCGATAGCCTCAATAGCTCCCGCAGCACCCAGCAAATGGCCGGTCATAGATTTGGTCGAGCTGATATTTATGCGATAAATATCATCGCCAAACGTATCCTGTATCGCTTTAACTTCCTGCGGATCACCAATTGGCGTCGATGTGCCATGAACATTCACATAATCGATATCAGATGGTTTCAGGCCCGCATCTTCCAAGGCAGCTTTCATTACCAGTGCGGCACCAAGGCCGTCAGGATGCGGAGCGGTCATGTGATAGGCATCAGCACTCATGCCGCCGCCAACCATTTCCGCATAAATTTTCGCACCGCGTGCTTTGGCATGTTCCAATTCTTCCAGAATAATCGTTCCGGCGCCTTCACCCGCTACAAATCCATCACGGTCAAGATCAAATGGGCGTGAAGCCGTAACCGGATCATCATTACGGGTTGATAAAGCATGCATTGCGTTAAACCCGCCGATACCTGCCTCATTAATAATGGCTTCAGAGCCGCCGCTTATAAACATATTAGCTTTACCCAGGCGGATATAGTTAAATGAATCGATCAGCGAATTATTGGATGAGGCACAAGCGGAAACCGTGGTAAAGTTTGGTCCGCGCAAACCGTATTTAATAGAGATATGGCCGGGAGCTATATCTGCTATCATCTTGGGAATGAAAAACGGATTAAAACGTGGTGTTCCGTCCCCTTTGGCAAAGTTAACGACCTCGTCTAAAAATGTTTTCAGCCCGCCAATGCCCGATCCCCATATTACGCCGATGCGGCTGGTATCCAGCTTCTCAAAGTCTAATCCAGCGTCTTTTACGGCTTCTTCCGTTGAGAATAATGCATATTGAACAAAGGGATCCAGTTTTCGGGCGTCTTTCCGGCCCAAAAACGCATCCGCATCAAAATTCTTTACCTCGCAAGCAAATTTGGTTTTGAAATTTGTGGTGTCAAAACTCCTGATTAAGGCGGCGCCACTCACTCCATTGATCAATGAATTCCAATATTCAGGAACGCTGTTGCCAATTGGAGTAAGTGCCCCAAGCCCGGTTACTACAACTCTTTTAAACTCCATTTAGTAAAATTAGGGAGCTTATTTAACGTTTTTTTCAAGGTAAGCGATAGCCTGGCCTACAGTACCTATAGTTTCAGCCTGATCGTCAGGAATAGCCACGTTAAATTCTTTTTCAAACTCCATGATTAATTCCACGGTGTCTAACGAATCTGCACCAAGGTCATTGGTGAAGCTAGCTTCAGGTGTTACTTCACTTTCGTCAACACCTAATTTTTCTACGATAATAGCTTTTACTCTTGAAGCGATATCAGACATACTCTTTATAGTTTAATGATTAATAAAAATTCAGTGCAAAGAAAAATAAAATCTATCAAATATCAAATCTAAAAACTTTTGCCATACAAGTAACAATATTTTATTGCAAGGGTTTCAATTTGTATTTTTGACGGCGTAAAAGTAGTGATTTTGAACAGGAAAATTTTAAAGTTTGAGATCGATCTTGATTTTGTGTTAATTGCCATCACAACATCACTGAAAGATTACCGTATTTGCCATCACATTAACAAGTATTTAAACTTCGGTCTTTTAAAGATGGCTGACCTTGAAGTCGATATTCTTCAGGGATCCGGGCCGGTATTTTTCTCATTATATCAATATCACTGGGAAGCCAGCCAAACAGATTTTTTTTTTATAGCCAATAAAGGATCGGACGGCTACCTTGTGCCCGAAATGCGTAAGGCAGATTATTTTTTGATGATAAAAAATTACATAGACGATGACGACCTGGATAAGCTGTTAACTGCCCTTAACCGGATACCCGAAATTGTTGCCGCCGTAAAGATTGATCCAAAAAAAATTAAATCACGCGAAAATCTGCTATTTTAGCGCCAAATTTTAAAAGTGTATGCGTTACACTGTTTTAAACTGATAAATATGAAATTATCCTATAACCGTACTAAAATTGTTGCCACAATGGGTCCGGCATCAACCAATAAAGACATTTTATTAGCTATGATAAAGGCTGGTGTAAATGTATGCCGCCTCAATTTTTCGCACGGAAAACCCGAAGATCATCAAAAAACGATCGACACGATTCGCGAACTTAACGAACAATACAAAATAAATGTAGGCATCCTTGCCGATCTGCAGGGCCCGAAGATCCGCATCGGACTGGTCAAAGACGGCGGTATCCACCTTGTTAACGGCACGCATATTAATATCACTACCCATGAATGTATCGGTGACGATAACCGGATATACATTACTTATGAAACTTTCCCGCAGGATGTGAAACCCAATGAGATCATCTTATTGGATGATGGGAAAATACAGATGCGGGTGATCGAGACCAACCGGAAAGATACCGTGCTTTGTGAAGTGGTTCATGGTGGTATATTAACATCGCGTAAAGGTGTTAACCTGCCCAATACCAAGGTTTCTATCCCGAGTTTAACCGAAGAAGACCTGATCAACCTGGAATTTGCGTTGCAAAATGATGTGGAGTGGATAGGGCTTTCGTTTGTCCGCACAGCTGAAGATATTGTTGAGCTCAAACGCATTATCGCCCGTAGCGGTAAATCTGCAAGAGTAATAGCTAAAGTTGAAAAACCGGAAGCTATTGATAATATTGACGGCATTATTGAAGCATCCGATGGTGTAATGGTCGCCCGCGGCGACCTGGGCGTTGAAATGCCGCTTGAAGAAGTTCCATTACTGCAAAAAATGATCGCCCGGAAATGTCGTGCAGCGTCAAAACCGGTAATAGTTGCCACCCAAATGCTCGAATCTATGATCACTACACCACGGCCTACAAGGGCTGAGGTGAATGACGTAGCCAATTCTGTACTGGACGGCGCTGATGCGGTAATGCTTAGCGGGGAAACCTCGGTAGGTGAATTCCCGGTGATCGTTATTGAAACAATGGCCAAAATTGTAAGGAATGTGGAAGAACTGGGTTATCCTTTTAACACCACCGTTGAACCAATCACACCACCAACACCGGCTAATTATCTTAGTGATGCGCTATGTGGATCGGCAGTTTACCTGGCCGAACATACCAATGCGGTAGGTATCGTGTCGATGACTGTATCCGGTTATACTGCGTTCGAAATATCAAGCCACAGGCCCAAAGCCAGTACTTATATATTTACATCCAACAAAAACCTGCTGAATGCTTTAAGCCTGGTCTGGGGAGTGCGTGCTTTTTACTATGATAAACTGGAAAGCACGGATCAAACCATCAGTGATGTAAACGAAATCCTTAAATCTGAGAACCTGATTGAGGTAGGTGATGTGGTCATTAACACTGCGGCTGTACCTATCTATAAGCAGGGCAAAACCAATATGCTTAAGGTAAGTGTTGTAGAGTAAGCTGCGGTAAGGCTGGAAGGTTTTAAAGTTGAAACTTGTTTTATAAATTATTAAAATAAAACAATGCCCGCTATAATAACCTTCCAACCTTCCCGGGGCTTTACAGCCTTCGGGGCAACAACTAATAAATCTCTGCCTGGCATACCTTCAGAAATAATTTATCAAGGTTGACAAAGTAATAGTTCCAATAAATTCCTATCATCTCCATATCCGTAAAATTTTGGTGCTATAATTAATACCGGAAAACGTTCATATAGTTTAATTATTATTTAAATTTTACAGATCAGGTTCGTATCCAATTTGGTCAGCCATATCTCAAAATGGCCAAATTTTTGATAGAAAAGGGTATCTTTATATTTAGTGAAAAACATAGCAAAATTAACTCAAAATTTCTGATTTATTTTTCAATCTTTAGTTTTCCACACGCACAATAACCTGTAAAGCAGTTGTTTAAAGTATAAGAATAATAACAATAAGCTTCGACTCCACAGCGTGTGGAAAACTCTGAATTGAATTAGCTCGCTCAGAATAATAAATTTGGTTAAAAACCCCTAGGGATTTTTTAACATTATAATAACTTATTAGACATACAGATATGGGCAAAAACATTTCAAAAAAAGCAACCGCTCCGGGCGGCAAAGGCCTAAAGATCGACAGATACTTTAGCAAAGAGGGAAAAAACGTATATGACCTGTTCAAATACGAAAAGCGCTCTTCAGTGATACGCAACCCGTCGGGTGATGCTGTATTTGAAATGAACGACGTTGAAGTGCCGGCTTCCTGGTCGCAGGTAGCAACTGATATTCTGGCCCAAAAGTATTTCCGCAAGGCAATGGTTCCGCAGCCCGATGGTTCAACAGGTTCTGAAAAAAGCATTAAGCAGGTTGCCCACCGTATGGCTAATTGCTGGAAAGACTGGGGTACGCGTTATGGCTATTTCGCTTCAACAAAGGATGCCGAAATATTTTATGATGAAATAGTTTATACTATTGTTGGTCAGCTGGCAGCGCCAAACTCGCCACAATGGTTCAATACCGGTTTACATACTTCATACGGTATTACCGGAAAGCCGCAGGGACATTATTTTGTGGACCCCATTACCGAAGTATTAAGCAAATCGACGTCTGCGTACGAGCGTCCGCAGCCGCATGCCTGCTTTATTTTATCCGTAGAAGACGACCTGGTTAATGAAGGCGGTATCATGGATCTTTGGGTTCGTGAGGCACGCATTTTTAAATATGGTTCAGGTGTAGGCACCAACTTCTCCAAAATACGTGGTGAGAGCGAAAAATTATCCGGCGGCGGATATTCATCAGGTTTGATGTCGTTCCTTAAAATAGGCGACCGTGCGGCAGGTGCCATCAAATCAGGCGGTACTACACGAAGAGCAGCCAAAATGGTTTGCCTGGATCTCGATCATCCTGAAATCGAAGGTTTTGTAAACTGGAAAGTGGAAGAAGAGAAAAAAGTTGCTGCACTAATCGCTGCTGGTTATTCATCAGACTACGAAGGTGAAGCTTACCGCACCGTATCCGGCCAGAACTCGAATAACTCGGTACGGGTTCCTAACCACTTCTTTCATGCCCTTAAAGCGGGCAAAGACTGGGATCTTATCGGCCGGATGAATGGTAAGACTGTAAAATCAATATCCTCACAAAAGTTATGGGATGATATCGCTTTTGCGGCATGGGCATGTGCCGATCCGGGCATACAGTATGACAGCACGATCAACGAATGGCATACCTGTCCTGAAGGCGGCCGCATTAATGCCTCTAATCCATGCTCCGAGTACATGTTCCTGGATAATACCGCATGTAACCTGGCATCTATTAATCTTGCCCATTTCTTTGACGAACAAACACGCACTTTTGACGTAAGGGGCTTTGAACATTCTTGCCGGGTATGGACCATCGTGTTGGAAATATCCGTATTAATGGCGCAATTCCCCTCGAAAGAGGTTGCACAGCTTTCATATGACTATCGCACGCTTGGTTTAGGCTATGCAAACCTAGGTTCAGCCTTAATGGTGAACGGGATCCCTTATGATAGTGATAAAGCACGTGCCATCGGTGGTGCCATTACGGCCATCATGACCGGTACCGCTTATGCTACATCGGCCGAGCTTGCCCGCGAATTAGGCCCGTTCCGCAGGTACGAGGAAAATAAAAAACACATGCTGCGTGTAATGCGCAACCACCGCTATGCAGCGTATAACTCTACTGAGAACTACGAAAACCTGGAGATCCATCCTCCCGGCATCGACCAAAAATATTGCCCGGACTATTTACTTTCGGCAGCATGCAATGCATGGGACAAAGCTGTTGAAATGGGCGAACAATATGGCTACCGCAATGCACAAACCACCGTTATTGCGCCAACGGGCACAATCGGTTTGGTAATGGATTGCGATACTACCGGCATCGAGCCAGATTTTGCATTGGTTAAATTCAAAAAATTATCGGGTGGCGGTTATTTCAAGATCATCAACCAGGCGGTACCTGAAGCATTGAAAAACCTGGGTTACAAGGAGCATGAAGTGACCGCAATTGTAAATTATGCAAAAGGAGCAGCCACTTTAAAAGGTGCGCCGCATATTAATGTGGATACGCTTAAAGCAAAAGGCTTCACGAATGATGAACTGGAGAAACTGGATAAAGGCCTGGTATCTGCATTCGAGATCAGCTTTGCGTTCAACATCTGGTCATTGGGCGAAGATTGCCTGAAACGTTTGGGATTAACTGCCGAGCAATATAATGCACCTGATTTTAATGTATTGCGTTCTTTAGGGTTCACCAGAAAACAAATTGCTGAAGCTAACGAATACATCTGCGGTACGATGACCATTGAAGGTGCCCAATATCTAAAACCTGAACATTACCCGATATTTGATTGTGCTAACAAATGCGGCGCCAAAGGCGAACGTTATATCCATGCTCACGGCCACATCAAAATGATGGCAGCAGCACAACCGTTCCTGTCGGGCGCTATTTCAAAAACTATCAACCTGCCAAATGAGGCTAAGGTTGAAGAAATAAAAGACTGCTACGAGCTTTCATGGACTTTGGGGCTGAAAGCCAATGCGCTTTATCGCGATGGTTGCAAACTTTCCCAGCCTTTATCAACCAAATCTGACAAGAAAGAAGATGCGGATGATAAACTGGATTCTGTTGAAGAAGTTTTAGGCGAAGCAGCCAACGTTAAATTAAGCGACCTTACCCCTGAACAGGTATTGGAAGCAGCGGTGGCCATCATGGAAAAATCAAAAGACACCAATTTCATGCGTCAGTTATCGCGCGTAGTACAAAAAAAGAGTTTGCCTTACAAACGCAGAGGCTATACCCAAAAAGCCAGCATCGACGGACAAACCGTATTTGTGCGCACAGGTGAGTATGAAGATGGAACACTGGGCGAGATTTTTGTGGATATGCACAAAGAGGGTGCAACCTTCCGCTCGCTGATGAACTGCTTTGCCATTGCCGTTTCGGTGGGTTTACAATATGGCGTACCGCTGGAAGAATATGTGGAGAAATTTACTTTCACGCGCTTTGAGCCGGCCGGTATGGTAGTTGGTCATGCAAACATCAAGAGCGCTACTTCAATTATCGACTATATCTTCAGAATGCTGGGTTACGAGTACCTTGACCGTACTGACCTGGTGCATGTGATAACCGAACAAAAAGGTGTTATAGGCAACCCGCAAATGGAGGATGAAGACACCAACCCTGATACCAGCAATGTTTATCAGCCTGCTCCCGAAAAAGTATCAGCGAATACCGGCAGCAAGAAACAAGGCATGAGCGTTGACCTAAGCATGGGCGTGCAAAGCGATGCGCCATCATGCAATGTGTGCGGGCATACGACCGTGCGTTCAGGCACCTGCTATAAATGTTTAAACTGCGGTAACTCGATGGGTTGCTCCTAGAAGTGAAGGAATAAAGGCAAAAGGCACCTGAAACTTTTAATTACAAGCGATCCATAAAGTTGACTAGCAAGTTCAGTTTTATATAGTTAATGTGTGTGAGCCCTGGCATGATGCCGGGGCTTTTTTATGGAGACAGACTGATATATGGGCTTAAATCACTTTTCGGATAGTTTAAGTGTTTTAAGGGATATATTTAATAACTTAGCTTAAATCAAAACCACTAAAACCAAAATTAATTATGAAACGATTAACCATACTGTTTACTTTACTGGTGACTGTTTTCACTTGCGCATCCGCGTATGCCCAGGTGAGCAATGCCCAGATGCTTGCCGACTGGCAACGAGCCAAAGCCTATACCAAAGAATACCTCGATGCTATGCCTGAAAATGGCTACAGCTTTAAACCAACACCTGAAATGCGCTCATTTGCGGGCCAGATGCTGCACCTGGCTGATGGTAATTATGGATTTCTTGGCGCTGCCTCCGGTAAAGCAAATCCTCTTGGAAAAGTATCCGCAGAAAAAACAATCCCCCAAACTAAAGAAGCCACCACCAAAGCGGTGATGGACAGTTACGATTTCGTAATTAGCGCCATCCAGGGTATAACGCCTGCCCAGTTGCAGGAATCCATGAAGTTTGCCGGTCAGGAGCTAACAAAAGCTACGGTTATCAGCAAAGCATTTGAACACCAAACTCATCACCGCGGGCAAACAGTTGCTTATCTTCGCTTAAAAGGGGTAACACCGCCTGCTGAGAAATTATTCTAAACAAAAATATATAGAAATATATAAAAGGGATTGTCTGGCAAAACAATCCCTTTTATAGGTAAAATAACATGCTTGCCCTGTCTGCCTGCCCGCAAAAGCATCTGCTCAAAAAAATATATTCCCGCCAAATGCTTCTATTCGGTATTAAAACCTTACCTTTCGTAAAATCGACAATATAATCTGTAAAGGCCTGCTGCTCACTTCTTCTGCAGTAATCCTTTTTTTACCTTCTAAAAACGGCTGCGTTAAACTTTATTTTGTTCAACCTAAAGTTTAAACCATTATTATAAAACATTAAAATAATACGATCATGAGCAAGGACAGACAAATGATAAAAGATAAAAAGAAACCGGCTAACCCGCTTGGCAAAAAAGCGCCATCCGATTACCAGGCCGGAAAATCCTCGGTATCCAAATCAGACATCATACCGGTCAAGAAAAAATAACAAGTATGAGCAAAACAATAGAATCCCAGGCAAGGGAATATGTCTATGACCTGAAGAATTGTGCAAGTGAATTTGGTTTCAATAACCAGGAAGGCTGGCAATTTAGTTTGGTTACCGATGTAGAAAAGACCAAAATTGAGAAAGAATATTATCCTACCATTTCAGCCCATCCGGCACAGGAAGTTTTATTTGAATTTCTGAAATTGGTTAAAGATAAATTAACGCTTCCGCTAAATAAGGAAGAATATGGCTTTGATGCCAATTCAACGGTCCATAAGAATGTAAGACACCTGATTGCTTTTAATCCAAAAATGCACCGTTAGCCGGGCATTCTTCGTGGAAATGTTTCTAAACTAAAAAAGCAGATGTCTCCAGGAGAGATATCTGCTTTTTTTTATTTCAGGAGGTAACTATTAATTATGCACCATTGGCTCATCCATATCAGAAACATTGTTGAGCAAACCGTCTTTAAACACATGCTGAGGCTCATCAGTGAACGGCGATTTTCGGGTGAATACGCCCATGAAAAATACAAACCCGCCCAAAAGTAACTGAGGCCACGCTATATGTGATGGATGACCATCCACATGTGATATATAACCATATACAAAAGGTGATGCCATTAAAAAGGATCCACCTATCACATCAATAAAGCAATGCATTGGCACAGGGAATTGCTTGACAAAACCAAATTTGTTATCGCTGAAAATTGCCATGATCAGTTGAAGCCATCCGAAAATCAAAGGCAAAAAGAACGCTGCGCCATGATAAAAGCCAAACAGCCAGGGTGAGGCCATTAAAGATATAGCCACCACGTAATTTAAAAGTCCGAATAATGATGTTGATATGAATGGTTTCATTCCTATATGTGTTGATGGTGCAAAACTAATGTTTATTCTAAAGTTTACAAATTCAAATTAAAAGCTTTACAATAAAAAGGGCTATCCACGTGTCAGCAGATAGCTACTTATCATCAGATCACAGATCCTATCTTATTGGACCGCAACTCTTCTTTTAACAATTAATGAGGCAATAAAAGAAAAAAGGCCCAGTATCAAGCCAAATGCTGCTGCCAAAACCGGGCCCATGATCAGCATTGCCAATCGTGGATGTCCGGGTAAAAAAGGGTGTTGCTCTGCCATTTTCGTCACATTTGGATGATGGGCAATATAGGTACTGTAAAATACGATATGAGCGGCTGTAATCCAAATACCATTAACCAGGCTCACAAAAAAACCATGCAGAAAATATCTGCCCGCAACCCGCTGAGCAATGACATAAGCGCAAAACAGAAAGATGGCCAGCCAAAAGCAGGGTTCAATCATTTCGGGAATAAGAAATACCGTAGCAAAAGCCATGATCAATCCAAAGACCGATAGTTGAAAAATGAGTTTCCAGTTCATCTGATTGAGGGTTTAATGATATAAATATAAAGAAACATTCACCAACAAAAATTTTCATCCAACAAAGAAAATAGGATAAGGCGGGCTAATGAGCCGGCAGCTGTTTTTGAACGGTGTTTTTTGTTTTAATAACTACTACTCCATTTAACGCTTTTTTGCCATATAATGCAACATACAGGCCCTGTTCAGATCTTTGTTTTAGTACGGTTACCGACTCAATGTTTTCAGAATTTATATTGTTCAGGTTTGCCACTTCCTTACCATCCAAAACGTAAAGCGGGTTCATTTGGGTGTCTAAACCGATCAGCGTGGTTCCCGGGCTTTGGCTGGTGTCCCTTGTTTTGGGGTAAAAAGGCTTATCAGAAGGGTCGGACATCCTCTTATCGTTAATTGCAGCCCCAGGCAGGGTATCTTTTACAGGAAGGGTATTTACAATGGCAAAACTGATCGGAAGGGTATACCTCACCCTGACCCGCTGGCCGTTTTGATAGCCCGGTTCCCATTTCGGCGATAATTTTAAGACGCGTATTGCTTCGCCTGCGGCCCCAAAACCAATATCCCTTACCGGCCTTATATCAGAAAGCGACCCGTCTTTTTCAACGGTCAGGGAAATAAATACTTTACCCTGAACATTCTTTTTGAGCATAGCGTCGGGATAGGCTATATTTCTGCTCAAAAAACGATAGAACCCGGATATTCCGCCCTTAAACTCGGGCTCTTTTTCTACGGTGACAAAAATAGGATCATCCTTTGGGTTGTTTACGGAAACAGATGCATGGTGATTGGTTTTTATTACTGTTTTATTCGCCTTTACGCCTTGTCCCGGCACCGGTTCAACCGATGAGTTATCCCGGATCGCTGGTATTAAAAAAACTTCCCCGGCTTTTTTACTGAGCAGGTTAACAGTGGTGCTTTTACTTATCGTAGCGGCTGATAATATCAGCATTAAAATAAACAGGGGCGCTGAAAGTCCATATTTTAATAATGCTACACGCTGAGAATGACTCTTTTGAAGCATGACAATTCGCTGCTTGAGCAGGCTATGATTAAAAAATGGATTTACCAGCTGATGGGCCGGCGCCCGGAAAGTTTGACTCAGCAATAATAAGGCGTATTCGGCTTTATCCATTCCTTTTTTTAATGCCTGCCGGTCGGCGATAAACTCATGGATATGCTTTATCCCAAACCGGTAAAAATACACTACCGGATTAAACCAGTTAATAATGGCTATGAGCTCTATCAGCAGCACATCTGCCGAATGCCATTGCCGGGCATGCACCTGTTCATGAGCGGCGATTACGCCTTGTTTGTCTAAATTTGTACCCAGGCGGATACTTTTAAAAAATGAAAAGGCGCCAATTGCTTCCGGCCGGTCAATGATCCTTTTAAGGGATATTAATTGCCATATGAATTTCGCCATCAATATACCTGCCCCTATAGCGTAAATAACTACTGTGATTTGCCCTATGGTGATATGCTGGTCTCCGCCAGGCTTATATTGATAGACTATCATCGGGCTGGCATATACCGATAAGGTATGCTGTACCTGCTGGGTGATAAACAAATTTTTAACCCAGCCGGAATGTATTACAGGGATAAAAAAAGACAGCAAAGCTGATGTTACAAGATAAATGCGGTTAAGATGAAAAAAAGTTTCCCGGCGAAGCAATAAAGTATAAAACCCGTAAAATAATACCAGGTATATATTTACTAGTAATAAATATTGCCACCAGCCCATATCTTATTTTTCTTTAAGTTTTTCAATCAGCTTCATGATCTCATCCGCCTCTTTAAGGTCAATTTTCTCCTTTTTTACAAAAAATGAAAACATGTGCTTCACTGAATTATCAAAATACCCGCTTAAAAGTTTCTCGGTAGCAAAGCCCTGGTATTGCTCTTTACTGATGATCGGGAAATATTCATGACTTTTCCCGAAAGCCGTGTGGTCAACAAAGCCCTTTGTTTCCAGGATACGGATAAATGTAGATACCGTATTATAAGCTGGCTTAGGTTCCGGCAGTGCATCGATCACATCTTTTACAAAACCTTTTTTTAGCAGCCACAGCATCTGCATGATCTGCTCCTCTGCACGGGTTAATTCTTTTATTTCCATGATTTTTAAAACTTTTGGATATTGGATATCAGCGCCTATCCCAGATTGGTTACTCTAAGTTATAAACTAAAACAACAAATCGCAACTAAAATTTTAGTTTTTTATAAAACAAAAAACGCCCGGTTCTGGATGGGCGTTTTTTGCTTTCGTAACTTTATTTAGTTAGCACTTAGCACCTTAGGGAGCTCCTTCCGCGGTATCATTTCCTGTCGTTGGGAGGTATTATATACGAACGACGCTACTATGATTGCAGCCTGTTTCAGATCATCCTCACTTAAGCGGTCATAGGTATCCTGGTTACTATGGTGTGTCCGCGTGCTATAGTCCATCGCATCCTGTATAAACTGAAAGCCCGGTATGCCGACGGCATCAAATGACAAATGATCAGTGCCCCCTGTATTTTTACTGGTAATAGTGCCGGCGCCCAGATCCTTAAATGGTTCAAACCATGGCTTGAAAACAGGTCCCGCTGCCGAATCTCCCTGCAAATAGATACCGCGTATTTTTCCCGTACCGTTATCCAGGTTGTAATAAGCTGATATTTTTGCCTGCTCTGGTTTTAATAGCATAGTTTTAGGGTCGCCAAAGTGATTAAGCACATATCCCCGCGAGCCAAACAAGCCCTGCTCTTCTGAGCTCCATAAAGCAATACGTATGGTACGTTTAGGTTTAAAATCAATTGCTTTTAATATCCGCATCACCTCCATCATCACCGCACTGCCCGCGCCATTATCAGTTGCGCCGGTAGCCGCATGCCAGGAGTCCAGATGACCGCCTATCATTACTACCTGGGCTTTTAATTTTTTATCGGTACCCGGTATCTCGGCTACTAC
>JAQBOV010000052.1 GCA_028287895.1 Mucilaginibacter sp. | reverse complement strand
GGTCTATTTCATTTTCTTCAACATACTTTTTAATCAGATCGATGAACGGTGCACCAAATTTCATGGCCTTACCTGCTCCTACACCCGAGATCTGTTTCATCTCTTCGGTATTGATCGGGTAATGCGTGCACATTTCCTCAAGCGAAGGGTCCTGGAATATCACAAATGGCGGCAAACCTTTTTGTTTGGCAATCTTTTTACGCAGATCCTTAAGCATCTGCAGCAATTCAGTATCCAATGCCCCCCCGCCCTGTTTTGGACCTTCTTCTGAATCATCATCATCAGTGGAACCCATCGGCCTGTTCATAACAAAACGAATACTATGCGGATTTTCCAGGAAGGCGTTACCACTTTTTGTCAATCGCAGCAAGCCGTATTGATCAATATCTTTTGACAGGTAATTATTCAGCAAAGCCTGTCTCATCAATGAGTTCCACAGATTTTCGCCCTGCTCCTTACCCGATCCAAAAACGTCCAGCAAATGATGCTCATAATTATGTATCTGCGGATTGTCTTTACCCATTAAAACATTAATGATATGAAAATCATCGAACTTCTCGCCTAATTGTTTAACAAGGCTTAAAGCTTTGTGAAGATGTTCCTCGCCATCAAAATGTTCTTTATGGGCACAACAATTGTCACACATGTTATTACACCCGGCCTCGTTAAAATTCTCGCCAAAGTAATGAAGCAACTGTTTACGACGGCATACCGAGGCCTCAGCGTAATCAATCACCTCTTTTAATATTTGTGTGCCGATTTCGCGTTCTGAAACCGGCTTATCCTTCATGAATTTCTGCAGCTTATCAATATCTTTTTCAGAATAGAAAGCCACACATATTCCTTCACCGCCATCGCGTCCGGCACGGCCGGTTTCCTGGTAGTAGCCTTCCATGCTCTTTGGCATATCGTGGTGTATTACATAACGCACGTCAGGCTTGTCTATGCCCATGCCAAACGCTATAGTAGCAACAATAACATCCACATCTTCCATCAGGAATTTATCCTGAGTGTCCGCTCTCATTTTTGATTCTAAACCGGCGTGATAAGGTAAAGCTTTAACACCATTCAAACTTAATGCTTCAGCAACCTCTTCAACCTTTTTACGGCTCAGGCAATAGATGATCCCCGATTTACCGGTGTGCTGTTTAACAAACTTAACGATCTCTTTAAGAACATTCCGTTTGGCGCGAACCTCGTAAAACAAATTTGAACGGTTAAACGACGATTTAAAAACGGTCGCGTTGTTCATTTGCAGGTTCTTTTGAATATCCTGCTGAACTTTAGGCGTTGCAGTGGCGGTCAAGGCTATAATTGGGATATCGTCACCGATATTGCTGATCACCTGTCTTATTTTTCTATATTCAGGCCTGAAATCGTGCCCCCACTCAGAGATACAATGCGCCTCATCAACTGCCACAAATGAAACCTGATTGAGCCGTAGAAAGTCAACATTTTCCTGCTTTGTAAGTGACTCGGGTGCAACATACAGCAATTTGGTTTTGCCAGCAAGCACATCTTCCTTAACACGGGCAATGTCAGCTTTGGTCAAGGAGGAATTTAAAAAATGTGCAATGCTGTCTGACCCGCCGAAAGCTCGTAGCTGATCAACCTGGTTTTTCATTAATGCAATTAATGGCGAAATTACAATTGCTGTTCCGTCGCTCATTAATGCCGGTAGCTGATAACACATGGACTTGCCGCCGCCGGTGGGCATAATTACAAACGTATCATTACCGGCAAGAATATTAGTGATAATCGCTTCCTGCTCCCCTTTGAAATTATCAAACCCAAAAAAATTCTGTAGGTTATCAAAAAGCGACCTTTTTGTTTCAATCATTATTTATATATTCTATTATTATATTTAAAAGTTCAAAATAACAAATTTTTCTAAGTAAACGTTGGGTTTTGTTTAAAATTTTATATTAAAATGATTTTTAAATGAAAACAATTTATTTATTTGTTCATTTCTAATACTGATAAAAATCTGACCGATTTATGTAATTTTATTTAATATATAATTTACAGAATAATGTACATTTTTGTCGTTTGTTTACCGCTATAAAATTCTTCAAAAACACAAATGAATAAAAACCACTATGCTATCATAATGGCCGGGGGCATCGGAAGCCGCTTTTGGCCTATTAGCAGAACTTCTTATCCAAAACAATTCCTGGACATACTGGGCACAGGAAAAACCCTGATACAAAACACATACGACAGATTCCTGAAAGTTTGCCCGAAAGAAAACATTTATGTCGTAACCAACGAAAATTATACCAAATTGGTAAAGAGCCAATTACCTGATATGGCCGATCAGCAAATACTGACCGAGCCTGTAATGCGTAATACTGCACCCTGTATAGCTTACGGTTGTTTTAAAATTGAAAGCATAAACCCTAATGCGTCCATTGTGGTAGCTCCTTCCGATCATTTGATACTCGATGAAGCCGCTTTTATTACTGCCATTGAAAGATCGCTTGCCATAGCATCCAAAAGCGAATGCCTGGTCACCTTAGGTATAAAACCATCAAGGCCCGACACCGGCTACGGTTATATACAATATACAGACCATGTAATTGGTGAGGATTTTCATAAAGTAAAAACCTTTACTGAAAAACCGACTTTGGAGATAGCCAAGACTTTTATCCAAAGCGGCGACTTTTTGTGGAATGCGGGCATATTTGTTTGGTCGGCCAAAGCGATATTAAATGCTTTTAGCCGTTACCTGCCCGAAATGAACGAAATATTTGCCGAAGCAAAACCGGTATATAATTCAGACAACGAAAAAGCACATATTCACAAAGCTTACCAGCAATGCACCAATATTTCCATTGATTATGGCATCATGGAAAAAGCGGATAATGTATATGTTTTACCTTCGGAGTTTGGCTGGTCTGACCTTGGTACATGGGCATCGATATACCAGCTTGCCGAAAAGGATTATGTAGGCAACGCCGTCATACCATCCGAAAAAGTGATCATGTATGATTCATCAAACTGCATGGTGAACGTGCCTGCTGATAAACTGGTCGTTTTACAGGGCCTGCATGATTTCATCGTGATCGAATCAAACAATACGCTTCTGATATGCCCGCGCGGCCAGGAACAAAATGTGAAACAGGTTGTGGCTGATGTCAAACAGAGGTTTGGGGTTAAGTATATTTAAGATGAGTGAGCGGTTATCAGTGTTTAGTTATCAGCAGTTTGCTAACTGACCACTGATTAACCTAGCCACCAATCACCCTTCTCTGCCTGATTGCTTCATACAAAATAACCCCTGTGGATACCGAAACGTTAAGTGATTCTATTTCTCCAAACATGGGAATTTTTGCCAGATGATCGGCAATCCGGATCAGTTCGTTACGTATGCCATCTTCTTCCGAACCCATGATGATGGCTGTTGGAGGGGTGTAATCTGGTGTATAGATATCTTCTTTGGTTTTTTCGGTACAGCAAACCAGCTGAAGGCCCGATTCCTGCAAAAACCGGATGGTCTGCATCAGGTTCTCATGCCGGCAAACCGGGATCTTGTATAATGCCCCTGCCGATGTTTTTATTGCATCAGCATTGATCTGGGCCGATCCCTTTGCAGGGATAACTATTGCGTGCACCCCTGCGCATTCCGCAGTACGTGCAATGGCCCCCATATTGCGTACATCGGTGATGCCATCTAAAACCAATATCAGGGGTACTTCGCCTTTTTCAAATATTTCGGGAATGATATTTTCTATCTTCTGATAAATAATAGGCGAGATTACGGCGATCACCCCCTGGTGGTTTTTCGAGGTAATGCGGTTTAGTTTTTCGACAGGAACCTGCTGGGCAACTATTCCAAACTCGTGCATCAATTCTTTGAGTTCATTAAGCAGACCTCCGCCTGTGCCTCTTTGTATAAATAACGACTCAATTTCCTTGCCTGAACGTATCGCTTCGATAACCGCCCTGATGCCAAAAACCATTTGATTACTTTCGCTGCTTCCCCTGTTATTATAGGACATTATGTTAATTAATTAAGGGTGTAAAATTAGCCATATTAATTAACTTTGTAACGGTACGGAATAATGCCGTTTTATAGTATCTATTTTTTCAGGAATAAGCAAAATCATTTTATTAACAATGGGTCGGGATAGCTGATTTACAGCTACAAATTAAATTTACCAACAATTTAATGTTAATTAATTATTTCCTGTTTATTCAAATTTTTGGTGATTTGGGCATTCCCAAAATCTCAATAAAAAGATTTAAACTATTAGCAAAACGGTGATTTTTTAGTATATTTTTGAGATATGATTTTGGAGAACGATACCCCCTATAACAAGCCTAATACCAACGAAAGAAGAAGCCGGATAACCAATCCCACCCCCTATAGCGGATTGGGCAAATTACCTCCCCAGGCTGTAGACCTGGAAGAAGCAGTTTTGGGTGCCCTGATGCTTGAGAAAGATGCCCTTTCCTCTGTGATAGACATCCTGAAACCGGAGGTTTTTTATAAAGACAATCATCAAAAAATATTTACCGCCATACGTTACCTGTTTGAAAAAACCTCGCCGGTAGATATATTGACGGTTACTGCTCAGCTACGTCAGCAGGGCGAATTGGAAATGATTGGCGGGGCTTATTATATTACTGAATTAACCAATCGTGTTGCATCGGCAGCAAATATTGAGTTTCACTCCCGTATCATCATCCAAAAGTTTATTCAGCGCGAACTGATCCGTATATCAACCGAAGTGATCAACAATGCTTATGAAGATACTACAGATGTGCTTGATCTGTTGGATAAAGCCGAAAAAAATCTCTTCGAAATAGCTCAAAATAACCTGCGCCGCGACTCGCGTAAGATGGATGACCTTATGCACGAAACGCTGAAAGAGATTGAAGCGTTAAAAGACAAAAAAGATGGTTTAACCGGTGTCGCATCTGGTTTTACTGATCTGGACAGAATGACCTCGGGCTGGCAAAGGTCCGACCTGGTCATTATAGCGGCACGCCCTGCAATGGGTAAAACTGCTTTTGTATTGAGCTGCGCCCGCAACGCCGCAGTGGATTTTAACCGTCCTGTTGTTGTATTTTCACTCGAAATGTCATCCGTTCAATTGGTTAATCGTTTGATATCCGGTGAAACAGAAATTGAACAGGAAAAGATCCGTAAAGGCACATTGGAAGAATGGGAATGGGCGCAAATACACTCTAAAATAGGCAGACTGGAGCAGGCACCACTGATCATCGATGATACACCTGCACTCAATATTTTTGAGTTTAGGGCAAAATGCCGCCGCCTAAAGTCTCAGCATGATATCCAGCTGATCATTATCGACTATTTGCAATTAATGCAGGGCAAAAGCGGTGATGGAAAAGGTGGTGGTAACCGCGAGCAGGAAATAGGCAGTATATCCCGTGCACTAAAATCCGTTGCAAAGGAACTCAATGTGCCTGTTATTGCACTGTCACAGCTAAGCCGTGCGGTTGAAAACAGACCGGGAGCGTCAAAACGGCCAATGCTGTCGGATTTGCGTGAATCAGGTTCAATTGAGCAGGACGCTGATATGGTATTGTTCCTCTATCGCCCGGAATACTATGGAATGACCGAAGATGAAAACGGCAATCCCACCAACGGTGTGGGTGAGGTAATTATAGCTAAGCACCGAAATGGTGAAACGGGTACAGTAAGATTAAAGTTCGTAGGCAAATTTGTAAAGTTCACCGATCTGGACGAGGGTGGATCATTCCTGCCGCAGGGAACGGCTTTCACAGGATTAAATCCATCGCAGGATTTTGATAAGCCAAGCAACTTTATTATCCGGCCTTCAAGGATGGATGATATGGATGATGATCAGCCGTTTTAACTAAACCAGCCCCCGAAAGGGGATCACAATAAATAATTAATCTTAATGACCAGGTAGACAAAAGCTCCCCTTGACCGAGTTGGGGGGCTTAAAATATCAAGCCCAGCACCACCCCGATCACAATAATGACCGGGGTTTTGATTTTGGTGAAATAAAGTAAGCAGAACGATCCCGCCATTAGTCCATACGCCATCCAATCCAACCCAAATGGCCTTATCAACAGTATTAATGCCGTCGCCATAAATCCCACCGCGACAGCGCTTATTCCGCTTAATGAATTACGGATACGGGTAATTTTCTTCAGGTCTTCCCAAAATGGAACAATAAACAGGATGAGGATGAGACCGGGAAGGTTAATTCCGATTACGGCCACAATGCTTCCGATAATTTGCGCGCCAATACTGTAACCTTTATTACCCAATGCTATACTTCCGATAAATGAAGTAAAGGAAAACGTTGGGCCCGGCAAAGCTTGCTGCAGGGCAAATCCTGATAAGAATTCAGAGTTGGTCAGATAATGCTTTACTTCCACAAACTCGGTATACATCAGGGGCACCAAAACTTGTCCGCCACCAAAAATGAGTATCCCATTACGGTAAAAGTTTTCAAACAAACGGATAGGCAGGCTGAAGGGCGATGTTTGATTAATAACAGCGCCCAGGGCAGCAAAAGCAAGTAGGATACCAATAAAATAAGCCACTTTGTTAGGGTTCACGTTGGCGAATAAGCTTACGCGCAATTCATTTTCCTGTGGCTGTGTTTCGAGTGCCGATGAAATAATGCCTCCCAATAAGATCAATATTGGGAATGCATAAGCATTTTGTAATATTAAAGTGGCAATCAGCGAACCTATGGCCAGCATGGCGGTAACTTTGCTTTTAAGAAACTTATTGGCAAAAGCATAAGTGGCATAGGCTACTATACCCACAGCTATAGGCTGCACAAAACGTAGTATCTCGGTAAACCTGCTGTGGGTAAGAAACATTTTGTAACTGATAGCCGCCAGGCACATGATGGTGGCCGATGGTAATATCCATATCAGAAAAGTAACTATTGCCAATCGCAAGCCCCCGACTTTCCAGGCGATGCCTACCAGTGTTTGGGTTGATGACGGACCGGGTAATATTTGCGCAAGGGCGTTGAGTTCCATCAATTGCTGTTCAGTTATATAGCGGCGTTTTTCAACAAATTCACGTAATAAGATACCAATATGGGCCTGCGGTCCCCCAAAAGCGCTGAAGGTATAGATCAATGCATCGCGAATAAATAAAAGTTGCCGTTTGTTCATTAGTTCATGGTTGATAGTTCATGGTTGATAGTTGTCGGTAATTCATGGAACGATTGTTTTCGCCTTCATTGCAAAATATGAACTATCATCCATGAACCATGAACTCAATAATCATCATCCTCATCCCAACCCGTTGCTTGGCGGAAAACAGCCTGCAATTCAGAAAATGCATGGTTATCCCGTTTTTGACGGGCTATTTCCATTCCTTTTTCATAAGTGCTTATGGCATCAGGTTTTCGGTTCAAAGCTTCATATAATTTACCCAGGTGATAATAAGTACCTACATAATCCGGGTGTTTATTCACCAGGTTTTCATAGTATTGCAAGGCTTTATCCGTTTCATTCAGGCGTAAATATTCGGTTGCCAGGGCATATTGTAAAAACTCATCTTCGGGTTCGTTTTTTAAAAATTCCAATAGCTTATCTAATCGGTTCGACTGCATTTTAAACTCTCTCTTTTTTAATTAAATTTGCAAACCTATTTCATGAAAACCTTTTGGTGTGCTCATGAGTATTGAATAAAACCATAACACACATTGTAAAGATCATTGCCAATTAAAAACAAATAGCCCGATGAAGATACTGGTATGTATAAGTAATGTTCCTGATACAACGACAAAAATAACTTTTACTGATAACAACACCCAATTTAATACAAATGGGGTCCAATTTATCCTGAATCCATACGATGAGATAGCTCTGTCGCGCGCTATTGAGTTAGTTGAAGGCGGAAAAGGAACAGTAACGGTGATCAATGTGGGGGAAGTTAATACCGAAGCTACGATGCGCAAGGCACTGGCTATCGGGGCCGATGATGCTGTACGCATTAATGCCAAACCACATGATGCATGGTTCGTTGCTTATCAAATTGCTCAATACGCCCAGCAAAATTCATTCGATCTGATATTAACCGGCCGCGAATCCATTGATTATAACGGTTCAAAGGTTGCCGGTATGCTTGGCGAGCTTTTAGATATCCCCTCGGTATCCATCATTAAAAAATTGGATGTTGATGGCGATAAAGGTACGGTAGAGCGTGAAATTGAAGGCGGTAAGGAAGTATTGATTATCCCCTTCCCTTTTGTTGCCGGAACTGCTGAAGGGGTTGCCGAACCTAAAATACCAAATATGCGCGGTATCATGTCGGCGCGAACTAAACCGTTGAACGTAATTGGTGCAGTTGAACTAAAAACATTTTCAGAAATTATTGCTTACGAAACGCCCGCTTCACGCGGACAGGTAAAATTGGTACCGGCTGATGAAAGCAGCAAGCTGATCGGTTTATTGCATACCGAAGCTCGTGTTATATAAACGTTTTACACAATTTTTTACGACTCAGATCATTATATGTCAGTTTTAATCTATACAGAAAACGCCGGAGGCAAATTCAAAAAGTCAGTTTTTGAAGCAGTATCCTATGCCAGGGCAATTGCTGATCAAACAAATACAAATCTGGTTGCCATTTCCATCGGTGAGGTAACCAACGAACAGCTAAGCACATTGGGCAAGTATGGTGCTGATAAGGTGTTGAATGCTTCCAATGCACAGCTAAAAAACTTTGTTAATCAGGCATACGCTTCGGTTATTGCTGAGGCGGCAAAAAAAGAAAATGCTGACATTATAGTCCTATCCAATTCATTTTCAGGCAGAGGTCTGGCACCACGTATTGGTGTGAAACTGCAGGCCGGTGTGGCTGATGGCGCAGTATCATTACCTGAAATATCAGGTGACAAATTCACCGTTAAAAAGACCGCCTTTTCAGGCAAGGCTTTTGCTACGGTTCAATTGACATCTGCAAATAAAGTAATTGCCTTAATCCCTAACTCCTACCAGGTTGTTGAAAAGACTGCAGCGGGCACAGTGGAAAATTTTACGGTCGAAAATAAAGAGTCTGATTTTAAGGCGATGGTCAAAGAGATCGTTCGTTCAACCGATAAGGTCTCATTACCCGATGCCGAAATCGTTGTTTCAGGAGGCCGCGGTTTAAAAGGGCCTGAAAATTGGGGAATGGTAGAGGAACTGGCTAATTTATTAGGCGCTGCTACAGCCTGTTCAAAACCGGTTTCGGATGCCGGATGGAGGCCGCATAGCGAACATGTTGGGCAAACGGGTATAGCTGTCAGTCCAAATTTGTATATTGCAATTGGAATTTCGGGTGCAATTCAACACCTGGCTGGTATAAGTTCATCAAAAGTGATCGTCGTTATCAATAAGGATCCGGAGGCGCCTTTCTTTAAAGTAGCAGATTATGGCATTGTAGGGGATGCTTTTGAAGTGGTGCCCCAATTAATAGCAGCGGTAAAAGAATATAAAGCTTCGGCATAAACAGAATCAGTGATGGGTAATAATATGAAAAAAATCAAGCTGGATATCGTTGGGTTGTCCTACAGTCAAACTCAATCCGGCGCATATGCACTGGTTTTGGGTGAAGTTAGCGGCCGCCGCAGATTACCGATCATTATTGGCAGTTTTGAGGCTCAGGCGATCGCCATTGAGATAGAAAAAATGACACCGAGCAGGCCGCTTACACATGATCTGTTCAAAAACTTTGCACAAGCCTACAGCATTACTATTCAGGAGATTATTATTTACAACCTTGTTGACGGGATATTTTATGCCAAACTCATTTGCTCTGACGGTAAAAAAGTAGTTGAAATTGATGCACGTACATCCGATGCTATTGCTATGGCCGTAAGGTTTGATTGCCCGATCTATACTTATGAATTTATTCTTTCAACCGCAGGAATTGTGATTGAAGGCAATGATTTTGTCTATCTGGAAAACATGAGCGATGCAGCCGAAGACAAATCCGTTACTCCTGCCACAAGCGGATACTCCTCGCTGAGTACTGATGAACTGAAAACCAAATTGCAGGAAGCCCTTCACGAAGAGGCTTATGAAAAAGCTGCCAAAATACGGGATGAGCTGAACCGGCGAAAAGCCTCCTGATCAGGATTTATTTATTGGCTTTGGCAAATTTCTTTATGCGGACCCTCGGGCATAATTTCGCCTTCCCGGGTAGATTAAATCCTATGCCTGATGGTCTTGATTTCATATTAATTTCATTATTTTCCGCTTTTAATTAACACTATGACTTTTAAACCAGGTACCATATGAATATTAAGTTTCGCTTAATACTGATGAATTTTATGCAATATTTCGTATGGGGAGCCTGGTTGCTTACTATTGGAGCTTACTGGTTTCAAAATAAACAGTGGTCAGGTGCACAATTCGGGGCCATATTCTCAACCATGGGCATCTCAGCGATCTTTATGCCGGCGCTCACCGGAATTATAGTTGACAAATTCATCAATGCTGAAAAGCTGTATGGTATTATGCATATTCTTGGGGCTTTATCATTACTTACATTACCAATGATAAATAATCCTTCGGCATTTTTCTGGGTAATGCTGCTAAATATGCTGTTTTATATGCCCACCATATCCCTTTCTATAACTGTTGCCTACTCAGCTTTAAAAAGAAGCAATATAGATATCGTAAAAAATTACCCACCGATACGGACATGGGGAACGGTAGGTTTTATTGCAGCGTTATGGGTAGTAAGCCTTACTCATAATGAGACTTCCCCCAATCAATTTTATATTGCATCAGCCGTTGCCATGATACTCGGCATTTATTCGTTCACTCTTCCAAAATGCCCGCCTCTTTTAAACAAAACAGATAATAGGTCTCTTACAAATTTATTGGGATTAAATGCTTTTGCATTATTTAAGACTCCGAAGTTCGCGATTTTCTTCGCGTTCTCAATGCTTTTGGGGGCAGCCTTGCAGCTGACCAATGCCTACGGTGACACTTATATCCACGATTTTAAAAATATACCGGAATATAGCAACTCAATAACCGTAAAGTATCCGGCCATCATAATGTCCATATCGCAGATATCCGAAACACTGTTTATTTTAGCTATTCCATTCTTTCTCAGGAAATTCGGAATCAAGTATGTGATGCTGTTCAGTATGTTAGCCTGGGTGTTGCGATTTGCCCTATTTGCTTTTGGTGATCCTGCAGGAGGGTTATGGATGATAATTTTATCCTGCATCGTGTATGGTATGGCATTTGATTTCTTTAATATTTCAGGCTCCTTATTTGTTGAAACACAAACAAGCTCTGAAATACGGGGCAGTGCGCAGGGACTTTTTATGATGATGGTAAACGGCTTTGGGGCGTTATTTGGAAGTTTTACAAGCGGTATAATCATTGATAAATTTTTCACAGTGGCCAACCATGGCAAAAACTGGCATGGCATCTGGCTTGCTTTTGCCGGATATGCTTTAGTGATCGCTATTATATTCCCATTTGTATTCAGGTATAAACATAATTCAGCATTAAAGCATGCCATACAACACATTTGATCGATTGGTAGTTACCTTTCCATCTAATTAATTTGATATTATTGTTTTATGAAAAAACACGAATCGTAAGGAGAATGATTATTCGGGTAGTGAAATATTAATTACTTATATCTAGTTGCAATGCTTCCAAAGCGTTGGCTAAATAAGTCAGTGGTGCATTCCAGTTGATGGCGATCTCGTTTACTGCATAAGCCTGGTCATTGTCAATATAAGCTTCATCCGGCACGGTTGAAGGAACACGGACATGATCCTGCATTCCAGGATTAGGGCCACCGGCCAGCAGTCCGGGTACAGGATCAACAATGCCATCGGCAATTGATGGGCGGTGATGCGGGTGCATGGGCGTTTTGCTTCCATAGCCGGTTACATAGGAATATCCAGTTCCATTTCTGCCCAAAATATAATCCAAATTGGCCAAGGCGTATTTGAGATATTTCTTATTGTTCGAAAGCCTATAAGCCTGTATTAAAGCGATGCCCTCATTTGCCGCTGCAGAATTGCTTCCCCATATAAAATTGGCTTTACTTTTCTGTATTACCGTCTTATAAGCAGTGCTGTCAATGCCTTTTACCTGGTCATCAGCAAAAGCCAGCAGGTTCTGTTTAAGTTTAGGTATTCCCTTAAAGCCTGTATTAAGCAGATGATCACCGTTCCTCAGGATCGAATAATAGCCCAACAAGCGTACCTGGTTCCACGAAGGCAAGGGCATTTGATCGTCCGGAATTATATTTACCACCTTAATGTACATTTTGTTCCTGGTAGTGACAAAAAGCTCGCATGCGGCCCATATAAATTCATCGCTCACATCCTTATCCCCGTAGTCACCGGTTGTAATTGCAGGACTGTATTGTTTAATTACATCTTTATTATAAATGATCCTGGGGTTTATTGAAGCCCATTTCCAGGCCCTTTTTGCTGCATCCAGGCATGAATCCGCCAGTCCCGGCAATTTTTTGGGAAATTGCTTATAAATCCGGCTTGCCTGTGCCATTACTGCTGCAAAATCAAGCGTTGCTGCCGTCGTTTTCTGAACAACATAGCGTGGTGTAGTGGCCTTGCCGGGCATAACCATACCATCAAATGCAGCATTTGTTAATTTGTGATATACTCCGCCGTCATTGGGATCTTGCATGGTCAGCATCCATCTAACGTTCCATAGCGCCTCATTTAACAGGTCTGGAAGCTGATTACCGCTCTCGGGTATATTTAGCTTAACTGTTTTCATATAAGCAGGAAAATCCTCATATAATGACAGTAAGGTATAGGTCGATATACCACTGTTGACAATATACTTGTTATAATCTCCTGCGTCATACCATCCCCGGGGCGAAGAAATAACAGTACCCTCGGGACGCGCGGCGCTCGCCGCCGAAGCATGTACAAGCACCTTGTCATCAGGATGCCCTTCTGCCCTTTGCCACTTATCTGCATATTTTTTTTCTAAGGGGATGGATGCGCGCATAAAATAATATGCTTTAACGGATGCATCTGCTATTTTACGATGAACTGAGCGGCTAATGCTAAAAGGGTATGAATTACCAATACCAGGAATGTTTAAAATATATTTCCCGGATTTATGATAAGCTGAAAAATCCGCTATCCAGGTATAGTTCCCTGCAAAGTCCGGCTTCATAGATTTTTTGAGGATTCCTTTAAATACAGTTTTTCTCTCTGTAGTTTGCAAAAAGAAACTCCCTCTTTTAGCTGCCGGTACAATAGCAATTTTGGGTGCACCGGGATAAAAACCAATTTGGTTGAGGCGAATTTTCTGCCCAGCGCTGTCTGCAAAATCCTTTGCGGACGAGCTGATATAAAGCAGTGAAAAAACAAGGGTAAATATTATAAAGGCTTTTTTAAACATTAGTTTTAATTGGCCCTTAAATATAGCGCGCTTTACACGATCAGCATCATACTAAACGATGAAAATAACGCAAAATAAATCCCGCGCTGATATGAGCAAGCTATACTCGCCTCAAATAAGGCTTTATAGCTTAAATAGCCGGTATGCCAGGCTTAGGTTAAAGAGATTAACCCTTGTGCTTGCAGGGCCATAGTTCTGTTTGGTAATGCCTGCTTCGTATCTCAGGTCTACCGAAATTGCTTTTATATCAAGGCCCGCTCCAAATTGCCATGCCAGATTCTGATTATGATAATTCAGCGTACTTGCGTTACCAAGCGCCCCACTAAAACTTTGATCCTTATTGATAGCAAATGATACTAAAGGCCCGGTGTAAAACCTCCCCCCAATTCCCAGGGCACCAACTTTGGCACCAAACAATAGGGGAACATCTAAACTCGTAAACTTTGCCTTTGTTTGGCCGCCATCTGCGGTCAGGTCAACATTTTTACTCGTCAAATAAAGTTCGGGCTGAAAGTTGAATCCTAATGCGCCAAACCTGGCCCAAACACCGCCCAGATAACCTGCGCGGTTGCTGCTGCTTAAGGTTGATCCGGCCGCAGTCGACAAACTTGATAAATTTGTTCCTGCTTTAATGCCAAACTGGAAAGAGGGCAAAACCTGTGCTGAGGCAAAATATGTTGTTATAAAACAAATAGCTGTTGAGAGTAAAACTTTTTTCATAGTGATTACAATTATAATACCTTTTTTCTTCAAACTAAATTTTAATAGAAAAAATACGGTTGCATTTTGATCGGGTTGTCATGAAATATCCCCTCAAAACCTCAATCAAATGACTGTTTTACTCGCCCAGGCAGTATGGATTCGGTTTATTAAAATGATAATTTGCCCTGGTAATAATCGAGTATCTTACTGTCAATAAAATAGTCATACCTGGCACTGATCAAGTTAACAGTGGCGGCATCCAGGTTATTTTTTGCAATTATAAAATCCACGGAGGTCAACACCCCTGCATCATAGCGTAGCTTATAGATACGATAGCTTTCAGTATACGCTTTTACCTGTTCGGCATATACCTGGTATTTCTTATAGGCAGCCATCATATTATAATAAGCCTGTTCAATGTTTTGCTTTAACACAATTTTTGTATTCTCTTCTACATCCCTGGAATAAAGCGCGTTTATTTTTGCCCTTGCTACCGTATTGCGTTTTATTCCATTAGTAAAAATGGGTATATTTAAACCTAAAGCTATTGAAGAATTATAATTGTTTTTGAGCTGGTCCCGATAGCTTATATTTTGGTATGCAGTTGTTGTATCAATTGTCGCCGGCTTTTGTGCAGTATTGGAATAAGCAGTAGCCAAGCCACCGCTGATTGTTAATGAAGGCAATAAAAGCCCCCTATATGATTTGACGGCCTTTTCGGCACTCTGGCGGCTCAATGTGGTCGCTTTTACTGCTGCAAATTGCTGTAAAGCCGTTTGGTAAACCTGGTCGGGGTTAGTCCCATACTCGCCTGTCAGCTCTTCGGCATTTAATCCCTGGAACTCAGCCTCCGGTTGATAGGAGATATTCATCAGCTGAAACAGATTAAGCTTAGCTGCATCTAAATTATTTTGTGCGTTAACAACTGCAACCTGATTACTCGCAAGCAGCCCTTTTTGATCGGTAATATCCGAGGCTGCTTTGTTAGCTCCTTCCTTCTCCAACATTTCGAGCCGGTCAACAGTTTCCTTTTGAACCGCCAGCTGGCTTTTGGTTGCGTTTAATATTTCCTTATTGTCCAGTATGGCTAAATAACCGGTTATCACATTAACAGTGACTACATCCTTTGCTGCCTGAAAGTTCATTTTACCCGCCTGATATGCCAATGAAGCAGATTTTATTGCATTTTGCAGTGCAAAACCATTGAATAGTGTCATACTGCCTGATAAATTATAGCTATCAGCAGTCGAGGATTGGTTTACATAAGCATTGGTAACAGGGCTGATACCGCGTCCCTGGAAAAAGGTCCGGCTGGCATTACCCCCTATTGATGGCAATAAGTTTTCTTTCGATTGCCTTAAATCAATACGGGCCAATTCTGCACTCGTATTACTTTGCTTTACCTGCAAATTATTTTTCACAGCAATATCAAGGCACTTTGGCAGTGTTAACAATGTACTTGTATCTGTTTTCTGGGCCCGAGCTAAAATGCTGCCGCTTATCAAAAGAAGTGTTAATAGGTATTTATTAAATCGCATTTTATAATATTATTTGTAGTTCAAAACTTTCTCGAGGAATCGATTTTACCATCTAAAAGGTCGATGATACGTGTACCGTATTCCGCATTTTTTTCAGAGTGTGTTACCTGGATAATGGTTACGCCATCTTCTTTGTTCAGTTTCTTAAAAAGCGCCATTATTTCCTCCCCCTGTTTAGAGTTCAGGTTTCCGGTGGGCTCATCAGCCAGTATTAGTTTAGGCTTGGCTATCAGCGCACGGGCTATACCTACCAATTGCTGCTGTCCACCAGACAACTGAGCAGGGAACAGGTCTTTTTTCCCAACGATCTGGAATCTGTCGAGCATGTCACCCACCATTGCCTTACGTTCTGAACTCTTAAAGTCCTGGT
>JAQBOV010000053.1 GCA_028287895.1 Mucilaginibacter sp. | reverse complement strand
GGCTTAACTTAAGCTCCAAGGAAATTGCACAATTATTGAACATCTCGCTTAAGTGTGTCGAGATCAGCAGTTACCGCGTCAGAAAAAAACTGCATCTATCTACGGATATTAACCTGTATGATTTTTTAATTGATATCACAAATTAACGCTCACGAAATTTACTACTGGTGTTCAATCTCGGGATCGCTTGAATTTGGCTGCTTTGTGCTTACCTCTTTAAATTGTTTCTTTATAAAATCGGGATTACTGTTGCCGATTGTGGGATTGCTGGAAAAGAAGCCAAATGGCATCAGCGAAAAACCCATGTGATGCACCGACATTACCGGCCATTCTTCGGGGCGGACGATATGTGTAATACCGGCTACATACCATAATACGACATCATTATTATCAATTGCCCGGTTTTGAGCCGTCCATTCAGGTAATCCGTCATATACTTTATTGCTTGCAGGATATTTTCCGGCCGGATATTCTTCATTTTCATGATATTGTGTAACCCATATCTGGTGATTTAAAAATCCCGCCTTCTTCCTGAGCAAAGAACCTTCCGGCACCATTGTTTTTGCCTGCGTACCGGGCATCAGCATATAGCCCATATGCTGCCCATAAACATTCATCTCTGTATTATTAAACACATGCCAGTTGCGGGCGCTTTCATAATTTACTGACCGCTGAGCCTCCGATTCTGTTTTGAACAGGGTGTTGTCGACATAAAATGCATTACCGTAAGGATTTTGCTTTCCCGGAGGTACCAGTCTGGTATTCATTTCCATCACACTATTATTTTTTGCACCGTCAATATCCATATCCAGCCTGAAAACAAAAAAGTGCTGGTGGTTGATCGCTTCTACGTGCTTATGAACAAGGGTTCCGAAGGACTTTCCATTATAGGAAAGATCGTCCTTATTTGGCGCATCCATCTCATTAACCCGGTGAACACCTTTTACCTCAACTATGCCGGTTAGTTCAATATCTACATCGATAGTCCCATCCTCTTTAAACCGCCAGGTAAAAGCGTAGTCATAATTCTCAATCATGGTATAGTACTTAATAGCCAGGTTCGTAGCCCTTCTCGATACGGTTCCATGGCGCCATAAAGTTCCGCCGTATTCTTCAAATATGGCTACCGCCCTGTCAATCTGAAACGGGGTTCCATTCTCCCTGTGCAGAATTGCAGGCATATATTCCGCATTCTCCGGCGCATCGGCCCCCGGGCTTAGTGAGCGGGCCGTTCCTTGCCCCAGCCGGTACTCACCTGCATCAAAAAAGTTATAAGATGCCTGGAAAAGATCAGGTGAGCCATAAGGCACTACCATTTCGGGCATGGAACCCCTGTACATTACCGAACGTTCTTTCCCATTGTCCAGATAACGTACATCGTAAATAACCAATCCTTCACGGTTATCAACGCCATAACGCAGCTTCCAGTTCTGCCAGGTTATCTCATGACCTTTGACGTCAAATGAATGCCCCTCAGGCTGGCTAATGATAAGCGGCTTTAGTGCTTTGGAAATCTCCTTTATGGAATCTTTATTAAAGTAATTCAGCTCTGCCATCCCGCTGAAACTGTTGCCTTCATCAACTATTTTCAATATTTTACCTGTAGTGAAATCAGTATAGGCCATTAAACCTTCAATGTCGATATGGTTCCCCTTACGCCTTGCAATTACCAGCTGCTCGCGGTGCCCTACCGGGCCGATTCCCAGATCACCTGTAAATACACTTCGGTGAGTCACCGAATCAATGGATATTCCCCTTTTTTTTAGTGCAGCCACCCATGCTTTATCATTTCTTACAATGGTATTTGCGACCGAATCAGCTTCAAGCCCCATGCCGATTACGTTGGGTAGATTTTTAACAGATATCACCTTTGCAGCATTGAGATCAACTACGGCCTCGGTGACTCCGTTCTTGCTATAATCATAAAAACTGGTAAACACCTCGCGCCTGAAGGGAGTGCCGGGCTTGTAAGCCAACACCTCACTTTTTGGAGGTTCTTTCAGATTAATAATGTTAAAAATGTCCTTTCCTGATGTTGTCCTGCTGTCCTTTAATATCTGGACAACTTTTCTCATTTCTGCTGCCGTCAGCGGATCAAGCGGATAGGTTGGGTTATCGGCCTGGGATTCAATTTTTTGTGTACAGGACTGGCCTGTACAAAGTAACAACATTACTAAGGTGTAGAGTAAACACGTTTTTTTCATTTTATTAGTTTAAAGAGTGATCTTATTAGTTTCTTCTCAAACTTTAGGATAACCGGCTCTTTAAAACTATTTTATCATTTTGCTCCCAGCCATAAAATGGCATCTTCAAACATTTTATTTTGTATTTCTGAATCAAATATCTTGTCGCCATGCCCCATGTTCATGTAAAGCATCCTGTATTTTGTATTGGTCCATACAACCGGGATGTCGCCTTGTGTAATAATATTCTTTTTGCCCAAGGGATAATTTACCGGATCAAGGCTAACGAGCACCTTAATGTCTTTATTATCACGGGGATTAGGTTTCCAGCCATACCATTCGTTTATCGGGGAAATATAACTTTTAGGGATATGCCGGGTTGCCGGGTGGGTACCATCATCAACAATTAATTTAGCCGGTAATGGTGGCCAGTTGTTATTATAAAAAACAGCACCCAAAAAATCCACAAACCAGGGCCATTGGGTATATTTATCATTATAGCCCGATACGTGAAAGCCAAGCCATGCCCCCCCATTCGTCATGAATTTTTCGAATGACCGTCTTTCGGCTTCATTATGCGGGAACTCGTTGATCCATACCACTACCTGGTAATTTTTCAGGTTTTCGTCATTTAATTTTTCCCAGTCAGTGCTAAGGTCAAAAACGAAATTCTTTTCGGCAGCCATTTTGGTATAGAACTTAATGGCACTGACAGCGAAATCCACATGATCTGATTCTACGGTGGTTGAGTAAAGCGCCAGCACCCGGAATTTAGGAGATTGTCCGGAACTTGTTGTACCTAGCATCAATAACGACAGGAAGGTAACTGCTGCTTTTAGTAAACTATTTTTCATCAAATGCATTTTTAATTTAAATTACCATGAGTATCCGTTACTTGCTCATCCCTGTTTCAAGGGAACCCAGCATATCATTCATGTTCCCGTCAAGCCCTTTAAAAAGCGCTTGGTCCTCTGCCGACCAGGGCTGCCCCTGCCTGAAATCCCACCACCGGTATTCTATTTTTGACCATTCATTCGAAATTCCGCTTTCGATGGGCTTTTCATAAAAATCAAATGCCTTCAGCTCATAGGTAGCATTGTGTACCACAATATTTACGGTGAACCTTATCCAGTAATAGTGTCCTTCGGGATTGGCGGTGATGATTTTAAAAACGCCAGTTCCTGAAATTTCGCCCTTCTGATCATCAGCAGCATTAATGCTTTTATCCGGGTATGGAAAAGAACTTTTGAACCAGTTTAAGGCCCTGGCAAATAATTCATCCTTCTTTAAGCCGGCATTAAGGGCGTAGGTGTTATCAAAATATATTTTACCGTCGCGCATTTGCATCATAACCGGCTGGTTATTGTTTTGAGCCATTGCCATGCATGGCAACAGGATAAGGGCAACAGCAATCATTTTTTTTAGCATCATCTGGGACATATTTAAAAATTTAAACTATTTACCCGCTGCCCAGAAAATAGCATTCCTGAATAAGGTGGTATAATCCACACTTTGAAATAAAAGGGGTGAGTGGCCCATAAATATGTAAATATTACGTGCTTTATAATTCGGGTTTGTCCATATCACAGGATGGTCTCCCATTTTAATCTCTGAGTTGGGGACATAGGTTGATTCATCCACAGAAGCCAGCACGTGTACGCGTGGCCTCGGGCTTCGCTCATAGGTATAAAATTCTTCTTTTTCCACTATAAATGAGGGAGAAATCCCTTTCATAACCGGGTGCACCTTATCTTCTACATTCACCTTGGCTTTTACAAAAGTTGCTATATAATTTTTGTACCTGGTATTACCCATAAACCCGCTGAACCACTGCCACATAGGGTAACCGTCAAATTCGCCCAACAGGGTAGCGTGATGGAAACCGATCCACCCGCCTTTACCTTGTTCAATATAATTCTGAAAGGCGGTCACTGCTTTTTCCTTCCATGAATAAGGCGGGTAGTCCAGTTGAATAAATAGCTGGTAACCCGCTAAAAAAGATTCATCTATCTTATCGGTATTTTGAATATAGTCGATGGAGAAATTGCTGTCAGCCGCCAGTTTATCAAGCCAGGCCCTGGCAGCGATTGAATATTCAATATGGTGCCCTCCATTTTCATAAAGAGCGATCACTTTAAATTTAGGTTTTTGCCCCCAGGCGTTGTAAAGATTAAAGAGACAAAAAACTAACATTGGTGTTATTTTTTTCATTGACCTGTAATTTGAATTTGAGAACTTATTTGGATGCGGCCCATAATATGGCATCACGGAGCAATATGATATAACTTGGATTAGTTAATGCGGTTGGCGAATGTCCTACACCAATGTAGATCATGCGGTGAAATTCTTCATTCGTCCATATAATCGGATGATCGCCCATCGGTTTATTTTGTTTATAGGTTGATTCATCAGCCGTTGCTAAAACGCGCACATTGCCACGCGGACTTTTATTAAACTCATACCATTCATCAGACATCCAGAACTTTGCCGGCAGATTTTTTGTAGCAGGGTGACTACGGTCTTCCACGACAACTATTCCATCCTGGTAAGCGGGATGCGGCGAGTAACTGACGCCTCCCATAAATCCTTCAAACCATTGCCAGTAGGGTAATTTTGGATTAGGTCCCAAAAACTCCTTACCTGTCAGCCCTGCAGCATGTATGCCTACCCAGCCTTTACCTTGCTCTGCGAATTTTTGTAAAGCTGCCTGCTGGCTGGCCGACATATCAAAAGGCGCTAAATGAAACATCACAAACACCTGGTACTTAGCCAGATCGCCATCATTAATCTTACTGGTATCGTCAGTAAAATACACGCTGAAATGATTATCGGCGCCCAGTTTTTCAAAAAACGGCTTAGCTTCCGATATACTTTTCAAATGATCTTTGGCCCGGGAAGCAACCACAAGCACTTTAAAATCACCGGTTTGCCCATTAGCCTTAAACCCGATCAGCATGGTAATAATTAAAGCCAACGCCGGGATTCTTTTAAATAATAATTTGCTCATAATACTTATTTCTTTGAAACAGGTTCTTTATAAATTCTCCCGATCATCGGGTCATCAAAAATGACCTTCTTTAATTCTTCGGCATCAACTGCTCCCTGGTGTGCATATACAATTTTACCATCCGGCTCCAGCAAAATGGTATAGGGTAATGCCCCATCCCATTTAGGGTCTACCGCTTCGATCATTTTATATTTGTCCTCCCCTGTGTAAATGTAATTAGTGCCCGATGCCTGCTTGCGTTGCAGAAACTTCAGCGCCTTATCCTTGCCTGCAGGATCATCAGCGCTGATACTGACAAACTCCACTCCTCTGTCCCTGTACATGCGGTTAATGGTAACCAGGTCGGCAAACTCCGCCACGCATGGCCCGCACCAGGTTGCCCATAAATTAATGAGCCGCAATTTATCCGAATGATTCTTCAGCACATCCCTTATGCCTGCCGCATTGATGGTATCCAATTTTACAGGCTCTTTGGCCCATTCAATTTGAGCTTTCTCCAACCAGTCATTCTTTTCAAGCCATTTTATGGAGCATCCGAAAGTTTTTGTGACCGGCACAGGCACTTCCTTACCATTCAACAAAGCTTCGATGGCATTGCGGGCATCTAATGAATGCGGCGTTTTCGCCGGGTTTTCCATATCGTCGATGCGGCCGTTATAACGCAGCTTTCTGTTTTTATCAAAAATGAAAATATGCGGGGTAGCGACAGGGCCGTATTTATTGGATGCGGTTTCTGTTTCGCCGTCGTACAGATAAGGGAAATTGAATTTCATGTCCTTTGCACGTACTTTCATGTCCTGGAAAGAGTCGCCTACATCACTGTAACCTAATTCATCTAAACGCAGAGAGTTCGGGTTATTCGGGTTAATGGCAACGACGCTCACTCCTTTAGCGGCATAATCACTGGTTAGTTTAATGATCCTGTCCTCATAAGCCTGTGATGTGGGACAGTGGTTACACATAAACACAATGGCCAGCACTTTTGCGTTTTTAAACGATTGCAGCGTGTAGGTTTTGCCATCAATTCCGGGCAAGCTAAAATCAGGGGCATCGGAGCCGATAGCTAAGGTTTTATGCCCCTCAAATGCAAATGTAACGCTCGAGAGCGTTAACAATAAAACCAGACTTAACCAGGTACCAGGTATCTTTTTCATTTTAACGGCTTTTTATTGATGTAACGAAACTGCTAATAAATACCATGTTGTATGCGGAAGCCATTGCTCGGCCCATCGCCAGTCTGCATCCTTTCCTGTTTTACTGTACGGGAGATTAAAGTCGATGTCATCCTCATTATCAAAACCGGAGGTAATGCCATTTACTATTCCGCCGGGAGCGTTTGTATATTCAAAGGTCCCGAAAAAACCATAGACCGGATTATTGTGACCCGTGCCTTGCAGCATACAGGCATCAAAAGGATTTAAACCCAATATCCAGTTCAACTGGTCCAGGGCGAAGCTGTTCAGACTGTCGTGAAAGGGTTTATCGTCTTTAAAAAGCCCCGCTGCCATTCTTGCAGCTGCGGCTAAAGAACAAAGGCGTGCGTTTTCTCCCTGCCACCACGGCGAAGCATCGCTGCCATGGGGAAAGAAGAAGGAACTGTGTCTGTTTCCCAAAGTATCCTGCACTAGCTGACGGCCGTAGCCAAAAGGATTATTTACCTCGTGGGTAATGGCTAGTTCAAATTGCATGGATTGTTTAACAGCCTTTTTTATATTGGCCTGAACATCGGCTGAGGCATAAGGATAATAATATAATAAACTCACTACGGGCAGCCCGGCATCAGAAGGATGAAAAAAAGGACGATCCTTATTATCCGCCCGCCAGTAGTTTTTATAAGCTTTCCAGGAAACTAAACGGCTCGTTAACTGCCCGGCCCTTTTATCGGCTGCGGCTTTATAAACATCTTTATGGGTAACCTTGTATAGTTCTGTCGCCGCACTTAATGCGCAATAATCGTCAAGTATATTTTCCTTCTGGTCAAAATCCATCGCCGCATTGTCCTTCTCTAAAAAGGCGAATGCACTTTCAGCCGCCTTTAAATATTCAGCACTGCTGTACGCGCCGGAAACAGGGTAAGCAGAGGCCATTGCCAGTGCAGCTATAGCTATGCCGCCTCCCGAGCGGTAACTTACCTGGTAACTGCGCCAGTTTTTAACGGTGCCGCTGTTTTTATTGAAAGACTGATCTTTTGTTTGTTTTATCCGGTAGCTTGCTTCTTCTGGCTGAATCACCCTGTCCTTAGGCAGTTTGCCCGGGCCCGGCGAGGAAACTGAACGGTAAAATGAGCCGTCTTTTGCATGCATTCTCACTAAATAATCGGCACCATACATGGCCTCATCCAGTATCCGGCGGTTGAACTGGCGAAAATCTGTTCCTGGCCTGGCCGATAACAGCGCATATGTTTTAAACAGGCTCCAGGCGGTTAAAGAAATTTGCTGTGGATTAAAGTAGGATGAAAAGGAAAGATGCGAAAGGTGTTTCCCGTAATCGCCGGTAGCGTCATACCAGCCGCCGTGCGCATCAACCGTATCAGTTGTTTTACCGGATAAAAGGAGGTGGTGATCGGCCTTATCAAGCAGGCCCGAGCTTCTTTGTCCTTTAAAATAATAAACTACATCCGATATGGTAGCTTTCTCCAGCACATTTTTTCCGATAATAAACGGATAGGAAGAAATAGTTCCGCAAGGAGCAAGAAATTGAATTTTATAAGTACCCGGAGTGGTAAAATCGCTGAAATCAAGTGTCCAGAACTGGAAATTTTTCCATTTATTTACCGGCCCGTTGAAAACAGGTTGTCCTTTAAAAACCTTTTTACCCGTACCTGCCTCCACCAGGTTAAAAGAACTAAGGGCGGCGCGGCTGTCGGCAACGATAACAGCGTGCTTGGCTTCGAGATCTTCATAGCCAACATGATTGGTTACTATCTTTATGGATTGCGCATGAAGCATAAACGGCATAAGCAGCAATAAATACAACACCCATTTTTCCCTGTTTGATAATACCATGATAAAACTATTCTAAAAATTTAAGTCTATAATTAAAACCCTGATGGTTTTAGCGATGCAAACGGGCATCTTGAAGTCAAAGCTAATATATTACTTATTCCGGTTCAATTTTCATGACCCTACATTAGCACTACCGGCATTAAAATCATTCTTTTACACTGCGCCTGCGTTAAAGTTATAGCGCAATACAAATATTTCATCGCCGGCGACCTCTTATGGTCTAAAAGATCACAATAAATAATAGTAGTGGAATTGTAGTGGCTGCAAAATAGCTTTTGAGCAAAGTTTGGCGGATAATTGCAGTACGGAAATTCATATATTGGGTAACCGATTTTAATCCTAACTCAAGCTTTACATTTTAATACCCTTAATAGCTATCTATAACACGTAATGGACAAAAGTGAAAAAACACGGAAATTCCTTATAGCAACTCACGGTACTTTAGCCTCGGGGGCAAAATCATCATTAGACATGATCATAGGTTCAGTGGAGCATGTATTTTTAATACAAGCTTATGTTGATCAAAGCACCTCTGTAGAGTCCGAAATAAAGGGAATACTGGAAAAAATCAGTGATCATGATGAACTGATTGTTTTTACGGACATCCTTGGCGGCAGTATCACTAACCAGATACTGCAACATTCTCAAAATTCAAACGTCCATGTAATTTCAGGATTTAATTTACCATTGATCATTGATATTATGCTTGCAGATACCCGGGCCCCCGTTAATGAGGTGATCGCTGCGGCCATCGATAATGCCAAGGAACAAATGGTATATGTAAACGAACTATTAACGGGGCAAAACAACGAAACAGCAAATGATTAAGTTAACACGTATTGATGACAGGCTGGTGCATGGGCAGATAGCATTTACATGGACCCCTGCCTTGGGTGTAAATTGCCTGCTTGTGGCAAATGACAAGGTAGCCGCAGATGAATTCATGAAAATGACACTCGGCCTGGCCAAACCCGCCGGAACCAGGCTATTGATAAAGTCATTAAAAGAAGCCGCGGCATTTTTAAATGATGAACAGAACAAAGGCCTGACGGTATTGCTGATTATAAACAGTGTTAAAGATGCGGCTCTAATGGCTGCCGAAGTGCCCGAAATAAAATCAATAAATATAGGAGGAATACGCTTAAAAGAGGGCGCTAAACTTATCTCCAAAGCTGTCGGGGTAAATGATGAGGATATAACGTTGATACGCGAGCTATTAAATAAAGGAATAGAATTGGAAATAAGGCAGGTACCCACAGACAGTAAGCAAATGGTAAACAGCCTTATTTAAACCCATAGCATATAAAAATTAATTTCATCTAAAAGGACTTTTAAATAGTGTCAGTATCATTTATTCTCATTGCGTTGATCGCCATGTTTGGTCACTCGGAAGATTTTCTCGGAACAACATTATTAAGCCGTCCTTTAGTGCTGGGCCCTTTGGTTGGATGGGTACTCGGCGACCTGACCCAGGGTGTCATTATCGGTGCGACATTGGAATTAATATTTATGGGAAATATTAAGGTTGGCGCTGCCATACCGCCTGACGTGGTTACAGGCGGGGTGCTGGGTACCGCTTTTGCCATTATATCCGGCAAAGGGCCAGCGATAGCACTGGCTATTGCCGTACCGGTTTCCATATTAGCCGAAATGGTAATCAGCGGCCTGTTTGTGCTGCGGGCTGTGCTTAACAAAAAATTCAATCAATATGCCGACCAGGGGGATTATCGGAATATCCAGCGTTTGCACATCCTTTCAGGCCTGTTGAGGCCCCTGTTAATGGGGGTTATCATTTTATTGGCTTTGCAATTAGGAGCAGGTGCCATGAAGTCATTTCTTGATATGATACCCGCATGGCTGCAGTCCGGATTGCAGGTTGCCGGTAATATGCTGCCGGCACTTGGCTTCGCTCTTTTAATGAACCTGATGTTTAATAAAACAGTAGCACCTTACTTCTTTCTGGGTTTTGTGCTGGCTGCCTATTTAAAACTGCCGGTTATTGCTATCGGCGGCTTGGGTGTTATCATAGCGCTCATTGTAACGCAGGTTAGCCCTAAAGAGGCAGCGGATGATGAACAAGATACACCAGCAAGCCCTACCGAAACAAAAACAACGCATAAACTATCCAAAGGCGATCTCCGGAAGCTGTTTTTCAGATCGCTGACACTCGAAGCAAATTTCAATTTCGAAACCTGGCAAAATACAGGTTTCGCATTTACTATCATACCGGTCTTAAAGCAGCTCTATACGACCAAACAGTCAATGGCTGCCGCATTAAAAAGACATTTACAGTTTTTTAATACCAGCCCCTACGGCTCAACGCTGATCTTTGGGATAACGGCTGCCATGGAGGAGCAAAACAGCCAGGACAAGGATTTTGATCAAGAGTCCATAAATTCGGTAAAACTGGGTTTAATGGGCCCGCTGGCCGGTGTATTCGATTCCCTTTTCTGGGGTACTTTTAAAGTGATCGCCGCGGGCGTGGGAACATCACTGGCTATAAAGGGGAATGTGATGGGGCCGATCCTTTTTATATTGGTCTTTAACATACCGCATCTTTTACTGAGATACAACCTAACTTTTATCGGATATAATGCCGGCACTAAATTTCTGCAAAACCTTGCTAAAAACAATGTAATGGACAGGTTAACCAAAGGCGCGTCCATATTGGGATTAATGGTGGTAGGCGCTATGCCGGCAACATTGATCTCTATTACAACGCCGCTTACCATAGGGACCAAATCCACGGTATCGGTACAAAGCATAATTGACCAGATAGTGCCGGCTGTAATCCCTTTAGGGCTTACATTCATGGTGTATTATCTGGTAAAGAAGAATGTTAAAACCACCTATTTACTGCTGGGTTTGCTTGTCTTAGGCTTTGCTGGCAGCATGATACACTTATTTGCCTGATCAAATGAAAGGAATTGGCGTTTCACCGGGTATTTCGATAGGTAAAGCTTTTGTGCTTAAAAAACCAGAAGCTGCACTGACCGGCGTTTTGTTGAACAATGAGATTGAAATATTACTCGAGATCGAACGATTTGACCTTGCAGTCAGCCATGCTGTTGCCGAGATCGAAAGCATTAAGGCCAACGCGCAATTATCATTGCAGGATGAAGAATTAGCGGTCCTGGAAACACAGATAGAACTGTTAACCGACCCGCAGATAAAGGCTGATGTAACCCAAAAAATTGAAAACGGTAAAAACAATGCTCATGACGCTCTGGTCGAAGTGATCGGAAACTTTGTTCGGCTTTTTGAAAGCATGGATGATCAATACATGCGCGCGCGTTCTGCAGACATAAAGGACATAGGTCGCCGGATCCTGAATCTTCTGGATAAATCCGGCAAAGTTACAGCCCCCGAATTTGACCCGGACACCATTGTCATAGCCGAAGATATTTCCCCCTCCGATACCATAGCGATGGATATCAAGCATGTTGTGGGGTTTGCTACGCAAACCGGCAGCAGAACATCGCATACCACCATTATTGCCAAATCAAAAGGCATACCGGCAGTTGTAGGCTGCGGAGAGGAACTTGGCACAGTTGTAAACAATGATATAATTATTCTTGACGGTATAAATGGCATCGTGTATATCAATCCGGCTCAGGAAATTATCGATGATCATACGATTAAAAGAGAGGCTTACCTGCGGCAGTCAGCTAAATTAAAAGCATTAAAAGATATATCCGCTATAACAAGCGATGGTGAAAAAATAACCCTGTCAGCAAACATTTCCGGTGCCGATGACCTGGATGATGCTTTTTATAATGGGTGTGTGGGCGTGGGCCTTTTGCGTACCGAACTGTTGTTTATGGATCGCGATTCATTCCCCACAGAAGATGAACAGTTTGAATTTTACAAAAACGTAGCGCTTGGCTCCAAAAACAACACGGTTATTGTAAGGACCATAGATATTGGTGGCGACAAGCATCTACCCTATTTTAACTTACCGGCAGAACTCAACCCTTTTTTAGGGTACAGGGCAATAAGGATTTGCCTGGACAGAAAGGACCTGTTCATGACCCAGCTTAAAGCTATTTTAAGGGCCTCGGTATTTGGCGATCTGAAGATCATGTTTCCGATGATATCCAACGTCCAGGAAATCAGATCGGCCAAAAGTATCGTTGCGCAGGCTAAAGCTGAATTATTGAATAACCATATTGCGTTCAATGCTGATATTAAACTGGGTATCATGATAGAGATACCCTCGGCCGCAATTACAGCAGATATCCTGGCCAAAGAAGTTGATTTTTTCAGCATCGGAACAAACGATCTCTGCCAATATACTTTGGCCGTAGACCGGATGAATGAAAAGATATCCCACTTGTATGATCCTTTTAACCCGGGTGTTTTGAGGCTGATCCAAAAGGTGATCGAACAGGGCCATAAGCACAATATCGGGGTAGGCATGTGCGGCGAAATGGCTTCCGACCCCCTGGCAACCTTATTATTGCTTGGAATGGGTTTAACGGATTTTTCCATGAGTGCTGCTGCTATCCCCGCAATAAAAAATATCATTATTAGCAACAGTATAAAAAAAGCAAGGGATATTTATAAAAATGTAATGGAAATGGACAGTTCAGAAAAGATCATCGCGTATTTGCAGGAGGCAGCGCAATGATATCAAAAGACTACATGATCATCGCCCCGCAGGGTATTCACGCCCGCCCGGCAACTACACTGATCAGGCTTACAAAAAATTTCAAGTCGGCAGTCAGTTTAAAACGAGGAGATAAGGTGGTTCTATTGAACAGCATGCTGAACATCCTTTCAATGACCATAAAAGGCGGGGAAACCATATCGGTTATTGTCGAAGGAGAGGACGAAGCTAATGCCGCCGAAGCGATAGACTTATTTTTTACAGAACAATTAAAGGATCTATGACTATAATACATTATACACCATGAAGATAACTATTGCAAACAGCGAGCAGGAATTTAATATCATCGCGGCATGGCGCATTATAGCGCAGATGCTGGAAAAATCCAATGCCGTCATTGGCCTGTCAACCGGGCAAACGACCATCGATATGCACAGGATCGTATCAGAAATTCATGCATTATATCCCTTTGATGTTTCGGGCATCACCTTATTTAATGTAGACGAGCTAACCAACCTGCCCAGGGAATATGCGGGCAGCTGCTATACCATGATCCTCAAGCAGATAGCCGGCCCCTTAGGAATACCGGAGGAAAATTTCATTATGCCGCCTACCATGTCTGATGATTTTGAAGCCGAAAGCCTGCTGTTTGAACAAAAACTGGCCGAACGCGGCGGCGCGGATCTGCAAATGCTGGGTATTGGCAGTAATGGCCACATCGGTATCAACCAGCCCGGTACCCCCTTCGAAAGCGAAACCTGGGTATCGCCAATGGACCCTGATTTTGAAGCACGTGTACGCAGAGAAACACAAGTACCGCCGGAAACCGTTTTGGGTGGATTGACCAGAGGCGTCAAAAACATCATGCATACCCGTAAGCTTGTACTAATCGCCAAAGGGGCCCATAAGGCGGAGATCATTGAAAAAGCCATACTCGGGCCGGTAACTACGGCCATCCCGGCATCAGTAGTACAATTACACCCGAACTGCGAGATACTGCTGGATGCTGAGGCAGGTGCAAGGATTGCAGATTATGCCAAACAAAGAGGTTTCAACTTTTAGCAGGCATCAATGAAATACTTTTATCTTGCCACGGCTGTTATTTTACTGTCCGCCTTTTACCTGGTGCGCCAACCCATGGAAGCCAGTTTCGAGGACTCAGCCATGTATCGCTGGCTTAATAAAAAAGTGTATGATAAACGTATGCTTGATGCGATGGAAAACCTTGATAACTGGAAAACCTTTACCACATCAGGTGTGCAAATTGTAGACGCCCGCAAAGTAATGACCACAGTGGATTCAAGCAGTTCGGTTGCCACCATTGAGCTGTCAAATGAATTTGTGCATCAGGGTGAACACTCCCTGGTAATGACAACACCTACAAGGCTTGCAGGGCCGGCGCCTAAAAATGGCAGAGGTTGGGGCCGTTCCGGTATCCGGCGCGCTTTTGCAAACCAGGACTGGACAAAATATAACCGTATTTCCATCTGGATCTACCCCGATCTGCCGGGGTTTTATACCACCGCGCTGGATTGTCAGCTTTATAATGATGGCGTGGAAAAGCTGCCTGCTGTTTTCGCTCAGGAAGGTTCTACGTCCCTCACACTCAAAAACCACCAATGGAATCATGTTGTTTGGGAAATAGGCAATGTGGCCAGGGATAAAGTAACGGGCTTCGAGGTATCATACGGTTTATCCGGCAGCTACCCTGGCGAGGCCGCCGATATCCGTTTTTATTTTGATCAGATGGAACTTGAAAAAGTGGACCCTGATAAAGTGGAGGGCTGGGATGTGTGGAAGGACCGAATATCTTATGCACATACCGGTTATCAGACCGGTGCGCACAAAAGCGCCATCGCCAGTAATTTGGATGCTAAAGAATTTAAACTGATCGACCAGAATAGCGGCGATGTGGTGCTAAGTAAACCTATTGAAACGACCACCTCACACATCGGCAGTTTTCAGGTAATGGATTTTTCAGAGATAAGAACACCGGGCACCTATGTACTTCAGGCCGGTAAGGTAAGCACAAAACCATTCCGGATAGATGCTGATGTTTATCAAAGAACGGTATGGAAAGCACTGAATTTTTTTTATGCTGAACGCTGCGGCACAGAGATACCCGGTATACACGGTAAAGAGCACCAGGACTGGACCTGTGTACATGGTGATAAACGGATAATGGTTGCCGGTGGCTGGCATGATGCCGGGGATCTTTCGCAAGGTCTGGAAGGTAACCAGGAGATCACCTGTTCTTTACTGGCAATGGCAGAAAAGCTGAAAGCCGGGAATCAGGACCCTGCTTTATATGACCGTGTGCTGGAAGAAGCAAAATGGGGCCTTGATCAAATCATAAGAACAACTTTTAACGATGGCTACCGGTATGTTGGCTCCAACAACAGCCGCAGGACAAATAACATTATCGGTGATGATGATGATATTGTCGCCACAGCGAAAAACGACCCGCTATCAAATTTTGAAGCCGCCACTGCCGAAGCCATCGGATACCGCGTATTTAAGGAGATTGACCCGCGACTGGCGGCCTATGCTTTAAAAACCGCCCAGGCCGACTGGAGCTTTGCCGTAGCCGGCATGGCATCGGTTAAGCCGTCAAAAGATAAATGGAGAGGTACTTTTGATTCTAATAACGTAGAGGATGAATTTCCGTCTCAGGCAATCCTTTCATCGGTAGCCATGTGGAAGGCAACCGGTGATAAAAAGTATGCTGACCTGGCAACCAAACTGGCTCCGCTCATTATGGATGCCCAGCAGCGTAAGCGCCCTGATTGGGATATACCACTTACCGGTTTCTTTTATACCGCCGCCGATAAACGCAGGATACTGCATTATTGCCACCGCGGCCGCGAGCAGGCCCCGATAATGGCGCTGACGGAACTATGTGATGCATTCCCTGATAACAAGGACTGGATAAAGTGGTACTCAACTGTTACCCTTTATTCGGAGTATCTGAAAACCATGGCCAGGTATACTGCTCCGTATAATGTTATGCCATCTTCTGTTTATGTAGATACGGAGTATAGGAGTGTGCCCCAAAGCAGGAAAGAGTCGTTCCGTAAACAAGTACTTACAGGCTTGTCACTGGGCAAAGGCCATTATCTGCGGATGTTCCCCGTCTGGATGGATTACCGCGGGCATTTTGGCACTATTTTACCTCAGGCACAGGCCCTGGCAAGTGCGGCGCATCTGCGCGGCGACCTGGCCTCGGCTCAATTATCGGTGCACCAGCTGGAATGGATCATTGGCCGCAACCCGTTTTCGGCAAGTACGATGTATGGCGAAGGCTATGATTTCTGTCCGCTTTACTCACCATCCTCCGGCGATATGGTTGGCGGCCTGCCGGTAGGCATACAAACAAAAGACGAACACGACGCCCCTTACTGGCCGGTACAAAGCATGTGGACTTACAAAGAGATCTGGCAGCACCCGGTAAAAAGCTGGGTATGGCTTTTGAAAGATGTGGAAGGCCCTGCTTTGGTTGAAGGCCGCGCGACCGATCCGGTAACTTTTAAAGAAGTTAATTCGAAACAAGGCATTAAAGTAACCGCTGATAAAACAACCGGCCATTTTAAAATAGCCTTACCGGAAGGAAAATATTTGGTGAGCAGTAATGGCAGCGAACAAACTCAAACTTTTTTACCCGGTTCTGCTTATCATCTGGAGTGCCGGCGCGGTTTGCTGCTGAGCTATGAAGTTTCAAAAACAGTATCGGCAAACGGCGGCATAACTATTAAGTTAAGCGTGCAGGGGAATGGCAATCATCATTTTAATATCCGTACAGATAACCTCACACTTACTGCCGCCTCAAAAGCGCTTAACCTTAAATCAGGAACTACGGCAAATGTTGAATGGCATGCCCGTATTACTTCTCCCGATACGCCATGGGTAGCGGTGATCGTTCCGGATGATGATCTTTCCGGGCGTAAGGAGCTAAGGGGTGCGGTTTGGGAAAAGTAAGGGGAAACACTTTATGTTTCCAAAGATTAATCAGGCTTTTAAACAGCCCGAAAATCTAAAATGTGTAATAAGCTATAACGAAAGGCCGTTCCGCGTTTATCCCTGGTAATTACCGGGGCGGCTAGATCAGCCGGTTCTTTGAATAAGCCAAAATCACTTAGTGCGATACAAACCGGCGAACTTACACGCAACCTCACTTTTGAACAACTAACAGCTTGAGGTAACCGTATCAATCGGTTTGCACCTATGGAACTGGCACCGGCAATCCTGGTCCACTTGCCATTTTGCCAGGCATCAATACCAATTGAATCAATACGCTGACCGAGTTTTATATTTTCACGCAGTCGTATCACATTAAATGTTTTCGGTGCAGGCAGATTGATGATTAGTTGAGCTTTAGTAACCGAATCGTCGGTTGCCCAATAAGAATAACGGTCGTTATCTGTCAGCCTTGCCGTCCCATATTTTAGTGAATTATTGCCCCGGACATTGCTGGCAGTAAATGTTGCCCCGGCGGCCAGGTTATCGGCAAAAGTTTTATTAATGATCTGTCCAAACTGTTTCAGGATGTTCGCATCGGGGCTGCTCAGTTGCCCGCTCTTATCGGGCGAGAGCCCAAGATCAAGACATGCCGCCCTGCCTACGCTTTTATAGTACAGATCTACAAGCTGATCGGCTGATTTTGATTGCCCGTCCTGTGATTTATGGTAAAACCATCCTGGTCTTAGCGGCACGTCGCATTCTGCCGGCATCCAGAATTCACCTCCGCGGGTCCCTTCTGTGCCTTGATAATCCAGGACAAATCCATTACCGGGTTTTTTCCCTTTTTCAGGAGCGTGCGGAGTATAAGTAGCCCAACAAGTTTCACCGGCGTGACCTTCTTCATTACCAACCCAGCGAACATCAGGACCAACATCACCAAAAATAGATGCTCCGGGCTGCATTTTACGGGTAATGGCCCAGGTAGTATCCCATCCGTAATAGCTTGAACGGTCAATTTTACGTACATCGCGGGAGCCGCCATAATACCCATCGCCGCCATTGGCACCATCGTGCCATGAGATAAACAACGGCCCATACTTACTGTAAAGTTCTTTTAACTGCTTTCGGTATACATCAGTTACATATTCCGCCTTACCGTAAATGGGGCTATTTCTATCCCAAGGCGAACAGTAAATACCGAGTTTCATACCGAGTTTTTGGCAGGCCAGCTGGTATTCCTTAACCACATCGCCATGCCCATTTTTAAATGGGCTTTTGCCGATATTGTGATCCGTTGTTTTTGTCGGCCACAGACAGAAACCATCATGGTGTTTAGCCACCACTATTACACCCTTTAATCCGCCGGCTTTAGCTGCACCGACGATCTGCAATGCGCTAAAGTGTTTGGGATTAAAAATCCGGGGGCTTTCGTCGCCATACCCCCACTCCTTATCGGTAAAGGTAGCCATGCTGAAATGGACTATACCATACATTTCTGTTTCCTGCCAATGCAGTTGCCTCCGGGTGGGCAATACGCCATATGGTTTTGGGGCAGTTTGTCCTAAAGCTGCTATACTGCTTAGTGATAGTAAGAATGCAATGATGGTATTTTTCATTATATCTTAACTTTTAAACCTGGAAGACGGGATATCCGGCGGATATGACCCGTTTATACCAGGCTTTCAGTAATATCATTGCCAGCAAAAGACAACTTTTGTGAATAAACTGCTTACAACATCGCAAAAAAAATCAATAAAACACAATAATATTTTGACTATCCGATAATGGAAAGAAGTTGTTTTAATGACAAGACAGTCGCCGGGCCTCAACAGTCGATTGTCAAACACAGCTTCCTTTAGGATATCCTGCGCGGATAATTCACTAAGCTGAGATACAGGAGTATCCCTTAACAACAAAACCCGATAATAACCGGGTTTTGTTGTTTTAAAGAGCAAACAATACTTTAAAAATCTGTTGAGCAGGTAAGCTCACCATGTGAACGTATTTCGGTGTTCAAAGTATCCAGTTTGGTTAAAACCCGGTTATAAGCATCGCCGCCTAATAATAAATAAAGCGGCGGATTTTCTTTGCCTGCAATTTTTATCATAGCTGCCGCTGCTTTTTCGGGATCACCGGCCTGCATACCATTCTTTTTTAAATATATTTTATGCGTTTCCCTTATTTCCTGGTAGTCTTCTATTGGATTTGCGGTAATCGACAATGATTCCGATGTCAAAAAACTGGTGCGGAATGCACCAGGCGCTACTAAAGTAACCTTAATACCAAGTGATTTTACATCGGCGGCAAGTACCTCTGTCAATCCCACCACCGCATACTTGGCAGCGCAGTAAATTGACCAGCCAATTCCCGGGGCCAGACCTGCTGATGAAGCGATATTAATCAGGTGCCCTGAGCGCTGTTTACGTAAATAAGGCATCACACATCTGATTACATTCAGCGTGGCAAATACGTTCACATCAAAGGCCTGGCGTGTTTCTTCGTCGGTAAGTTCTTCAATAGCACCGCCAATACCATAACCCGCATTATTAATTACTACATCTATCCGACCAAATATTTCATAGGTATGCTGCAGGGCCAATGATACACTGCTTTCGTTAACCAAATCAACCTGCAGTGGTAAAAAATT